>JAJFJN010000056.1 GCA_021773975.1 Gammaproteobacteria bacterium | reverse complement strand
GCGCATCAGCTGATAAGCCTCGCAGATGAGCTGCATATCACCGTACTCGATGCCATTGTGGACCATCTTTACGTAGTGGCCGGCTCCGTCCTCTCCCACCCATTGGCAGCAGGGTTCATCGTTCACTTTGGCGGCGATGGCCTGGAAGATCGGTTTCACCTCAGGCCAGCCGTCGACATTGCCACCAGGCATGATGGAGGGGCCGTGGCGCGCCCCCTCTTCGCCGCCGGATATACCGCAGCCGAGGAAGCGAATCCCCTGCTTGGCCAGATCGTGAGTGCGACGGTTGCTGTCAGGGAAGTGGGAGTTGCCGCCGTCGATGATGATGTCGCCAGGCTCAAGGTGGGGGAGCAACTGTTCGATGATGAGGTCTACCGCTTCACCGGCACGGACCATCAGGATGATCTTGCGCGGTTTGGCCAGCGATGCCACCAGCTCAGCCGGGGAGTGGGTGCCTTTGATATGGCTCCCGCTGGCCGGGCCTTTCAGAAATTCATCCACCTTTGCTGTAGAGCGGTTATATACCGCCATTTTGAAACCATGGTCATTGATATTGAGAGCCAGATTCTGCCCCATCACTGCCAGCCCGATTAGACCGATATCCATACTGTTCAATTGCTGCTCCTCATTCTCAAAATCTCTGTTCGGCATGATTGCCTCTACTCAATACAATTGTAACTGAGGATTGATATCCTGCTGATGGAAATGTTCTCGTTGCATATGGTGGGTAAAGTATGGGTTCCTACTTGGGACTGTTGGAGCTAGGTTGGTGTGCCAGGGATGGGCAGAAGCGCTCATTCCCATGCTCCAACGTTGGAAGGCATACGATAGGTGATCAGTAAGCGGGATATGGATACCTGTACCCACAGGGTAAACCGAAGGCTATGCCAGCGCCAAGCTCAAATGGGTGAACAATAACGAGTCATTGCCCTTTCTTTATGAAAGCACGGGCATCATCACTCGCTTTACCGATGGGCGTGATCCAAAACCCCGCTTCGCGTGAGGTGTTTACCTTTCACCGTCTGGAAACCCACAAAGAGTGGCTGGAGCAGGGTGGCTCCCTGCGCCAACGGCTGACTGAATTTCCTTTACTCAATCCTGAGAAACACCCGGCCGTCGATCTGGGGCTGCGTGACTGCCAGGAGCTGGCGATTGGCAATCTGGAAGCGTCCTTCAAACACAAAAACCTCGTGCCCTGATCCAAATGGTCACTGGTGCCGGTAAAACCTACACCGCCATCACCAGCATCTATCGCATCCTCAAGCACACCAAAGGCAAGCGCATCCTGTTTCTGGTGGATACCAAAAACCTTGGCGAACAGGCCGAGCAAGAGATGCTCACCTACACCCCCAATGGATGACAACCGCAAGTTCACCGAACTCTATGCCGTGCAGCGCCTCAAATCCGCCAACGTGCCCAAGGATGCCCAGATCTGTATCAGCACCATCCAACGCATGTACTCCATCCTTAAAGATGAACCATCTTTGCAAAAGAAGGATGCTTTGTTGGCCCAACATTATTTATAGAAGCCTCGAACTACCTTCCCCTTTGCAAAAGAGGGAGGCTTTGTTGACCCAACACTGTTTATCGAAGCCTCGAACCACTTCCCCCTTTGCAAAAGGGGGATTGAGGGGGATTTGTTATACAGCAACCGCGTGCCTTGTTTCGGATACGCCTAGTGATTATTGAAGATTTTATATGATTAACATTTGTAGTGAACTACCTTTAGGTTAGCGTGAGTGCAGTCTATTCGACATGGCCAATGTCATTATGGGACAGTTGCCATCATCTGTTCATTTTGAACAGGAGGACCTGGAGATGGCCCCCTTTGATGGCAAGGGTGGGCTGGGCAGTATGTGTCAGTTGTTTGAGGTGGAGATGGAAAGCCTTATCGATGAATTGAATGAAGAGTTAGTAGCTTGATACAAAACCTTGAAGTTCCGGAAAATTGGGAAAGAATGCCGCTAGACGAAGTGCTAATCCATGTTATTGGTGGCGATTGGGAAAAATCACCTGATGATGTAGAAGACGGGTATATTCCGTGCGTTGCACCAGAGGCTCTGAGTTTCGTCATTGGGATGAAGATAAGGGGGTAACTGCTTCACTACGTTTGATAAAAGGATCTAGTCTTGAAACTCGAAAACTGTTCGAAAATGACATATTGGTAGAGATTTCGGGTGGAGGACCTGAGCAGCCTGTTGGCAGAACTGTACTGATTGATAAAAGCTGTTTGTCTCATAATCCTGATATTTCGAAGATTGGAACCAATTTTCTTCGTTTGATACGTCCTTCTGGTTTTGTATCTTCAAAGTATCTAAATCACTATCTTCAATTTTTTTATAAAAGCGGGGAAATTACAAAATATCAGGCAGGCAGCAACAATCTGAGAAACCTTAAGTTTAAAGATTATGTTCAGATTGAAATACCATTCTCCCCCCTCAACGAACAACACCGCATCGTTGCTAAAATCGAAGAACTCTTCTCCGAGCTGGATAACGCTATCGAAAGCCTTAACACTGCCCGCCAACAACTTAAGGTCTACCGCCAGGCCCTGCTTAAACATGCCTTTGAAGGCAAGCTCACTGCGCAGTGGAGAAAAGATCACGCCAACAAATTGGAAACGGCAGACGATGTGCAAGGACGCACAAGTGCCGCGGGCGCAGGACGCGCAGGAGCGGCGGAACTGTTAGCGCGTATCCAGCATCAACGCCAGGTCCGTTACCAACAACAGCTGGATGCGTGGCAAGCCAAGGTGAAGCATTGGCAGGCTGAGGGTAAGGGTGGGAAGAAGCCGGGCAAGCCAAAGAAATCTATATTTAAAAAAGATGAAAACTTAACAAATAATGATTTTCTACCAACACTTCCTTTGGAGTGGAGGTGGTTGCAATTAGGTGAATGTGACACTGAGATTTTTGATGGTCCGCTTGGTTCTAACTTAAAAACCAGCGACTATGTGGAAAATGGTGTTCGAGTTATAAGGCTTGAAAACATCGGTGTTCTGGAGTTTATAGATGGAAAAGTATCATATATTTCAGAAGAGAAATACGAGCTGCTAAGAAAGCATACGGTTGTGGCGGGTGATATTATATTTTCATCATTTGTTATTGAAAGAATTCGCGTCGCTGTGGTGCCAGATAACATTGATAAAGCCATTAATAAGGCTGATTGCTTTTGTGTTCGTGTCCATGGAGAAACGCTAAATAATGTTTATTGGGCATCTTTTTTATCGACTAGGCTCACGTTTAAGCAAATAGAAGAGTTGGTGCATGGAGTGGGTAGGTCGAGGATAAATACGGCACAACTTAAAAACATCTGGATACCTTTATGTTTTTACGAAGAACAAAAAATGATTGTTCAAAAACTCGAAGAACAACTATCAGAAATAAGTGTGCTTGAAAGTGACATTAAAACCAGCCTCCAACGCGCCGAAGCCCTACGCCAATCCATTCTAAAAAAAGCCTTCTCCGGCCAGCTAGTTGTACAGGATCCCAACGAAGAACCCGCCAGCGGTCTGCTACAACGCATCCAGGCACAAAAGGCCGAACTGGCCGCCCAGGCCGTAGCGAAAAAAACGGCGAGCAAAAAGAAAACCGTTGGGCGCCAAAAGACGACGGCCAAGAAAAGGGGTAAAGCGGCATGATGAGACTTTGTAGAGTGCGCCATGCGCACCATATTCTCGCCGGTTCCGTTACGCTCAAGGTGCGCACAGCGCACTCTACACACGCACTTTGTTTCCATTTCAGGGAAGGTGCAGATGAATGATCATTTTCCAGAGCAGGAGAAAGGCCAGGTCCTGCTCTATCAAACCGATGAAGGCCGGTTTCGTCTAGAGTGTCGCCTGGAGGGTGAAACCCTGTGGTTGACCTTAAATCAGATGGCGGAGCTGTTTGGGCGCGAGAAGTCTGTAATCTCTAAACACTTAAAGACTATTTATGAAGATGGCGAGCTAAGCCGTGAGGCAACTGTTGCATGTTTTGCAACAGTTCAAGTCGAGGGTGAGCGCGAGGTGAGTCGCCAGATTGAGTACTACAACCTGGAGGCCATTTTTGCCGTGGGCTACCGGGTGCGCTCAAGCCGGGGTATTCAGTTTCGTACCTGGGCCACTGCCCAGCTTAAAGAGTTCCTCACCAAAGACTTTGTTATGGATGATGAACGTCTGAAGAACCCGGATAACAGCGTCTATTTCGATCAATTGCTGGCGCGCATCCGCGATATACGTTCGTCGGAAAAAGTATTTTGGCGCAAGGTGTGTGATATCTACGCCACCAGTATCGATTACGACGGCAATGTTGGGCAGAGCCAGGCCTTTTTTGCGCAAGTACAGAACAAGATGCATTGGGCGTCGCATGGGCATACCGCAGCTGAGGTCATTCACGAGCGTGTGGATGCCAATAAACCCCATCTGGGTTTAAGCCATTTCGCTGGCGGGGAGCCAAGCCGGACGGAGGTTTCGACGGCGAAAAACTATCCATTCCCACGTCCTAAGGGCGCTGAGCTGGAGGTGCATTACGTCACTCTGTTGATGGAACTGGGTAAGAAGAAGGGCATGTTGGGTCAGATCTTCACCAAGGCACAGCATAAGATTCAGGATCCGGCCAAGCTTTCACGACTGGTGGACATGGTGAATGATGTGGATTGGGCGCCGATACCTAGGGCGCCATCTATGAAGGGCTGCTGGAAAAGAACGCCGAGGATACTAAGTCCGGTGCCGGTCAGTACTTCACCCCACGCTCGTTGATTAAGGCAATGGTTGAGTGCATGCAACCGGAGCCTGACCAAACTATTGCCGATCCGGCCTGTGGCACGGGCGGTTTTTTCCTTTCTGCTTACGATTATTTGGTTGAGAACCACCATCTGGACAAAAGGTACAAAGCCTTTTTGAAGAAAGAGATCTGGCATGCGGAGAAGATCCCGGAAGGGCGTTGGCGTAAATACAGTTACAAAGAGATTATCGCGCGCGATAAAACCAGCCTGGATATCTTCTGGCTAAAGGATAAGTCACTTGCTGACCTGGATGACTTGCCGGAACCTGAGGAGTTGGCTGAGGAGATTATTGAGAATATGGAAGCGGGGTTGGATAGTTTTAGAACTGTGTTAGCTGTGTTGAATCGTTAAGGGTCTCGGAGAAATCTTAGTTTAACGCCGGTGTAAAAGAAGCGGAGTACTCCACCAATATAATGTTGGTGGAGTACTACCAGTAGTAGTGAGTTTATATACTCATGACGCTGATGCCGGTTGTAAAGGGTCAGCGCCAATGGTGCCGATCAGTCCCTTGAGGTATTCCGGGTTTTTGATCTGCTCCAGTCGTTGTTGAGCTGCCTGTAAGCGTGGCTCAAGCTGCATCCGTTCGGCCTCTTCAGCATGACTGGGGAGCGCAATAAAATCTTTTAGGGCTTTTAGATGGCGCTCCCATAGAGCCGCATCCCGATCCTGTTTTATTCTCAGACGTTGATGATACCAGCCGGAAGAGAGCAGGTAGTCGCGGGTGAACATTGTTCTGAAAGTGGGGCTGTGAATATTCATTCCCTGATACTCTCCAGCAACCATGATATGCAGCAGTGCCTGTATAGGTGGACAGGCATCGGCGATGCTGCCATCGTCCAGATACTGTTGTGCGACGCGCTGTTGGGTCTCTACGATGTTGGTGATGCCGTCGACAAAGTCTTCCAGGCTTTGGGTCTCCGGGCGCAGGATCTCATCGGTAAATACGGTATCAGGATTATCAAAGATTTTGCCCAGAAAACTGCGTACAAACTGGTGGGTTATTCGATAGCCGAGTCGGCTGGCCAGTACCCGTTGTCCGTTGTGGTCGAAATCTTGCAGTGGCTCCATATAACCCTGTTTGAGTAGGTAGTCGGGGCGGCGCTCTTTCGCGTCAAGCCGTGCCCAAATCTCTGGGATCAACAGGCTGACATCATGATCAATGCGTACATTCGATCCGATATGTCCGGCTGAACTGGAGAAGGCGGGGTAGCCTGTAAGGACGTAGGAGACCAGGGTGTTGTTGAGATCCACAGTTGGCCGTAGGGCGTTGAATGGCCCTTTGGTTAGCGCCCCTTCGCTACCGGCTCCGGTGGTGGAGGGGGATTTTCCGGTCAGGCTGCTGATGAAATCCATGAACAGCTCGGGCAGTTCCTGATAATGGATGGGGTTGTAGACAGCCAGCGGCCGAATACCCGGCTCACGGGGGTTGTTCCGTCGGCCGGTCAACACGGCATCAACCGGATAGCAGACGGGGGCATCCAGTGCGATTTTTCGGTGGAAACGGGTGCCCATGTCGGCAACATAACGACGCATAGGGTTGGTCAGATCCGGGCGGATCTGAAGATAGCGCGGGTTCTTCGAGGGCTTGCCATCCACCATGCGGGGGTGGGCCGATGAGACGACATAACGATCACCCGCATCATAGGCACCTTGCAGCAGGTCATGCATGGGGGGTGAGAAGTTGCCGAATGTCAGCACATCCTCAACCACGGTGGCCAGCCTGGCATCTTTGAGTGGCTCAAAGTTGGCGATGAAGTTATTGGGTTGGGCCATATCGGCTTCGGTCTGTTTATCAAAACCGGGGTGGATGGCATCATCCGGCCGTTGAAACAGGCGGTATTCGCAGTTTTTCACCAGTTTAACGCTCTGCTTTGATTCGCAATCCAGGGCCAGCCAGGAGGCGGGCACCACAACTGAGACGCTGATGTCATCCTCCATCTGGATCTTTTCAGCGGAGAAGAAATCCTGTCTGAGCTTGAAGGTGCGCCACTTACCCTCTGGATTAAATCCGATGCGAAGATAGGTGGCAACGACACGGCGGTCATCCAGTTTTAGCTCATGCCCCGGTGCGCCGTCCATAACCTCTACTGAGAGATGGCTGCGCCAGTTATCGCCCCACTCTGGACGGTAGAAACGTTTGATCAGAAAAGCCAGCGCCTGGATACGCGGCGGCAGGGTTGCCAGCCACTGGTTGAACTTATCGGTGTAGATGGGTGAGGGGGTCAGCAGTTTGATCACCGACCCCAGGCTGCGCTGGCTGCTTAATGGTTTTCTGCTGATATCCCGATCGACGGAGACATATTCCGGTTTGAAGCGGGTGGAGTAGTCCCGGTTGAAGATCTCCTGCACGAGATCCAGATCCTTCTCCAACATATCGACAAACATGGGGCCATGCAGCACGGCATCGCCCAGTGCCTTGGATATCTCCGATTTTCCGCCGCCGGAGACGGTGCAGGGCTTGTGACAGAAGACCCCTTCGGGATCGGTTCCGACCAGATTCCAGGTCGGTGCGGCCCGATGTTTGATCATCTCCACGCGATAGCCATTGGGCTGCATGTAGACCTTGCCGGGTTGCAGTCGAATGGTCTGCGTCTGCCCGTTGCGCTCCCAGCGGATGCTCTGGGTTTTTAGATTCATGCGCAGGTTTTGCGGAAGATAGAGAAGATCAGGATAGTTATTATCCACGGCGTGACCTTCAGGCAGCAGCGTCATGATCGAGCTGTAGTGTTTGAGCATCTCACTGAATCTATATCCAGGTTCCCGGGTGCGGCTGTCGACGCCGTACTCTTCACCATGGCTGCGGCGTTTGAAGGCCAGCGCGCCACCTGCGTGCTCCTCTTCTGCCATACCGAAAAGGTTGGCGGCGTAACTGATCTGGGTTTTGACCTCTTTCTTGCAGTAGCCGTAGTAGTTGTCTGCCAGCAGGGTGACGATAACCCCGCTCTCATCGCGGGCGGTTATCTTGAAGGCGTTGCCATCGTTATACCGCTCGCTTTCCTCTTTCCAGCACATGCCATCCTTGTGTTGGCGGTCGGTTGCCTGATCCCAATGTGGCAGCCCCAACTCCTTTTTGCTCAAGCCTGCCAGATGTGGTGCGAGAATGACGCAGCCGGTGTGGCCACTCCAGTGATCTACATCCAGTGCCGCATCGTTGTCGGGCAGATGGGGGTTGCCGGCATTGCCAAAGATGCTCTCGACAAAGTCGAGATTACTGACCAGATTGGCGGGGGCGAAGAAACGGATCTCCAGGCTCTTCTCCGGCTCATAGCCAGGAATCTCCGGGCAGACGGCTGGACGCAACAGCAGCGATACAAACATATGTGCGGGTGTTGGCATCCTGCTGGTAAAGGGGATGGCCAGCAGTTGCTGCGGTGGCAGCAGAGCTTGTTTCAGCAGGATAGCGAAGGTGTTTTTGGGCACCGCTTTTTTATCACCGGGGATCGGCAGACCGCCCTCAGCGATGTGAAAAGAACCCTCGGTGGTGCGTCGGTCACTGGCCGGATTATGCAGAACCCCCTGCTGAATGCGATAGCTGGAGACAATATCAGAGACAAACTCATCCCCCTGTTCGGGCAATGAAAGTTCACGTGCAATGCCGTGCCGATCCAGCTCAAAGGTGGCAGTTGGCAAAGTGGGGGGCTGTTTTAGCTTCAGATCGCTCAGGTAGCGATCAATAAAATTCTGGATACGCCGGTCAGTCGGGCAGTGATGCGCCGAGAGTAGGCGACTCTTCTCCTGAAAGCTCTTGAGCAGGTCGTCGGCAATGTCCATAAAAGTGATTGCCTTGCCGCTGGTGCAGGTTGGCTGCCCCAGGGCCGCCAGTTTGAGGTTGATGTAGAGGTGGAGTCTTTCTCTCTCCTCATTCAGGTTATTAGCTGGTTTGTCAAGACCCAGAGCACGCGTGAAATCCATCCCCTCTCCTTACATGCCACTGTGGGCCTGTATGTGAAATGCACAATGAATAAAGTGATCTGAGTATAGCTGGTAGTTGGTTTATTACGAAAGAAGAGTGGATGCTGCCCGGAGGGGCCACAAATAGTATTTACAGAGATTTAAGGTTGAACTAGGAGGCTGTCCGAGAATAGAAAAACCTACTGCGGAAAAGCCATTTCGGCCAGATTTTCCGATCAAATTCGTTAAATATGCCCAATATTCGCCTCATTTGATCAAAAAATCTGACTCAAAATGGCTTTCCCTCGCTACGATTTCTATTCTCGGACAGCCTCCTAGACAGCTCAAAATGCAAGATAGCGGGATAAAACATTCAGGCACAAAAAAACCCGCTGTTGTGCGGGCTTTTGATGGTCGATTTAATCAAACCAATATTTGGTAGCTACGGGTGGACTTGAACCACCGACCCCAGCATTATGAATGCTGTGCTCTAACCAACTGAGCTACGTAGCCATAGGGGATGGCGAATGTACCGGAAACGCTCGCTATTTTCAAGTCATGGATTAATGCAGCAGAAAATTACGCTATCTATGGTTTACACTACACATTAAACCGGAAATGAACCACATCACCATCCTGTACAATATAGTCCTTGCCTTCAAGCCGTAATTTCCCGGCTTCTTTTGCACCTTGTTCACCACCACAGGCTATAAAATCATCATAAGAGGTGACTTCTGCACGAATAAAGCCTCGCTGAAAGTCAGTATGAATAACACCCGCTGCCTCTGGAGCAGTTGCACCAACCGGTATTGTCCATGCTCGCACTTCTTTAACTCCAGCGGTAAAATAAGTCTCTAAGTTCAACAGCTTATAGCCAGTACGTATCACCCGATTCAAGCCTGGTTCATCTTGTCCCAGGTCTGATAGAAAATCAGCTTTATCTTCTTCATCCAGTTCTGCTATTTCAGCCTCAATGGCTGCGCACACAGGAACAACTTCCGAGTTTTCTGCAGCAGCAAATGCCATCACAGCATCCAGCGCAGGGTTATCTGAGAAGCCACTTTCGTCTACATTTGCAATATAAAGTGTGGGCTTAATTGTTAATAGGTGAAGATCCCGCAGAGCCAACAACTGATCTTCATTCAACGCCATCGAACGGACTGGGTTACCCGCATCAAGATGGTCTCGCACACTTTCTAGCAAAACCTTCTGTACCAGAATTTTTTTGTCACCTGTCCTGGCCTGTTTAGCCACCTTATGCAGTGCTTTCTCTACTGATTCTAAATCTGCCAGCCCCAGCTCTATATTGATCACTTCAATGTCCGCCAGCGGATCAACTTTGCCCGCAACATGCACCACATCGTCATCTTCAAAGCAACGCACAACATGGCAGATGGCATCAGTTTCACGGATATTGGCCAGGAATTTATTCCCTAACCCTTCACCTTTAGAGGCACCTGCTACCAAACCTGCAATATCAACAAACTGCATGCTGGTAGGGATGATGTTCTGCGGTTTAACAATCTCAGCAATCTTATCTTGGCGAGGATCTGCGACAGCTACAACGCCCACATTAGGGTCAATCGTGCAAAAGGGGTAGTTTTCGGCTGCGATTGTAGCCTGTGTTAACGCATTGAATAGCGTGGACTTACCAACATTTGGCAAACCCACAATACCGCATTTAAAACCCATCTGAAGTGCCTCAAGAGAAAATAGAAGAAGGTGGTCGGGCGGGGATTATATCCTTTTCCACCTGCAACTTGTAATTTGAATCAATCTGAAGTCTTTCGGTTGTAGTCATCCTCTAAACGCACAATATCATCCTCGCCCAGATAGCTTCCCGACTGCACCTCAATAAGCTCCAACGGGATTGCTCCAGGGTTTTCCAATCTGTGTGTGGCGCCTAGAGGGATGTAGACGGATTCATTCTCACTTAGTAGCAACACATCATCATTGCGTGTCACCTTTGCCGTTCCATGAACGACAACCCAATGTTCAGCACGATGATGGTGCATCTGCAATGAGAGTGACGCGCCCGGCTTTACTGTTAATCGCTTAACTTGATAGCGGTCACCTTCATCAATGGGTTCATAATCACCCCAGGGACGATGCACCCGGCGATGAAATTGAGATTCACTGCGCTGCTCTCGCTTCAACTGTTCTGCTATTATTTTTACATCCTGAGCACACGATTTGTCAGCCACCAATACAGCATCGGGCGTCTCAACCACAACCAGGTTATTCACTCCAACCGTTGCCAGTAAGCGATGCTGTGCAATCAAAAGATTATCGGTGGAGTTGTGGGTTAAAACATCGCCTTCAATGACATTGCCTGACTTATCCGAATCCTTTACCTCCCACAATGCAGGCCAGGCTCCTACATCAGACCACCCTGCTGACATTGGCAGTACAATGGCTTTAGTACCAGAGTCGCTTTTTTCACCCGAAAGCTTCTCCATAACCGCATAATCAATTGAATCTGACGGGCAAGCATCGAAACTTTCAGCATCAAGACGGAAAAAATCACCATCTTGCTCACCTTTGGCAAATGATGCTTGGCAAGCTTGATCAATATCAGTCTGGTAGCGCTTTATCAACTCCAACCACACAGCGGCTTTCATCATGAATATTCCGCTATTCCAAAGATATTCTCCACTATCCAGGTAGCGTTGCGCAGTAGCTTGATCAGGCTTTTCTACAAAAGCCTGAAGTCTGAATGCCTCATTATTTTGATTTTCGGCCTTGCCCTTTTGTATATAGCCGTAACCTGTCTCAGGTGAAGTAGGCACGATACCGAAGGTCACTACCGCTCCCTCTGATGCCAGTACAGTTCCGCGAGCAACCACCGCTCTAAATGCGATTTCATCGGCAATAAGGTGATCAGCCGGCATGACAATAAGTACAGTATCAGCGTCATCCTGTGCTGCCTTCATTGCAGCAAGCGTTAATGCAGGCGCCGTGTTGCGCCCTGATGGCTCAAGCATAATTGAGGCTGAATGCTGATCCATAAGCCGAAACTGTTCAGCAACCAAAAAACGGTGCGCTTCATTACAGACTGTAAGCGCATCTGCAACTGTAACTCCCAATTCAAGATGCTCTTGTTCAAGCGCTGGAAGCCTCAATACAGTTGACTGAAATAACGAATGATCCCCAAAAAGAGGGAGAAACTGCTTGGGGTAAGCCCCACGGGAGAGGGGCCAAAGACGGGTTCCGGATCCACCGGAGAGCACAACAGGCTGAAGCTTCATGACGCAATCCTAATCGACAAATATCTTGTCAGATTAAATCAACTTCATAACAGCGTCAAACTTAGCTTTAATATCAAGGAAATAACAACCAGGCGACCAAACGATTGCTTTACTCTATAGTGAATAGCTTATCAAAATTGGCAATACGTAATATTTCACGAATGCCATCGTTACCGTTAATAAGCCGAACATCCCTATCCTTTTTGCTGTACTCCCTAAGCTGTAGCAGCATGCCCATCGCTGAACTGTCCATATAATCAGCCCCTTTAAGGTCTACAACAAAAAACTTGCCGCCTTTAGGATGTTCTTTATATGCACCAACAAAATCTCGATGAGTGGAAAAGTCAAATCGCCCTGTCACTTGAATAGTAACTTCATCTTGATCTGAAGATTCAGTAGTTGTAACACTCATATTTTCCACCTTACTTATGCGCTAAATTTAAAAAGTTTCTCAAAGTGTGTGATGTCTAAAATCTGCTGAACTGTGGGCTGACATCCTTTTATAGTGATTCTTGCCTGATCTCCTCCTGCTCGCTCTCTAAGAACAAGCAACATACCAAGCGCAGCACTATCAATATAATCAGTTCTTTTAAAATCAACAGTAATATCAAATTGAGTGGGGTCGACTGATTGATATGCATCACGGAAATCGCCATGGCATGAAAAATCAAAGCGCTCACTTAATACAATTGTGATCTTTTTTTCATTTTCTGAAACACTTGTAGTAATACCCACGCGAATTCACCCCTAAATTTAAAACATCTTAAAAAAGTTCCACTTCCCCTTCACTCATACTCTCTTGCGATACAGGGTTGTGTAGCTTGGTTTGTGTTGCTTCGTCTAAAACAGCAACGCGCTCACATATCTCTTCCAATCCTTTAACATATTCATCAAGCCCATCATCTGAGGTTAAACGTAGCTCTTGAATACCATCATCAATGTTTTGAATCATATTTTCAACACGCTCTAAATGCCCACTGGTAAATTCAGTTAGCTGACCAACAATATCTTCAAATTGTAATGACCTGACTGCATCACCTACAAAGCCATTAATACATCCCGTAATTGCCGATATTTCTGATATGCGTGATTCGGTTTTTACATTCAGTGCCGTAATGTGCACCATCATCTCATCTACCCTGGTTTTTGACTTCAATGCAAAATTCATATCTTTTGAAGCTAATTCACCTACCGTAGTACGAGCCTCGCTAACATTTTGTTGAGCAGAAACGAGTACTGAACGAATTTCCTCATTAAATTTTGCCGATCTTTGTGATAATTTTCGCACCTCATCAGCAACTACAGCAAAACCACGTCCAGAATCACCCGCTCTTGCCGCCTCAATTGCTGCATTTAATGCCAGCAGATTAGTTTGATCTGCAATCGCTTTAACATCATTCAGTAACTTATTAACCTCATCCATACGATCAGACATATCGTCAATCTGACCAACCATATTCATACTGCCTGCACTGAGGCTGACCACATAATCAATAAAGTAACGTAAAACCTCATCTGTATGCTCTGTGAATGCCGAAAATGAAACGATCTCATCCTGATTATCTTCGGACTCAGTCATGCCGCTGATCATCTGATTTACGATACTCTGCTGCATGCACACCTGCTCATTTAGACCTTCGAAACTCTGCTGCAAGGTGCCTACCGCATCAGAGACAAGAGAGCGTATTGAAGTAAGCTCACCCCGCATCTGCTGAGAAACGCCTTTAAATCCAGCATCCAACCCCAACACCAAGCCATGAACAGCCATATCAAGACTTTCGCGCTCTGTTTTTGTATTTATTCCAGCATTTTTAGGCTGGGTATTTTCCTGCATTGACCGCAACGATATAACTACCCAGACCAACAGAACAAGACCGCCACTCAATGCGGCAGAAGGAGATATTATTAAACTTGAGATAAGCAGGATTACACCGCTAGCCACCAATGGAATCCAACACTGCTTTAGAAACATTCCAATTAAAAATCTCATTTAGGCTCTCAGATTTAATTCTTATATCTTTGATATCGGATGCACATATAAAAACTTGAGCAAGCTATCTTTCACACCTACGCAGTAACTAGGGATATAAGCTTACCCGCAATTTTATTCAGTGGTAATATCGAGTCAGCAAACCCACGCTTAACAACCTCACCCGGCATTCCCCAAACAACACTGGACTTTTCATCCTGGGCAATAATTGGCGCACCTGCTTCTTTCATTTCGCCCATTCCCTCCGCACCATCTGCCCCCATCCCGGTTAGCATAAGACCCACTGCATTTGGCCCAGCATTTTGCGCTAATGATCGAAACATCACATCTACCGAAGGTTTGTGGCGATTAACCGGCGGACCATCATTTAACCTACAAACATATCGAGCACCATCTCGCACAACCAGCAGATGCTTATCTCCTGGCGCTATATACGCGTGCCCTGGAATAACCTGCTGGCCATCAACAGCTTCAGAGACCATCAACCTACACATTGAATTAACCCGTTCTGCAAAAGGCTTACTAAATGCTGCGGGGATGTGCTGACTAATAACGATTCCTGGCATATCTGGAGGCAGCCCTACCAATACATCTTTTATCGCCTCAGTACCTCCTGTTGAAGCACCAATACCTATAATTCGGTCGGTTGTACGAAAATGTCCTGGTTTTATTTTTTTCGATAACACGGCATCAGCTGACAGCTTCTCCTCCACCTTTTGAGGTGGAGTTTTCATGGGTCGCACACGTGCACCAGCCGCTGTTGTTACTTTTTCAATTATCTCTTTTGCATATTCATCCAAACCCTGAACAACATCTACTTTGGGTTTTGGTACAAAATCAACCGCCCCCAACTCTAATGCACGCAAAGTCACATCCGCCCCTGCTTCTGTTAGGGTAGAAATCATCACCACAGGCATTGGGCGCAAACGCATTAAATTACCAAGGAAGGTGATGCCATCCATACGAGGCATCTCCACGTCCAGCGTTAATACATCTGGATTTAATTTTTTAATTTTTTCACGCGCAACAAATGGATCGGCGGCTGAGCCAACCACCTTTATTCCAGGTGCCTTATCAAGAATTTCGGTAAGCAGCTGCCTTACCAACGCAGAATCATCAATTATTAGAACTTTTATCATAACCTACAAAATCCAGTGTTATATTGACATCCATTCATAGCCGATTAAAACAACTCAATATCACCTTCAACTGGTTTCTTCTCAAGATCATGCTGATAAGCTTTTTCACGTTTAACAATCGTATCATTATGAAGGTCTTTAATTTTTTTCATTAACACTCGTCCGGTATAAGGGTAATACAATACCTTTCTTGGATAGATGTCACCCAGATCCTCACCCGTTATTTTCAATCCCTCTTTTGCAAGATATTCCTGCACAAACTGGATGTTTTTATTACCTATATCTGTCATAGATGCCATTATTTTTCCTCCGCCAAACACTTTAACTTCAAGATTTCGGCGTGTTCCTCCATGAGCAAGAATGTCATTAATCATATGCTCCATTGCATAATTTCCATATCGAGTTGCAGTACTAATAACACTATTTACACCACCCCAGTTACCATCTTCTGACAATGGCAGCATAAAGTGATTCATACCACCTATACCTACCTTGCTATCACGGATACATGCAGAAACACAGGAGCCAAGTACTGTGCATACCATTTCATTTTGGTTTGTAACATAGTATTCACCCGGCAGTATTTTTGCGGCTATTACTTTATGCCGCTTATCCCAGTAGCGATTAATGCTTTCAAACCCTTTTATAACCGGGGGAAAATCCTTTTTTTCAATAATGCTCATAATTCAATGCTACCTAACCTTTTGATAAATAGTATTTCCAATCAACTCGAATCTATCCGTTATTTTATATAATGATTCAGAGTGCCCAATAAACAGGTAACCCCCATCTTTCAAATTGTCTGCATAACGATTAATAAGTTTGGTTTTTGATTCACGATCAAAATAGATAACAACATTACGGCAAAAAATCACATCTTTAATATCACCAACATTCCAATTTTCCATTAAGTTCAACTGGCCAAAATTAATCAACGACCTTGCACCAGGCTTAACACGAACAGAGCCAGCGTTTACGCCCTGACCTTTCATAAACCAATCACGCAATAATTTTTTTGGCATATCCTTAACTCTAGCCTCTGCATACACACCTTTAGAGGCTGCTGCCAAAACATTAGAGTCAATATCGGTTGCTAGAATTTGTATGTCCCAGTGCAGGTTTGCCGGCAGGTTTTCTTTTAACGTTATAGCTAGAGAGTATGGCTCTTCACCTGTTGAGCAGCCTGCTGACCATATTCTTATTTTTCGCTCATTCTTATTTTCTATTAAAATTTTTGGAAGAACAGTATTAGATAAAAATTCAAAGTGGTGATTCTCTCTAAAAAAAGCCGTTAAATTGGTTGTTATTGCATTAACTAATTCAAGCACCTCATCACCTGACTTGTCTGCTTCAATAAAATCACAATACTGTTTAAAATCACCCAGACCAAGCTTTCGTATACGCCTAGAGAGCCGCGCATAAAACATGTCAAACTTTTCATCGGATACAACAATTCCCGTGCGTGTATTTGAAATTGTGCGCAAGAAATCAAAATCTTTTTGTGTAAACTTAAACTCCCTGCTTGCTGTCGTCACGCCATCACCCTCTAGAACAATTCGACATCATCTGCCGCTCTATTAGCTATTTTTTTGGCGCAGGCTGCTAATGCATCCTCAACTGTTGCGCCACTTAATAGTGCATCAAACATCTCTTGCTCCTCCTGCATACTATACCGAGCACGAATTTTTTCCTGTAAGCCTTTCCACTCAAAAGGGTTATACAACTGCTGATGGTTTCCTATCAACTCACCCATCGAATCAAGACTGTGCGCCACATGCGCCAACTGCTGGGATAGCCTGTCATAAAACTGAAACGCCATAATGGCAGAGTGCATCTGCTCTTGCACTTGAACACAATTATTCTTTATCGTCTCCTGCGCCACTGCCGAGTCCTCACTACACTCCATCTCTTCTAGCGCCAAGGCAATAGTGTTTACATTGCCAATCATCGACGTAAAGGAATTACTTAATGCACCAACAGAATCATCACCTTCTCGCATTGCCATATTAACTTGTGCTGCAGCCAACTCCAGCATACGCACAGTTTCACGTACTTGGCTCCAATCCAGATCTGGTTTTTCTGCCATTGATGGCCCTGATGTTGGTTGCCCCATAAGTTGTACTCCGTATCATATGAATTTATGCTGCTTGGCAGATTTCATTAAGCTGTATTATGTCTGCCAAACCAAGCTGACCTGCCGCTTCACATAATATCTGCGAAGCTCCATGCCACTTAAATACAACACTCAGCTTTTCAGCCTCTAAAGCAACCGCAGCTAAAAGCTGCAGTCCAGCTCCATCAATTTGCTCTATTTCACTGCCATCAAGAATAAGGCTTTGACCGCCTTGTAGTGCATTCAATAAATCATTCCGACAACTTTCTACCTCACTAATCATTAGAGAACAGCCTAAATCAATCACTGATGGCTCAATCACCTCATTTGCCTGCTCTTCCTCAGACAGTGATAGAGGATCATGTTCAATTACATTTTTGGGGCTACTCTTTTTTTGACGGCTTGCAGCGACTTTCTTTCGTGTAGCCATTAGTGGGTTCTCCTTTCAATTAAATCTTGAGCAAGTTGTTCGAAATCTTTTGCTGAGTTACTTGTCCGTCTAAATTCAAAGATAGTGCGTCCAATTGCAGGACACTCTGCTAATGCAGCAGCCTCTTTGATTTCTGTCATTAATACTTTATTTGGAAAATGATTAAGCAATTTGGTTCGCACCTCTTTTGCCAGTCGGCGTCTTGTATGAAAGCGGCTTATCACAACCCATTGCTGAAGTGCTTTTGATCGCAATGCCTCAAATTTTTTTAAAGTAGATAACAAATGTGCCACACCATTAAGCGAGAGATAATCCCCACTCACCGGTATCAAAGCCTCATCTGCTGCCATAATTGCATTGGCTGATAAAAGCCCTGAAGCCGGAGGACAATCAAGCAGAACATAATCATAATCCAACTCTTCCCGCTGCAATGCAGCATCCAGCAATGTGGCCCTACTAACACCACCATCGTTAAGGTGTTCCACTTCTACCAAGCGGCCTCCTGCGGGAATAAGCACTAGGTTGTTATCTCTAGTATGGATTTCTACAGTTTGTAGCGATGCCTGATCAAGCAGCACTGAATCAATCCCGTTTTTTGGTAATTTAAAAATGCCGAGACTGGTTGTCAGTTGCCCTTGTGGATCCAAGTCTATAAGCATTACTCTATTCCCTGCCTTCTGCAAAGCATGGCCTAAATTTGCAGTTATTGTTGTTTTTCCTACTCCACCCTTTTGATTAATTACAGCAATTATTCTCATGCTTATTCTGCTTTCAGCCAATTAGTTCAATGCTTCAGGTAAGCCCATCTCCTGCAAATCAAGCAATTTATTAACATCCAATAAAATTGCCATTTTTTCAGCCAATGTAACCATCCCTTTAATGTAGCGATTGCTGATTTTTCCCCCTAACTCTGGGGCACTTCGTATATCTCCAGACGATACATCCAGCACATCAGAAACACCGTCTACTACCACACCAACAACCCGCTGCTGCTCTCCCTGTTCTACTGATAGCACAATAATCACTGTAGTAGGCGTGTATTCACAGCTCGCTAATTTAAACCGAATTCGAAGATCAACTATCGGTACGATCACTCCACGCAAGTCCAACACGCCTTTAATATAGTCTGGCATATCTGGCACTGGCCGCACCTCTTCCCAGCCTTTAATCTCACGTACCTTAAGGATATCAACACCATAAATTTCGTTAGCAAGTTCAAAACTCAGATACTGACCTGCCAACTCTTCAAGGCTTGAAGGCTCATCATCAGCCGTAGCATTGCCTGTCTCTCCTGCACTCATAACCTGTCTCCTTCAAAGTCAGTTTTAACCTGCAACCTTGAAAATTAAAATCTAAAATTCTGCCCACTCACCATCACCATCATCATCAACTGTTTTTACAGTTGATTTAACTACTGGCTTTGATGACACAGGAGATGTTTTTGGTGCTCTTTTTGATGCCACCTTAGGTGCAGCGGCTACACGAGGCGCGGAAGGTCGACTAGCAACACCTCCGGGCACTGTAAAAAAGTTCATCATCACAGTCATGTCCTGTGCCTTATCAGTCATGGAAGCTGACGCAGCTGATGTCTCTTCTGCTAATGCCGCATTTTGCTGGGTCAATTCATCCAGACTTGTTACCGCTTGATTGATTTGATCAATACCTGCTGACTGCTCCTGACTCGCTGATGCGATCTCAGCAATAATGTCACCTACTTTTTTTACAGCGCCCACAATTTCTTCTAACGTTTGACCTGAGTCACTTACTAGATCAGCACCAATCTTTACCTTCTCTCCACTATCCTGAATAAGATCTTTAATCTCTTTTGCTGCGGTTGCACTACGCCCCGCAAGGTTTCTAACCTCAGTTGCCACAACAGCAAATCCACGGCCCTGCTCGCCGGCCCTTGCCGCCTCAACCGAAGCGTTTAATGCCAGTAAATTAGTCTGGAAGGCAATTTCATCAATCACTCCAATAATCTCTGCAATCTTATTGCTGGAAGTATTAATCTCCTCCATGGCACGTATTGCATTACCAACCACTTCACCACCATGCTCTGCTGTTTGCCTGGCGGTTGCTGACACTTGATTTGCCTGCTGCGCATTATCAGCATTATTTCTTACTGTGCTTGTTAACTCTTCCATACTGGAGGCGGTCTGCTCCAATGCACTGGCTTGCTGCTCTGTTCGTTCAGAGAGGCTATTGTTGCCGGACGAAATCTCTGCAGAGGCAGTACTTACCTGATCTGTTGCATCTCGTAACTGTGAAATAATATCAGCCAAATTCTCACGTGTTCCATTAACATCCTTTTTCACTTCAGCAAACATTCCTTGATATTCACCCGTCATACCCTGGGTCAAATCACCATTAGCCAATGAGGCCATAACACTAGCAATATCATTAAATACCGAGTTAAGCGTCTCTGTAAGATCATTGATGCCAACACTCAGTTCTCGGAAAAATCCCTGCTTATCATCCATATCAATACGGCGTTCTAAATCACCTGCACGCACGCTATCTACCATGGCTTGTATATCACCCTCAATGACCTCTCTAATCTTTGCCGTTGTAGCATTGGCATCTTGCTTAAGCTGATTAAAGGACCCTTTATAATCACGAGTAATAGACTCACTAAGATCACCCTGTGCCAAGGCACCAAATACACGTACAGTGTCATTAACGACACTATCACTCACCTCCAATAGATCATTTACACCTTCACTCAATTTTTTATAAAACCCCTCTTTTCCATCAAGTGGTACACGCTGACTTAGATCACCGTTACGAGCTGAATCAACAATGGATTGAATGTCATTTTCAATAACATCAGAAATTCTGCTCTGCATTTTCACCATAGCGGCATAAGCCCCTACATGCTGCTGCCCACTGCCTGCATTCAGATCAAGCTGACCATTTGCAATATTGTTGGCAATGTCTGCAATTTCGCCTGGCTCACCACCCATCTGCGCCCTAATTCCACGACCAATCAGTGTACCCAGACCTACCGCCACAAGAAAACCCACCAGCGCCAAGGAGAGGTCAAGAATTAGCTCGTTTGTAGCACCCTTTTTCAGTATTTCAGATTTCTCTGTTAACCCTGCAGAAAGACTGTCTTCAACCTTTTTCAGCAGGTTGATTTTACCCGTTTGCATTTTGAACCAATAACCTGCATCAATACCAAATCCACCCGTTGTTGCTTTTTCAATTGCAACCTTGCGCATCTTTTCTGTTTCATCAATAAATTCACCAATCATTGTCTTTGAAAAAAAGTCTTTATTTTTTTCAGTGGCCAATGAAAGAAAGACATTGGTGTAGTTTGTTTGCGTTGTAACAAGCCCCATAAACTTATTGAACATAGCGCCAAAGTCATCTTGAGCAAACACACCAGCGAGTACGGCACGTTCAATGCCTGCTCGCTCTTTACCTTGTAAATAGTTCGCATAGGCAGCTGTCATAATCGCAAGCTCGCCATCCGGGCTAACTGCAGACAACGCTGAAACCAGCCAAAGAAAGCTTCCATTCAAACCGGTGTAGTAACCTATTGCATCCTTCAATTGAATGCTTTGAGCATCCACAGCATCGCGCTTTTGCTCAATCTGTTTTAGGCGATCAAGCGATTCTTCCAACCCACTTTGAAAATGCTTACTCATCGAAGTGAGATCAAAATCAGCTAAAAACAGCTTCAATGCCTCTGCCTTTTCATCGGTTGAACGCCGCTGCCCTTTTAACTCAGAACCAAACTTTGCACCCTTACTACCAAGAAACCCGGCCGTCATGCCGCGCTCTTTCTGTAATTCATGCACAAGACTACTGGCATGAATACCAAGTGCCGTCATTGACTGCAACTGGGTAGAGATCTGCCGCAGTGATAATGCAGAGGTTGCCTGCACGGCTGCAAAGCCTAGCATTACAACTACAGGGATCATTACCATCATCAATAATTTTTGTGACAACTTCATATTATTTAAAAAATTCATAATCTTCATCTCAACAAAGTTAAGTCTAGTGAGTTAGCTAGCGACTGCTAATTCAGCATCACTTCCTTGATCCTGGCTCAGTAATTTATCTACATCTAAAAGCATAACCATCTTGTCTCCAGCTGAGACCAATCCGGCAATGAATTCAGTAGATACTTGACCACCAAAATCTGGCGCGCTGACAAGCCCCTCATTATTGGCATTCAATACATCTGAAACCGCATCTACAATAACTCCCATGATGCGCATCTCTGTATGGCTATTGATGCGCAATACGATAACTACCGTATCCTTGGTGTACTCTTGAAACGACAAACCAAAGCGCTCACGCAGATCAAATATTGGAACAATAGCTCCACGCAGATTTAATACGCCTTTTACATAAGATGGCGAATTGGGAATTCGAGTAACCGTATCCCAGCCTCTTATTTCCTGCACTCGAAGAATATCAACACCATAATCTTCGCCTGCAAGTTCAAAGGTAAGATACTGTGCATTCTCTTCATCCTGTAAGTTTTCCTGCTCTGCATTTCTTAAATCAGTCATTATTTTTGCCCTATTAATAAAATAGCCATTTATGCTATTTTTCTAATATTACTACCCTCTGCTGTAGCCGCTTGGCCTGCCATGCGAATAAGGCCAGGAATATCCAAAATAAGTGCTACGGAACCATCACCTAAAATTGTCGCACCTGATAGCCCGTTAATCTTTCTATAATTTGCTTCGAGTGATTTAATTACCACCTGCTGCTGCCCAAGCAAATCATCAACAAAAAAGCCACATCTTCGTCCTTCACCCTCTACAACAACCAGCAACCCTTCATTAATCTTCTTTGCCTTTGCATCTTCAACACCCAGTACAGCATGAAGACGCACAATAGGAAGATATTCATCTCTAAGCTTAAAGGTCTCTCCTTTACCAGCAAGCATGTTAACCATGTCTTCTTTGATCTGAATAGATTCAATAATGGAAACCAAAGGCACAATATACACCTCGCTTCCAATGGATACTGTTTGTCCATCCAGTATCGCTAATGTCAATGGAAGGCGAATAGTAAACGATGAGCCAACACCCATTTCTGACTTTATTTCTATATTCCCACCAAGCTCATTAATATTTCTCCGAACAACATCCATACCCACACCACGCCCAGAGACATCACTAACCGTTTCTGCTGTTGAGAAGCCAGCACCAAAGATCAACTCATATATCTGTTGATCAGAGAGTATGGCATCAGGAGGCACCACCCCTTTTTCAATTGCTTTTTTCAGCAAAACATCTTTATCTAAGCCTTTTCCATCATCCTTAATTTCAATAATGATATTGCCACCACGATGAGAGGCATTCAGTTCAACCGTTCCAGTTTCTGGCTTACCTGCTGCAGCTCTAACTTCTGGTAACTCAATGCCATGATCCAGACTATTGCGCACAAGATGCACCAGTGGATCACCTATTTTTTCAATGACAGTTTTATCTACCTCTGTATTTTCACCCGTCATTTTTAATTCAATTTGCTTACCCATTTTCGCGCTTAAATCATGTACTAAACGAGGAAATCTACTGAATGTAAAACTTATTGGAAGCATTCTGATCTGCATGACGCTTTCTTGCATTTCCCGCGTATGCCGCTCAAGTTGCACCAAACCTTCACGTAATCGCTCTATCTGGCTGATCTCAAACTCTTCACCCATCATGCTCAACATTGATTGTGTAATAACCAACTCTCCAACCATATTGATCAATGCATCTATCTTGCTGATATCTACACGTATGGAGCTTGCTCCTCCACTGGGAGCTGCTTTTTTAACTGTGGCTGCTTTGCTTTTTTCAATAGGTACTGAAGCCGTTTTAGCTTCGCTTTCTAACTTTGATTTATTATCATTTTCAGAGACAACGGGGGAGCCAGGTTCTTGAGAAATTGGGGTAACTGAAAGATCACAGTCATCTTCAACCCAATCAAAAATATCATTAATTTGATCTTGAGAAGCATCTCCTATCAAATGCAAATCCCAACTCAAATATGAATCTTCAGGTTCAAATTCTGACATTGAAGGAAGCGAGCCTATATCAACTTTAACCGTCAACTCACCTAAACTTTCCAATTCACGAAGAAGACGCAAGGGATCATTGCCAGTACGCATCATGTGAGAATGGGGATGAAAAACAATATGCCAGCCAGCTTGCTCACCCGTGACAGATGAGACATCTTCACTGCCAGGATCTGCTGCCTCCACAGCTACAACCCCACCAGCCAAAAGTCTATCCAGCTCAGCTTTCTGAACCTTAACTCTTTCGGGGTTCATCTCGGCACCTTCACTGGTTGCCGTTAGCATTTCACGTAATACATCCACCGAAGCGAGGAGCACATTAACCGCTTCAGCAGTAACCTGCCGCCGACCATCTCGCGTCTCATCCAGTAATGTTTCCATTACATGAGTGAACTCAGCAATATTTGAAAACCCGAAGGTGCCACTTCCACCTTTTATGGAATGAGCAGCTCGAAATATTGAATTGATCTGCTCAGAGTCTGCGCTACCAGGATCCATTTCCAGCAGCCCCGACTCCATGACATCGAGTCCTTCAAAACTTTCATCAAAAAACACCTGATGAAACTGTGCCATATCTATGGTCATTATTTCCCTCCTCGGTCAGATCACGGTTTCATCCACCTTTAATATTCAACCGAGCACTTTTTTTACTGTATTTAGTAACTGCTCTGGATTAAAAGGTTTTACAATCCAACCTGTCGCTCCAGCCGCTTTGCCCTGCTGTTTCTTTTCAGGGCCTGATTCTGTGGTCAACATCAGCATTGGCACAAATTTATAATTTGGCAACTTACGTAACTCCCCTATTAGGGTTATCCCATCCATCCTGGGCATATTTACATCCGTTATTACCAAATCCACGCTCCTCGTTTTTGCAACATCCAGTGCATGCTGACCATCCGTAGCTTCCACCACATCAAAGCCAGCACCTTTTAAGGTAAATGACACCATCTGGAGCATGGAAGCAGAGTCATCTACGGCTAATATGCTTGCCATTCTCTTTTCTCCTAAGAGTTAATAAATAGTCTCTAAAATTGGGTCCAATTTTGTTACCCAACCAAAATACAGCGCACTCACAAAACAACAGGGCAATTATTACAGATTGTCAATCCTGCCTTACTTCAAGAAACAATAGGACAAACTTAACAACCGTGCAGAAGTTTTAACGGCGAGGTAACAACAATCTTTAGGGATTAAACTCAACTAGGAATGCATTTTAAATATCAAATTTAGTCCATGTGAATAATGTGGTTTTTGTTTTTGATATTCACATCTGGATTTCAACATGTAAAATCAATTAATAGCGCCTAATTAAGAAGCGCGATAACAGGTTGAAGCTCGCCACTCTAACCCCTATCAACAAACCAAAATACTCAAATGGATGGAGGCATACTTGAACAAACCAACAACCTTAATCTGCTGGAAATGTGATGTTGAACTGGCAAATGTCAGCCTTCCAATTAGGCGTACTGATGCTTGTATTAGATGCCATGCAGAACTGCATGTTTGTAAGATATGTGAATTCTATGACCCACAGGTCAGTGATAGCTGTCGTGAGCCTATTGCAGACAGTGTCAGCAATAAAGAGAGGGCAAATTTTTGTGGTTATTTTACACCCAAACCATTGGCGTACGAGCCTGATGACACCCACGCACAATCAACAGCACTCGATCAACTTAACGCATTATTTGAAGAGCAGGACAAAACCAGCCGCCAAAGCACCTCGTTAAAAGAGCGCAGTGACTCCACAAATAAGAAGGCAAAACAGCAGCTCAATAAACTCTTTGGCTCTGATTAATATTGAAAGACCACAATCAGATCAATAGCCACATCACTCTCAGTGAAATAAATCCTATAGAATAGTCATGCGCGCACAAAAAAACCTGCATAGCCACCACCATGCAGGTTTATAGGATTGATACAGTAGAACGTTAACTCATGAGACTTCCATAACACTCATTTTATGAATAGCGACGGTCAATCTCTCTGCGGTCCATTTCTTCTTGTGAGATGATTTGTAGACCGACTGAACGCCTCTCATCATCTGCTCTATAAATATACTCTCGCACCAAAACCATTGAACCATGCAAGTCTTTCTTCTGCTGAAGTTTGATAGCTCTTGTTGCATCGCCCTGTGAACGAAACAGGACATGACCAAAACGGACTTCTTCACCTTGCTCAGATCGCCGCTTTACAATTTCAATATCGGTCATTCCGTCATGATCTCCCATGAAATCAAGAAGATCGCTGGTCGTAGTGCCAGGCTGAAGATTTCCAATAAATACTCCCATACCAATCCCTCCACTTTTAAATGCAAAACATAAATCTTACAGTGGGTATTTTATACCACTGACCCACAGTAAGAGCCACCCTTACCAAAGGATACAAGAATTTATCTCCTAACTCAGCTGTCACCATTTGTTGCTGAAGACTCATTGTCTGAGGCCTCAACCTCAGCATTTTTTTGCGCTCGCTCTTCTCTGCCTTTACGGATGTAATAAATAGCTAAACCTGTAGCCATTATTCCAATTAAGAAAATAGCAATGGCAACGATAATACCGCCATTCATCTCAACCTGCATAGTAACCTCTTGATATAATAAAGATAATCATTTCCAGATAGCGCACCAGCATGCCAAACAACAGCATCCTGGCAGGTTAGATGGTAATTCTATTAGCTAGGCAATAGCGAAACAAATTTTAACCAGGCATCTTCACTGGTTGATTACATCTAATGATTTAAACCCAAATGCAAAAAATCCCGCCGAAGCGGGATTTTTGTAACCTACTGATTTTATTGGAGCTGGCGGCAGGAGTCGAACCTGTGACCTGCTGATTACAAATCGCTTATTAATCAATAAGTTACTGATTATACTGGATTAGGGTATATTCGGTAAAGTTAGTTAAAATCATATTGATTCAATAGGTTATCTTAGTTTGGCGCAGGAAGCAAAAACTGAGGGGTGTACCGCGAGTGTACCGAAAAATATTGCGCTAAATAGAATACTCTTCCAACAACCATTCAAGATAGAATCCGCGCTTGGAAAGATTTTATCTACCCAGTTGTCAGGAAATCCAGAGTAGAACCATCTTCAACAAATTGATACCCCATAGTCCGGTAGCCTTGCTGACGCCGATTCCACATTTTCAGTAGCGCAGGATGTCCCGTATCAACAATATCAATAATTCTCACATCGTTTTTGGCCATGTGTTCACAGTGTAATCGTCCTGCATATTGTTGCAGCGTTCCTTTCCATGAGATCGGCATCGCAAGTACAAGAGTATCGAGTGGTGGATGATCAAAGCCTTCACCTACCAGCTTTCCTGTGACCAGAAGAATGCGTGGAGCATCCGGGGGAAGCGCATCCAGCTCACTGATTACAGCAGCACGCTGCTTTTTCGATAGTCGGCCATATAGTGTGCAGAACTCCTGAATATGCAGACTGAGCGCGCTTTTTAGCATTTCAAGATGCTCAGTGCGTTCCGTTAATACAAGAATTTTTCTTCCCTGTTCGTAGAGTTCAATCACCTTATTGACGATTGACTCAGCTCTATCTCTATCACCCGCTATATGACGAAAAACTTCCTGGATAGGGCAATCTGGAGAGGCATCAATAGTCGAAGTGCTGTAGTGTGGAATTATCAGCAACTCTTTTGGAGCATTCTCGGGGATATTTGCGGCATGGCGAATAGGGCCACACTGTATGTAGATAATGGGTTGTTGTCCATCACGGCGTATCGGTGTCGCTGTCAGACCCAAAACATATTTTGCATTGGTACGCTTCAAAATGCTCTCAAAAGAGAATGCAGAGAGATGATGACACTCATCGACAATCACCTGCCCGTACTGATTCAGTTGTTCAAGTAACTCCTCCCTGTGAGTTAATGTCTGCATCACTGCAATATCAATAATTCCTGAGGGCTTGACCTTGCCTCCACAACCTACATGGATGTAGGGAATGCAGATTATGCAGGAGCATTAATCTGTCCATGGTGCCGATATCACCCTTCTTCAGATCAAGAAATGTTTGCAGCCGTGCTTTCCACTGTTTCAGCAGTTCAGTGCGATGCACCAGGATTAACGTATTCACACCTCTGCGGGCGATGAGCGCAGCACCGGTTACTGTTTTTCCAAATGCTGTGGGGGCGCATAAGATACCCACGTCATGCTTAAGCATAGCCTTGGCAGCACGTTCCTGATCATCTCGAAGTTTGCCTTCAAACTGGATTTGTATCGGCTGCCCGGAAGAGCGTTCATCCTCAATGCTATATTGGATACCATTCTCCTGTAACAATTTGAGTGACGGCTCCAAACAACCACGTGGCAGACCAATGTGCCTGGGAAAGTTTTCAGCACAACCGATGACTCGCGGTTTGTCCCATACAGGAAAACGCATCGCTTGCGCCTTGTAGAACTCCGGGTTTTGAAATGCGGCCAAACGGATCAGTCTATTCAGCAAAGGCTGTGGCAACTGCTCTTTTTCAAAATAGATCAGATTTGCAAGGGTGATGTTGATAGATTCTGGCATGGGATCTGCCAGCTTGTTTGATCGGGCAGCTGGTTCTTTCCAGGGTTCACGCAGATCTTCATCACTGATAAAAGTGACATCCAGAGGGTGCCGGTTGCCAGTGGCCAACAGAATGATGGGGTCAATATCCTGAGCAGGCATGGGTTGTATCGAGGCAAGGAATGCCCACTGGTCGGGGTAAGGTCGCAGAGCATCATCAACAAACAGGCTGCAATCATTTTCACGTGGCTTTTTCTGTAAAGGTAATGCAATAAGATTACCAAAACCACCTTTAGGCATGGTGTCCTGATTGGGAAAGAGGCGATCATAGGAACCAAGCTCCAACTGCCGGGTGCGATCACAGGTGTGACTGATAATCGCTGTACCTAAACGTCGTGCATCACGAGCAGAGACTGCCGAGGAAAAGAAAACCCATGTATGTGCTCCATTACCAGAGCGAGAAATTTCCAATGCCACAGGTATGCCCAATTCACGACATGATGCTACGAATGCACGTGCATCCTCCTGCCACTCTGCCTTATCAAAATCTACGGCTAGAAAAATTCGCCGGGAGCGAATTTTCGCGTAAGCCCCAAAGGGGTTTGACCCAGGGAAGGGTCAAACAAAAGAGCAGGTATCGTCACTCAGTAACGGATAGACACCAATGGTATGATTCCCGGCCAGGTGATCAAAAATAGTTTGATCGGTAACGGGTAACAAGGAGCGCTGAGAACAGTCAGCGCATTTGATACGGGGCTTGTTGCAGACACCCCGTTTCCATTCATTCGCGCCATCCATGGCGCTCACCCTCTGGGCGGCTGCGCCGTGCAAATTTGCTCTCCTTGCAAATTTGTCATTTGCACAGGCAGGAGAATAGCCGGACTTGCCCGCTTTGCTTTCCCAACGGATTGGGTAAACATCACTGCGCCCCTGAAACAGTCGACGAAAAAGAGTAATCTTTTCATCAGTGGTTAATGGTGATGATTCAGGTTTGCTAATGGGTGGCTCGTTTTTTGGTAAGCACCACTTAATACCGCGAGATTCAAGAAGTGCAATCAGGCGGGCATTTTCACTACGGAGCTGGGCAAGTTCATTGTGTTTGTCAGACAAAACAACATTTTCCTCTTGCTATCAATTAGGTTTATGCGGCCTTGGCAGGTTTTTTTCTTCTGCCCCCAAGCATTCCGAATTGCTCAATAAGATAGGCATTACTCATTCGGTAGCACACTAATATTAAGCGGCAGGATCATATGGTGGCACTGAGATTTTCCTGACGCCCAGGACTTATTCGGTAGAATTCGGTGATGCTTTGAAATGTGGTGGCTGTAGCGAGGATAGAGAGTGGGATGTGGGTCAAGTTTGGTGCCTAATCGATTTTGGATGTGAGTAGGCGCATCCGATGCCCTTCCTGATAGCAAATACCCAAGCATAGCTGCACTACGGGAAAAAGGGGCATAACGACCGGTTAAAAACTCTTCGTTGATGTCTTTCACGTACGGAGCAACATTAGCTGGGCTACGCATAATCTTGGCTTCAAAGGGCCACATAATTCTTCTATTGGCCTTTAAAATAAAGGCCATATCATATTCGGGGGGTTGTGCCGGTGCTGCGGCACGGGTTTCGGGTTCGTAGGTGCCATGCTGAACATCATAGACTTCATCGCCACTCAGGCAACTTCGAATATGAGGTTCAAGAGTTTGGGTAATCGTACGTTCCAGCTCTTCATCTGCCAGTGAAATATCGATGTATGACAAAAAGTCATCGGTAAATTGCTGATATCCCTGCCACACTTTTTCCAGCATATGATCGATTGCATGGGTGGCGAATTTTGATGCCGCCTGGGTGAACTCTGGCGTATCAGGCCAGCGCAAGTTATATGGTGTATTGCCTCTGTTTCTGCCCCCTAAATCTCTCATGCCGTTTCTTGTTGACCTGAGTGATGCCAGTCCATGATTTCCAGTGCAATCTCATCTGCATCGCGCATTGCAATGGATCGTGTCCAGTAGCGTTTTTCATCCGGTTTAGCGATAAATATGGTTGGGATTGATTTTCCATCTTGCTGAATGGTGTCAAATATACGTGCAACTCTTCTGTAGCAGGTTGGGCCGTTACCCGCTTCACCAGAAAGGTGTGTGTATAGCTCGGTCAGCTTATTAGCAAGTGCGCCCTCATTCAGCGGCTCAATAGAGATGGGGGGTCGATTTGGCCAGTCCAGGTGAATTGCCACAAGGCGAATAGGTAGCCGATATTCTTCTGACTCTTCAAATAGCGTTGCACATACTGGACTATTGATTCCAAATGTCGCATTCAGAACACGTATAAACCACTGAAGATAGACAGCGAGTTCAGCCTCTGGATGCTGCTCCAAACGTTGGGTTGGTTGGCACGCAATTGAGCTTTCACCCTTCTTAAAGTAAGGCAAGGTAATTTCGAAAAGATCGTCAATTAATACTTGCTCAGATTCTTTTAGCCCAAATGCTTTATGTACTTCTCTATCGACATCATCATATGTCTCAATATTCTGGTGGCTTGTTGTTCCCGGCACAGGACAGGGTACGGACAATAACTCACTTACATTTGTTGTATCCCGATAATTAGAGAATTGCGCACTTGTTAAAAGCAAGTGATAAGTAGCAAGGCGACTATTTAAGGTCAGGCAAGCGCTATCAAGCGCTTCTCTGTCACCACCTGAGGCACTTACGGTCACATAGCTGTTCGAGCACAGTACTCCTTTTTGTTCATTAGAAATACATACGGCTCGGAATCTACCTGTTTTACGGCGCCAACTTCGTTTTATCAGAAATTGAGGAGATTCAAATGGCAATAAATCTGTTGAATCTCTACCGTGTGTATATGGGTCTGTATTTACAGGAATAGTTTCTGCATCTAGGTGTAGGAGGCTATCCTCAGGAAAATCACGATCAGAAAAGAATTTTCGTCCAACTATGGATTGTTGTAACTTTTTTCTATTACCTCTGACAACTCCCCAGCGAGTTCTGAGTTTCCCTTCATGTTCATAGCTTGAAATAGTTGGGAATCGAGATAGATGGCTGAGTAGCGCTAAGTCTCTTGGACCTCCCCAGGTCAGAGCCGTCCAAACTAATGGATCTTCAGCAGCATCACTTGATTGCAACTCATGTACATCATACGGATCAATGACAAAACGATAGTCATTGTCTGCGGCTGTGCCTGGCTTTACGACGATATAAGTTAAGCTATAGGGCTGGCCTGAACATTTAGGGCGTATAGTGATGAGTGATGAAGGGCCAACCGCTTTTTTAAATAATCCAAAGCGTAACGCTGAAAGATTAGCCACTTCTATAACTTGGTGCTCGGTAAATAACTTACGTCGTTGCTTTACAGCTGGCCCAGACTGGTTAAGCAATAGTGTCTGGGTAGGCTGGAGCAGTGATACAACACCTTCTGATTTAGTGAGGCGTAATGCTTTGGCGGCAAACAGTGTACCCGGGTCACCATAGGAAATAGGCCAGTGATATTTTTTTGACCAACTTTTTGCTGCCTCAGAGCCAAATTCTTTGAAAACCTCTTTAATCTGGTTTTTGCCCCAGGGCGGGTTGCCAATCACCAGATCATAACTTTCTGCATCCTGTTCAGTACGCAGTCCGAGAGCTTCTTCTGAAAAGAAGTCAGCAACAATAAGCCTTTCATTGCGAAGTTCTGGAAAACGAATCTGTTGCCAATAATGACGAGGATCTAATTCATCACACATAGCAAGATAGAGACTAAATGAGGCGACGCGTACGGCATGTGGATCAATGTCCACTCCCGTCAGGTTATGGGTCAACAATCGTTTGAGTACTTTGGTGTTAATAGGCGTGGCTGGGTTAGCATTTTTCCACCGATGGGCCAGACGCTGAAATGCACGCACCAAAAAAATACCCGATCCGCAGGCAGGGTCAAGTATCTTAAGATTCCATTCGCCACCCTCCCATGGCAAGACACCATCCAGCACAAAATCAACCAGATGTACTGGAGTGTAGACAGTGCCTTTGCGCTTGGTAACAAAGGCTTCATAGATGCTACTAACAAATTCCAAGGGGATGGTATCAAAAGAGTACAGGGGCCATAACGCCAGTTGGCCGCTACGAATTGTCATTTCACCTAAGACAAAATTGCGCAGCAAGTTGAGATGCTTGCTCCTGACCTTTCTCATCTCTTTGCGCCATTCACGCTCACGCTCTTCATCAGAGCTTGATTTTCCGGGAAAGAGATCGCCGTTAAAGCGTTCATTTAGATGCTTGAAAAGTGCGTAGGTATCATCATGATCCCCAAGAATGTCCCCCAGACTTTTATGGGAGTTCGCAAGGACTCCTTGTTGGTGTAATCGATTTAGGTGAGCCGGATTAAGTGCTGGTGTGCCATTGGAATCACGGCGTTGAAATAAGAATTGAATAAAAATCAGGCGTGCTAATAGGTCATGAATCAGGTCATAATCCAGGCCACTTTCATGGAGTCGTTCACGGACAACATTCAAATTTTCCAATAACGTATTGTCTGCACTGTTACGGCGATCAAATCGTTTAGGATAGCGGCGCTGTAATACACCATTACTCAGATTGAGCCAGTGCAATGCAGCCGTCACGTGATCATTCAACGAATGAGGCTGGTCAGCTTTATATTCTGCCTCTAAAATTTCTGCGCGAAGCATCACTTCATCAAGCTGTTTGCGTTCTGGCTGCTGACAGCAGCTAAACGCTCTTAGTCTATGGGGTTCGATGGTAACCAGCAGCGGTGTACGGCTAAAGTTCCAAGCCAGAATATGCAGTTCTCGTAACGTTGTAATCGAGACGGGGCGCTGGAATTCACATACAAGCGCTAGAGGTGCTTGGGTGGAGCTACTATTGGGCTCAGAGGTGAGAATACCGATACGAGCATTGAGCCCCACTTCCAGTTGATTAATACGTTGTTGGATTTTTGTACGGGCAAGATCAGCGATAACCGCTGCTCCACTACCGGGTGGGTTGAAAAGCGTATCGGATGAGGGCCAACCGAGTTCAGCTTGCGCGGTTTTTAACACGATTAGGTGTTCCTATCCTTTTGCCCGGTTCATGGGAAGTGGCCCTAATGCCAGTTCAGTTTGTTCAGGAGTTAAACCTAGATAACACGCCACGCGATCCTGATCTGGCACAATATCGATCCATATGCCTGATTCTTGACATATCTCTGGGGTAGCTATTTCGATGTTCCAATTTTGTATGTTAATGAATAGCATGCCTGTGCTGCGTTGGGGCTGACGCAGAAAAATATTAAGTGCTGGTAATATATTGTCTAGCCCATCCCCGCTGAGGTGATATTTATCCTCAAGGGTTTGTGCAATGGCTAACAGAACAAGATCAGTCACATCAAATATGCGAGCTTTGCGGGCAGCGGTTGATTGAACCTTGAACGGTAAACGCCCCATCCATGCCCGAATTCGATGCTCAGGAACCTGTAGAGCCGCGCAAATATCTTTTCGTGTTAGCTTTAGCACTGTGCCATTCTTCTCTCTAGCCTGTGCTAATATTGGCACAGGTCTGTGATAATCTCTACACTCAGTGGTACCTGTGATCAAACCAAACCATGCATCAATTACCCATCAATCAAATATCTATTTGCTTTCTCATGTATTTTCAATATGTTACGAAAAACAACCAGCATCAGTCAGATACACCATCAATTACCCATCAATCAAAACTCAAGCCCAGTAAGGCACATATTTCATCAGCTTGCGGGCTGCATCCTCATCAAAAGGCCTGATCATACCGGCCTCAAGAGCCTCGCGGATGTAGCGAGAGACAGCCGCCTTATTCTTCTCCTCTACACCAAATCGTTCTCGCAAAGAAGCATTGGTCAAATAATCACGCATAACCCACTTTAAGCAAGCATGCAGATAGACGGCCCGAATGCGGTCGGCCTTGTCCATTTTAGAAAGCGGCCTCGGTGCGAACATCACAACCCGTGTATGCTCTTCACCAGCCTCTGGTAATGGAGCTGGAAGTTGGTAAAGTTCAGTCTGAAATACCACCTTATCCCAGCCACTGCCTCGTTCTTCACAGATACCAATGCGTCGCAACAGCGAGGCCAACGCCTCATTACGAGATTTTGGCGGTGTATCCACGAAACGTTGCGTATCTACTAATGGGTTGCCGGGGTTGGTGATCTCGATACGACCATCAAAGATCTCCACCATCGGCCCGGTACCGGTGGCAAAGAAGTCCTGATGGATCAGCGCATTTGCCACAAGCTCACGCACTGCTAATTCAGGATACATAGGCACCGTCTTGCGAAGCGCCTGCTCGATGACTTCATTGGAGGGCAATAACCCGTTCACATAGCCAATCATTCCTTCGAAGCCATTGGCATAGCCCTTCACTCCTGGCTGCTCCTTTATGGTCTCTACACGACTGTTACCCCGGTACTGGATAACCCGCATAGCCTTGCGCCTCAGTGAGCGGAAATCATCAAGCCGCTTTGCAAACAGAATTGCTCCCAAATTGGTGATATCCCAGTTGCCCGTTTCGCAGGGGCGAATTAGCTCATCCAACTTCAATGCTTCCATAATGCCTGTCTTAGCATCGGGCAGTGGACGCTCCAGAAGTTCGAAATAGGCTGGATAGTCCAGCAACCTCAAAACATCATCGCTAGTCTGGTCGCTAGCTGCAATCATTGACTCAAACGGCGTCTGGTCAAAAATGCGCCACAGCTCCCGCTCTTTCTCCGAGAACTCCTTCAGCTTCTTCTTGTAGGATCCTATACGGATAAACTCCTGATTTTGGAACTGTACGGGATGGCGGAATGCCCGGCCGATCTCCAACAGCACCAATGACTGACCATCCACCTCCACGGGATAAAACCGGAAAGCGATCTTAGGAGACAACAACCGTAGCAACCAGTTCTCCAACTCCTCATTCCCCACCTTGGCTGAATGAGGTGTGAAATTTGTACCAACCAAGTCATGGGTTTCATTATCTACGCCCCATACCAAGTAGGCGAAGGCTTTGCCACACAGCGCCGCCGAATTAGCGAGAGCAGAGAGATACTCACCAATTTCCTCGGGTTTGGCTTGGTTCTTTTTGAACTCAAGCCACTCAGTTTCAGAGGGTAGTTTGCAAAGCTCACGTACCAGGCCGGTCAGGTACTCGACTGAGCGATACGTCGTCATGATGCAGCCTCAGGCACGTAGAGATTATGTAACAAACTGCCAGTAATACCCCAGATAAAATTGGTGATCCAGTTGAGGTGTGAATGATTCATAGTTTGTACTTTAACAAAATCCGCTATGCACTTGGTATTTTTGAGACGAAGAATTCAATAAATTCCTCGTCGTGGTTACATCATCGTACACTGTGTGCTACTTTGTATTTTGATTGTAACCGTTGCCGCTGCGGTATATCAGCGACACCCTAGGAGGCTGTCCGAGAATAGAAAGATATGAGAGCTGATAAGCGCTCTAATTGAAAATAAACACCTTCTGCTAATGGCAATGATTATCATTACCATTTGGCGCTCAGCTATAACCTCAAAATGCCCTCATTTCTCCCTTTAGTTGCAAACTGGGCTTAAATTTCCAAACTCTGGACGGATTAATCCATTGAGCATTGATCGAGCCATTTTTTTAAT
>JAJFJN010000055.1 GCA_021773975.1 Gammaproteobacteria bacterium | reverse complement strand
GCTCCGGTGTTTTAAGGTTTTTCTTTTGAATCAATAGCTTGAGTTAAAAGCATACCTTATTTCACCGGGCTTTTCACTGCGTTTATTCGATATTTCTCTATTTATTTCAATGCGTTAGTGTTTCTGGATGGACACTAGATAGCTCACCTGGCGTGTAGCCTGGTACAACAGTGGCAGCAATCGCTCCATTGGTTAATGCAAGCAAAGATAAAAGAAGGATTGATATATGGGGAGAAAGATTCTGTCGGTGTAAGGTGCTGACAAGGTTAGATTGAGTTGAAATTGACTGTGCAGTGAATAAAGAAAAGAAATGCTTAAGCATGCTCCTGGAACTCCCCTGTTACTGTTTTTTATTACGGGGCAGATCCTTTTTAATCCTTCACCTCGGTTATTGCGGGGTTTTATACGTGACGTGGTCTCTTGCTGTCAAGCTGAGGGGGGTTGGGTTATGTGGTGACAAATATCATTTTTAAAGGATGTTTGTTTTGATTAAATAGTTGGGATTTTATGCGTTATTTTCTTTAAAAACAACTTGATACAATATTATTAGAAATATTGTCAGCAGCGGCATTTTGAACGTCACTACTGTGGTAACGATTTGTTGTTTGGGTGATGTTTCAGAAAATCCTTACAAATGCCTTGGCTTTGGTGAGGGGTTTTAAACTAAAGCGCCTGCTGCGTGATATCTACATAAAGCTTAACTTTTTGCCCTGGTTGTAGGTATTTATTTGGTAGGGTGTTCCATTTTTTAAGATCTTGCACAGAGACATTAAAGCGAGAGGCAATGCGTGATAAGGAGTCACCTTTGCGTACGCGATAATTTAACGAGTTACGTTTTGTTGTAGGGCTGGTACTCATGTGAGGAGGGAGCGCTGCGATAGTTATGTTTTTTGTCTGTTTTTCCTTTACCCAGATAACCAGTTTTTGATTGAGGCGAAGAACATCCCGAGGAGCCATCCCATTCCATTTAGCTAACTTACGATGGCTGACATTATAGCTACGGGAAATGTCCCACAGAGTATCTCCTGAGCGAACGGTGTAGCTAATTTTATTGCCGCTTCTTGAACTGTTTTGAATGCGGCTTTTACGTTGTTGGGCGCTGAATGCGTAGTGGCTCAGGTTTTTGGTTGAGACGGGGATCAGCAGATGTTTGCCTGCTCTAATCCGTGTTTTACGGATTTTATTAACTTGTTGTAGTACGGCGACTGTAGTGTTGTGTTTGCGTGCAATTGCACCCAGGTTATCACCATTTTTGATTTTATAGCGTTTCCAGCTTAGGCGTTTGCTGTTATCCAAAGCGGCCAGTTTTTGTTTGAATGTATCGACTTTGTCGACCGGAAGCTGCAACCGATGAGGGCCTTGAGGGTCAGTGGCCCAGCGGTTAAATCCTGGGTTGAGGTGATAGAGATCCTGAATGGTGATTTCTGCCATCTCAGCAGCAAGTGCAAGATCCAGTTGTGAGTTAATATCTACGCTAGCAAAGTGAGGTTGGTTTGGTAGTGGTGTAAAGTGAATGCCTAGTTTGTTAGATTCAGCGAGTAGCCGGGCAAAAGCCAGTAGGCGTGGTACATAGCTTTTGGTCTCTCGTGGCAGGTCTAATGACCAAAAATCGGTTGCTTTGCCTCGGCGTTTATTCTTTTTGATCGCTTTTGATACAGTGCCAGCGCCTGCATTATATGAGGCCAGAGCTAACTCCCAATCACCATCAAAGCGCTTGGCGAGGGATTGTAGGTAATCCAGAGCGGCTCTGGTTGCAGAAACCACATCGCGTCGCCCGTCATACCACCAATTTTGTTTTAGGCCATAATGTTTGCCTGTGGATGGAATGAATTGCCATAGGCCAGCCGCTCGCCCTGGTGAATAGGCAAAAGGTTGAAAGGCGCTTTCTACGACGGGCAATAGTGCCAGCTCGCTGGGCATGTTTCTTTTCTCAATCTCTTCTAAAATAAAATAGAGATAGGGTTGGGCGCGTGTCTGGATACGTTTTACATAATCGGCATGTGAGGTGAACCACTTAAACTCATGATCGATGCGTGAATTATTAGGGATCGGGAGTCGGAAGTTAGAGAGTGTGCGCCCCCATAGATCGAGAGGCGGAGCTTCCTCGATAGGTTTATGTAAGAGGGGTGTTTCAGCAGCCACGGTTTCGGCTGTATCTTCTGCTTCATCGGTGGAGAAGTCTGGGGCGGGTTCCAGTACTGGTTCGGTGGGTTCTATGAAGACAGGATCTGTTGTGGCGAGTAGTGCGGAGATGTTTCCGCTCTCAGAGGTAGCCTCTATAACATCCTCTTCACTGGGCTGTGTGGGGGGTGTGTTATTAGATGCGTTATTAGTAAAGCTTGGAAAATTGATGGAAATAGAGGCTGATGATGGCTCTTTTTGCGGCAACCCCTGGCAGCCAGTTAAGGCTGTGATAATAAATACGGTTAAGCTTTTGCTAAATAAGCGGGTTACAGACATTAGATCTCCAAAATCACTCTACTTAGGGCGCATTTATAGATTGTGTCGACATTAACGCTGTAAGCTGAAGTAATATCGACAAATAATATTGCCGATTATATGGAAAATGTTATATGTTTTCCAACAGAATGCTGCTTTTTTTAAGAGGGTATATGCCTTCAACTATGAGAAAAAGATTACAGATATGACTCAGCTAGATTTTCATCAACAGCTGCAAAAGTGGCTGCAAGCATATCCTGGGCAGGCGCTATTGGAGCAGGAGCAGAGGTGTTTTGAGCTGATATTTCCAGAGTTGTTTGGTTATCATCTTATACAGCTGGGGGGAGGGGGGTTCGATTTTGATCTTTCTGCGATAAGCCATTTTAGGTCTCATACTGTAGTGGATATTTCCGCACAAAACCAACCACTAACCTCATTTATACAGGCAGATGCTGTAAAATTACCCATATTGTCTGATGCTATTGATGCTGTCTTAATGCCGCATACGCTGGATTTTGCTATAGACCCACACCAGGTGCTGCGTGAAGTGGAGCGGATTTTAATACCAGAGGGGAGAGTGATAATAGTGGGGTTTAACCCGCTTAGCCTTTGGGGTGTTTGGCGTTTAATGAACAGATCCTCAAAGGCTGTTCCTTGGCAAAGCCATTTTTTAGGGTTACGACGTATCAATGATTGGCTCTCATTATTGGGACTTGATGTAGAAAAAACCCAGCATCTAATGTTTCGTCCTCCGCTTCAAGGGCAGAAAATGATGGATCGACTGATCTGTATGGAAGGGCTAGGGCAACAATTTTGGCCTTTGCTTTCAAGCGTATATGTAGTCCAAGCAGTTAAACGTGTTTCAGCAAGAACAATGGTCGGTCCTATCTGGAAGAGAAAACGCAGTTTGCTGGGTGGGCGAATGGTAGAACCAACAACAAGGCAATCGAATGGGTAAAAGAGTAAAGATTTATACAGATGGTGCTTGCAAAGGAAACCCCGGGCCTGGCGGCTGGGGTGCATTATTGCGGTATAACAATACCGAAAAACACCTTTTTGGTGGTGAGGCAGATACCACCAATAATCGCATGGAGCTATCAGCGGTTATTTATGCATTAAAGGAGCTAAAAGAGCGCTGTGATGTATTGATTACCACTGATTCTCAATATGTAAAGAATGGCATAACTCAGTGGATAGTGAACTGGAAACGCAAAGGCTGGATGACGGCGAGTCGAAAACCGGTTAAAAATCAAGATCTCTGGAAGCTACTGGATGCTGAAGTGGTAGAACATAATGTAGAGTGGGCTTGGGTTAAAGGACACTCTGGACACCCAGAAAATGAGCTGGCAGATGAGTTGGCCAATCGTGGAATCGAAGAGCTGCAGTTAAACGCCTAATTTACGAAATATAGAAAAGACTAAAAAATGCGCCAGATAGTATTAGATACAGAAACAACCGGTTTAGAGCCAAAACAGGGGCATCGAATCATCGAAATCGGTTGTGTAGAGCTGGTAGACCGCAGGCTGACAGGCAATAATTTTCATCAATACCTACAACCGGACCGTGAGATTGATGAAGGGGCGGTTGAGGTGCATGGTATTACCACGGAATTCTTGGTAGATAAGCCAAGGTTTGCAGATGTAGTAGATGACTTTATTAGCTATGTCGATGGTGCTGAGCTAATTATCCATAATGCCCCATTTGATGTCGGTTTTCTCAATGCCGAATTGGAAAGAATAGGTAAAGAAGAGGGGTTATTGGAGAGCCTTTGTACCATCACTGACACCTTGGCGATGGCGAGAAAAAAGCACCCAGGGCAACGAAATAGCCTTGATGCATTGTGCCGACGTTATGAGATAGACAATAGCCAGCGGCAGCTGCATGGTGCGCTACTTGATTCGGAAATCCTTGCCGATGTCTATCTGATAATGACAGGCGGGCAAGGCGCCCTCTCATTTGGTGGTCAATCGGGTGAGGCTGGTGAGCAGGGTAGTGTTTCTGCAATTAGGCGCATTACTGCGCACCGTGAGCCACTTACAATTGTTCGTGCGACGGAAGCAGAATGCCAAGCTCATGAACACCGCTTGGATGCTTTGGATAAAACCAGTGGTCACAGCTGTGTCTGGAGGCGAGATTAAACAGGTCAATAAATGCAACTAGCTCAGACCTGAGCTAGTGCATTTTATTAGCGGTTAGCAGTTGTACTGTATGTCTACATTACAGCTGGGAGGTTTTTATAAAAGTCACTTCTTTTTCTTCTTCTTAGGTTGCCCAATATGCATTAGGGCATCAGGAACTTCGACCCCTTTTTCCTGACTATGGCAACGTTTGCAGTCAGCAAAAGTAAAAGATACTTTTCCATGACAATAACCGCAGTTTTCGCCTTTTGACATTCTGACCATTTTTACTTTATTTTTAAGGTCTTGATTAAAGATGACTGGGTGGCAAGATTTACATTTAATCCAGCTTGAATGTACGTTATGACTAAAAAGTACATTTTCAAGTTTGCTCTTTGATACAAACAAAATTTGATTATCACGAATTTCTTGTTTGTATCCTTCCTCTAATGATTCGATAGGTTTAAAAATACCTTTATCTTTTAAAGTAAGCCAGTCGATAAATCCATGTTCATCTACTGGTATGCGGCCATTAGGTAGTTTATCGACATTCCATTCAGCACCAACTTGTTTGGCTATTTTGGCGATATGCTCGTGATCAATTTGGTCTGCATTGTGAAGTCTTTCTGCTTCCGGCTTGCCAGCAATATGGCAGCGATCACATGTTTTTTCATCTTTAGCGCCAAAGGCGATAGTTCCGTTATGGCAGACACCGCATTGTTCACCCGCTTGAATTTTGTCTTTTGTTATGTCATTGCGCCACCGCTTCATTATAAAGATGTCTTGATGGCAGACAGAGCATTCATACCAGATGCGATGAATCCAATGTGGATAGATGACAGGCGCTAACCCAGCTTCTTCAAGCTCAGCTTCATGCGTTTTCATAACGAAGTTACCAAGAAAGCGCTCTTCTTTTTTCCACTTCATTAGTTCAGCTGTACGTGCGGCTTCTTTTTCTAACTCTTTTTTGATTAGTTTATCAATTTTGCGGATGAATTTTTTTCCACCACCATGGTAATGGTTATAACCGGAAGCCATTGCGCTTGCGGCATCAAGTAAAAACATTCTTTTACCAATAGAAAGTTCATCGTCCATTGCATCAATAATTAGGCTGAATATCTCATCAGCCATAATATCTCCACTTTTTAGGATTAAATTTTCTTGTGCCTTAAACTGAAAGGTTTTGTAGTTGGTGATGAATTTGTTACGAAATTCACTATCTTCTGCACTGCAGAGCGTTGCAAATAGGGAAGATAGAAAAAGCAGACAGCATAAGAAAGTGTATTTGACTGGAAATGAATATTTCATATGCATTATGTCGCCCCGTGCCGTAGTGTGGAAATACCTACCAATGCTGTTCAGGTTATCTCTTTTTACTCGATCTGGCGAGTGCGAGTATTATAAATGATAAAATATGAATTGTTGGATGCGATCAATTTACTTTTAAATGTACTTGAAACCGCTACTCTTTGGCTGGTGATAGGCCTCCTCAGGTTGACACTGTTTGATATGAGTCTAAACTAACTGGTTGGTTTAACTAAGTGGTTAAAATTATGTCAGATGCATCAGAGGCAGTGCGCCGAAAGAGTTGTGATGATGTGATATTGCGTGCGGCAGCAGCTGAGTTTGCTGAAAAGGGCTATGGTGGCGCCCGGGTAGATGAAATTGCCCTGCGTGCTAATGTAAATAAAGCAACACTCTATTATCGTATTGGAGACAAGGAGGCGCTCTACCAGGCGGTTTTAGATAGTGTCTTGGGTTGCATTGCAGATGACGTTTGTTCAGCGGTAATGGTAGCGGATAATTGCGAAGAGAAGATCCGGCAATTTGTACAGGTTATTGCACGTAGCACGGAAGAGATGGGATGTACGGCACCGATTTTATTGCGTGAAGTTGCAGGTGGTGGCCGTTATCTGCCTGATTGTGCATTGACCCATATGAATCGGCTCCTTGGTGCGCTGGATGGTGCGTTGATCGATGGTGTTGAGCAAGGTGTTTTCCGACCCGTTAATAGTTTTTTTGTACATATGATGGTTATCGGCAGCATCATGCTCTATGCCACTAATGAACCTATTCGTCTGCGAATTGCTGCTCAGCATGCTGGCTGTAAGGCGCCCAATCAATCAGTCTCTATGAGTCAGGCAGCAGAGCAGGTGAGTGAGTTGGTTTTGGCAGCCCTGCGTAGTTCTGATTCCAGGAAATAGCGCTATGGTTATTCAGCTCCGTCAAAAAATAGAGGTTGGATTTGGCCGTTTTGCACATCTGATCTATAGAAATCATTGGAAAGTACTGTTTCTGATTTTGATTCTGGTCGCAGCTCTTACATCGCAGCTGCCCAAGCTAACGATGGATACCTCAACAGAAGGTTTTCTGCATGCTAATGATCCCGCATTGATCTCATACGATCACTTTCGAGATCAGTTTGGACGAGATGAGGTATTGGCTGTTGCTATAACGGCTCCCGATGTATTTGATCTTAAGTTTTTGACCAAACTAAAGCAGCTGCATGAAGAGCTGCGTAACAATGTACCCTACCTGGATGACATTACCAGTTTAATCAATGCCCGTAATACACGAGGTGAAGATTCAACGCTGATTGTGGAAGATCTACTGGAGCAGTGGCCAGAGAGTGTCAATGCTTTAGAGGAGATAAAAAAACGTGCTTTGAGTAATCCACTCTACCGTAATTTGCTACTGTCAGAAGATGGTACAACGACAGTCATTGTGATTAAAACAGATGCCTATAGTAGTTTAGGGGTAGAGACTGAATCAGCGGGTGATTTTGATGATGCTGCATTTGAGGCAGATACAGAAACAGAAGCAGCAAAAGCAGAACGTAAGTTTTTTACCGATGAAGAGAATAATGAATTAGTCATTGCAGTTCACCAGATTGCAGAGCGCTATAACGGATCAAACTTTATGGTTCGTATTGGTGGCGGTCCTGAAGTGATGTTTAAGCTAAAACAGACCATGCAAACTAATATGAAGCGTTTTATTAGGCTTGCCTTTGCAATCATTGCTATTGCACTGTTTGTTATGTTTCGTCGTATCTCTGGTGTGATATTGCCTCTATTGGTTGTTCTTTTGTCGCTGTTATCTACATTGAGTGTAATGGCTATGGCGGGCATTGCATTCAAGCTACCCACCCAGATATTGCCCTCCTTTTTAATGGCTGTAGGTATTGGTGCATCGGTGCATGTGTTGGCTATTTTCTTTAGCCATTTGCAGCAAGGCAATACTAAAGAGGATAGCATTGTCCATGCTATGAGCCACTCTGGTTTAGCTATTGTTATGACCAGTTTAACCACCGCTGCGGGCTTGGCCTCTTTTGCAGGTGCTGAAGTAGCCCCGATTGCTGATTTGGGTCTGTTGGCGAGCAGCGGCGTTCTGTTGTCACTGCTCTTTACTATTCTATTATTGCCTGCCTTGTTATCGATTATTCCGTTAAAAGCAAAAATCAGCAGTAGTTCCGAGAAACGTCATGCAAGGATGGATAGGGTAGTGGTTGGCATTGCTAACTTTGCAACTCGTCGTTACAAACTTGTATTGGTACTCAGTGGCATTGTTCTTGTGTTGGGGATTCTAGGTGCAGTACAGGTTAGATTTTCTCATGAGCCTTATAAGTGGATGCCAGAATCAATGTCTGTTCGTCAGGCTGGAGACTTTCTCGATCAGAAAATGGGTGGAGCCAGTGTAGTTGAAGTAGTTGTTGATACGGGTAAAGAGAATGGCCTATATGAACCTCGTATCATTCAAGGGCTAGAAGCACTTAAGTATGAGATTGAGAAGATAAAAGGTGGGCCGATTAGTATCGGAAAAACACTCTCGGTGGTTGATATTATTAAAGAGACCAACCGTGCACTTAATGAGAATCAACAAGCATTTTATAAAATTCCAGATAATCGTGACTTGATTGCACAGGAGTTCCTGCTCTTTGAAAACAGTGGTTCAGATGATCTGGAGGATTTTGTAGACAGTCAATTCAGTAAGGCACGTTTTACGATAAAGATGCCGTGGACAGACTCTATATATCTGGAGATATTATCAGCAGATCTTGAGAGACGTTTTCATCAACAATTAGGTGATGATGTGGTTGTCACAGTTACAGGGATGAATGCGCTGCTGGGGCGTACCATGGCTGCAACCATTTTTAGTATGACAGAGAGTTATATTATTGCCGCCGTTGTCATAACCCTCATGATGATCTTGCTGCTGGGTAGTGTGAGAATTGGTTTAATCAGCATGATTCCCAATCTCACCCCGATCATTCTTACAGTCGGTGTAATGGGGTGGCTTGATCTGCCTATGGATCTCTTCACTATATTAATTGGTTCTATTGCTATTGGGCTGGCAGTGGATGATACCATTCATTTTATGCATAACTTTCGTCGTTATCATTTGGAGACGGGGGATGTCCCTGATTCTGTACGGCGTACCTTGCTAACCTCGGGTCGTGCCATGCTGGTCACATCTATCGTGCTTTGTATTGGCTTCTTTATTTATATGTTTTCGATACTGACTAATCTTTTTAATTTCGGCTTGCTTACAGGGTTTGCTATTGCTATGGCGTTGTTGGCTGATTTCTTTTTGGCACCGGCATTGATGATGCAGTTTTATAAGCAAGGCACAACAGCTGTTGAGGAGTAGATAATGAGATATATGTTTCCACTGTTTTTTATCCTGATGATTGCAGTGCTGCCATCACAAGCAGCTGATTTAACAGCTCGACAGATCATGGAGTTAGCTGATGATCGTGATGATGGTGATAACGGCGTATCAGATATGGTAATGACACTTATTGATAAAAATGGCAATAAGCGTGCGCGTAAGATTCGCAGTTATACAAAAGACAAAGGAAAGGATAAGCAGCGCATTATGTTTTTTATAATGCCAGCTGATGTGAAGGATACCGGTTTTCTAACCTATGATTACGATGAGTACAGTAAGGATGATGACCAATGGCTCTACTTGCCAGCACTGGGTAAATCAAAACGCATTGCCACTAGTGATAAGAGTGGTGCCTTTATGGGGTCGGATTTTAACTATTCAGATATGACCAGTAAAAACCTGGATGCCTATGACTTTCGTATACTTGATGAAAAAGAGGTGCGTGGAGAGAAAGTTTGGGTGATTGAAGCTATTCCAAAAACAAAAGATGAGATTGATGAGACGGGATACACCAAGTCGGTGCTGTTTGTAAGACAAGATAATTACATGGTCGTACGAGGTGTGCACTGGGTAAATGAGGGAGGGCGAATTAAATATATGGACTCTCCAACAATAGAGAAAATTGATGGTGTATGGACTGCAACAAAGCGCACCATGACAACTAAGAAAAACAAAAAGACACTGCATAAAACGGAGCTTAACTTTTACAACGTAAAATTTAACCAGGCGCTGGAACAAGAGATGTTCAGCTTGCGTCGTCTTGAAAAAGGATTGTGATAAAAGATGTGGAGTAAGTTCCTATTCATATCTTTATTGTTTTTTGCTGTTCAATTATCAGCTGATCCCAATGTCACTAATAGCCAACTAGATTCAGTCATAGAGGATTTTGATGAAGAGATGGCCGAGCAGGGAACGGATGAACTGCTGGATGATTTTGCTGATGACGCGGAAGAAACAGAGGATGGTGATAATGCAAACTATGCTACACCATCAACTTGGCAGATTAATGGGGCGTTAATCCTATCCAGCAGTTATAACTATGCGCATAATGATCCGGCATCGGGTGATACAGATCATCGTGGTCTCTCACGTCTGCGCGGTTCACTCAAGCTTGAACTTAAGTTTGATCTTGTTGATAGCTGGAAAGGCTATTTGGAAACTAATCTCTCTCATGATCTTGCATATCAAATCAAGGGACGTAGTGATTACTCCCATGAACAACTTGATAGCCAAGAAAGCGAGGCAGAATTGGGAGAGGCCTGGATACAAGGTGACCTATCCCGTTCGCTTGATATAAAGCTGGGTCGCCAGCTGCTGGTGTGGGGCAAGTCAGATAATCTCAGAGTAACTGATGTGTTAAATCCTCTGGATCAGAGGGAACTGGGTTTGGTGGATATTGAAGATCTTCGCCTGCCGCTCACCATGGCACGCATGGATTATTACTGGAGTGATTGGAATCTATCAGGCATTGCTATACAGGAAATCCGGTTTCATAAGAAAGCACAGCCAGGTAGTGATTTTTATATCAGGCCAGCTATGCTGTTAGCTGAAAAAACACCAAATCAAAGCAGTAGCAATATGGAATATGCCCTGGCGCTCAATGGTCTCTTTAGTGGGTGGGATCTCTCTCTTTACTGGGCGCGACTGTTTGATGACCAATCTCATCAAGAAACAAAAAACAGTATTACAACACTAGAGCACAGTCGTTTAACTATGATAGGTGCTGCCACAAACTTTGCACTGGGTAATTGGTTATTAAAAGGTGAGCTGGGGCATTTTAGGGGGCTTGAGTTTTCACCTATTCCTAATCAAAAAAAACAACGAACTGATCTACTGCTGGGTGTTGAATACAGTGGTTTTGATGATACGACATGGTCACTGGAGGTTGTTGATCGACACCTGTACAACTATGAATCAGCGCTAGCAACTCAAGGTATAAAAAAAGATGAGTGGCAAACCGCCCTGCGTTACACAGGTGAGTTTATGCATGCCCGCTTAAAAATAACTTTTCTTACGCTTCTGTTTGGTACCCCAGATGAAGGTGGGGGAGTTGCTCGACTGCAGGGTGATTATGAATGGGCAGAAAATATTAGATTCATAGGTGGTGTGGTGGCTTACCATAGTGGTAACAAACGACCATTTACTCACATAGGCAATAATGACCGATTGTTTTTGGATGTGAAATATAGTTTTTAATGGCAGGTTCATTGCGTATGTAATTAGCTTGATATGACTTAATGGGGTTGTTGACTGTGATTGTGCAAATAAGGTATGAGTTTGTCAGAGAGCAATGAGTTATATGACTAAATCAGTTTCGAAAGGCTCACGGTTTGCTGTCACAACTAGGCGGGCTATATGGGATGTGCAACTGTCTGAGCTCCCTCGCTTGAAGCGGTGGCTGATTCGTGTTGTACGCATTGCTTATTTGGTGGTTCGCGACCTGATGGGGGGGGAGCTTACACTGCGCTCTATGAGCCTTGTGTACACTACGCTACTCTCAATGATACCGCTGCTTGCTGTTAGCTTCTCGGTGCTCAAGGGATTTGGGGTACATAATCAGATAGAGCCTATGTTGCTAAATATGTTGACTCCGCTGGGTGAGAAAAGTGCTGAAATCACAACACAGATCATTAGCTTTGTAGAGAACACAAAAGCGGGTGTGCTTGGCACGGTGGGTTTGGCGATGCTCATCTTTACGGCTGTTTCTCTGGTGCAGAAAATTGAGCGGGCTTTTAACCACACCTGGCGAGTAATCCAGAATCGTCCGCTGAGTAATCGCTTCAGTAACTATCTGAGTATTATCCTGATTGGCCCGGTGCTTATCTTTACCGCCATTGGCATCACCGCTACCATTACTAACCACAGTTTGGTGCAGGAGCTGATGGCCTACCCCGTGTTGGGCGGTCTGATTCATGCTGGTGGGCGAATGATCCCTTATTTATTGGTGATTGTTGCTTTTGCCCTTGTCTACATCTTTGTTCCCAATACCAAGGTAAAACTGAAGTCAGCTTTTATCGGTGCCTTGGTGGCAGGTCTCTTGTGGGAGAGTATAGGCTGGGGTTTTGCCACGTTTGTAGCTTCTTCTGGGCAATACACGGCAATCTATTCAGCACTTGCATCACTGATTGTCTTTATGATTTGGATGCAGCTCAGCTGGCTCATTCTGCTTATTGGTGCAAGCATCGCTTTTTACCACCAATATCCAGAACACTGCACCCTACAGCGCCATACCCAATTGAGCTGTCGGCTGAAGGAAAAACTGGCCCTGATGATTATGGCGCTGATCGCCAAGAATTTTTATGAAAAACAGCCGCCTTGGACAGCAGAGGCTTTGGCGCAGCACCTGCAAATGCCGGTAGATGCCATCATGCCGCTTTTGAAATGTTTGGTAGCTGATGAGTTACTTGCGCATGCTGATGAATTTACCCCTGGCTTTTTACCGGCTCAAGCACCAGAAGATTTGAAACTTAAGGATGTTATTTCAGCTGTTCGCTGTATTGATGAAAGCAGCTATTTCAATTTGGATCGGTTACCTCAGCATGAGCGGGTGGATAACGTATTTAAAAATCTAGAACAATCCATGCAGGATAGCCTGCACGAGCAAACTTTAAAGCAACTCTTACCACCTGATTTATAGATAATCTGCTATGTGGCAATAGACCGCATGACTTATAGGGCTATTTTGAGTTACACGACTCCGCGAAATGGCAGTGAGATCTCTTTGGCAGGCGTGTTGGCTGCCTTGCTTGGTTTCCACCTTCCCCCTCATGCCTGCCGCATTTGGGTGGAAATCGAGACTGATTTCTCTTCTTTTCTCTCATTGATTTTCTATACTTATCTATCTGTTGGCGATGCTGGCATACCAGGGCGCTGCTATGCCACAATAAGGCTAGCTGTCTAAATCAAAATGGTTTATTAAGTGTCTTTCATCAAACAAATATTACTACTGCTTTTTCTTCAATTTTGCTTGGCCCCTGTTTACGCAGAGCCTGCCCAAGTATTGGGTTATGGTGTAAAGCCATGTGAGGCATATCTTGAGGCTTATGAAGGTTGGGATGCGGGTCTGGAAGATAAAATTGAACAGTATCTACACTATCGGGATTGGCTGACGGGATTTGTTTCTGGGCTAAATCTGGCAATGGGTAAAGATGCGTTGCGTGGCGTTGAGATACCCGGAGCGATGCGACGGATTCAGCTCTATTGTGATGAGCATCGAACCGACGATTTTTTTACAGCATCTATGTCGTTAATCAAATTACTTTCAAAACTGGAGCAAAGTGAAGCAAAGTAGCTGATTGCTTTGCAGCATCTATAAAAATGAAAATTGTCTCATTCAATACCAATGGCATTCGTGCTCGTCCCCATCAGCTGTTAGCGCTTAAAGAGAAATACGCTCCAGATATTATCGGCATCCAAGAGACAAAGGTGCAGGATGTTGAGTTCCCTGAGGCGGCAATAGAGGAGCTGGGTTATAACGCGGCTTACCATGGCCAGAAGGGGCATTACGGTGTTGCACTGTTATCAAAGCAGCAACTGCTGTCGGTAAAGCGAGGGTTCTCGACAGATGAAGAAGATGCTCAGCGGCGATTAATTGCAGGCACATTTGCCACCCAGTCAGGTGAAGAGATTACCGTCATCAATGGCTATTTCCCTCAGGGGGAAAATTCTGCGCATGAGACAAAATACCCCAATAAACGCCGTTTTTATGCTGATCTATTAACACTTCTTGAAGAACAATTTACCCCAAATGACAAGCTGTTGGTGATGGGGGATGTGAATGTTGCACCTTTAGATATCGATATTGGTATTGGTGCACCTAATGCCAAACGCTGGTTGCGAGAAGGCAAATGTTGTTTTTTGCCTGAAGAGCGGGAATGGTTGCAGAAGCTGATGGATTGGGGGCTGTTGGATACCTATCGTGAATTACATCCTGAAATTGATGACCAGTTTAGCTGGTTTGATTACCGTAGCCGTGGATTTGAACGTGAACCTAAACGAGGATTGCGTATTGATCTGATTCTTGCAACAAAACCATTAATGGAGCTTTGTACTGATGCCGGAATAGCCTACGATATTAGAAGTATGGAAAAACCTTCAGATCACTGCCCGATATGGGCGACGTTTAAGCTAAATTAACCAGTTGATCTGTAGCGAGAGCTATCTAAATGTAGAAGATAGTGAGCTTATCGAATTATTTTGGACGAAGGTATATCACTTATACGGTGAGTTCGAAATATTATGAGAAGTTCGTTAGATTCAGTGTCTTGATCGTTTGTAGTAGGTTTAACTGATAATTTAGGTTTATGGATTGATAATGGGTACTTACCAGAACACTGTTTTTCTTAATGAGTGGCATGGGTGTGACGCGGAGCAGTTAAAAAAGGAGTTTGGGCTACTGGGAAACGAGTTGGCAAATGTGACTATTCTGCTGGCGACCTACATACATGACGAACTGGGTGGTGAAGCTTTTGTCTTGGTTCGCAAGGGTGGGGTGCTGTATGAAGTCAATGCCAGTCATGATTCAATGGGGCTTTTGACGGGACAGTGGGAGCCTGAAGAGACGTTTTTGGCTGCGCTACGGCATCGTGTTGAGCAGGGACGTTTGGGATGTGCTGCTGATGGTTCAAATCTGTTTGCGAATGAATTGCTCTTTTTATTAGTAGAGCTAGAGATGGGCGTGCCGCTTTAAACCAAAGTGGCGCGGATTTGATTACCCTCATCAGACAATGATTCCAACCGGACTTGGCGGATGCAATTCCCAAGTACTAACTCACCGGGAGTCTGTAACACCACTCGAAGAAAATTAGGGGTATATCCACTCCATATCGCTTGCCCATCTATCGTTTTCCCCGTTTTGCTTTCGATTAAAACAGAAAACTCCAGTCCTAGGTTTGCTTGCTGAGCCGCCTGTTTTAGTTGTTCTCCTAACGTGTGGAGAGTTTGGCTGCGCTGCTTTTGAATCTCTCTACCAACATGCTCTGGTAGCTCAGCTGCTTTTGTGCCGGGACGAGCTGAGTAGTTGAAGATGTGTAGATGGCTAAATTTCATCTGCTCAACAAATGTTAGGGTTTGTTGCCATTCGTCATCTGTTTCACCTGGAAAACCCACAATAATGTCAGTGGTGATACAGAGGTTCGGCACCCGCTGCCTTGCCAGTTTAATAAGTTGTCGAAAATCTACTGTGCTGCAACGGCGTGCCATGCGACGTAGTACTGAATCTGCCCCACTTTGTAGGGGGAGATGCAGGTGTGGCATGAGTCGCCGGTTTTCAAACAGTGACCAGAAATTTTCAGGTAGATCCCAAGGCTCGACTGAACCTAACCGTATGCGTGGGATGGTGGTCTCTTCAAGTAAGACTTGAATTAGCTGAAAGAGATCACTCTCAATATCGCTTCCATAACCACCGATATGTACGCCTGTGAGCACCACCTCATGCATACCGCTAGCATGAAGCTCGTTGATCTCATCAATTATTTCTGATGCGGGTCGGCTGCGTTCTTCTCCCCGAGCGAGCGTAACGATGCAGAAGGTGCAGCGGTAACGACAGCCATCTTGCACCTTGATAAATGCCCGTTGACGACCTCGAGCCAGCAGTATGTTTTCACCGGGTTCAGTCGCCATCTCAGGCATGGCATGGAGATTAAGCTGTTTTGATACGATCTCTACCAATCTATCTTTATCTTGATTGTTTATTACCAGATCGACACCTGGTGAATCGGTAGGGTCCAAAGAGGCATAGCAACCGCTGACCACAAGTTTGGCTGTTGGATTATTGCGTTGTGCCCGACGGATCAGCTGGCGTGATTTACGTACGGCTTCACTTGTTACGGCACAGGTATTCACTACGACCAGATCGGCTTCATTTAGCTCTTGGGTTAACTCATGGCCGAGGGCCTGAAAATCCCTGCTCCAGGTTTCAAGTTCTGCTTCATTAAGACGACAGCCAAGAGTTTTTAGGTGAACACGCATAATATTAAGGGTCGGGAATAATTTTAAAAGGGGTGCAAAGGTAGCTGTGGTTGCAGTTCGTTTCAAGTGTATTGCATAACAAGGTGCGTCATAATGCACGAAATCTAAGAATTTGAGTGGTATTTCCGCATGTTTGAAACAGATAGTCTGCTTATTGTACTGCTTCTGCTGAGCTTTTTGATACTGGGGTTGGTGGTATTGATGTGGTTGCGTTTCTCTCAGGCAACCAAAGGGCAAGCTGATCAAGGGACTGGGCTGGCTCGGATTGAGGAGCTGCTGCGAGAGCAGGAACGCGTATTCAGGCGTGAGCTGGCAGATGATCAAAAAGCTTTGGAGCAACGTTTTGCTGATGTTCAAAAGTGTCAGGCAGAAGATGCCGCTAAGTTGCGAACTGATTTGATAGGGCGATTTGAATCATTACAGAAAACAATCTCAGAGAGCATGGCAGATGGTCGTCTGGTTCAGCAGCGGTCATTGTCAGATCTACGTGAGCAGCTCCAGAAAGCGTTGCATGACGGTATTATCAGTGTGGGAAAAGAGGTCAATGAGGTATTGGTTCGCAACACTGAAGATCTGGGAAAAAGGGTAGAGGGACTAACCGAGAGTACGGATAAGCGATTGCAGGAGATTAGTGGCCAGGTAGATAAGCGGCTGAGTGAGGGTTTTGAAAAGACGACAGAAACCTTCACCCAGGTACTAACGCACCTAACACGCATTGATGAGGCGCAGAAGCGAATTACCGAACTCTCCAGTAATGTGGTTAGTTTGCAGGAGGTGTTGGCAGATAAGCGTTCACGTGGAGCCTTTGGTGAGGTTCAACTCAATGCGCTGGTGCGCAATATGTTGCCTGAGAATAGTTTTGCACTGCAATACCAACTCAAAAATGATCGTCGAGTGGACTGCATGCTGTTTCTGCCAGAGCCTACTGGCAACATTGGGGTGGATGCGAAATTTACCCTGGAAAGTTTTCAGCGGATGACAGATCTGCAACTGGCAGATAGTGATCGAGAGAAGGCGAGCAGGCAGTTTAAACAGGATATTCGTAAGCATATAAACGATATTGCCGAGAGGTACATCCTGCCAGGAGAGACAGCGGATGGGGCGATGATGTTTATTCCAGCAGAGGCGGTATTTGCCGAGATTCATGCTCACTTTCCCGACTTGGTGGAAGAGGCCAACAGGCGGCGGGTTTGGATGGTTTCGCCAACTACGATGATGGCGATTCTGACGACGGCACGGGCGGTGTTAAAAGATGCAGCCACCCGTGAACAGGTGCACATCATTCAGCAGCATCTTGGGGCATTGTCGAAGGATTTTAGCCGATTTCAGGATCGGATGGAGAAACTATCCCTGCATATTAGCCAGGCCCACAAGGATGTTGAGCTGGTTAACACCTCAGCACGCAAGATAACCAGTCGATTTGAGAAGATTGAGAAGGTGGAGTTGGAAGATGTGCCTGAGCCTGCGGTATTGTCAGGCGCAGACACATAGCTGTATTAGTTTGCTGCCTGCCAGGAACCATCAGGCTGGCGACAGGCTGTGCCATAGACGATCTCTTCTTTGCCATCGATGGTCGCTTCAGTTGTGTATTCACGGCAGGGGCCACTGGAGGTTTCGTAGGTTCTGGTTGGTGTTACCGTGTATTCATTTTCTGTATCTGGGTTTTTCCATCTGGTGCGTTGGTTGGTGGGTGCTGTTTCCAGTGATTGCTGAGCGCGGTAGCGGTCGTTCTCATCCATTTGCTCGCCAATAGAGCTGCCTACAAATGCGCCTATTAAGGTTCCTACAATAACGGCTGCTGTACGGCCAGACCCTTTGCCTACCTGGTTACCAAGCACGCCACCAGCAACACCACCAAGCACTGTGCCTGTCTCTCGTTTTGTGGGTTCCTGGCAACCAACTAATAGTGTGAGTGATATAAGGATGGCAATAGTAACTTTTGCTTTCATTTTTTGCTCCAAAATCATGCTGTTATACAGCCTGTATATTTTGAATGATTAGAGGTTGAGGATGCTAATTGGTTCACTCTGTAATGGTGATTAATGCCAACCAGAAATAAGGGCTGCAATAGTTTTAGATGCGGAATCTGAAATATCAATGATTTGTAGTCCAGTCCAGTAGCGGCTGGTCTCTTTTGCTCGCAGGCACCATAGACTTTCTGCACCAAATTCAACGGTGCTCGTGCCATGTATTGGCATTGGTAATGGGATTTTTAGCTGGAATAGTGAACCCGGCGCAGTAGAGATCTGGCCAACCAGCATTAGACCGCCCATGCTTATGTTTGCTAAGTGACCGACTGCATGTCCGGTATTGACATCAAAGATAGCGATACTTTCATTGGGGCGTTTTCTGATGCCAATTCGTTTGTTTTGCATGGTGAATATGCTCTAAATATTTTAGTGTTGCTGATTAATCTTTTTTCAGATGTCAATTTGTAGCGGGTTGCGCATTAAGGCTTTTTTGTAGTTTGTCTTTTATTACTCTATATGCCTGGCTGACAAAAGGAATCTGAGTGCGCCCTAGTATGCGTGCATTGCCACTGCAGAGATCTTGTACAAGAACATGAGCTGACATGACGGTGGCCTGGATGCCATTGTGATCGACAAACATATACTTTTTGGTTACAGGGCTGTACCAAGAGAGTTTGACGCGTCGTTTGCCTTTGCGTCCATTGATTAAATACTCAAACCAAGTGCCACATTTAGTATTTTCCAGCGTTTGTAACATTTCGAGTTCTTCATCAGAGAAGGTGAGTATTTGAGAATCAATTTCTAATGAATCTTTAGTGCTTTCAGGCGTGGTTATGCTTGTTTCAGCGGCATGTTTTTCCTCTTCTGCGGTAAGTGAGCCATTTAGCAGCTTAAATAAAGTATCGATATCTACTTGGTGATAGTTTCCTAGAGTAGATAGACTGTGTTCAATGTTTTTGTGCAATGCATCAAGTCGTTTGCGAAACGGTATGCTCTCTTTATCGTCCGCTTCAGCATATAGAAGCACAAGTATTTCATCGATAATCTGTAGACTTACACGCCATATCTCAGAATCTTTAAAATTGGGATCACGCAAGATAATCAGGATCAGTTTGTCTGTCCATGAGCGTTTGAAAAATTGCAGGACAATATCAGGAAGTTGCGGGTGTGATTCTGTGCAATCTTTGATGGTTTGTATTGCCATGGCTCGTGCTTTTTCAAATTTATCTCTGCCTTTAGCGGCTTCCTGAGATCGTTTTTCAATAGCATTTGATTTTTGTTCAAGTTTGGCTGCATGTGCTTGCAGTTCATTATGCAAATCTTCAAATATGTGTAAATTTTCTTCGAAATTAGCCAGAATGGAGTCGATAATTTCCCGTAGATGAGCATAGATGCCAAAATCGAGATTCATCTCATCTATCCATTGGCTCCCCACACGAATCATCAGGTTCATCAATTGTTGGGTTGGATGGTCTTCTGATGTGAGTGTGTTTGTATCCAGTATGGCGGCTTTTAAATAGGGTGTATGCAAATGACAAAGCAAGGCTTTTGCTGAATTGGGTAAAACGGGGTCATCCAGCATCTGTTCAAAAAGCATTCCAACCAGCTCGATGGTATTCATGTCGGCGGTTGGTATCCTGCGTCGCTCGACGCCATCAAAGAGTTTGTTTCGTTCTTCAGTTAATGCGTTACGTAATCCCTCGATGAAAACCTGATCAACTTCCAGCTTTGGAATAGATGCGTGCTGTGAACTATTTGTTGGTGAGATGGTTGCATTAGTCGCTATAGCTGCTGTGTTACTGATGGACGGCTGTATGCTGTTAATTTTTTGTAGCAGAGTAGCTTTGCTAGCCATCTCAATGGGTGCAGAACCTGGAGTGGGTGTTGATGGGGCATATTCAGGGGCATTTTGCCTGTGGCTAATGAGCAGCGAACTTATTGCATTTAATAACTCTGAACTGAGTGTTTCAGCTTCAGCTTCAGTTCCAGATTTGGTTGTTGCCCCTGTCTCTTTTTGATTGGCTACCGATGGTGTGGCATTTTTATCGGTCCTTGTTGCTGGCTGGTTATTATGAGATGAAGGGGCCTCCGGTTTTGTTAGTGGATGCTCCTTTTCAGGTTCAGTAGTGTTTATATTAATGATGGGTTTTAGATTAGGAAAAATGCCCGCTTCAATCAGAAGTGCATTGCACTCATCATAGACGCTACCTATATTTTTCATGACATACTTTTCAAAAAGCACATACATAATGATCTTGGTGCGGCTATCAATCTCAATTGTTGAGATGGCGCTTTTGAATGCATTCATGATGTGGAGAGGACTAGTAGGTAAATCTTGGTCAGCCAGTTTTTTCCCACCCTGGATAAGGGTCATTCGTTGGGTATAGGCATAGATCTCTTTGTAGTAGATATTATTTGTTTTATAGGTGATCTTTTGTAGGGCAATGCCATCTTCGAGGTCGGTTTTGTCAACAAGTGACCATTGTGTGTGCTGAGGTGGTTCAGGTGCACTCTCTTCAACTATTGAGGGGTTCTTATGCAGGAAATTTGCATATCCTTTTGAAATCTTTTTTTGGAAAGTCTGTTCAACAAGTGAACGTTTGTTTCGCACATTTAGAGATGCTTCAATAAAAAGGCTCCGAATAGCATTACTTTCTGCTTTATCTGCAAATTCGAGCAGTGCCGGTTCAGCATGGTTGTACATTTCGTTAATCAGGGCAGAGAGTTTGATAAGGGTAAGATCTCTGCATTGCCCTATGACTTGTTGGAATTTAAAGTCTGGTGGCTGAATATTTAGATTTAGATTGTCCATTATTATTTCAACTTAAAAAATGTTGATAAACGTTTTTCCATCGTGTGTTGTATGGTTTCACTATGCTAAACAAGCTGAGCAATTCATATTCAGCCGGGATCTTAAGCATTATGAGTATTCTCTATCGGGGAGTAAAATGGTATTTAGGTCATTTTTGAATATTTTTGAATAGATGTAGTGGGTAATATATTGAAAGAGAGTATGTTTTTGTTGTTTATCAAGGCGTTATCCTATTGTGACGGGCGCATTATTTGGTGGCTTGGGCGGCTGGTTGGGTGCTTGCTAAATTGGTTGCCAAATCAGGAAAAAAAATGTGCGCGTGTAAATATTGAACTTTGTTTTCCTGAATTATCAAATCAGGAGAGGGAGCAGCTACTGCATCAAAGTTTGGTCGCAAATGTAACAACAATGATAGAGCTGCCAAGCTTCTGGTGTAGAAAGCCAGATTATGCGCTTGCACGGCTTGATGACCCGGATGAGCAGAAGAGCCTAAAACTACTTATGGCTCAGGGTAATGGTGTCATCATTGCAGGCCCTCATCTGGGTAGTTGGGAGATTGTTGGGCTGTATTTAGCTCAGATTGCCCCAATAACCATCTTATATCGGCCACCCAGGTATCATGCTATGGCTGATTTGATTGTTCAGGGAAGAGGGCAAACAGGAGCTAAACTGGCCCCAACGGATGCTTCAGGTGTTAAAGCACTGTATAAGGCCTTACGGCAGGGTGAAATGGTTGCCATCCTGCCTGATCAGCAGCCAAAAACATTGAGTGGAGCTAGGTTTGCCCCGTTTTTTGGCGAGCCAGCACTAACTATGGAGTTGATTTCTCGGCTTTCAGCTAAAACAGGCGCTCCCGTGATATTTTGTTTTGCTGAACGTCTGTCTCATGGAAAAGGTCATCGAATACACTGGGTGCAAGCGCCGGATGGTATTGATAATGCAGACTCTATGCTGGCAGCTAGCGCCCTAAATCAAGGGGTTGAAGCCTGTATTCGTCTCTGTCCAACACAGTATCAATGGAGCTATAAACGTTTTAGAAAACACCCTGATGGCAAAACAAATCGGTATGCGGCGCAGAAATAGAGCAGCCATCTCTTTCGTAATCATTTTATGAGAAAAACACCATTAAATTAAAGTCTTGCCGTGAAGGAGACGCTAGCAGTTCTATAGCTAAAGATTTTAATTCTGCTGGTGATATAACGAATGGGTTATTTAATAGATAAAAGATGGGCTTTGGGTTGCGTAAGCATATTGCTATTGCTGTTCCCGGGGTCATTACTTTTTGCAAAAAAAGGGCCACCCCCTCAACTGTCTGATGTTCGGGTTGTGATTGATATATCCGGCAGTATGAAAAAAAATGACCCTCAAAATTTACGCCGTCCAGCTTTGAGATTATTGGTTGGTTTGATGCCTGGGGGTAGTAGAGCTGGGGTTTGGACCTTTGGCCAGTATGTGAACATGCAGGTTCCGCTGGGACATGTGAATGATGTATGGAAAACGCAAGCACGAAGTCGTGCAGAGCAGATTCATTCTCGCGGTCTCTTTACCAATATTGAAGAGGCACTCCACCGCGCTACAAAAGATTGGATGGGTGAGCCCACTCGTTTTCGTAGAGATGTGGTACTGCTTACTGACGGTATGGTGGATGTATCCAAAGACAGTGCAAAAAACAGCGCCTCACGTAAACGCATTTTATCCACCATTCTGCCTAGGCTTAAACAGTTGGGCGCTCGCATACATACGATTGCTCTTTCAGAACGCGCTGATCATGAATTGATGAGAGAGTTATCGACGGCAACAGATGGCTGGTATGAGCAGGTAGATTCGGCTGATCGTTTACAGCGTGTATTTTTACGGATTTTTGAAGAGGTAGGTAAGCCTGATACTGTTCCACTTAAAGGTAATAAGTTTAAAATTGATGGAAGTATTAGAGAGGCAACCCTATTGGTTTTTAGGAAAAAGGAGAGCCTTAAAAATACAAAAATCGTTTCACCAAGTGGGAAAATATTTGATGTTAACAATGCCCCTAAGTCAATCGCATGGCATCAGGATGAAGGCTATGATCTTTTGACTATATCTGCACCAGAGGTGGGGGAGTGGACTATTCAGGCTGAGGTTGATCCAGATAACCGGGTGATGATTGTTACTGATCTTCGAATGCATTCCACTGATCTTGCTAGCCGAATATCAGTTGGTGAGCAGCTGCCTTTTATTATTCAATTTAGTGACCATGGTAAAAAAATCACACGTACTGATTTTTTAGAGATGGTGGAAATTAAAAGTGAGCATCAGGTCGGTGACGCATATAGTGAACCATCGCCAATACGTGATGATGGCAAATCTGGAGACAAAGTAGCGCTGGATGGCACCTTTAGTGCAATAGTTGGTGAGGGTTTAGAGCCGGGTAAGAGTGAGCTTGTTATTATCGCTGAAGGAAAAACATTTATCCGTGAGCGCAGGCAGGCTTTTGAGACTATTCTTCCAGTAAAATTGAGTGTAAATAAACAGAGTCAGGATGGAAAAGAGGGTGTTGAAATTATCCTTCAGCCAAATGAGGATATTATTAAAAAAGATAGTTTAAGCTCAAGCGCTTGGCTTGAAGCGGGTGATGGTCAACGATCGGGTATTATTTTGGTTCCTGATGGCACAGGCAGTTGGCTGGGGTGGCTGGATTCATCGCTCCTAACTGAGAAGCAACAACTACACACGAGAGTTACAGCTACCAGTCAAAAAGACAACTGGGTAGAGCTGAATCTTGACCCAGTAACTATTGAATCAACATCGCCACCACCTCCACCTATAGCACCTGCTGTTGAGAAAAAAATCAAGACACCCACGCCAGAAAAAAAAGCTGAACCATCCAAAAAAACAACAGAAGAACCAGCAAGTGACAATCTGAAAAACATATTGCTTTTTGGTGGTGCAAATTTACTAATAATTATACTGGGTGCGGCTGGATACTGGTTTTATAAAAAGCGTAAAACAAATAGTCCAGTTCAACTTCTTGATGATGACGAGATGGGTAATGAGGTAGATGCTGAATGATTGAAGTCGACTCAGTACTATTTATGGGGTTGTTAGAACTTGTATTGATACTGCTCGCAGTAGATGTAGTGATTGTTGTTCGTTCTGTTGTCAGGCGCAGACGAGAAAAGGCATCGGTAGATAGGCTAGTCACCATTGTTAGACAAGATGCAGAGCGGCGAAAAAAAGAGACCTGCAACTTGCTGGAAAAAAAATATGGTTATAGTGGTGAGCAACTGGAACACGCTACAAAAAAAATTGTTCGTGAAGAAAAACGGATTTATCAGACGTTAGCTAATATTTTTACTACACGCGACAACATAGCCATTGAAAACCTGAGTATTCTCTTTGAGGAGGCTGTTGAGCCTTATCGCGTGCTGGATACTCCTAAGCTTGTTGCTGGAGACAATAATGAGCCAGGGAGTGAAGATGGTAGTGAAGAGGTAAAGCGTTTAAAGGTATTGGCTCAAACGCTTAATAAAGAGCTAGAAGTAACTATGAATACTATTGGTAGGATGCTGCATGAGTATTCAATCATCTCCCCTGAATCTGATACAAAAAAGGCGGATCAGAATGATGTTATTGCACTAATAACGCCTGACCAAGCTTCAGAAGATGTATCTCAAATAGTAACTAAAAATGATGAGTCAAGTGCCGTTGGTCCAACTGTTATGGCCTCACAAGAAATGGAAGAAACGGCCGTAGTGGATGAGCCTGAAGAAGAGGCTGTAGAAGACGAAAATCTTGATAACGCCGTGTTGTTTGGCATGTTTCAAGAGGATGAGGATGAAGATGAAGATGAGGATGCAGCAGTAGAGGATGATGCTGAAAAAAGTGAATCAATAGAGGATTCACTGGCGCAAGAGATTGGCGAGGTGCTGGAAAATGATGGGGCTGATTTGCCAGATATTAACCCAACTGAAATGGATATTGAATCGGCTGAAGTAGTTGCAGATCCAACGGAAGAGCTAATTGCGCAGGCAATAGGCGAAGCAGAAGAGAGTCATGAAACACCGCTACCTGAAATCGAAGAGGAGGTAATAGAGGATGAGGCAGTAACCAGTGATTCAATTGATGATCTGCTTGAACAGGCGATCAATCAAACAATTGAAAGTCATGAGACAGAGTTGCCGGATATGCCGAAGGAAGAGGTAGTGGATGAGCCAGATGCTGAAAAACAGCTGACAGATGAGATAGCAGAAACATTAAATAATCACATGGAAACGATGTCTAGTGATGATATTGATAGCCTTTTGCAAGGTGCTATTGGAGCTATATCAGAAAAGTAGTGTTACCATTATTTTTCGTTTTTAAATCACTAAAATCCTACCGACCGCCCAGGCGGGTTTTTCTACCCTTGATACCCCCTTTATGTGTAGCACTATGACTGAAAACAGCTATTTGATGCCATCTCTTCCCCATGCATTTGGATCTATTGGTGCAAGCGGCATCATTCGCAGTTGCCCTGAGGATTTCTTTGTTGAAGAGCTTCCGCCTTGTGAACCTGATGGAGAAGGAGAGCATGTTCTGTTGAAGATTGAAAAACGGGGTGACAATACTGAATGGGTTGCAAGACAGTTGTCTCATTTGGCAGGGGTTCCAGCGCGAGATGTAAGCTATGCTGGCCTTAAAGACCGGCATGCGGTAACTCAGCAGTGGTTTTCTATTCGATTAGCGGGAAAACCAACACCTGACTGGCAAACATTAGCCTCTGATAATCTGAAGATATTGGATTGTGCCCGTCATCGGCGAAAACTTCGTCGGGGAGCCTTGCGTGGCAATCGATTTGTCATTCGAGTGCGCGAGTTGGCTGGAGATATGGAGCAGTTGGAATCACAATTAAAACAAATTCAGCAGCAAGGATTCCCTAACTATTTTGGTGAGCAACGGTTTGGGCATAATGGAGACAATCTAAAAAATGCTAACGCTCTGTTTGATGGCAGTTTGGGACGAGTGAATCGCCAGCGTCGGGGGCTTTATATCTCAGCTGCACGTTCGTTGCTGTTTAATCACGTGTTGGCAGAGCGAGTTAGACAGGGGAGTTGGAATCAACTTCTTCTGGGGGAGCGGGTGGCGCTACAGGGTAGTAGAAGCTCTTTTCATGCTGAGGAGATAGATGCAACACTGCGGACTCGTTTAGATGAGATGGATATACACCCAACCGCACCATTGTGGGGCAGAGGTGAGAATGAAGTAACGGCGGAGGCAGCTAAACTTGAAGCGGCAGTATTGACTGATTTTGTTGATTGGCAGCAGGGTTTAGAGCGTTGTGGTGCAGAGATGGCACGTCGGGCATTAAGAGCACCGGTTGTGGATATGACGTGGGAGATAAACCCAGATCAAATGGTCGTTAGCTTTACACTGCCCAAAGGGAGTTATGCCACAGTGCTGTTGGGTGAGTGTCTGGATTACTCTGTAGCAGTCTAAGGTTTGCTACAAGCCTAAATCTCATCCTGTTTTTTTCGAGATAGCAGCACATAGGTTGCACCCGTACCTCCATCAAAATAGGCCGCAGAGCAGAAGGCGAGTACAAAGGGAAACTGCCTAAGCCATTGGTTGGTTTTCTGTTTAAGCACGGGTTGTTGGTCTGCTGATTCACGTCCCTTACCATGGATGATCAGTACACAGCGCAGTTGCTTGTGCTGGGCTTGCTTGAGAAAGCGGGTGAAAATTGGCTGAGCCTGTTTAACTCTCAATCCATGCAAGTCGAGACTGTCGGCAGGTGGAATGCGCCCTTTTTGCAGGTTCTTAATAACCCTCTTTTGTATGCCTGGTTGTACGAATAGAAGCTCTTCGGTAGTCTCAATATCCATATCTGCAAGAGGTGAGGTATCTGGTCTAGTTATCGATTCTGGCTCGGGTGGCAAAGGTTCAGGACGTCGGGATTTATGAAAGGGAGGCGCTTTATCCTGTTGAAGTGGTTCAATTCCCTGAACGGCCTCTTGAAATAGCGTCAAGTCATTATGGTTTATAAATTTAGGGCTTTTTTTATCTGACATGGCAGGGATTATAGCAAGCAGAATAAACGTAGCTGAAAAAGCTTCAGCAGTTCCCGCTACTAACCCAAGCCCACTAAAAAAGAGGGCTTCAAAGCGGATTTAAAAAAAACTTTTCGTAAACTTTGCTGGAAATTCAGTACGATGAAGGGGCAATCTAAAGCTAAAGCTAAAGCTAAAGCTAAAGCTAAAGCTAAAGCTAAAGCTAAAGCTAAAGCTAAAGCTAAAGCTAAAGCTAAAGGTGAATGCCTATGCCCACCTCATCATTTCGTAAAGCATTGAGTGCACCGGGGTTGCTGAAGACAACCAGGCAGGTTTTTTCCCAAATTGAGGGCACGCGAGTGAGCCGTGAGATCAGCCTATCGGATTGTCTAATGTCCGGCTTGACGAGGTTGACCCTGTGGGTTTGCGCAAGGCATTCCTCCAGCTCTTTGCGCAACTCCAACGCGGTAAAGGTTTGGAAGATATGAGGTGCACTGCAATCAGTGCTGCGAGAAACACCACAGAGATGGTCGTATTGCCTATTATCATCAAATGCTGGGGGCAGTGCTGGTTCACCCGGATCAACAAGCGGTTTTCCCCTTTGCCCCGGAGCCAATCTTAAAGCAGGATGGCGCGCGTAAAAATGAGAGCCTGCCCCGCGAAGCGCTTTGGGTATTGTGAACGCAATGCCGCCAAACGCTGGCTTACGGCATTACGGCGTGAACACCCCCATCTGAAACTCATTATCATTGAGGATGCACTGGCCTCTAATGGCCCCCATATTCAGCCTCTCCACACCATGAACCTACGCTATATCCTGGGAAGAGAGTGAACATCATTTTCTGTTTGACTGGGTTGCTGCTACAGAGACAACACAAACCCATGAAATCACAGATGAGAATGGCCTGAGTGATCTGTTTCGCCAGCTTTTGGCACAGTGCTATCAACAGTTGCAGGAGCTTGATGGGCATATTGCCTTTTATACACAGACACTGGAAGTACAGAACCAACAGAATGAAGCCTGCCAAAGGCTACAAAGTAACGGCAGCACCTCATGAATGGCTTCAGCCAACTGGTTAACCTGGACTTTACGGTAACTGTTTTTGTCAGACCGGGATCTGTTTTCCAGTGTGGTGATACCGTGTTGCTTAAACCGATAGAGCCAGGTACTGATGGTGCGCCAAGTGAAATGGTATTCAGCCCCTGTTGGCGCATCACAAAATGTTCTTTCTGCAACATTTTTGATACGCGCACGAATAGAATGACCCGGTGCATAATCGATCGCACTTAATACCCTCAGTCGAAGCTCAAGCGGTGGTTTGGTTTTTGATGCCATAAAGATTCCTTGGTCAGTAACAATGTCCAAGGCATGCTATGGGCGATGTTGAGGAGGTGGTAGTGACACGTTCTGTTGCGCACTGACCTTGAGGGTACGCTGCTGAAAATGCTTTCAATTAAATGATGGCATTTTGGAAAAAAACACGGCTCGCCTTCACTCAACCTCTATTCAATAGGCCATCAACAGCAGGGTCAAATAGCCCTATCAGCACTTTAATAAAGTATTGAAACAGAGATTATATAAAGGTGGTTTGCTGCAGGTGTTGGTAATGCATACAAGATGGATCGCCGAGGATAGAAAAGAGCACTTGCAAGGTGGGTAGCAACAACTGAAACCGCCTCGATCGGGAGAAGAATGAATCACTACATGGCCCCCACTTGGGGTTCAGGATGCCCCTGTGCGCCACTAACTGCTGATCTAATTTCACAAGAGCCAGCGGTAAGCATTACGAGGCTCCAGCGTCCCTGTTGCCTTCTGATAGGCTTTTTGGATATTAAGACCAGCAATCAAGGCTGAGAGAAAGATAAATAGATGAATAGATGAGTATTGCAAGGTTGGAATATCAGCCGCAAGGTAAAGTCTGAGCGTACAGCCACAACCTGATTTGCCATAACGATTGGAACAAAAAACCCGCTTGCCAACGGGTTTCTTATCGCCATTGTGTTGCTTTTTATAGATGAACCCGTGGGATACAAATGCGTTACAAGCCGCACAGTTTTTGCATTGCAGGGCATCTTCGTGGAAACCGAGTTCTAGAGTGAACTGATGTAGCGTTTCCATATCTTTGTAAAAAACCTTCATGCTGTGATTTTAACAGCACGGGTGAAGCAAGGCGTTTTACGCGTAAAACCATCATGTGGGGAAGTACACATCTGGCACTTATTATTTCTATGTAGAAATTTGCAGTCTCAAATTATCGTTATAACAGCAGGGCTGGTTTGAGATGCTAAATAAGCTGAAACAGGCGGGCTTGTTCGGTGGGATAGTGGTGGATTACACGTTGTTGGTGTAGCTGTCCAATAAACGGGGTCAAATAACGGCAATTTAATGCACATAAAGCCATATAAGCAAAAATTATTGGACAATAATCGTCTGAAATAGACAACAGAAACAATGAGTTATAGGTAATGAATTGTAAGGCTACGAACCAGGGGGCGGAGGTTGGAGTCCTTGCGGACGCGCCATTTTGTGAATCAAGCCAACCGGTTACAGCAACTCGCTTGGCCGGTTTTTTTGTGCCTGTCCAATAGCACGATAAATGATCCATTTATTGGACCGGTGCTGTCATTTTGCGCCTTCGTCTGAATGGCTAATTCCCGCGTAAGTGCCTATCGTTGTTTGGAAAAGCCTGTAGAGCTGTGGCCCTTATGACGGGCAGTTGAATTTTGCACGCCTGGCTTGCGGGTCAGCAAGCAGTGCGGTGAAGGCTCGTTTTAGGCGCTGATACAGTTGTGGCTTCCCTGTCCCTATTGCTACAAATTAACCCAATCGAATACCCTTTACTTTTCTTATGGCCTGCTCCGGCGTAAGTTCAGCCACCTTGGTAAGCGTATCCAGGTTGTGTTGGCGTAGATTGAGTTTGCCTCTGCCGTTTTCCCAATTGGTCACCGTAGGTGGACTCACGCCAACCAGCTTTGCAAACTGAGATGCATTCATCTTGAATTGCTTGCGTAGTCTGGTGACTGCCGCTGCTGTTGGGGTAAATGCTTTCTTCTTTTTCTTTACAGAAATCGTCTTTTTGACAGCCTTCTTCTTAACGGTCTTTTTGCTGGTGATGGCTTTTCTGCTGGCTACTCTTTTCTTGTGGCTGGGTCTCTCCTCCATGTCCACCCCAAACACATCGGAAAGATCCGCCCCGGCCAGCCGCCGCCGTTTTCCTTTTGCTGCTGTAGCTGTCTGTATATCCAGCTCTGCTGAAATCAGCTCTTCATGATCAACATTGCGCAGCAGAAAAAGCAGTTCTGGCTGATGATCCAGTCTGGCACCAACGCCATACAGGACGGCGGCGATATGTTTGCACATCTCGGCCCAGTCCGGGCAGTCACAGGCGAGTTTTATCTCACTGGGCTTGGGGAATAGTCCATTCTTCTGATCAGTCACTATCTGCATGACATTATCGGAGAACTGCCCCTGCAAGAGTTCCAGCATGGAGCCGATTTGCCCGGCGCACTGTTTACGTACGTTTTTCCACTTATTTGCAGAGAGTGGGGTGATGTTAATGTTGATTTTATAGAGTTCTGAGCCGCTGACGATGGCCTCAACTTTGCCCTTTGATATGGCTAGATGACAGACTGAACCGTTGCGCACATAGGTTCGTCCCCTAGGTAGGCGATTCTCATAATCACTGAATTTCTCCAGGTGATCGCACCAGGCTTCACCCCAGAATGTGCGGGCGATCTTACGCCCCTGAACCTCAATGGGTTCAATTTTCATCCCTTTCTTGGTCAGCTTTTTCATCTCTCTGGCCGCCTTGGCGCGCCGTTTTGCTACCGATACGTAGGGAGCCCATCCGCCATAACTCATTTCATTTTACCTATTCAAGTTCATCAGACATGTGCCTTTTCAATATCGAGTGCTACCAGATTAAGCAATGCCTCGTTATCCATCTCTGTAAGCAGTGTGTCGGCGCTACCTTCCAGCAGATCATTGGCGAGGGCTGTTTTTTCATTGATCAAGGCATCTATCTTCTCTTCTACTGTGCCCTGGCAGATAAATTTATGAACCAGCACGTTATTTTTCTGACCGATGCGAAAGGCGCGGTCTGTGGCCTGGTTTTCCACTGCCGGGTTCCACCAGCGGTCAAAATGGATGACATGGGATGCCTGCGTCAGGTTGAGGCCGGTTCCTCCCGCCTTGAGCGATAGAATAAAGAAGGGTGGTCCCGCTTCATCCTGGAATTGCTCAACCAGTTTTTGCCGCTGCTTAACCGCAGTGCCTCCATGCAGCACCAGGCCCGGCTGGCCAAACTGCTGCGCCAGAAAGTTTGCCAGCGGTGTGGTCATTTCTCGGAACTGGGTAAATACCAGCAACTTCTCCTGGCGAGAGGCGATCTCTTCACAGAGTTCGGCCAGACGCTGAAATTTCCCGCTCTTTTTTGGGTCGTACTCATCATCACCCAGCAGTTGTGAGGGGTGATTGCAGATCTGCTTGAAGCGCAGCAGGTAGGAGAGCACCAAACCACGGCGCTGTATGCCGTCAAGATTCTCAATGGCCTTTGCCATCTGTGTAACGGCCTGCTGATATTGCGCCGCCTGGACCTTGCTTAGACCGCAGTAAGCGGCGATTTCGGTCTTCTCCGGCAGATCGCTGATGATTGAGCGATCCGTCTTAAGGCGGCGCAGAATATAGGGGGCTACCAGATTGCGTAGCGGTGCATATTGATCACTCTCCCGCTGAGAGAGTGATTTTACAAATCCCCTGAATCGCGTGGATGATCCCAGCAGGCCCGGGTTTAGAAAATCGAACAGGGACCAGAGGTCCGACAGCCGATTCTCCACCGGCGTGCCGGTCAGGGCAATGCGGGATTTGGCACTGAGTCTCTTTGCCGCTTTACTCTGCCTGGCGGTCGGGTTCTTGATCGCCTGGGCCTCGTCCAGTACCAGCAACTGCCACTCTTGTTCTTGTAGCCACTCTTGGCGCATGAGGGTGCCATAGGTGGTCAACACCAGATCGATATTGTGCAAGGCCGCACTGTCTCCCGTCATGGCATCCATTGCTTTTTTGTTCAGCTGGGAGCTATGTAAAAACCGACAGCGCAGGGAGGGGGCAAAATGCTCTAGCTCCGATTTCCAGTTGCCAATCAGCGATGCAGGCAGCACCAGTAGCGAGGGAATGCCACTCCGCTTCTTTTTCAGTGCCAGCAGCAGAGAGATGATCTGCATGGTTTTTCCCAGCCCCATGTCATCCGCTAGACATGCGCCCAGCCCCAGTTGGGAGAGTAACCACAACCAGTTCACACCCGCCTGCTGATAGGGCCGAAGGGTCGCTTTGAGCGCCTTACCCGGATTGACCGCCTTCACTCGGTCGGGCGAGCGCAATGCCTCCAGCTCTGAGGCCAGCCACTTGCCGGGTTGAACAAAGGACCACTCCCGGCTCTCTTCCAGGGCGTCATCCTTCAGATCGGCAGGCGCACCCGCCAGCAACCGCATCCCTTCCACAAAGGTGAGTCCGCCATTGGTCGCCTCTGCTTCCACCATTTTCCAGTGGGCCAGGGCTTCACTCAGCTTCTCCTGATCCACCTCAACCCACTGCCCCTTCATAAAAACGAGGCCATCACCTGCTGCCATCAGTTTTTTTAACTCAGCCTTGCTGAGCGGCTCACTCCCCAATGCGATATGCAGTTTGAAATCCAGCAGTGAATCGGCACTGAAGTTCTTTTTCTTTCTCTCACCAATGGTGATGCTGGCGCGTGGTCTGCTCCGTTTCTTCCACCAGTCAGGCAATCGGACCACCACTCCGCACTGCTCGTACAGTGGTGCATCCTTAAGAAACTCATAGGCCTCCTGCGATGACCAGGCCAGGGGGTGATAGATATCGCCGGTATCAACCAGATCCTTGATCACGGGGCTGGATTCAGCGGCGAGCTGAACGGGGGAAAGCAGGTGGATCAGCGCCTTTTTATTTTTTGCCCCCGCATACTCCTGCAAGGCACGGCTGAGTGGTTGGTGGCGGATACGGCCCTGCGCTGTGAGTTCAGGCGCATAGGTTGCCATGAAGGCAAAGGGAAAGTCTGGGTCATTTTTATTCTCTGCCAGATGGAAACAGACACGGCCTACCTGATGCCACTGTGGCGCCCTCTTGGCAAGGAGCGTATTCAACCCGCCGACAGCCTGTATCTGTTCACGCACCCAGCTGTCCAATAAGGATCGGATCTCCTGCAGTACCGGAGCAGAGAGGTACTCGGCCCCACGCATGGGTGGCATGCTCAGGAGCAGAGGCATGGTTTCGGTGGCTGTGAACGGCTCGATAGGATCAGGCTGTTGTGGATCTGCCGGGGTCAGCAGGCAGCGTTCACTCAGATATTTGCAGGCAAAGCTACGCCAATATTGCAATGATGGGGAGAGGTCGGCGCCGTTTTTTCTGGCCGCCAGGGTAAACAGGCCTTCACCCACACTACGTCCAAATGCCTTACCGATGGGGGCAATGTGAATCGCTTTATCCGTCGTATCATCCGCTATTGACGGGAAGCAGTGCAGATGTCCTGAGGGGAGCAGGCCCAGGTCAAAAGTGCTCATTCCAACATCCTTGCTCGGTGTATCTCTTGATCATGTCTGCAAACCGCTCTATATGTTCCTGACGAAATTTGTTGAAGTCATGATCGCCCCAGTAAGGATTCTGCTCCTCATGTACATGCGCGATCATATCAAATGAAAGCAGTTCGAAAATATTTCGCCACTCGCCTTCCACTCGCAGACTCAATCTTGGATTAATAATGTAGTGGCCATGTTTCACCCGCAGGAAGAGCTTACGATTGTACTTGTCGTCACGGCTGACCTCATTCTTCGACAGAATACTGGAGATATAGGGGCGCTTCTTTCGCCGGGCAGGTAGGATATGTTCCGGAAAGTGCGCCAGCGCCTCTGCAAAATCACTGCTCTGAAAAGCCCCCCATGTGCGGACGATTTTCTCTCCGAGCCGGGTATAGAACATCACCATCATCAGGTTGAGCATCAGGAACTCCATTGAGCGTTTGTCGAGTTTGATCAGCCGCTCATCAACCTGGATATCAATACAGTCAGGCTCCAGCAGACGATAAACGGCAGCCAACTTTTTACTGCTGTATTTTGGGTCATCCAGCGCCTGCTCCAAGGCGATCAGGAAGGCGTTGAATCCTGCGTTATTGATTAGCTCGGTATTCGCCCCCCGTTCTCTCAGCTCCCTGATCAACGCCTCATTGCCCAGGCGGCTGGCAATCATCAGCGGTGTCTGGTTGAAGAGATTGCGAAAATCGATGCCGTACTGATCTGTTTGCCGTAGCACGGCGCCAGGGTGTTTCAACTCATAGGGCATATAGTGTTTTTTGTTCAACAGCTGCCGCCCCTTATCCGGATGCCTGGCAGGGGCAAATCCGCATTTGATCAGTGCATTCAAACGAGGTTGATCCCGGTAGACCAGGGCATATTCGAACAGGGTGATCTTCGCCTTTTTGTTGTTCTCCTCAATCGCCTTGTGTTGGAGCTGCTCCAAAGGCTCACCGTGCAGCGCCTCCCAGGGCACGGGTTTCTGCTTCAGGATCTGGTTGCGGATGTTCTCCGCCTGCTCCTGTTTGCCCTGGAGTTCCAGCCGTTGCGCCTCCATGCGCCACTCATCCAGGCTGGAATCCTGTTTCTCCAATTGCAGACCCTCTTGGGAGGGCCGCAGGTCGAGCAGGTCAAATAGCCGCTGCTTGGTTGTCCGCTCTATGAGGTAGATATTACGAACAGCACGGGTGATTGCGACATAGAGGGCATTGATATGGAACTTATAGATCTCAAGAGACTTGTCGCTTTTATCCTTTGTCCTGGCGTAGGTCAGCCCCCGCTGAAGATCCTCATGCTCCACGCCACGGGTAATCTCCCGAAAGCGCTGCTCCTCCCCCGAGGTAAAGTTATAGAGCACGATATTCTCATACTCCAGCCCCTTGGCCTCCTGCACAGAGAAGACCAGCGGCGTGCCGAAGCAGATGCTGGCTGCCGTCTTATCCTCCGGGTGCATGACTATGACGGCAAAGCGGGTTGAGTGGCGGGTCTTACGGTCAAGCTCGGCCTTTATGCCCTCCTCATCCTGCAGCAGAATCACCTCCCCTCTGTTGTGGGCGTTACTCTCCACCAGATAGTTGCTCTCCTTATCGATGGAGCCGAAGCGGGCGCTCTTGATCTTCAAAACCCGGTTGGCCACCTCGGTCACCTGGAGGGAGTTGCGGTAGTTGGTATTGAGAATGCGGATCAGATCCGCTTGCGGTGCCGCGCCCTCCTGTTGGTAGAAAAAGCTTTTGATCTTGGACCAGGAGAAGAAATTGGGGTGTACGATCTGGTTAGAATCACCACAGAGAATAAAACCAGCCGGGTCACGCAAAGACTTCAGGATAAGCTGCATCTGGATGTTGGTCAGATCCTGCACCTCATCCATTACGATGAAATCATATCGCGGCTCCACCTTCGCCAGATATTCATGACTGAGGATGTTAGCATCGTAATACCCCTGCTCGTTCATCGTCTCCAGGTATTTGGTGAACAGATCATAGACCCGCCCCCGCTCCTCATGGGAGAAGATAGACTGCTTTATCCCCAGCCCAAGATACTCCTCCCGCCCTAGATAGGAGGAATCGGTGGCCGGACCAGTAATGACCCCCTTGAACTCCTCAAACAGCTGATGGGCATCCTTAAGACCGCTGACCACGCGGTGGCGGGCAAACCAGGCGGTGAACTCCTTGAAATGCATCTCCCGTCCGGCGGGCACATGGATGCTCTCCAGGTACTCCTGAAAAGAGAGAAAATCGATCTGCTGATCTTCATTGGCATAACCGGCGGCATAGTAGAGATCCCTTGAGTTATGCACCAGATAGGGAGAGCGGGTGACATACAGGATATCCCCCACGGCCTCTTTCATCTTCTCCAGGGTCAGCACCGTCTTGCCGCTACCGGCCGAGCCGATGATAATCAGCGGGGGGTGGAGTGCGTAGAGTTCACTTTGCGCCTCGTCAAAAGAGATAATCTTATCCAGCATGTTGAATGTGGAATTATCGGGATTGACGAAAACCAGAGGCTCCGGCTTTACCTCATCCAGAGACGCCAGGGTGGGGATCTTGGCCTCATCCACCCCGGCACCACGGTTGAGAAAGCGGGATTTTTCGTAGGCATGCTGCTTGATGCACTCCACTACCAGGGCATAGGCCTCCCCCTGATAGTGGTGAATCGCAAACAGCAGACGGTTACTGCGATCCAATCGGGCACGATAGAGGTTATCCCCCACCTTCTTGACCTCGGCCGAGCGGAGGTCGTCTGCCTCCAGGTAGGCCTTCATCTTCTTGAATCCGGGGATTTTGGCGGGATTGATCTCGTTATAAAGCAGAACTTTCATGTATGTAATTCTGTGCCTGGCGAAATATTATTCAGCCCTGTGTTTTCAATTCAAAATATGAGCAGCTTCACAGCTTGGTGGGATATGCATCGAGCAACAAATATAGATCAGTCCATTACGTTGCTCCTCAAGGTCAGCAGGCTTTAACAAGCCTGCGGTGACACCCGGTACAAACATCTCCCGGTAGCAAATGCTGTGGTCTTTACCAACGACGGTACCAGGGTTTTCACTGCCTAACAACCTGCGGGCCGGAATGGGGTGACCAAGGCCGGTCGTAATATCCATTTACGCTGGGGAGGCATTCTATTGCAACGCTTTTTAGTCTGTCTTCGTACATAGAATGTCGTTGACTCAAATTAAGACTTCCAGCCCTTTCTTGTCGAGCAGGTTAAGTAGTTTGAGTGATGGCCCACTCGGGTGTTTAGCGCCAATCTCCCACTGTCGGATCGTCGAAGGACTTGTGTTGAGCACAGACGCAAACACAGTTTGACTTAGCTTGTAGCGTTCACGCAGGGCGCGGATGCTCTTGCTCGAATATTCTGGGACAGGCTCCTAGGAGGCTGTCCGAGAATAGAAACCGTAGCGAGGGAAAGCCATTTTGAGTCAGATTTTTTGATCAAATGAGGCGAATATTGGGCATATTTAACGAATTTGATCGGAAAATCTGGCCGAAATGGCTTTTCCGTAGTAG
>JAJFJN010000054.1 GCA_021773975.1 Gammaproteobacteria bacterium | reverse complement strand
TCTTTGCTGGAAAACACCTTGTTCCAGCGTCGAAATGAAGCCAGTCCAAGCTGGTGGCATTCGCAAAACGCTTTCTGCGATTGCCCGCTTTTTTTCCATTCAGCGATTCGCTCAAGCCAGCGCTGGCGGTTGATCTCTCTTTTCGATAAGCTCGGATTCATGCTGCACCCTCTGTATTTCGTGGTAGTGAGGGGACATCATGGTGGTTCTGAAAATATACGGAAAGATGTAATTCCCTAGACGCTTACCATCGTACTGAGGCCGATTATCCCATGCTGATTTTGTTACATAGTGACAAATTGATTTCAGTAATGCTTTATCATTGGATGATAAAGAGCATCATTGGATGATAAAGAGTCAGGATGATATTGTGAGTCGCTCTTAACTTTCTCTCTGTTAAGATCGTTTATGCTAATCGAATCCATACGCTTAATACCAAGTCGCAATCAGTTGAGGGAGGTATGGTAACTACCTCCATTTGAATCGGCAAGCGCAGAAAGTATTATTAAAAACAATTGATTAGATTTGATAATAGGCAAGTTAACTTTGCATCCATTATTCATGATCTATAGTCGTTGGCTTAATTAACATATCTTTAGACTGTTGGGCAGAGCCTTTACAAGCCTTGCGGGCTTGGCGTTGTCTAAATTCTCTTGCAATTCCTTTAGCACCCCCAACTCCATATGTTTCCTCAGCTAGTTGGCGCATTAACTTTGATATAGCATCCCCTCGATCTTGACCGTTCGATCTGCACGCTGCATTAAACATATATCTGCTTTCAGCACTGGCATTTTTTATAATTAAAGTGATCTTCTCAGCATCATCTAATTCAACATTATCTGACATTTTCTACTCCTTGAGTTTCTTCGCAAAATCCATTTGCAATCTTTTGTATTTATTATGAATAGAGATTAATTTACATAAAGTCAAGAAAAAACAACAACCTACAATCGACACTAAGGTTTTCAGTAAAAATTCACTGAAAGCTCTGCAAGTTTTAACTTATCTATCTTTTTTGCCATCCGGCTTAATGATCTCGAAATTTCAAAAGCAGTTTTGTTGAGTCTTTCGCGAAAGCTCTTTCATCCATTTCTGGAGACAGAGCATGAACAAACAGATCATTTATGTAGCAACAAAAGATGAATTACTTAATCCACATTACCGTCAACGGCTTTGGTTATCGGCGCGGAATATGCCGTATTCACGCAGGCAGTGGCCGGATGAGATTGCAGATGCAATTTACTACTTTAAAGGAAGAATCTTGATGCCGGATGGCAGGCCATGGCCTATTCCAGATGTAGATGATGTGTTGGGAGATCCACGCTGGTTTTCTTACTATTTTGAGGAATCAAACGGCAAACCTCGCCGTGAAGTTCGTTTGATTGAGAGGCTTCGCATGATAGATCTTTATTTTCGTATTGCGAAACCACATATCCAGCATCATTTTGACCGCTAAATAGCAACTACGCGCCGGGGAAGATGTTCTTCTCCGGTGCTTTTTCTATTTCCCACCTCTTAATTCAGGCAGGCGTAGCTTTTGTTCTTGTCCGTAAAGAGGGGTAAGCATGAACAAATCAATATCAAAAAAGTTAATTGCTGCAAGTGATCAAGGCAGCGTGTCCTCATCCCATACTCCACCATCTGATTTTCACCGTGCTGCACTCCAGCTTGACCCGAAAGATGGAGTGCAAATTGTCGGTGAACAAGCTGGTCTGGAGTTTGATATAAAAAGTGGCGCAGAGCTAATGCGTTCAAAGCTGGATCAGGAGGAACTTGATGAGCAGTTTAAGGAATCAAGAGCCACCCGCGACAAACTTACAGAACAACTCAAAAGCACCAAGCAACACATCAAGTCCGCAGCCTTTCACAGTGATAGTGAAGAGCACAGCGCAATCGGTTTTTCACAGTGGAGAAGGCAAGATCAGGTATTAATAGCTTTGACCTGCATTTCATTAATTATTGCCATGTTCATGGGTGCAGCTAACATCTTTACCAATCTTATGGCCTCAGGTGAGCCTGTCTTCATAGAAAACCCTACTCTTGCTATGTGTTTATCAGCATTGGCTCCATTAGGTGCCATGGCGCTGAAATTTGTATCCAGTTCCTTTGAGTACTATCAAAGCAAAAAACGATATACCACATTCATCAACGTGTTGACTGCTCTCTCACTTCTAGTCTGGAGCATCCTCTTTTCGCTTAGTTTCACAGGGGTGGCCAGTAGTATCAACTTTGAAACTCTAGACGAAGAAACAGGCACGGGTTCGCTTCTGGTCTGGATACAAATCGTTGCTGAAATACTGGTTGCCTCTGCTCTATTTCTCGCAGCCGAGGATATTTATATCAAATATGCACCAGATACCTATGTTGAGAATCTGGAACACATAAATATCTCGAGAGCATTAAAAGCCCACATGATCAAGCATGAGCGTCTACGTGATGAACGCAATGCCAATCACGGCAGCATTGTCCAGCTAGAGGCAGAACGTCAAGCCTTCATCAATGAGCGTATTGCTGAATATCTCGCTCATCGCGCCCGTTTCAACTCCATCAATAAGTTCTAATCCCAGTAAAATATTTAAGGGGAAACACCCATGATGAAATTCACCACAGCAGCAGTAGTTGCTTTTACATTGACTCTTTCATCTACTGCTACGGCAAAAGATATCGTTGTCGTACTCTCACCTTATCAGGAGCAGGCTGAGGCCAATAGACAGGCCAAAACAGTTCTACAAGAGCTTACACAGCTTGAGCCGGGAGATAAGGGCATATTGATAGATGGATACCATCTAAAAACCATCGGCATTTTCGCCATCCCAGAGAAAAAGGCTTATGCCAGTCCTAAAGCCCGACTGCGTGTTAATGGCAGTGTCGTAGGTGCATTGATGAGCTTTGCCAAGCAAGCCACTCCATATAGTGAGGATTCCGCCCCTTCCGTTTCAGGAGCTGTACGCCTGCCTCAGGTCTTACGTCATATTGCAGAAAATTACGGTAGTGATCAAAAGCTGGATGTAATTATCCTTGGATCACCATTTTACGATGACCCGAATGAGCCAAAATTTTCTATGGCTGATGGAGTGTTCCCGTCAGACGCACACCTACTTTCATCACGCGCTAACACTCCGTTTGGTACGACCGACCAGCCTGAATTGCTTTCAAATGTGCAAGTGCATCTTTGTTACGGTGATGAGGCAATCATGCGCAGTGATAGGCACCATTTTTTTGTACACCGCTTCTGGACACTCTTCACTGAACAGCAGGCTGGAAAACTGGTTAGTTTTACAGCCGACTGTGCAGCCATGTTCCACCGTGTGAAAAATAAGGCGAAGGCTCCAAAACATAATTACATACTGGATAGCGCCGTGCCGTTTGCCATGATCCGTTTAGAGCATGAAGGTTCAAAGAACACTATCTATAAACGCCATGTCACCACATCACCGCTTCCTAAGGAGCAAATCCGTCATGCTCAGCAGATCGAGCTTGGATTGAGCTGGGATAGTTGCCCCACATGCGATCTTGATCTTTATGCCCAAAGTTCACCGGGTGCAGCCGTGATTTCCTTTAGAAATAACAATACACCAGAAGGCATACATCGCAAGGATTACCGCACATCACCGCGTAGTATTCGCGCCTATGAGACGATTGTTTTCAATAAACCACTTGATCTGCGAACTTTGAAGATAGCAGTTAATTTCTATAAAGGGGATGCTTCAAATAATGTGAGTGGCGAGCTTCGCTTGTCTGTGGATGGACGCACTTATGCTACCCAGTTCACATTGAGAGCTAAATCAGGAAATAAGGGTCGTGGAATGAGCGAAGCCTTCAAAACAGGACAGGCACCCAATGCGCATATTGTCATTATTGATCCACTGCGCATGGTTGGTACAAAGTAAAATTCATGCAACAAAACCACAACCCACTTCGTGCTCTGATTGTTGGGAGTGTTCTGGCCTACGCTGCATGGGAAAGCCGATATATGGTTGAGGAAGAATGGCTGATGGTGCCTCCTCGCTTTTATTGCAGGCATGCTGTATCTGCGCGTCACAATTTTACTGCTGTTTTTTATCATCCCGCAGATTTTCCGTTATCACCGCATAAAAAAATCAACAGGACGTGCAGGCACGGCAGGCTGGGCACAAGCCAAGGAAATACAAAAAGCTGGGCTGTATAAGATAAAAGGGTTTATTGTCGGTATGCACGGCAAGAAACCTGTCACAGTTGAGATTGAAAGCAGCGGTCTGGTTCTAAGTCCAGCCGGGGGCGGTAAAACTGTCTCTTTTGTAATCCCTGCCCTTTGCCACAATTCCATGAATATGATTGTGCCAGACCTCAAAGGCACTCTGGCCTGCATGACTCAAGGTATCCGGCACAAAAAACATAAGAACCAAATCATCAAAGTTAATCCCGCAGGACTTTATGCAGATATTCTGGGGGACAGTGCTTGTTATAATCCACTACAAATCCTGATAGATGACTGGAACAACCCAAAACTCCGCAACCAGCTCTTTAGTGATGCAGGCAGTATGGCACACCAGCTTTGCCCAGGACCGCCCCGTGCAGGAGAGCAATATTGGCGCAACGGTGCACGAAAGTTTCTGGTATTTGCCTTTGTCTATCTGGTCATCACGGAAACCAACCCAACATTATCAAAAGCTTTATGTCTGCTTAGTGACAGTGAAGCATTAATTAGCGCATTACGTGAAGCCGCAGCCTCAAAACATCTTAATGGCGACCTGCAACGCTTGGCTAAAGACTTCTTACGAAAACTTGATCAAGGTGATCCTAAACAAATTGAATCTTTTCGTGAAGGGGCTGTTCAAACACTTGAAGTCTTCTCACCTAGCGGGGTTCTGGCTGAAAACACATCGAAATGTGATTTTCGTTTTTCTGATCTAAAAAAGAAAAAGATGACCGTCTATTTGATAGCCGATCCCACCCGCATCGGTATTTTTGCGCCATGGCTGGGATTATTATCATGGTGTGCATTAACTGAGCTTATTCGTACCCAAGGTGATCAGCGCACCTGTTTTCTATGCGACGAAATTACAAATTTTAAGATTGAAGGTTTACCTTCGCTTCTCACTCTCGCTCGTGAATATAAAATCATTTTGTGGCTGATTGTTCAGGAGCTGGAACAGTGGGCACAGGTTTACGGGCGTGAGAGTTTGGAAACCTTGCTCTCCCAGACCGAAGCAAAAATCATAATGGGCGTACGCTCGCATAAAACCTGCCAGCTTATCTCTGACATGCTGGGGGAAGAGACGATAAAATCTTTGAACTATTCTTTGGGCAGGACATTCTTCGATCCGGTTAATCGTAGTATGCAGGAAAGCCCCCGCCGTTTGCTCACGGCTGATGAGGTGCGCCGTACTGAGAAAACCCTCCTGTTTGTAGGTCGTGTAAGACCGATCAAACTCGATCAGATCGGCTTTCACGAAATCAATTCTTTCTCATGCCAAGTCGGTATTAATCCGCTCTTTGGAAAAAAGTATAAAGGCAAAACAAAGCTAAGGCTTTAGTTTTTACATGCTCAAATTCTGACCAGAACAAGTAAGAATCATGAGTACAGCCTTGAATTATTTTACCCTAACAAGAAAAAAATAATTTCAACCATAGTTTTTCCCAAAATCAGAGCAAAACAATTCTAAGTTGCATCCCATTGAGTAAATAACAGAAATGGAGTACCACTTATGACTTTAAGGAAAAACCAAAAAATCACCGTTGCAACCACAGAAACGCTAGCCTGTGAGCACTACTATCGAAGACTTTGGATCGCCACACGCAACATGTCTATCCCACGCAGAGAATGGCTTAATGAAATTGCCGATGCCTTACGTGACTACGATGGTATGATCGTAGACGATTACGAAAGACGTTTTTCTATTCCTCTTGTTGATGAGGTCTTTGGTGATGATCCAGATATGCGTTGGATCAGCTATTACATGCGCCCTGATGATTCAGGCGAACACCCTGTAAGCAAGAGCCGTAAGTTCAAACGTCTGCAGCTCATCGACCTGTATTTCAAGATTAGACACCCGGACATTGCACAGCATTTTGGAAGATAAATTTTAATACTGTTATCAATTTTAGGGGAGGCGTTTCGTAAGAACGCCTCTTTTTTTTATTCTTGGTTTTTCCCACCGGGACACAATCATCATGCCATTGTTTGCAACAGTGATAATAAGGAAAGTATATGGTTCATGCTGCAAAGGGAATTTAATTTTTGTTCATTGTTATATCAAGAATCGGATGGGAAATACCGGCTCGCGACGCAGGAAGAGGTTATCAAGGCCGCACGACAGGAGATCAGCTCCATATTCCGGCGTGGGGAAGCTTTGACATCACCCACCGTGACGAGAGATTACCTACAACTCAAATTGGCTCACTACGAGCATGAGGTATTTTGCGTTTTGTGGCTGGATAACCGTCATCGCGTAATTGCTTTTGAAGAACTTTTCCGTGGAACAATCGACGGAGCAAGCGTCTACGTACGGGAAGTGGTTAAGTCTGCCCTCCAGCATAATGCCGCCGCCTGTATTTTCAGTCACAACCATCCTTCCGGTATTCCAGAACCGTCCCAAAGTGATAAGCACATCACCCAACGTCTAAAAGATGCCTTGTCTTTGATAGAGGTTCGTAGCCTTGGCCATATCATAATCAGGGAACAGACTTATTCTTTTGCAGAACACGGCTTAATCTAATGTGCATCTTTGTGACCTTCAAAAAAGGGGGCGTTTAATAAACGCCCCCTTTTTGCGCATGTGGTGACTTTAGTTTGAATTTTTATTTTGGTGCATCAGCGGTTCACCTGAACCATGCATTTAAGCTCATCATAGTTCCGAACCGCATTTAATACTCAGGGCAAGCTGTGTAATGTAATACATTACGCTTGGCAAAGGGAGCCCGCTGCGCGCTCCCGTCTGCACTCCCTCCGGCTCATGGCGCATCAAAAAGACGATGCACCAAAAACGGTTGCGCCGTTTTATCACGCGCAGATTAGGAGAGTGGCCTTCTCCTCCTGCACCACACCATGCCCGAACATGTGGCTGTTCAATCACCACTTAAGGGAGCCTCCGTGCAACGGTGTCCGGCCACTTTATATGTACTTCAACAGCATAAGTCTGAGATGCGTATTATAAAGCGTATGGGAGGACTTCCGGTTAAAATTGAATTTTAGAAAGCGCAGGACTTGTCGGCTCACCTTGGCAAGGTGACCAT
>JAJFJN010000053.1 GCA_021773975.1 Gammaproteobacteria bacterium | reverse complement strand
CAGAAGATTCGGCCAGGTCGATCATATGAAAGAAAATCGATGGCACCGGAAAGCAAATGGCGAGGATGCAAAGCGAAAGCTTAAGATCCAGATATTTTTTATGGCATTGGATTTTAGTTGGCTTTTTATTCTTTCTTAACCGAATGACGGTGATTTTTAAGTTAATGCCATTGATCCCAGCCCAGCCCCCTTTTGCCCTCGCTTATCACGATAGTTAATTCCTTTTGCCACAGCCGCTGCTCTGCTTCCACCCTACTTCGCCACACCATCGCAAGCTCAGCGCTGGCTAAGCAGCACTTCAGCAAATGGCTGGACGGTGTTTCGGATGCCTACGTTGCATCCTCTCTGGCGCAAGGCACGAGGGGCATGCTGCGAGCGGCTTACGCCTACTGCTAACTACCAGCCTTCGTTGCACTCTCCATGGCTAGCAGTGATTGCGTCATTAAACTAATACACAAACAGGCCGATAGCTGTCATGAAAGCCACAAAGACAGTTTTAAATCAAGAGGATAACCCAATGATTAGCACGCTTCACAGATTTGCTGGTATTTGCATGCTTGCTTGCCCTCTTGCTGGCTTAGCTAGCGCACAAACAATCCACGAAGACAAGCACTCCATTGAGGCTCAGCTAAAGACATCAGTACATGAAGGCATGACCATCGACGAAGCTGTAGCACAAAGCATCGCAGCCGCACCGCATAGCGGGGGGGAAATCACTAAGGTAGCCCTGAGCATGTACAAGAAACTTCCCAGAACAGCCTGCGCAATACGCGCCAAAGACGGCGGTAGACGGCTTACCATTTGGCCTGATTTCGAAGCATGCAGCAATCGTATTGTACGTGCCGCCATCGAAGCGGGAGCAGACCCAACCAAAGTTACCTCTGCCTCCGCCGCAGGTTTGTCGGAAACCAATCGGACAAACCAATCCGTATCAGACGAAAGCAGTCGCAATACCTTTAAATTTAATCTATATGTCTTGCGTCAGATTTTTCTGGCTGGTGGAAACTAGAAGAGCACTATTAAGACCATAAAGGTACTAACTGAACATCTAATCCATTAACATCGTAATCAAATATAGATATATTGTAAGAGCATATCGTCACCATATTTAGTATACAAACCGCACCCTACTGGCTAATCAACACTTATTTTTCTCAACTTAAGCACTTCTGATACTGTCAGAATAAGCAAAAAGCTGGCAATTCAACGGTTAATTTTATTCATGAACTACCCTCGTTTAATTCTATTAAGCATAAGTTTGTTACTGACCGCATGTTCCACAGCGCCACCCCGCAACCTAAATGATGGATGCTCTATTTTTAGAGAGCAAGATGATTGGTATGAATACGCGAATGATGCACAAGATAAATGGGGTGTGCCAATCCATGTGCAATTAGCCATCATCTGGCAAGAGTCACGGTTTCGAGCCAAAGCCAAAGCGCCCAAAGACACCCTACTTGGATTTATCCCTTGGGGACGAAAGTCGTCCGCCTATGGATATGCCCAGGTAAAGGATTCCACATGGGACTGGTATATAGACAAGAGTGGGAACAGTGGTGCAGACCGGGATGATTTTGAGGACGTTACTGACTTTATTGGATGGTATGTCAGTTACACACATAAAACCCTTGGCATCTCAAAGTGGGATACTTACAACCAGTATTTAGCCTATCACGAAGGTCACGGTGGTTATAAACGTAAAACTTACTACAGTAAAAAATGGCTAATAGCAGTGGCACATAAAGTTGAGCAGCGCGCAATGAAATACCGCAAACAAATTAACCAATGTAAAGATGAGCTAGATAGTGACTGGAGTTTATGGCCATTTTAATATGCATAGATAATGACCTACAAACTTAAACTAATTTATTGAGCGCCCATTTAACCGCACAGAAAGCTCAGCTAAAAACTGCTCAGCCTCAATAAAATCAGGTTTCGTACGCAAGGCTTTTTTCACCATCCTTTCAGCATCAACCAAATTCCCACCATCTTGATAGCGCCGAGCAATAGTCAAATACTCAACTGCCGTCTTTAGATTTATTCGCTTCAGCTCCTTATCAAAAGCAGTGATTTCGTAGATTACTCCTAATGTAAAACAGCAATTAGTAGAACAGTTGCCGTGACGGGCAATGTGACTTAATAGAATTAAGATTTTTATGGAATAAGTGGGAAGTTACACTACTATTATTAGTAGCAGGGTTCCACAAAATCACATGGACAGTTTGGAGGAAGCTATGCAGATACCGCTACAGATCACTTTTCGTCATATGGAAACATCACCTGCTGTTGAAAACCGCATCCGTGATGAGGCAGCGAGGCTTGACCAATTCTATAACCAGATCATGAGTTGCCGTGTCGTAGTTGAAGCGCCTCATGCTCACCACCACAAAGGACAACTCTTCCACATCAGCATTGATCTTAAAGTACCCGGAAAAGAGCTGGTAGCCAACCGGGGGCATAGCCAGGATCATGCCCATGAAGATGTCTATGTCGCCATACGGGATGCCTTTAATGAAATGCAGCGTCAACTTAAAGATCATCTGAGGCGCCAACACGGAGAAGTTAAGGAACATGAGCCACCACCTCATGGTTATGTATCACTATTAGTACCCGAGGAGAATTACGGAAGGATCAAAACCACCGATGGACGAGAGATCTATTTTCATCGTCATAGTGTGCTTGGTAGTAATTTTAATACCCTCAAAATTGGAAATGAGGTTCGCTTTAATGAAGAACTGGGCGATGAAGGCCCACAAGCAAGTACAGTCAAGCTAATTGGCAAACACCCTATTCTTGAATGACGTTGAATCACCATAGTTTTACGCAGTTTTAGAGTAGCAGAGGGAAGAGATCTATAAATATGCCGAATCTGCACAGCCAGGGAAAGATTGCTTATTTCAAGATCCCAAAACAGATCTGGCTTGTTGAAAGGCTTTCTTTAACCGTTATCGGCAAACCACAGGAACTCCACATGCGCAAAATCACTATAAAAAACTGAAATTCTATTGATTTTTACAGGATGAAAGAGATTTTTTAAATTAACCTAATCAAAAAGGTATGCAACCATGAAGCCACTACCGTCCAAAAAAGATCCAATCGAAGCAGTAGGAGAAGCTTATGAGCTATTGCTTGAACAGGCAATTAAAGAGGCTCATAAGCTTGAGGATAAAACAGGCCCCGTCCTTCACCGCATCATTGATGAGGTGCGCACTGATAGCAAAATTCTGGAAAAATTTACCCAGGAACAGATAGAAGAGGTTGCCGGTTATTTGAAACGCGACCTGATCGACGCTGCCAACTACATCGAAGAGACCAAAGAAGATTTTAAAACCTGGTTTGGTTTTGATGTTGGATTAATTGAGGATCGCCTGCAAGATCTTTTTACACAAGCTGCAGACCGAACCACCGTAGAGCTATTAAAGTTCAAAGCAGAAGTCTCGCATGAATACCGCACAGGTGAAATCACAGGGCCAGGCACGCTACTTTGTAAAGAGTGTGGTGAAAAGCTACATTTCCATAAACCAGGGCACATCCCGCCCTGCCCTAAATGCCATGCTATCGCCTTTGGACGAATCTCTGCAGATGACAACAAATAGATACTGGCATCATATACAGTAGTTAAGATTTAATCTGCTCCCACAGCCCTGAGACTGTGGGAGCCTATACTTTCCAAAAGCATCTCGGCCACACCAACTACCTTACATAGCCCACAACAGAAATAAAATGACTTATAGAACCCAATAAAACAAACACATGCCAAATTCCATGAGCATGGCGGAGCTTATTCATATTATCCAACACATAAAAAACAACCCCTACAGTATAGGCAATACCACCAATCGTAAGCCACACCATACCTGCCGTCTGAATCGCTGCCTGAAGATTGGAATACTCCAATATACATACCCAGCCCATCACCAGATAAATGGGGAGTTGCAGCACCTCAATACGTTTTGGAATAAGGGCTTCAAACAGCACTCCAACAACAGCAAGCCCCCAGACAAAGGCCAACATTAATGGACCATTGCCATCACCCAGTGAAACCAACATATAGGGCGTATAAGTGCCTGCAATCAGCAGATAAATCGAAATATGGTCAATCTTTTGGAAGATTTTCTTAAGCTTTGGGGGATGAAAACTATGGTATAGGGTAGACATGGTGTAAAGCACTACCAGCATAAATCCAAAAATTGTAAAGCTTAAAATTAACAGTAGATCTTTCTGCTGAATACTAATCGTAAGCAATGCACCAAGTCCCACCAGCGCCAGGACAGCACCTATCAAGTGTGTAATGCTATTAAATTTTTCCCCGTAGTACATAGTGTTTTTGCTTTCTATCCCCCTAAGCAGGGGTCATATAAAATAATAGCAGAACCACAGAAACCATTAGGTTAGCCATCAATTTAACAACCACCGGCTAAAGAGCGGTGGGTTGGATTTTCGGACTGAAGGTCCAGACACGGGTCGAATAGCCCCGTTTAAATTCATAGCTACTCGTAACTTCTAGCACAAAAAAGATGTCGTTACAGGCCATCTCCATGTGACCCACCGTTGGCGCCGGGTTCATTTCTTCCTTAGGATAGGATGAAAGCAGCGCTCACCCAAGTTTATGAGGTAGACTCCCACTATAAACAGGCTCTTCTATGCCTCATCAGGAAAACCACATCCTCCACTGCAACTAACTTTTTCATATGATGGTTTCATGAGTATAGAGATGAATATTGTACAACGCCTGGAACAACGCCTTGGCCGCACCCATGCTCGCCAACGGCTGGGTGTTGAGAAAGATCATGAGGCCCAGGTTTTTGGGCAAGGGATTAATTTCTTTCATCTGGAAAATTGGTACTCCATTCACTCCTTTATCCGCAACAGCCTAAGGCTCGTCGGCCTGTATGGACGCGGCAAACGTAACACCTTGGATATTCAGGTTCGACATAACAACATAAACCTGCCAGGGCTACCGGCAGCCTTTGATGGCTTTACCCTGCTTCACCTATCAGACCTGCATGTGGATATGCACCCGGATAACGAACACGCAATGATCCAACGTATTATGACGCTGGATTATGATGTATGTGTCCTGACTGGTGATTACCGATTCAAGACCTTCGGACCCCATGAGGCCGCCTTGGAAGGCATGAAACGAATTCGGAGCCATTTAAAAGATACGGTTTATGGCGTCCTGGGCAACCATGACACTGTCCGCATGGTGCCGGGACTGGAGGAGGCCGGTATTCAAATGCTACTGAATGAATCTGCCACTTTGGAACGGAATGGCAGTGTAATCCACTTAGTCGGTATCGATGATGCCCACTTCTTCCGCGCAGACAATATTGAAAAAGCAGCACAGGATGTACCACATGACGAGATTTCAATTTTGCTTTCACATACCCCTGAGATCTACCGCCAGGCTGCCCATGCAGACTTTAATCTCATGTTATGCGGTCATACCCATGGTGGTCAGATTTGTCTCCCGGGCGGGTACCCAGTCACATTAGATGCAAGATGCCCACGCTCTCTGAGCAAGGGACCCTGGCAACACCACAACATGCTGGGCTATACCTCCCCCGGCGTGGGTGCCTCCGTAGTCAGCGTACGGCTCAACTGTCCACCGGAAATCACCCTGCATCATCTGCATACGGCGTGATTGCCAACTCAATAGGGCCTTCGCCGAATACGCAGTCTATAAAGAATCGCAGAGCACACCAATTCACTTGCAAAAAAAGCGACTGTCACAATAGCAATCGACTGACAGTTCAATCCTAGCGGGACCATGCATGCCAAAAGCGGTAACAGCGACTCCGGTATCTGATCCAGACCCAGCACCATGCTGCTCGGTGCTAATCCAAGCCGTCGTTTAATGAAGCTTGAGAGCAAATCACCCATCATTGCTGTGCTTCCAATAACCAAACCAATCATCCAGCTAAAGCCAAATAATGGGGCGCACAGTGTTGCGGCGGCAATAGCCAATAACAATCCCCGTATCGTTTTGGATGAACCAAATAACGGGCGCTCGTCAAAGAATTGCATGCCTACATCCAATGGCGTATCCAAACGTCTGCCAAGCAGTTTACGAGCAATTATCGGTACTCCATTTACCATCAGAAGAAGAAGCAACAATTTTAACTCTAACATTTAGGAGGCTCTCAATCGGCGCCATACTGGGGCGGGTCGCGACTAGCTGGGCTGTTCGTTGCTTCAGTAGTTGCATGAACTCAGTCGTATTGCCTGATGGTGCTTGGTGCGCACTCTCAACAATTATGGACAAGCATCTTCTTGCCAGTTCACTGGCACCGCTTTGTCGATCTCTGCTGATCGATCTTAATGCCAGATCAAAAGCCTGTTTATCCATTACTCCACCAGACAGGCATGATAAGCCTCTTGCAGCATCGGGACGGTTATATAGGTGTCGATTGAGGTGGGGTCAAGCCAGGATAACTCACTATTTTCCCAATCCAGTTTAATTTGATGAGGATTTTTAATATCAAACAAAAAGGGATGCACAACCCAGCAACAATGATGCTCGGGTGACGGTATCACTAAAGGCTTTCCGCAACGGATGAGTTGAATATCATCAGACTCAAGCCCAGTCTCTTCTCTAATCTCACGTTGCGCCTGGGCTAAAGGGGTAGGATCTTCAAGATAACCACTGATGGCAGACCAGTACCCCCGATAGCTGCCTACTTTCTCACTACGCTTTACCAGTAGAATTTTTCCTTGATGACGCAAGAAGGCAGTTACTACCTCTCGCTTTTCTAAGGAGTCAGTAACAGGCATTGTCTCAATCCCTTAAGTAGTCAACTACACTCGTTAATTCTAGCTCATTACACCTTACCGAGTTATCCCCTAATACAATGGCTCACAATAGAAGGTCTTGATCTGTTCTACCAAAGATAGATCAGTGGCAAAGATAACGCCACGATGGTTCATAAAGGTGGAATCGGCTCGATTAAGATCCAGCGGTTGGCCGTGAAAATCACAGGCAATAGCACCAAGCTCATGAAACAGGCAGGCGGTGGCCGCAAAATCCCACAGGCTACCACCACCATCCTGGGACTTGGGGAATTTGAAATAGCAGGCGGGATGGTTTTCTATCACCCAACAGGCGTTCATCACCGCACCACCCTGATTGATAACATGCACACTCGCCAAACCAAGTTTGTTTGCCATCTGCTCGAGTGCTTCAATTACGTTTGGATAATCAGCCCGCTGAACCAGGCTACGGTCACAGACTAGCGTTAGCGATTTTTCTGCAGTGACATCGGACGAAGGCAAGACCCAAGGCTGGCCATTGCGGAAGACACCCTGACCTCTTACCGCAGAGTAGAGTGTCTGCCTGACCGGGTCATAAACCACGCCGATCTGCGGGATGCCAGAACGAGATACCAGCGCAATGGAGGCAGCATATCCAGCTGTCGACTCAATAAACAGCAGTGTGCCATCGAGTGGGTCGATGCACCAAAAACAGTCTTTTTTCAGTCGCTGTTTATCATCCGTAGACTCTTCGGTTAATAGGGCTAAATCGTAGGTTATGCAGGTCGGTGCCAAAACCTCCAATATAAGCGTTTGGCTGAGATGGTCTACCTCGGTAACCACCTGGGATGCCAGCTGGCCGCCACCCTTTTTCTGTTGCACCGCGATAGGCTGGTGGGCATGCTGAGTTATCAATGCCCCAGCTTTTTTGGCTGCGGAAATTGCCTGCTGGGATAACAGCGTTAGATCACTGGGAGTGAGCTGCATGTTTAACCCGGATTAAAGATTTTCTGAATTCAGCTGTGCGACTACATCACGCGCCAACCGTTCGCTATAGCCATGAATCTTCCAGTGGCCCGGACTCCAACCTTTCACAAAGCGATGAAAGTCAGTCCAGGCGATTGGATATAACGCACGCCAATCCTGCTCAATATCTGCTGGGTCAATGGGTGACTTACGTTTCACCAGCGCCTCTTTAAGCTGGGCAAAATAGTAATCCAACAGGGGCGTTTCATAGCGCTCACAATCCTTTTCATAGAGGCAGCTGCCAATGAAATAGGCCAGATCCTTCATGCCACAGCCACCACCGACATACTGAAAATCTACTGCCGCCACGTGCTGCCCGTTGGCAGAAAAACAGAAGTTAGCCAGCTTGGCATCACCATGCACAAAGGTTTGATAAGGACTCGCACGTAGTTTTTGGTCGACCTGAGCCGCGGCCTGTTTGAGTTCAATATCCTCCAGCACCTCAAGTTCATCGGGGCGGGTATCCAGATGCCAATAGCTGCCCACAGGCCATAGCCCAGTAGGCGCCTTGCCCATAAAGGCGGCATGAAAGTTTGCCAGCCATTTTAAGCAGACCTGCATCTCATTCATGGTGACCACGTCTTTACGAGCTGGAAAACCACTGGCATTCAGATCCTCAAGCACCATTAGAAATTCATCGTCAGATGATTCAAGGGCAAGACTCTGGGGGACGAGGCAGCTGTCATCACAGCGTTCTGCCCAGTTGCGGTACCAGGCTGTTTCTACCTGGTAAGATCGAATCTTACGTTGATGAGAAAGGTCGGTATTCCAACCGCGTGGATGCGCACTTTGATCGGGCAGTTTGACGTGTTTGATCACAACACTGTTTCTGTCACCGCCCTTTAAGCCATAGCGCATGACCTTGCCATAACCGCTCCAGAGTGTCTGGATATCTTCAATTTTGAAGATCTCGGCTCCAACCGCTCTACAAGTAATGTCTTGGAAATTTTCGTTCATGCTTGAGTGCATTTAAATTTGGGGATCAGAGTATAGCCCCATGTCAGCATTTTTACTCTGAACTCAATCATCAAAACCAAGAAAGAGACATGAAGAAAGCATGAGATACTGCTTACCCATATGACGCTTTAAATGAATTCAGCTACACTAGGCAGCCCAAAAATCAGACAAAAACCTCATGACTAAAGCGCTACAACACACACCTATGATGCATAGGATAGTCTTTCCTTATGCATCAATGTGTTATATCGCTTTATATATCTGTGCTACACCAGATGTTACACTGAACGCCAAATAATTTAGGTTTATTGGCGGCGAAAATCTAAGGCGGGATAGCCAGCTGTAGTTAAGTATAAAAGGATCAAGTGATTAATATAGATACGACCAATATTACCGCTATTGCGAGGTAACGATGTTATTTCTATGACTTGATCTCCTTCATTAGAGTATGCACTCGTTGACGACTAATGCCTAATATGCGTCCAATTTCCGATTGTGTATGCTCTTTAGAGAGAGAGAAGATTTGCTGACGTAGCACTTGGTTTTTATTATAGCCAGGATCGGGGCCACGCTTTGGATTTCCATATTCTGTCATTATTCGTTTATAGGCTTCATGCCTTTGAATTAATGTGAGAATCGTCTTGGCTCCCCCAGATCCATTTATTGGTGTTAACCAATCTTCAAGCCCTTGCATCTCCCAAAATGCGGCTTCAGTAGAGTCTAATGCACGAATGATTTCTAAAGCCCACTCAATCCAAGTGCTACTCTTTAATGGGTCGCTAAGTAAGATGCCTCTATTAGTATAGGGGCAGCTTGTGCTGACCCACTGGATTACCGCATTGGCGAATGATATCCATTCTCCGGTCTTATCGACATTACCTGCCCCTATTGTAAGACTTATTTCTTCTTTCTCAAGTACGGCACCACTGAGATTTGGAGCAAAATCGAATAATAAGCCATAAATAACATACGGGTATTTTCCTCGTAACTCAGGAGTGTTTTTTATTTCACCTAGATATGATGCTGACTTACCACCTTTATTCATTACGGCCTTATCTATGGCACGTCTATCTGCATAGTATTTTGCAGGTGAATCTTTTGGGTGATGGATTTGGCAGTAGTATGACGATGATTCAGGACGTCGCCAACATAATGTACAAAATGGGAGCTCTGGCTCAGATCGCATCTTCTTTTTCTGATAGCTATAAAATCCTATCTCAGAAATTGCATGAAATATTTCATATACGTACCTAAATTTCGAATTCATTTTTACCCGGTCATTATAACTCTGTAGCGTTAGCCTAATGGCAGCAGATGTACTGCGAATACCCCCACAAGCAGCAATCAAGCCCCCTAATGAACGTGGTTTTCTGGTACTTGCCTTTGTTGCCTTTCTTCGTATGAGGATTAGCTTGGCTGTAGAGGGTTCTATCGGGATCGAGCGTAATAAATCAACCACATAAACCTTCCCTTTCCTAGGGCGTGGTGCAAGTTTTCTAGCTCTAGAGTGCTTTTGTAGAACTGGGCGAATTTCATTAATTCGTAAAACCAGATCTTGTCGTAATTTAGTAAATTTATTTTTTTCTTCACACATCATGGGCTGTGTATATCTCTACATCAAGTGTCAACAGAGTAATTATTATAGTACACATATCGCTTTAGTAAATAATCATCCATTATTTCACCTGACAGCTCATGAAACCTTGTGGAGTATTATGAAAGTGGAAAAAATAGATAAAGTTTTGCGGCGAAAGGAGGTTGCAAACGTACTCAGCGTTAGCCCATCAACAGTTTGGCGCTGGGAGAAAGCAGGGATCTTTCCAAAGCGCATTCGTTACGGACCTAACGTATGTGGTTGGAGGGAATCCCGAGTAAAAAAATGGCTATCTGAAAAAGATTCACATGAGGTTTAAACAGTAATGAGTATTAGAGCAAGTATGGTGATTTGGTGCCATTATCCAATTGGAGGTGGTGAATTTTTACTGGCCTTAGCGTTGGCAGATTGGGCCGATGAGAATGGCTGTAGCATATACCCAACAGTGGGTTCAGCAGCAAAACGAGTTAGGCTTTCACCCAGGCAAGTACAGCGATATTTGCGAGCTATTAAAGAACGGAAATTTCTAGAATTAGTCGGCACAACAGAATATGGTGCACACATATATAAACTCCGTCTGGATCTCATCAGTGCATGCCCAGTAATATTTGGGCGGAAGCGCTCTGCAAATCTACATAAAATAGAAAACAAACCAAGACCAGCGAGCGACATGGAGGACGAGACTGAGACACATAATGTCAGTAGTGTGGTGACAGATAAAGCACATAAATCACACCATGCATCACCCAATACGTCTACCCCATCAACTGAAACAACTACTACAACTGATGATATTGATGACTCTGAGAGTCGTAGTGGTTTAATTCTTCCAAAGTGCCTCTCTGAATACAAATCTTCTGTCTACAGGTTACTGGCTAAAGCACAGCCCCCACACCGTGAAGCGATAATATTGCAAGTTCAAACACAGGTCGACCGTGGAAATAGTGGTGAACGTGATGCCATTGATTATCCAGTTATATATCTACAAAGATTGTGTGAGCGATCAGAGCGCAATGAATATTTCATGAACAGCCAGGCTAAAAAACAAGCTGATCCTGCTGCTGAAAAAAGCAGGAGACTCACAATTCAAATTAATGAACTACATGGGGCTTATAACAATCTGCTGCAGCTGATTGATTGTGATCCTAATGGCTCAGTAGCAGGAGAACTTACTCAACAGGCTGAACAAAAGCTTGCACAAATTCAAGAGCTAGAATCTCTGCGTGATGAGGTTGTGAAGAATTCTAAAAGCTTACGTGAAACCTAAATTGTTCATACGTAATTACATAATTACATAATTACATAATTACATAAACAGGAAATAGACTTATGGCACGCACAGGTATTAGATATGAGCAGGTTGCTGATATTGCAGAACAACTTTTCGCTGAGGGACGGGAACCATCGCTCCTACTGATTCGCGCAGGACTAGGAAATACAGGAAGCTTTACAACTATTGCCAATCACCTCAAAGCATGGCAAGAATCAAGAGTGAAAATAATAGAGCCTCAACTCTTTGATATGCCTGATGGTGTGCGTAAGGTGCTCGATAAAACGTGGCCAGCACTACAAACAGAGGCAAACAATCTAATTGAATCAGTACGCGCTAATCTAATGCAACATGTTGATGAGGCAAAAAACAGAGAGGTTGAAATGGCCACAGAACTCGAGCACGTAGAAAAAGCAAATGATAACCTAAAGACTGATTTAAATTTAATACAGGGCAGATGCCAAGAACTAGAATGTCAACTAGCAGTTGCCAATGAGCAATTAAATGAGACAAATGCGAGAGTGTTGACAGCTGAAAATGATAAGGATCATGCAATCAGATCTGGAGAGATTGCGAGAATTGAAGCTGCACAAGCAAAACATGATCTTGAGCAAGCCGATAGAGAAACCACTGATGCAAAAAATCGAGCAGAAAATTTTGCAGAAAATTTTGAGCAACTTAGGGCACGTATATCAGATGCAGAACGTATAGCAGCTGTTGCGGAGGCCAGAGCAACTGAGATAGAAAAATCAACGTTGAATTTCATACAGCGCCTAACTACTGCGGAGGCACGTGCGGATAAATTTTCTACTCAAGTCGATAGTTATGTCCAGGCTATAACACATGCTGAACGTCGAGCCGTTTTGGCAGAAGCAAAAAATATTGACCTACAGCAAGAAATCCACTCATTGATTGCCAAGAAGAGTGAAGCGAAGGTGGTTAGTCCTTGATAGGTGGAGTCCTCTTTTAAAATTTAACACCCCTCCATATTTTATTTTAGTGCCGTATTCGGCACTAAATGCTGAGAGTCATAGAAATCCTCTATCATCTGGCATATTTTCCTCCGTTTAGTGCCAAGTTCGGCACTATTTTTTCCGTATGGAACATACTTGATCTGAAATCAAATATAAGCCAACCATTATACGATAGAATTCCCATATATAGTTGATTTATATAGATAATATATCTTGACGATACTGTGACATCATCTACACTGAAAGTTAACCCAAGTTTGCGCCTTCTCCGCCTAAAGTCGCTGTAAGTCATTGATTTTAAATTTTGCCTGAAAAATAAGTCCTGTAAAAACAATTAGTTAAAAATGCGCCCCTCGTTGTAGTGCCATAAAATCACTGAGCGCTATT
>JAJFJN010000052.1 GCA_021773975.1 Gammaproteobacteria bacterium | reverse complement strand
TCCGTGAGGCCTGCTTTCTTTATATATCAGTTAGTTGGGCGTTATTTTTGTGTAAAATTTAACTCCGAAACTTGAGTTAAGAATATCCATTGCTGAGTTAGTAAAATCATGGAAATCACTCCACTCATTATTGGTACATTTTTCTAATTCAACTTGGAATGTATAGAGCTTTTTATCTTCTTGAAACACGCCGTAAATTTCATGACCCTTATAGAGTTTTCTAGCTTGGCTAGAGATACGTTTTATCGTGGCATCTATAGATAGTTCTTTGGGGGCTTTATCTACGTGTACTTCCTTGTTTCCTGGTTCCTTATCTATTTTGTGTAAAATTGCATTGAGTACTTCCACTGTATTGCTCCTAAATTATTTTAATTTTGCCCTGGGGGGTAGCAATTCATAATTGCTTGCAGTGGAGGAATCGCAGACTCCCTCTGCACTGGCTGATCAACTTGAACAGTTGACGCGCGTATACACTGTATACTATATCTGAGGTGTTCCTGCAAAATCAGGAGCCGGGATTAGCAGCCCGCATTAACACAGCGCATAGGCGCTCACTCGAAGCGCTTTTTTTGTGCCTGCGATTTATGATTTATGGCGGGCCGTATGGGACACCTTCGGGTGGCCGTCCCTCGTGTACGGTAGGTCGAACCCTGTACGGTTTGCCACCATTTACCGATTCGCCCCGGTTGGTGGCAGTTCTTGAACCCAACGCGAGAATGCCACAATAAAAAAACAAAACTCTGCCCTTACCTAAAATGCGGGTACATGTACGCCAGCCCTGGCGTTTAATGAGCAGCCCATCCGGGCGTTGATCGACTCCTCACATCAAATCTACTTAAATGCCAATGATGTGCATGTTGCGCTGCATATTATGGGGTCTGCTTTTCATGCTCAGCAGCCGTCCTATTAGCAGTATCCCTTGCTTGATGATGGTGAACCGCTGCTGGCTGTCACAGCGATTTACCGGATGATGTACTTCAATACACCGCTGATTGATCCACAACTGGGAGCTGCGTTTGATGAGTGGCTGACCGGCACGCTAGTGCCTGCTGTATTGGAGATTGCAGGGGCACAGAACCATGCCTAAATTACTGCTAGAAGAGCCTGCTGACCGCGAAATCTTCGTCGATATGCTGCACACCCAACCCACGGGAGCGAACAACCAGGGTGGCCACCACCGCCAGTGCCGGGAAGACCCCGATGCCGAGCAAGCCCTGTGGGAGCTGAGAAGCGCGCTGGCCTCTTACCGTGGCGTAGCCGACCTGGTGCTGGGACATACCCGCCCACCCCCACACTACGGCGAGCTGGAGGGCGTATCAGCCACCAACCTGTTCAATATGCTGGATGTGCTAAACGACAACCTCGATGCGGTGTGTGACTATGTGGAGGGGACACTGGAGAAGAGAGTGGAAACCCAGGCAATAGGCGGGCAGATTTGCTCGCCTATTGCCATAAAATGGTAATACGAGACACTTAACCACACAAATGATAGGGGAACCTAGGTCACAAAATGGCACCTGCCCCCTAAAGTCAACCATTTTGTTGCCGAATACGTTGTATACATATTGATAACATCTATACTTCAGTGATATAAGGAACCTAGTTCGCGCAATGACTAATGGAATTTTCACATATATGAATGATCTAATGAAAAGGATACTTGGTACTGGAGCTGAATGCGAAGATGAACGTATTGTAAGTGAGGCGGTTAAGAAGTATCCATCAATGCGTGTTGTTGGCAGAGGCACGCTTGCTGTTGATAGTAAAGATATAGAGGAAAGATATCGAAGCTATGCAACAAGGGCGCAACAATTAGTGAAAGCCGGGCCTCCCTCAGAACAATAATACAAGCGTTGAACAAGGATGTTGTTACTAATAATAATCCCGATACTTGTTAGCGGATTCATAGCTTGCAACAGTCATCCTAAACATTTCTATAAACTTCATCGTTTAGATGGTCAATGCCTGTATCTAAAGAGTGCGCAACTTGGTACCGTCTCAGTTATTCTCTTTCTTGCTGTTGCCCTTCTATGTAATAAGTATCTCCCTCCTTATATTGATTTAATCAAAATCCTTGAATCATTATTGACTGCAGTTGTGGCCGATGAGTCAGATCGTACTCTAACTGCATGGATATTGTTGGTGACAGTTGGCTCAATTCTTTTCTCTTACCTCGGGTCTTGGCGTTATTCCATAAAACTTTTGAATCAAGGCATACGCATGAAAGGGCATGAAGGTACCCTTTCTTTTATTGAACGCATAAAGCTAGTGATCAGATGCCTGATATATGGTGCCGATGGGTGCCAATACATGGCTGTTTCTTGCATCGTATTGATGCGTAAGATTTTCAAGGATAGTCCTTATGACGAGTTGCTGATAGAGGCGTATCTTGCTCAAACACCTGTGCAAATAAACTTGGAAACAAGAGAGGTATATGTTGGTTTTATTGCGAGGTTGGGTGAGCCAAATGAATCTGACGGGGTAAGCCAAGAGATTGCTATAATCCCCTTGCTTGGTGGGTACATGCATAAGGATACGCTTGAAGTTGACTATGCTGCATACCCAACAGCCCTTGAGGATGCAAAAAAAGGCATTCCACATAAGAGAGTGATAATGCAGGATGCAATAACTTCAGTATCCAGATTTGACCTTAATGGCTTAGAAGAATTTGATGATGAACCTATAGAGATAGAGCAAAGTAACAGCTTATTGAGTTAGATCAATAGGTGGTCTGCTTATTATGCCGGGTTACAACGTGCCAAGTCAGCTCAAGAGAAGATAAGAACAAATCAGTAGGCAATGTAAGATTATTCTGAAACCCTTGTCCCGGTGTGTAATAAGGCCACATAAAAGCGGTAATGTAGCCCTGGGGTTGCACAAGGAAGGCTACTTGTAAGAGTACCTGAATGGATGCCAGGCCCCAGCGTCGGCCCCTCGGGGCCGTTGCCTTTTATTCTGTTCCTTGCTGCTCTTCCTGCTTCCAATCCGGTTCACGAAAGCGCACCACCTCTTCACCGATCAGTTCGTTGATTTCTATGAAGGTATCCTGCATGGAGCTGATTTTCAGCTCATGGTAGACCTCTAGCGTCTTTTTCAGATCACCAAAGCTACCGACGTTTTCGGGGATGATGCCAGCAAGCCCTGGTTGTAGTCGGTGCATGGCCAGCATTTCATGCTCGGTTATGCCTTTGATTCTTTCGTATTCATCCTTGCTGCCGATGTTGCCGACTGGGATGATCTGTACCGGATCTTTGCTGGTTGATTTACCTATATTTATATACAGGCTTCTAAAATTACCGGGGCCTTTTGATCTTGTTACTTGCTCTTCAATGGCTTTGGCTGATTCTTCATTTAGATCGGCATCATTGGTCACCATGATATAGCCCATGTGTGCGCCGTTGATGTAGTACTTACAGCGAAAGAGGGTTGACTCTTCACTGAGTAGTACAGAGTGGATGCCGCCCACATATTCCGGCACACCGTAGATTTGTTGTTTTAGATCGGATTCCAGCAGGTGAAGTACTTCGTCTTTTTCAAATTCAATGGTGCTGCCATACTTGTAGTATTTTTATATGGTTGCCTTTCTCTTTGCCACGTCGCATAGGCAGGGATGCCAAGTAATCTAATCGTGCAACTCGGCCAAAGCCGTTGTATATCTTTTGCAGGTAGCCATTGCCGGTAACAAAGTAATTGAACGCCAATCTTTCCATGGTTTTTTTACTGAGTATGAGGTGCGGTATAAACCATTTAACGACCATGTTTTTCTTAAAGTGCAGAATGGGGCCATGGTAGGGGTTGGCATATACCAGATCAGATAATCCATTCAGGCTTACCGGTGAGGTGTAGTAAACACCCGTGCCATTTAGAAAGGTTCACAAGTAGTCTGACATGTTGTTTGAGAGTACTGACTCCGGGTTGCTAAAATTGAAGGCGTAGGGTGGCCTTTTGTCTTTCATCTTTAAAGCACGGCAGTTACACAGAATTATTTACAGGGTTCCTTTGAGATAAAATATAGCCCTCTTACTAATAACTGGTAAGTAAGAATCCACCACACCTCAAATTACCCGTAAGTCTGGCAGTCTAGAAGAACCTACAACAAAGATTGCAAATCCAAATGCATACCAAGCCGCATTACTACCCTCTCATCAATCTTTATGCATAGCCACAGGTATTTGAGATAGAGCCTATCAAATGTCTTTTGGTGCATTCCTTTTCGCTTTCGCCAGCCATGCCCATCGTAGTCTTCAAAGATGTGTTTTAAATCAATTAACTGATCATTCTTGCTTTTCATTTGAGAAGAGTAGTGAATATCGTAACAACGACGGCATAAGAAACGGGCACCAACACCATGCAGAACAGCAACCCGCTTACTACAGTGCGGACATAAAAACCAAAGCCGTTCATCACCATAGTTGTAGGATGTTCTATCAAAGTAGACTGATTTATTTATAGGCTGCGACTCACCACCATGTTCATGAAAGCGATACTTTAGAATAAGATGACCTACTTCAATACGATAACGGATATCATCACTACTTTCACACACCTTGTGTCTATGATAAAGAGCCAGAATAACCAGATTCAAGCAATTCATGAATATCTAGCTGCTTAACTTCTTCATATGTTGTTTGTTTAATCCGGTACCAGTTGCCTCTAATTACCTACTATTCAATAACCTCTAATTACCCACTGTTCAGTAACCTACAGTAACTAGATATTTAAGCAGCTTATTTTCACATATCTACCTTACATCCTAGATGTATTCTTTGACCTATTATTAAAAATAAATAGCTTTGATAACCATGCTTATAATTTCTAATATCAGCAGTACAAGAAAGATTATTTATTGTTGCCATGGTTAAGAAAGATGTTTCCCATTTATGGCAAACCTTTAAGGGTGGGGTATTTTTTACCCCTTATTTCTGTTTTATTGGGTGCTCAGTACCCATTAACCAGTTAAATTTACATTACTTGATACCTTTGCTAATAAGTTATTGGATATTTAATACCCATTAACTTAATTTAATGGGTATTTTTTATCCCCTAATTTCTAGTAACTCCCAAGTATTCAACAGCTTTTATCTTGTAGTCCTTCATAGAGACGGCATGCTGTACATCACCAAGGTTTTGGGAATGTTCTTTTTTTACATTCACTGTATGAATATGGGTTTAAATGCAGTTGGTTTAGGAGCAGTTTAATGTTTCTGATAGGTAGGGGTCAGTGGCACAATGGCATTAACTTAAAAATCACCGTCATTCGGTTAAGAAAGAATAAAAAGCCAACTAAAATTCAATGCCATAACAAATATCTGGATCTCAGGCTTTCGCTTTGCATCCTCGCCATTTGCTTTCCGGTGCCATCGATTTT
>JAJFJN010000051.1 GCA_021773975.1 Gammaproteobacteria bacterium | reverse complement strand
GTCATCAACATCTTTACAAATGAATCAAATTTTCATGCTGCAATCTTTGCCTCCAAGATCATCTGATCAATTGCACTATCAAGCTGTTTCATTGCGCTGGCAACAGACCTCCTTGGTGCCTTCGGACAGCCATCCATAACTTGAGCAAGCCCAGGACGAATGACGCGATGATGCACCTTTGTTATAAATAAGCAGATGCGCATCCCTTCGTGCGTTATATGGTAACTGTTCGTGCCCGCTTTTCTGGCAATAATTCCATGAAGACGTAATCGCCTTAGATCATAAGCCATCTTGCCTGCAGAATATTCTATAGGCGTAACTCCCATCAATTGTGCAACATGCTGACGCAGATCGGCATTACGAAAACCCTGTGGTAGCAGCATGAATAGACATAATGTCTGAAACAAAGTCATTGCCCGTTCATTACCAAACCCCAAAGCAGAGGCCCGTTGCCCATCAACAACCTGCGGTTGATTGATCTGCTCAAATGTATCATTACCCAATTGGCCGTCCTGACTGATCATTTCGACTTCAAGGAGTCGTCGGTTGGCATTAAAGCCGATCTCCCGCAAGGCGGGTAGATTCTTCAGTAGACAGCCTATATAAAAATCACGGGTATTATTGATGGTGGTTTCAGTTCTCAATGCTCGTCCTTCTTTGAAGTACTGTTTGATCTTGGAGGTCTTGTAGCTGACATGCAGCGTGGGGATTACCCCATGAGTAATGACCCGGGTTGAAAAACGGCCCGGTGTTCGTTTGGTTATCCTCCGATCAAAGATCAGACTCACTTTTTCTGGGTGACCCAGGTCAATATTTTCCCGGATCACCTCTTCAAACAGCTGTCGACCAGAGAGCGGACGGTTAAACACCTGTGTTCGTGCAAATTCAGCCTGAAGAAGAGAGATTTGATAGCGAAATCCTGCCGCCCTATCCTCTGGTGTAAAGGGATGCGGCAGACGGGCAAACCATTTGCGTACAACCTGCTCAATCTTTGCTTCATTTAAATCGTCAAGAATCTCTTGCAAACGCACAGCGTCTACACAAGAGCGTATGCCGTTGTCCAGCGCCTCATACGTGATCCCTTCTTTCTCAAGTTGTCGCTTGGCATATTCATGTCCATTGAGGTTGATGCGTACCGTATACGGAAAGTAAGAGGAAAACCTGATGAACATGGGGCCAAAATCCTCATCCACCAAATAGAAGTAATATTGGTTGCACATCACTGTAGAGCGATGCAGCCATGGAAACGTAGCCCCTGTTTCTGGGTTCTGTTTTTTACAAACCCTAATAGAGGCGATCAATTCCCTCAATATCCAAGGTGACTTTTTTGGTCAATAATTCTTCCAAAGGTTGCGCTACCATAGTATTGGCTCCGGTTGGCAATTTGGGTGATTCACCCTCCCGCCGCTTGTTCGGCTATGACAGAAGTTTAGTACTTCTGATGACCAACTGGGGCCACCACCTCATGACTCGTTGGTCTGAGGCGGAGCCTCGCTAGCAATGAATCACGGGTTACAGAGACCAAATACTATGAAGGTGGCATCTATGAGGTTGTTACCGAAGGCACAACGGTTCGGCGCAAGGCCTATGTGGATGACATCCTTGTCCATGCCGGTATCTCAGTAAACGGCACCTCAACAGGCACCGAAGAACGCTATCTGCACAAAGATCATCTGGAATCCACAGAGACGATAACAGATGAGGCTGGTGCACCTGCCACACGCATGGCCTTTACACCCTTTGGTGCGCGGCGTGATAATAGCTGGGAAGATCCCTCAGCCGCCTATCAGAGTACGCTGCCAGATCTAACGTTTGAGAATACAACCAAAGGCTTTACTGGGCATGAGCACCTGGATGGTGTGGGCTTCATCCATATGAATGGCCGTATGTATGACCCGGAAGCTGGGCGCTTTATGAGTGCAGACAGCTATGTTCAGTTTCCAGAGTTTAGTCAAAGCTATAACCGTTACTCCTATGTGTTGAATAATCCACTGAGTCATCGAGATCCGTCGGGAGAGATTCTGCCGGTGGTCTACTATGGCGCCGTGATTGCGTGGCGGGCATGCAGTGCATATGACGTGGTAACAAATGGCGTGGAGAATGTTAAGACGCTGGCGGATGATAATGCCTCTTTGTCAGACAAAGGGATGGCAGCTTTGGATCTTGGCTCTCGGGTTATTGGGACAAAGAAAATTACTGAGGCGGCAGGGGCTATAGCGAGTAAAGGGAAGTGGTTGGCTAATAAGTTGTTTGGGAAAGGTAAGAGTGTTCAGCAGAATGCTAAGAAGATTGATAATGCGGCTTCGAAGGCGGTGGGGAAGGATGCTAATACGTCGAATGTTGGGGTGAAGAAATTAGGTGACTATGGAATTGCTAGAGGGCAGAGGGGGGCTATTGGGGATAGGGGTGGTGCAAAGAAGGGAGGAGACTTTTTTGAAGGCGCGAAATATACGGATAAAGTTAAGAGACAGATGCAACAAGGAGACTTCCACTCTTTTCCTGAGAGCGTGAAAAGGCTTTCAGGATGCAGGGAAAGTTAGCAAGCTCAAAGGCGGTGATGGTGTCGTTCGGGATAAACTTGAAATTCCTGGTGGGTATCGTGGCCGAGAAGGGAAATTTGAGTTTATACAAGAGCCTAACGGAAACATTAATCACCGGCTATTCAAGCCAAACAGGGAATGACAATGGATTGGTCGGAAGATGTAAAAGCAATACTTTCCTGCGGAATATCGCTTTCTGAAATGGGTGTTAACAATTGGGCTTTAACAGAAGCTCAGGCTATACAGGCCCTTGATAAATTTGAAAGTCTGGAAACACTTGTTTTGGGTGGTGATGTTTACAAAATGGTTGATGGTGAGCCTGAGTCAAACTATGACAACTGGTATTGTGAGCGAAACGATAATGAGGAGTTAGGTAAATTTGCTGCTCGGAGCATTAACTGTGCTCGTCAATATATTGGTAATTACAGAAACCCCAGTAGCAGAGAAACATTCTTTGTTTTTGTTACGGAGTAGCTAAATGCAAAGCCCCGCAAATACGGGGCTTTGTTGTAGTGATTGTTTAAATCCCCTCAACCTTAATCATCTCTCCAAACCGTTTAAAATCCTTGATGTTATGGGTTAGCAAACAAGGGATGTTATAGGCCAGCATGGTAGCCACGATATTGGCATCATGAACCTGCTTGCCGCCGACCTTAACATTCTCCATCAACTTAATGAGTTGCCTGGTTACAGCAGCGGTATCATCTGCCACCCGAAACTGTTCTTCCAAATAGCGTACCCGCTTGATTACTACATCTGTTGTTGGAGGTTGTGCAAAGGTCTGTGGACGGGTACGTGCAGCGATGAACTCCCGCAATACCTGGCGGCTGATCCATAACGGTCGTCCTGATTGATGTGCTGCCTTGATAGCATTTAATGCCTGCTTATGAAATGGCGCTGTTGCGACATTTGCGTAGATCAGGATATTGGTGTCGATAAATAGCGGTTTAGCGTCCATCATCGCCGTACATATCCTCTCTGCTCAGGCTTAATCCTTCCGGCCAGGGGCCAAGATCATCCACTGGAAAATCTAGTATATTTTTACTGGATGTCGCGGTCTTCCGACACCGTATACGTTCCCTCAAAAAATCCACAAAATCTTCCACTTCCGCGATCTGATCCGTTGGAAGAGATTGAATCTTCTCTATCAACGCTTGTGCACTTTGCATAGGTATTGCCATAACTGAATCCTCCTTTAGCCGCTGGCGTGTTGCTGGTCGAAAGGTGCAACCGCACCTTCAACCCGTCGTTTAACAATCATGGCATCAATCATCGTAATAATGACTTCCTGGTCATTATTATTGAAATCTTCCAACTCCTTTAGCCGCTCAATCAATCGCATGTTATGCAAGGGTTGTTTCTGATTGCGGTTGCCCATGACCAAGTAGTCGAGTGTAACGCCAAGAATATCGCTGAGTGAAGCCAACTTCTCAATCGGGGGTACATGCATACCACATTCGTACTTGTTGAGCTGCGCAAATCGAATATCAATTTGGTTTGCTAACTCTTTCTGAGTCCAGCCTTTCTGTTTGCGTAGCTCTTTCAGGCGCAGACCAAAGGCTTTGCGAATATCTTCATCCGGCATAACTGTTAATAGCTCTGTGACCATGTAATGCCTCCTGGTATATGCATGCATTCGTAATACGCCTTGACAGAAATACCGAAAGCGAATATAGCACGATGCGTAAAACGCATCAATATGCTACTTGACAGGTTTTTGGAGGAATCACCTATGGCACGTATTCCAAGCAATAAAATCGACCGCCTTAAGCGTGAAGTAGCTTTGGTGCGGTTGGTGGAATCATCTGGCATTGAACTAGAAAAGCACGGTAAGGACTATCTCGGTCTGTGCCCCTTCCATGATGATAAAGAACCAAGTCTGGTAATCTCTCCAGATAAGAATCTGTGGCATTGCCTGGGTGCTTGCTCCGAAGGTGGTGATGTCATCCAGTGGGTCATGAAGCGCCAGGGTGTAAGCTTCCGTCATGCAGTGGAGCTGTTGAAAGAAGGTGATGCCGCCCTGTCAGTGCCATCTGCCCCGGTAACACGCAACACCACCAACAAGCACCCCCAGCCTTTAGCTGATAACCAAGCCACCTTGAAACGAGTCATTGATTACTATCACGAGTGCCTGAAGAACAGCCCGGAGGTTTTGGTCTACCTGGAGCAACGAGGCTTGAAGAGTGCTGAACTGATTGATCGGTTCAAACTGGGTTATGCCAACCGTACCTTAGGTTATCGCCTGCCAGAGAAGAACCGCAAAGCCGGGGCAGAGATACGTGGCCAATTACAAGAGATCGGCATTCTACGTAAAAGTGGCCATGAGCACTTTAGTGGTTCGCTGGTAATCCCGGTGATCAACCCAGAATGCATCATTACCGAGGTCTACGGCAGGAAGCTATTGGGTAAGGAATTACGCAAAGGCACCCCGCAGCATATCTATTTTCCAGGTCCTCATATCGGGGTATTCAATGAAGAGGCATTGATAGCAACAGATGGTCACTCCCGGCTTCCTGCCTCCCCTGACACTGGCACATCCCTGTGCGGCGAGGTTGTCCTGTGTGAATCTCTCATTGATGCCTTGACCTTCTGGGTTGCTGGATATCGAAATGTCACCGCCAGCTATGGTACATCGGGTTTTACTAGTGACCATCTGGAGCGCTTTAAACGCCATGGAATCCAACGTGTCTTGATCGCCTATGATCGGGATGAAGCAGGGAACAGTGCTGTCGAGCAGTTGGCAAAGAAGCTGATTGCTGAGGGCATTGATTGCTTCCGGGTTCAGTTCCCAAAAGGTATGGATGCCAATGAGTATGCGCTACAGGTAAAACCCGCCGCCAAGAGCCTTGGCGTTGTTTTGCGCTCTGCTGAATGGATGGGCGATGTACAGGGAAGTACAAGTGTCGCGGGAGGCAGGAAGCCGGGAGCGACCAAAGGAGAAGCACCAACGCTGAACACTGGCTGCGCCAGTGATGAGATTATCGATACGGAGACCGGCGAGATACTCACCGTTCCAGAATCAACCACCGAACCGGAATCGTCTACCCCTTTAGCCGCTAAAAAGGAAATCTCCGAACCCACCGTAGCCAGCCCACAACCCAAACTCGTCGACGACATCGATGCCGAAGTTACCGAACATGAAATCAACATGACCTTTGGTACCGGCACTACCGCATCCGTGGCTTACAAAAGAACCTGAGCTTTGAAGTGTTGAAAGTAAATGTGCTGGTCAGGAGAAATGAGGCCTTCCATGTGGATGCGCTGGAACTCTACAACGCCAAACAGAGAGCGGCGTATATCAAAGCGGCCAGTATCGAACTGGGTCTGAAAGACGACATCCTGAAACGTGACCTTGGCAAAGTGCTGTTGAAATGTGAAGCCCTGCAAGAGCAGCAAATCAAGCAAACCCTGGAGCCTGAAAAACAGAAAATCAGCCTCACTGAATCAGAACAAACGGCAGCCCTGGAGTTGCTGAAATCCCCCGACTTGATGAGTCGTATTCTTGAAGACTTTGAGCGTTGTGGAGTGGTGGGCGAAGCCACCAATACCTTAATCGGTTATCTTGCTTGCGTCTCACGCAAGCTGGACAGACCGCTGGCGGTGATGATCCAGAGTACCAGTGCTGCCGGTAAATCCACCCTGATGGATGCGGTGCTGGCACTGATGCCAGAAGAAGAACGAGTGCAATACAGCGCCATGACCGGGCAAAGCCTGTTCTACATGGGTGGGACCAATCTGAAACACAAAATACTGACCATTGCCGAAGAAGAGGGGGCGGAGCAGGCCAGCTATGCCTTGAAGCTGCTGCAATCGGAAGGGGTAATCACCATTGCCAGTACCGGCAAGGACGGCACCACGGGTGATCTGGTGACCAAGGAATACCGGGTAGAAGGTCCGGTGATGCTGTTCCTGACGACTACCGCTATCGACATTGATGAAGAACTGATGAATCGTTGCTTGGTTCTGAGTGTGAATGAATCCAGAGGCCAGACCCAGGCGATCCACGCCATGCAGCGGAGGCAACAGACCCTTGAAGGGCTGTTGGCAGCCGAAGATAAAAAGCGGATCTTGGAAAATCACCGTAATGCTCAACGGCTCATCAAGCCCTTTTTGTTGCTAATCCTTATGCGGAAAAACTCAGCTTCATTGATGACAAAACCCGCACTCGAAGAGACCACCTGAAATATCTGACCCTGATCCGTTCCATTGCGCTGCTGCATCAATATCAGCGTGAGAGAAAAACGGTGAACCACAACGGCGAGCGCATTGAATACATCGAGGTCACACTGGACGAGCTGCCGCCGCAAACCAGGCGATTACTCAACCACACCCACCAAATGACAACGGCACATTGCCAAGCCGAACAGATTGAGCAAAAGGATTACCGCTTTACCCGCCGTGATGTGCGGCAAAGCATTGGCTGGACAGACTTCCAGATTAAGAAACACATGAACCGCTTGCAAGATATGGAATATGTGCTGATCCATCGAGGAGACCGAGGACAGAGCTTTGTCTATGAACTGCTTTACCAGGGAGAAGGTGAAAGCGGTGAATCCTTCCTGTTGGGGCTGACCAGCATGGAAACCTTAAGCGCCGCTCCTGTGCATCCATGCACCTGCGGCACTTGTGCGTCTTGCACATCGTATGACGCAAACAAGAAGCCCCTGAATCAAGAGAAGTAGCCCCCAGGTAGCGGCCAAGTTGCCCCCAGGTAGCACCGGTAAAAACGCTGCAAAGCCAGACACAGCAGGGCATTCAGAGAAAGCAGATAAAAAACCGCAAAAACGCACGTCTAAGCCTAAAAATAATGGCGCCTCACATCATGGTCGTAATGAGCTACAGACTGTTCCTGCTTTAGCTGCGGTGGAAGTGTAGCCATGCCATGGAAAGGAGCAATACTCCCCAAGCCGGTCATTGGTGACCCCAACGACCCCGATGGCATGGTGGCCTATCTGAATCGTTACCTCGACTGGTTACAAATCCAGGACTACAGCCAAGCCACCATCAAAGGCCGTGACCATTACCTGAGTGTGTTTATCATCTGGTGTGACGAGCGCAGCCTGAAACGCCCGAATGAAATAACCAAACCGATACTGGAACGCTACCAGCGTCACCTGTATCTACACCGCAAGAAGGATGGTGAACCGTTGACCTTCCGCAGCCAGCATACACACCTGGTGCCGATCCGTGCCTGGTTCAATCAGATTTTGTCTCTAACTCATCTATATTAAGCAACTTGATTGAACCACGAGAGACTTGAATCAGGTTTTTGACCTCAAAGTCTTTAAGGATGCGGCTGACCACTTCACGAGAGGTTCCAAGGTCTGAGGCAATCTCTTGGTGGGTGGCTTGAATGACAGGCTGGTTGTTGGCTTGATGTCGTTTCAGCAGGTAGCTTGCAATACGTCGATCTACACGGCTAAAGACCACCTCTTCAATCAGGCTGATGATGTCGGCCATGCGCTGGGCTACCAATCCAAATACATAATCACGCCAGGCTGATGACTCTGCTATCCAGCGGTGTAGAGTGCCGGCGGGGATAAGCACTACATCTAGATCTTCTTCACATTCAGCATAGGCAGGGAAGGGTTGGTGACTTACGATGCATGAGGCTGTCAGTATGCAGCTTTTGCCTGCACCGATTCTATACAGCGTGATTTCACGACCATTTTCGCCTAGTTTATAGACACGTGCGGAGCCGTTTAGAATCAAAGTCAGATGCTCGCAGGCAGATCCCTGAGAGCAGATAGATTGGCCTTTTTTAAGGTGGGCTAAAAATGCAGTTTGTAGAAACTCCTTATAGTGATGAGCATCGCACTCCTGTAGAAAACCAAAAGTCTCTTGCAGTTTTCCCTCAAGTCCCTTGTCTGTAATCATTAAAGGTTCTCTGATGCAAAGTCAGCCAACCTTGAGCGTTCACCTTGTATTAATGTGATATGACCACTGTGCGGCCAGTTTTTGAAGCGATCAACAGTATAGGTAAGGCCGGATGTTGTTTCTGTAAGGTAGGGTGTATCAATCTGTGCAACATTTCCAAGACAGATAATCTTGGTGCCTGGGCCTGCTCGGGTGATGAGGGTTTTCATCTGTTTTGGGGTCAGATTTTGGGCTTCATCAATGATGATATATTTTTTCAGAAAGGTGCGTCCGCGCATGAAGTTTAGAGAATGGATGCGGATGCGGTTACGTAGTAGGTCATCTGTTGCGGCGCGTCCCCATTCGCCACCTTCGGTCTGTGTGAGTACTTCTAGATTGTCTTTCAGTGCGCCCATCCAGGGTGCCATTTTCTCTTCTTCGGTGCCGGGTAGAAAGCCAATGTCATCACCTACAGGTACTGTGGCTCGTGTCATAATGATTTCATGATAGATATTTTGATCTAGAACTTGAGCCAGACCTGCAGCCAAGGTCAATAGGGTTTTGCCTGTACCTGCGGTACCAAGTAGTGAGATGAAGTCCAGCTCTTGATCTAACAGCAGATTGAGTGCGAAATTTTGCTCTCTATTGCGCGCATTGATCCCCCAAACAGCGTGCTTGGGGTTGTGATAATCTTCCAATAACTCGATGACAGCCGTGTCGTTATCCAGCTCACGAACGATAGCTTGAAAGCTGTTATCTCCTTCCATGCTGAGACATTGACTAACATGCCAGTTTTCGAAATCAGCACCATTTACTCTATAAAATGAACGCCCCTCTTCTTGCCATGATTCCAGTTTTTTGCTGTGTTCATTCCAGAAATTAGCGGCTAGCTCAATATGCCCCCGATAGAGTAGGTTGACATCGTCGAGTACTTTATCGTTGCGATAATCTTCAGCACGAATACCCAGTATGGCCGCTTTGATGCGAAGGTTAATATCTTTAGATATAAGGGTGATGCTGCTAGTGGGGTGCTCTTCCTGGAGGGCGAGTGTTGCCCCTAGAATATTGTTGTCTGGGATGTGCCCAGGTAGGCTGTTAGGCAGTAGATTAGGCAGGTGGCGGGTCTGAAAAAAGAGACGACCATGTGTGCCTTCCCCTGCTGCGCTGCCATTATCAGGTCCAGGAAGAGGCAGACCTTTTTTAATATCGGCTTTTGTTGCCCCTGTCATCAATTCATCAAGAAAGCGACTGGCTTGGCGTGCGTTACGGGCGACCTCAGATAATCCCTTTTTACCTGCATCCAGCTCCTCAAGTACGACCATTGGTATGAATAGATCATGCTCCATAAACCGAAATATAGCGGTGGGATCATGCATCAGAACGTTGGTGTCTAGAATAAAAAGGTGGTGCTTTTCAGGTGTCTTAGGCATCGCTTGTTCCTGTGAAGTGGTTAGCCTTTAATAGGGTCCAGTGCAGCGTCTAGGTTCATTGAGTCACAAAACTCAAGGAAATCATCTCGAAGCCCGGCAATGTGCATCTCAGCAGGGATTCCAATGCTCATGTGTACTGCAAACATGGGTGTGCCGGTATGTGCGGCTGCATAGCTGCTGGTTACCAGGTCTTCAATATTGATATGACGCTCTGAGAAAAAATTAGCCAGGTTATGCACAATGCCAGGGTGATCCATCGCAACAACGTCAATGGCATAGGGGAGGGTGTTGGTGCCTGATTGACGCTCTTTGGTGCGTTTTGAAATGACAGTAAGACCCAGTTTGAGACCCTGTTTTGGTAAGGCATCCTCCAGCTTTGTTAGTGTGTTCCAATTGCCTTCAACCATCAGTAGGATAGCGAATTCCCCTCCCAGAACAGTCATACGGCTATCTACAATATTGCACTTATCTTCTAGGATGATTTTACTGAGCTTATCTACGATGCCGGGTTGGTCTTTCCCCAAAGCTGATATGACCAGGTAATTTTTTTTTGCGGGCATATGTTGTCTCACTGCATGTTGGTTACTTATTTTTCAAGGGCACTGATACCTCTTATAGGTTCAGTGTAGTCTGTTTTGCTATGTGAGCTGAAATTATGGGCTTTTACATATTGTTATGCCAGCCTAAAGTGGGTCTAAAAAGGTATCGTTTGGCACGGCTTCATAAAGCACTGTAGAATTACCCGTTTAGCTAGATTCATTTGGAGTTTGTGCATGTTTCAGGGCAGTATCGTTGCATTGGTTACACCCATGCGTGAGGATGGTAGCCTGGATGAAGAGTGCCTCCAGAAGTTGGTCGACTGGCATATCGAGCAAGGTACCGATGGTGTCGTGGCAGTAGGCACTACGGGTGAATGTCCAACGCTGGATGAAGATGAGCACTGCTGGGTGATCGCCAAGGTTGTTGAGTTTGCAGCGGGGCGTATCCCCGTTATTGCAGGTACGGGTTCTAATTCTACACGAGAGGCGATTGGCCTGACCCGCTGTGCCAAAGAGGTGGGCGCAGATGCCTGTCTGTTGGTTTCACCTTATTACAACAAACCTACACAAGAAGGCCTGTACCTGCATCATAAATTGATTGCAGAGACAGTAGATATTCCCCAAATCCTTTATAACGTCCCTGGTCGCACGGTATGTGATCTATTACCAGAAACAGCAGCTCGGTTATCAAAAATTCAGAATATTGTTGGCATTAAAGAGGCAACAGGTGACCTGGAACGAGTGAGTCAAATAAAGCAGCTGTGTGGTGAGGATTTTGCTATCTATAGTGGCGATGATGCCACTGCTCGTGAGTTAATGCTACTAGGTGGGCATGGGGTTATTTCAGTAACCGCTAATGTAGTACCCGCACTTATGCATAGAATGAGTGCGGCAGCATTAATGAACAACAAAACGGAAGCAGAGCAGCTGGATGCCAAGATGGCAGCGCTACACAGTGATCTATTTCTTGAAGCTAATCCCATTCCTGTAAAATGGGCAATGGCAGAGCTGGGACGCATTCCGAAAGGTATACGATTACCACTGACATGGCTGTCCAAAGAGCACCATGAGTCTGTGCGTCAGGCCATGCTGAAAGCAGACGCACTTTAAATTTAGATAATTTTACGGTAATTCATATGTTTGTCAGATGGACAAAAACCCTCACTATCTTGATTGCTTCCGGTCTAACTGCCTGTAGCATGATGCCGGATGTTAGTTCTGTTTTGCCTGATCGTAAGGTCGATTATAAAAAAGAGAAGCAAGCAGAACAGGATTTGGAGATCCCACCAGATCTAACCAGCAGCTCTATTGACGACACTCGCATGGTGCCTGATATTACGCCATCGGGAACAGCCACCTATTCTGACTACGTTGGCGAGCGAAAACTAACAGCACCTACCAGTGGTGTTGCAGCGAGTGGAGCAGTACTGCCGCAGATTGAAAATATCAGTGTAAAACGAGATGGTGATCAACGCTGGCTGGTAGTGCGGGCACCGGTTGATGATGTTTGGTACAAGGTGATCTCATTTTGGCATGAGAATGGCATTTTGCTGCTAGAGCAAGAACCTTCTGTCGGAGTGATGCGCACCAACTGGATTGAAAACCGTGCTGATATTAAGTCTGATATTGTGACTAATTTTGTGCGTAAAGCATTTGATGGCGCCTATTCTGCCGCTACGCGTGACCAGTACCGGGTACGACTGGAAGAGGGCGAAGAGGCGGGCGTTACAGAAGTCTATCTTACACACCGAGGTATGGAGGAGACATTCATCAAGAGCACTACTGATGAAGATGAAAATGCAACTTGGGCTATTCGCCCGACAGATCATGGTTTAGAAGCGGAGATGATGCGCAAGATGATGATCTTTTTTGGCGTATCTGATATGCGTGCCAGCCAGGATTTGGCAAAGGCTGATACCAGCAAACGTCGTTCACAGCTGCTACAGGGCAGAGGCCAGTCTGAACTTAACGTCTCTGAAGAGTTTTCACGAGCATGGCGCATCACTGGCATGGCATTGGATCGCGGTGGTTTTGCTGTGGAAGACAGGGATCGTGGTAAAGGCATCTACTACGTTCGTTATAACGATCCTATGCAGGATAATGAGAAAAAGAAAGGCATTCTATCCAAGCTGGCTTTCTGGAGTGATGACGATATTGATAAAGAGACCCAGTATCAGGTCAGACTGCATGAAAGTGGCGAAGCAACGCGTATAACAATTCAGGATAACAATGGTGTGCAGAGCAATTCAAATACAGCCAAACGTATTTTGAGCCTACTGCATGAGCAGATAAAATAGGGTTGTAGTAAATGTTGCAACTCCCATGCGTTTTGCTTCTTTAGGCAGTGGTAGCCGAGGTAATGCTACCCTGATAGAAGCAGGTGGCACTCGGCTGCTGATTGATTGCGGTTTTTCTGCACGAGAGACTGAGCGGCGGTTGGCGCAATTAGGTGTCACTGCTGATACGTTAGATGCAGTGCTGGTGACGCATGAGCATGGGGATCATATTCGAGGTGTCGGTGCTATGGCTCGTCGCCATCAGCTGCCGGTATGGATGTCTGATGGGACTCGGCGTAGCCATCGATGCGGGGATCTGCCATCTCTCAATAGCTTTAGCAGTCATCAGCTCCCTTTTATGATTGGTGATATTCAGGTGACTCCCTTTCCTGTGCCACATGATGCGAAGGAGACGGTACAGTTTACCTTTGCAGCAAATCAGTTGAAATTTGGCATGCTTACAGATAGCGGAGCTGTCACGCCCCATATCGTTGAGTTGTTGCAGAATTGTGATGCACTGATGCTGGAGTGCAATCATGATGTGACCATGCTGGCTGATGGCCCTTATCCACCAAGGCTTCAGGCACGTGTGGGTGGTGGTTTGGGGCATCTAAGCAATCGCCAGGCAGCTAATCTACTTGATAAAATTGATCATACTCGACTGCGCCACTTGATGGCGGCTCACCTCAGTGAAAAAAACAATACACCACAACTTGCTAAAGAGGCATTGCTGAGTATTTCTTCACAGCTTGAAAGCTGTCTGACCATATCTGAACAGAATGAGTCGACAGATTGGTTAGAGATCTCTACTTGCTGAGTCATCAATATACTGATGTCCTTTACCTCTATTTTACTCCCCCAACAATCACGTGCTTTCCCCGGGCAGCGCTGGGTCAATATCCTATTAAGAACCCTTCATCTGCTGGGAATGGCGGGGATTGGCGGGGGCTATTTTTATGCCTCTGCTGGTGATGCATGGCGGGGGTTTCTCTATCTGACGCTGGCCTCTGGTTTGAGCATGATGTTGCTGTCAATCTGGTCTAATGGCATCTGGCTGTTGCAGCTGCGAGGGCATGCAATTTTGCTTAAAATATTCTTGCTTACGCTGATGCTGGTATGGCCTGAGCAAAAAATCTCTCTTCTTGTGGTAGTAATAATTATCTCTGGATTGGTTTCACATGCGCCAGGCAATGTCCGCTATTATTCAATCTTCTATCGCAGACGTATTGAGCAGCTGTGATCTGTTTCCCATCTATGATCTCCGTTTGTTGACACCTAACATCAATGATTATGCAGGAGCATGTCATGACACTTTATAAAATACGCCGGTATCCCACCCTAAACCTGAGTACTCTTTTGCTTGCTGCTCTGTTGCTTGGGTTGTGTGCGGTACCAGTAAAAAGTGAACCTGAGGATTTGGCGGGTCTATATGAAGAGGCCTTGATCCAGTTCAATAAAGAAGAGGTGCCAACGGCGGTTATTCACCTAAAAAACATATTACAGAAAGATCCAAATTTTCTTTCTGCCCATGTGTTGTTGGGTAAGGCCTACCTGCAGCAGGGTGATGGGGCAGGTGCGGAAAAAGAGTTTTTGATTGCTGACCGATTGGGAGTGGATCGTGAGCTAATCATTATCCCTCTTGCTCAAGCTTATCTGCAGCAGGAGAAATACCAGAAGCTCTTGAATGAGGTTACTGAACTCGGCTTCACTACCGCTACCCAGGCTGAGCTGTTGGTACTGCGTGGTCAAACCCTTGCACAGCTGAATCAATTGGATAAGGCAGAACAGGCATTTGAAAAGGCCAGCAGTGTAGATCTGAAAAATGTAGATGCGGTTCTTGGTCTTGCCAGCGTGTCACTGCGCCGTGCCGATTTCAATACAGCTGAAGAGAGGATAGCCAGAGCTGTTGAGTTAGCCCCCACGGGGGCAGGGGTATGGCATCTGGCAGGATCAATCAGGCATGCACAACAGGATAACAAGATGGCCATTGCACATTACAGCAAAGCCATTGAGTTGATGCCTGAGCATCTTGCTGCGCGCATGGCGCGGGCAGGTGCGCATATGGATCAGGGGCGTGATGATGATGCCCTGAAAGATATTGTCTATTTGCGAAAGGAGTACTCAAAAGACCCCCGTGCTGCCTATCTGCATGCGGTACTGCTGGCGCGCAGTAATGATGAAGCAGGGTCGCGCATAGCACTGCTGGAGGCTGCGACTATCATTGGTGGACTCAATGAGCGGGTGATTGCAAAGCATGGCCCCAGCATGTTGCTGGCTGGTCTTATCCATTACAGCCTGAACCAATGGGAAAAAGCACGTCAGTATCTGACACAGTATATTAAGCACGAACCACGACATGCCCATGCGCGCAAACTGCTGGGTGCAATTCTGCTCTCAAAAGAAGAGTATAAAAAAGCGATTGCCATCCTTGAGCCGGCCCTGGAATTTGCACCCAATGATCCTCGGCTGCTGACCTTGCTGGGTACGGCTTACACTCGATCCAAGCGGCACCTTAAGGCAACAGAGGTGCTTAGCCAGGCCATGAGCCTGGCTCCCAATGAACCCACAGCCTCATTTCAATATGCGCTGAATAATCTGGCGACTGGCAAAGATATGGCGGCCATGGAGGGATTGGCATCTGTATTTGGTAGTAGCGAACAGACGAGCAAGGCTGGCTTGATTTTGGCAGTGCTGCATTTTCAGCGACAGGAGTTTCTGGCGGCTCGTGATGTAGCTGATGAGATTATCAAGCGGGAGCCGGAGAACCTCACAGTGCTAAATCTCCTTGCCTCAATCCAAGTGGCATTGAAAGAGTGGGGCGCGGCACGTTTGGCGTTTGAGAAGATTGTTGCAACCAACCCCGATTACCTACCGGCCCGTATCAATCTGGGTAAGCTGGACCTGTTGGAGGGGAAAAATCCTGAGGCACAGCGCCGCTTGCAGGCCATCATCAAAGAGCACCCAGAGCACATTCGCACCATGATTGAGCTGGCCAAGGTTTCCGAGGTAAGCGGCAAGCTGGAGGAGGCCATTCACTGGTTGGAGAAGGCACGCTCAGTCAATGCTGAAGCGGTGCCGGTAATTACCTATCTGGTGAATCTCTATCTGCGCAGTGACAAGGCGGAGGCTGCGCTTAAAACAGCGCAGGAAGCAGATCAAATCATGCCGGATAACCTTGGAATACTGCATGCATTGGGTCGTAGCCAGATTGCAACCAACCACCCTGTTGGTGCGCGCATCATCTATCAACGCATGACCCGGATAGCCAGTTACGATACCGAGTGGCTCTACCGTATCGCCCGGATGCAGCGAGGGCTGGGTGATCTGGGCAATGCGATATGGTCGCTGCAAAAAGCAGTAGATGGGGATGCGGCGTTTATTCCGGCGCAGGTGATGCTGGTGGAGCTTCAACTACAGGCCGGGAAGCTGAAAAAGGCCCATGAAGGTGCACAGGCACTGCGCAGCAAATACCCGGATCGGCCCTTTGGCTATTGGTTGCTGGGTGAGGTTCAGTTGCAAAATGGAGATTATGCGGAGGCAGTCAACAACTATCGCAAGGCGCTAAAACTGGAGCAGACACCGCGTCTGGCGATTGGTTTGTATCAGGCCTACATGCGTTCAGGGAAAGAGGTCAAGGCGATGGCCTTTCTCAAAAAATGGCTAAAATCCCACCCGGATGATCTGAACTCGAAACAGGCATTGGCAGAGGGGCATCTACGCAAAGGAGAGACAGGACAGGCGCGGGCCTTATTTGAGCAGATTCTCAAAGCGCAACCCAACCACCCATTGATTCTCAATAATCTGGCCAATATCTACTCAAAAACCGGAGACGCCAGGGCGTTGGCGTATGCGCGCAAGGCGCACCGGTTAGCCCCCGAGAGCGCAGCCATAAACGACACCCTGGGCTGGATGTTGGTGCTGGATAACCAGCCAGCAGAAGGGCTGCGCCATCTGCGCAACGCCCACTCGCGCGCCTCGGCTGATCCTGAAATTCGCTACCATATCGGGGTGGCGCTGAAGCGTCTGGGCCGGTATGAAGAAGCAAAAACAGAGCTTGAGCAGGCGCTTGATACTGGTCAGTCTTTTGAGGGTGCAGAAAAGGCCCGGACACTCTTGCAGCAACTGGCTGACTGATTCACTAACGCAACAAGGCATAAGCAGGCAGCTGTCAGTTTTTTTTACACCCCAGAACGGCTGGGGCATATATTGCTTTGTAGTAGATTGATTACAAAGAAAAATAAAATATGGCTTGAAATTTGCATTAATATTTGTGTTTATTAAGATTCCGGCAATCATGCCGATAAGCCATGTACCGGAGTCAGGGCTTGTTTTTGTAGGAGAGAAAAATAGATGTTTCAATTAAAAATATTTAAGCCGATAGCTGTTTTGGGGTTGATGGCGGCTTTTGCCTCACCTGGGGTCTATGCAGGTTATGACTGGACTTTTGAGAGTGGGAACTGTGATGGTGGTTCTGCTAATTGTAAGAACAGCGATGCGACTAACGGCAATCAATGGGCCTTTAATGGGGCAAATGGTCATGATGATGTAATCGTTTCAGCTTGGTCAAATACGGGTAGTGGCAGTGGCGATAACAGAGATCTGGAAACAGGCAAGATTAAGGTATGGACCGGGCTTGGAGTAACCAATCAGAATGAATTGAGTAGCCAGCCCAATCATGCAATTGATAATGGCGGGGCCGATGGATATTACGACTCGGTGCTGTTTGACTTTGGTAACGATTCGATTGCATTGAATAAAATTAAGTTGGGCTGGGTTGGTAACTGGGCAGACGACCCAAGTCCGGTTCAAGGTAATGCAGCTGACTCTGATATTACGGTGCTGGCCTATACAGGTAGTGGGGCACCATCCCTGGCAGGTGATAAGTATGCAGATCTTACCTCTAATCTTACCTCTAACGGTTGGGTACATGTTGGTGACTATTCCGACCTTGGATATAACGAAAAAACCATCAATACAGGGGCTATCTCCTCTAGCTACTGGCTGATTGGAGCCTTTAATCCTATGGTTAGCAGCAAGGGTTGGAGCAACGACAATGATTATTTTAAGATCTATAAGTTGTCAGGTGAAACAACCTCTTCTGGTGGGGGCGGAGGTGGCGGCAGTGTGCCGGAGCCATCCAGCCTATTGTTGCTGGGTTTTGCCTTGCCGCTCTTAAGACGCCGGGCTGGCTTTTTGACAAAAAGCAGAGCTATTTGAATTAGAGTGGGGCAAGGGACTGCCCAACTTCCCTCGCGCTTCTTTAGAAATTCGGCTTGTGCTTTCTGTTGAAGTGTAAAAAAACCTGACAAACATAGGGTATTTAGTCGGATGCTTCCTCTTTCCTTCACGCCATAAAAATGCTGCTTCTTGTGTCTCTTTAATAATCAAAGGGTTGCCTTTTTTCAGGGTGTAAAAAAAACTGACACTTAGCGCGGCAAATAGCGGCCAAATCCTTGGCAGAAGCGCTAAGGTTTTGCTCGATTCCCAATACTAAACAATCAATTTTTAGTATCATTGCATCTCATTTCTCCCTAGAACCAAGGTGTACAATGCTGATTCTTCGTGGCGCGCCCGCTCTCTCCGAATTTCGTCTGAACAAACAGCAACAGCGAGTCGCTGAACAGGTAGATCGACCTGTCGCTCTGTATGCAGAATATCTCCATTTTGCTGATGTTGAACAGACATTGAGTGCGGCGCAGCAATCAGTGTTGGATCGTCTTTTACGTTATGGGCCACATCTGACCGAGCATGAGCCTGAAGGGCAATTAATTTTGGTTGTACCGCGTCCAGGTACTATCTCACCTTGGTCCAGCAAGGCATCAGATATCGCACATAACTGTGGCCTTACCACTATTGATCGACTGGAGCGAGGCATTGCTTATTATCTTGTGCCAACAGGTGAGGCACTTTCTGATCATGAGTTGAATGGCGTGGCAGCCCTGCTGCATGATCGGATGACCGAGTCGGTGCTGTCTGATCCAGAAGATGCAAACTGTCTGTTTGTTCATGCAGACCCCGCTCCATTGCAGTCAGTTGATGTGATTGGCGGTGGGAAAGATGCCTTGAGCGTAGCTAATAGCGAGCTGGGATTGGCACTCTCATCAGATGAAATTGATTATCTGGTAGAGAGCTTTCAAGGGCTAAAACGCAACCCTACCGATGTTGAGTTGATGATGTTTGCTCAGGCCAACTCAGAGCATTGCCGTCATAAGATATTTAATGCCGATTGGATTGTAGATGGAGAGAAGAAGGGGCACTCCCTCTTTAATATGATCCGTAATACCACCAATAAGTCACCCGATAAGGTGTTGTCTGCCTATAAAGACAATGCCTCGGTGATTGAGGGCAGCCGTGGAAAACGTTTTCTGGTTGACTCAGCAGAGGGTGCTTATGGCTATCAGGATGAGGATATCCATATCCTGATGAAGGTTGAAACCCATAATCACCCGACGGCTATCTCTCCCGGCCCTGGTGCGGCAACAGGTGCAGGTGGTGAGATTCGTGATGAGGGTGCGACCGGTAAGGGCTCTAAACCCAAAGCGGGATTGGCTGGGTTCTCCGTCTCCAACCTGCGCATCCCGGGTGCTGAACAGCCGTGGGAAGAGGATTTTGGCAAGCCAGAACGCATTGTCTCTGCGCTGGATATTATGCTGGAGGGACCAATCGGTGCGGCATCCTTCAATAATGAATTTGGCCGTCCCAACTTAGCCGGTTATTTCCGCACCTTTGAAGCGAAGGTTCCTGGGCCAAATGGCCAGGAGCTGCGAGGCTATCATAAGCCCATCATGATTGCGGGCGGCTTGGGTAATATCCGTGCTGGCCATGTGCAGAAGAGTGAATACCCTGCGGGTACACCACTCGTTGTGCTGGGTGGTCCAGCGATGTTGATCGGATTGGGTGGCGGTGCAGCCTCTTCGATGGATAGTGGAGCCAGTGCAGAAGATTTGGATTTTGCCTCAGTGCAGCGTAGTAACCCAGAGATTGAACGCCGTTGTCAGGAGGTGATTGATCACTGTACAGCACGAGGTGATTTCAACCCTGTGCTGTGGATTCATGATGTGGGTGCTGGCGGCCTATCCAATGCCCTGCCAGAGCTGGTGCATGACTGCGGCCGTGGTGGCAAGTTTGAACTGCGTACCGTACCCAATGATGATCTGGGTATGTCCCCCATGCAGATCTGGTGTAATGAGTCACAAGAGCGTTATGTGCTGGCTGTGGATACTGATCGGCTGGATGAGTTTAAAGCAATCTGCGAACGAGAACGCTGCCCTTATGCCGTTGTAGGTGAGGCAACCGAGGAAGAGAGGTTGCTGTTGGGCGATGCTCATTTTAACAATAACCCGATTGATCTACCGATGCCACTGCTGTTTGGCAATGCGCCGCACATGTTGCGGGATGTACATCATCGGACCTTTCACAAGCCTGAGTTTGAAACAGCAGGGATCGATCTGGAAGAGGCAGCCCTACGGGTATTGCAACTCCCAACCGTAGGCAGTAAGAGTTTCCTTATCACCATTGGTGACCGCTCCATTACGGGCCAGGTTTGCCGTGACCAGATGGTTGGCCCCTGGCAAGTACCAGTAGCAGATGTTGCCGTGACTGCCAGTAGTTATCACGGCTACACCGGAGAGGCGATGGCGATGGGTGAACGCACACCGCTGGCACTGCTCAACCCGGCTGCGTCAGGCCGTATGGCAGTAGGTGAGACGATTACCAACCTGGCCGCCTCCTCTATCGCTAACCTAAGTGATATTAAACTCTCTGCCAACTGGATGGCAGCAACTGGGCATGGTGCAGAGGATGCAGCCCTGTTTGATACGGTAGAGGCTGTAGGTATGGAACTCTGCCCAGCCCTGGGTATTGCGATCCCAGTGGGCAAGGATTCCCTCTCTATGAAAACTGTCTGGCAGGCTGATGGTGAAGATAGGGTGATGGCTTCACCGCTGTCACTCATCATCTCTGGTTTTGCGCCGGTGCAGGATGTGCGTCACACCCTTACACCACAACTACGCACAGATCAGGGTGATACCGATCTGATCCTGATTGATCTTGGCAAAGGTGCTAATCGTTTAGGCGCATCCTCACTCACCCAGGTCTATAAACAGATTGGTCAGCATGGTGCTGATCTGAATTCACCTGAGGCGCTAAAGAGTTTCTTCAGTGTTATCCAGAGTATGAATAGTGATGGTCTGCTGCTGGCCTATCATGACCGCTCGGATGGCGGCCTCTTTACAACGCTCTGTGAGATGGCCTTTGCTGGTCATTGTGGCATAAATATCTCGTTGGATGATTTGGGTGATGATTGCCTGGCTGCGCTGTTTAATGAGGAGCTGGGGGCAGTAATACAGATTCAGCATGCAGATACCAGTGCTGTACTAAAAAGTCTGCATGATGCTGGGTTGGGCCACTATAGCCATGTTCTTGGTAGCCCCAATCAGACAGGACAGGTTGAGTTTACTCATGGGCAGAACCTGGTGCTGAGCAAGAGCCGAGTAGAACTGCAACAGGCCTGGTCTGAAACCAGCTACCGTCTGCAAGCCATGCGTGATAACCCTGAGTGTGCACAGGAAGAGTATGACCGCATTGCAGATCAAGCAGATCCTGGGCTTCAAGCTAAGCTTGGTTTTGATCTAAATGACAATGTTGCTGCGCCTTATATCAATAGTGGCGCTCGACCTCCAATGGCTATCCTGCGTGAGCAGGGGGTCAATGGTCAGATAGAGATGGCCGCGGCATTTGATCGCGCTGGTTTTCAGGCCATTGATGTCCACATGAGTGACCTCATTGAGCAACGTATAGATCTGAGTAATTTCCGAGGTCTGGTGGCTTGTGGTGGCTTCTCTTACGGTGATGTGCTGGGTGCGGGTGAGGGGTGGGCAAAATCCATCCTGTTTAATGAACGTGTCAGAGCACAGTTTGAGACCTTCTTCCAACGGCAAGATAGCTTTGCGCTAGGTGTCTGCAACGGCTGTCAGATGCTCTCTAACCTGCATGAGATCATCCCGGGCGCTGAGCACTGGCCGCATTTTGTACGCAACCGCTCCGAGCAGTTTGAGGCACGTGTTTCGATGGTAGAGGTGCAGTCATCCTCTTCTATCCTATTGCAGGGTATGGAAGGGTCACGTATACCGATAGCCGTTGCGCATGGTGAGGGTAGGGCAGAGTTCCGTGATGCCGCGCATCAGCAGCAGGCACAATCGCAAGTGGCACTGCGTTATATTGAGAATAGTGGTGAGGTTGCCAGTCGATATCCGGCCAATCCCAATGGCTCACCGGATGGTATTAGTGGCCTGACTACTACAGATGGCCGGGTAACTATCATGATGCCACATCCCGAGCGGGTCTTTCGAGCAGTACAAAACTCGTGGCATCCTGATGATTGGAGTGAGGATGCTCCTTGGTTGCGGATGTTTCGTAATGCCAGGGTGTGGGTGGGCTAACTTTAGCTCGTTATAGGCTGGTTGATGGAACTGCTGCTTATCCTTCTGCCTCTTGCTGTGATCTGGTGGGCTGTTGCTTCAGGTAAGCGACAGTATCGGGATAAAAAGAAGTAGATCAGTTGATTGATCAGATAGATGCCTCGGAGTGTGAGAAATACTCCGAGGCACTGCTTTTGCGGTCTGATTTAGATTAATTGGCTGATTTGCTGTGCAGCTCAGCAGCTTGTAGCGTATTTTCCAGCAGAGTAGCAATCGTCATAGGGCCTACACCACCTGGAACGGGGGTGATCCAACTGGCTTTCTTTTTGGCGCTTTCAAAATCTACATCTCCAACCAATTTGCCGTTATCCAAACGATTAATGCCTACGTCGAGCACCAGTGCTCCTGGTTTAATCCACGCCCCAGGCACGTAATTTGGCCGGCCAATGGCGGCGACGACGATATCGGCATTGCGAACCTTCTCTTCCAGATTTTTGGTGCGACTGTGGCAGACGGTGATGGTACAGCGGGCAGCCAGCAACTCCAGTGCCATCGGACGGCCAACAATGTTGGATTGCCCGATGATCACCGCATCCAGTCCCTCGAGTTTTTGCCCAGTCCGCTCTAGCATAGTCATCATGCCTTTCGGAGTGCAGGAGCGAAGAATCGGCATGCGTAGAACCAATCGACCCACGTTATAGGGATGGAAACCATCGACATCTTTAGTGGGTAGAATGCGCTCGATAACGGTCTCTTCGTCGATCTGATCGGGTAGTGGCAGTTGCACCAGAATGCCGTCAATGGCCTCTTTCTCGTTCATAGAATCGATGAGTGCTAGCAGCTCTTCCTGGCTTGTCTCTGTAGAGAGTTTATGTTCTTCAGAGTAGAAGCCAACCTCTTCGCAAGAGCGGCGCTTATTGCGCACATAAACCTGTGATGCAGGATCTTCTCCCACAAGTATCACAGCTAGCCCTGGGGGGCGCTGTCCAGCAGTAATACGCTCTGTAACACTGGATTTGATAGATTGTCTTAAATCAGCCGCAATGGCTTTACCGTCGAGGATTTGTGCGCTCATACCTGTCCATTAAAATAAGGGTTGCTGAAGAGGGAGCGAATAATACCGTGAAAGTTAAAAATTATGGTAACTATTCAGGTACCTGTTTTTTCAAAAAACACAAAAAAGTACTTGACACGCTTTTTGCGTAAAAATCTTCGAAAATCCCCGCATGTAAGCCTCACTGCAACTGGCCTGCATAACGCCTGCTGAAGCGCCATTAAGGA
>JAJFJN010000006.1 GCA_021773975.1 Gammaproteobacteria bacterium | reverse complement strand
GTTCGCATAATGGCGCAGTATAGTCAAATTACAAGGGCATCATAAAATCGAAGGGTTTAAAACGCGTGTATTTCAATGTGTTGCGCTGCAATTAATTAAATTTTGGGTGATTTTGTTTTTAAGTTAATGCCATTGGGTTAGCCCCCCCTCCTTGATACAGGATGAGATCAATGGGCCAGGCTCGATTGATCCCACATAATCAATATTTCTTTCCGCTTTACTTACAATCACTCTCACTATCGCTTTATCCTTGTTGGCTATGCTCCATCATGCCTTTCTTTCCCACAATCGACTGACCTGCGTTTACTTTTCAGATCACTCATAAGTGATTATCCAATACACAAGGTTTATTTTTCCGTAAGCATCCAATCTACTGTAGGCGGCAAACAAACCACCTTGTATAGACACAGATCAAACTTCCACCTTAATGGAAGTCAGCAGAAAAACGTTTGATAAATGATTCGGTTGGTGAGAAATGTTGCGAGGGATAGCTAGATGCTACTTGTATTTGCACTGTTGTTTTTTTCTTAGTCATTATATCCGTGTCCGTAACCTAGTGAGGCATCACCTCTGTCCGATAATCCAAGCCTCAAGAGAAAAAGATTGGTTTAAGGCTTGCGGCAAGAAATAGATACCCAATCTGACAATCATCAGACTAATAGCAGTTATTCTTGATAAAACCCTACCAATCATAGGCTATAAAAAGTGATCTGTACAATTCATGCCGTATTTCAACTGAACCACATCATCCAGAGAGAGGGTACTGATTGTTAATTTTGTATCTAAAATTACCAGCCCGCATCAAGCCGACGCCCTACAACAACACCCTATAACACTTCCTCTTAAGTTACAGAAGCAACATATGGAGTCCCAGAACAGTTCACATGCATGCCTACATCTCAACAAACATATGGATTTACAGCCTTAATAGTGGCGTAATATTGAACCCTTATAAATCCTTTATGGTCAATGAATTAGAACCAGATTATCAGCGCAATGAATAACAACCCAATTAAACACCTTGTTCTACCTGTGAGAGGCATGACCTGCGCCGCCTGCTCTACCCGACTGGAGAAGGTGATGAACCGCCTCCCCGGCATGCAGCATGCTGAGGTAAGTCTTGCCAGCGAGTCAGCCACACTTGATTTCAATGCCGCTGAACTGACGGATGAAAAACTCATCACAGCCATCAGCAAGGCCGGGTTCTCTGTTCCCATGGAGACGATCCAGCTGGCTGTCAGCGGCATGACCTGCGCCTCCTGCTCCTCTCGGTTGGAGAAGGTGTTGTCACGCGCCGATGGCGTCACCTCTGCTTCCGTTAATCTGGCCACCGAGCAGGCCACCATCGTTGCGCCTGCCGGAACGCTTGCGCAGAGCGATCTGATCACCATCATTCGCAAAGCGGGGTTTGACGCCTCGCCCATCAAATCAACAGCCGAGCAGCTTGCCGCAGAGGAACAGGCCAACCAGGCGCTAGATCGAAAAGAGCTGCTCCATGTCGTACTGGCTGCAACGATGACTCTGCCACTGGTATTCCCCATGCTGCTGATGCCGTTTGGCATCCACTTGGAGCTTCCCGCCTGGTTGCAGTTCATCATCGCCACACCCGTGCAGTTCTGGCTGGGTGCGCGTTTTTATGAAGGGGCCTACAAATCGCTACGCGGCGGTGCTGGCAATATGGATGTACTGGTGGTGCTGGGTACATCTGCCGCCTGGGGGTTGAGTGCCTGGGTTACGCTCTTTCCGGGTGGAGCCGCAGGAGATTATCTCTACTTTGAAAGCTCAGCGATGATTATCACCCTGATTCTCTTCGGTAAATGGATGGAACGACGCGCCCGCCGCAGCGCCGGAGCCGCCATCCGCGCCCTGATGGATCTGCGTCCAGAATCAGCACGGGTAGAGCGTAATGGCACCATTATTGAGGTATCCGTAGAGACCATACTGCCTGACGAGATTGTCGTGGTGCGGCCCGGTGAGCGGGTGCCTGTGGATGGCATTATTGTTGAGGGGATCAGTCAGCTGGACGAATCACTCATCACCGGTGAAAGCCTGCCTGTGAACCGGGAGGTGGGCGACCCCGTCACCGGCGCCGCCATCAATGGCGAAGGGCTACTGCGCATCCGCACCACCACGGTTGGCACTGAATCAACCCTGGCCCGCATCATCCGGCTGGTCGAAAGCGCCCAGTCCAGCAAGGCGCCGATTCAACATCTGGTGGATCAAATCTCAGCCATCTTTGTGCCGATTGTGGTGGCCATCGCCACCCTCACCTTTGCCAGCTGGGCCTTGATTGATGGCTCACTGCAAACCGCCTTTCTGGCCTCGGTTTCAGTGCTGGTCATCGCCTGCCCCTGCGCTCTTGGGCTGGCAACCCCCACCGCCATTATGGTGGGTACCGGCATGGCTGCCAAACGCGGTATTCTGATCAAGGATGCTGAGGCGCTGGAACATGCCTACAAAGTTGACACACTGGTATTTGATAAAACCGGAACCCTGACTGAGGGGCATCCTGCGCTGGATCAAATCATCGCTTTGGATGGCCAAACCGACCGACTTGTACAGCTGGCTGCCTCTGCCCAACAAGGCAGCGAGCACCCGCTTGCCCGCGCACTGTTACGCTATGCCACAGAGCAGAGCGTCGAGCTGCTACCGGCGGCAGACTTCTCTGCACTGCCCGGGCGTGGGTTGACTGCCCGTATTGGTGAACAGCAGCTGCTCATCGGCAACCGCCGTTTGATGTTGGAAAAGGGAATCGAGCCATCCGCTTTCCCTCAACAAGCCAGCGAAGAGCAACAAACCTTGATGTGGGTTGCCGACAAGACCGATCACATCCAGCTACTGGGCTTTATCTCTGTAACCGACCCCATCAAGGTCGGTGCCCATCAGGCCATCACTGAGCTTAAGGCGCTGGGCATTGAGCCTGTCATGCTGACCGGCGACAATCGACAGATCGCTAACACTGTTGCCGCCAACCTTGGCATCAAACGGGTGATGGCAGAACTGCTGCCCGTAGATAAAGAGAGCCAGATTCAGCAACTCAAAGCAGAGGGCCGAACGGTCGCAATGGTAGGCGATGGCATCAATGACGCCCCTGCCCTGGCAGCCGCTGATATCAGCATGGCGATGGGTACTGGAACCGATGTCGCCATGCACACCGCCGGAATCACCCTGATGCGTGGCGATCCCACGCTGGTTGCAGAGGCGTTATCTATCTCCCGCGCCACCCGTCGCAAGATCTGGCAAAACCTTTTCTGGGCACTGATCTATAATTTAGTTGCTATTCCGTTGGCAGCGCTGGGCTTACTGAGTCCGGTTATTGCCGGAGCCGCCATGGCGATGTCATCAGTCAGTGTAGTATCCAACTCCCTGCTATTACGGCGTTGGAAAATGAGATAAACCCATTATTTAGGAATCAATAAAAATGCTTAAGACCTATAGAGTAGAAGGCATGACCTGCTGCGGCTGCTCAAGTGCCGTTGAAAAAGCACTAAAAGAGGCGCTTCCTGGGGCAACCATTGATGTCAACGTGGCTGTCAATGAAGTGTCCATCGAACCAAGTAATGATGACGAGCTGGTTAAAGCAGTCATTGAAGATGCCGGTTTTGATTATGGTGGCCCACTTTAATCACAATTTCAAAACCTTCAGACTCATCAAACACGTTTATTAAACCGCCCTAAAAAAATTGGCATCATCACACTGAGCACGCGTGCAGAATATAAGCTTTTGCCTATACTTACTGTTCAAGTGGTTTTTGCTTATATTTTTAAAAGAAGGTGGTTGTGAGATTTTTTTATAATTTATTACCGACAATTTTACTGATTGCTGCATATTTCACTTCAACAAACATAAACCAATTAAGCCCTCTCATTCGAGAATCTATCGATTACATTCCCTATGCTTTAATCACGATTGGCGTACTATTTGGCTTAAAATTCAATCGCAGTCGTATCTTCTATTACTTACCCATTCTTGGGCTATTTTATTGGGCACATGGTTATTATTTAACAGGCACTCAAAACAATTTTAGTGCACAAGCCATCAGATACACGCTCTATTATCTTCTACCCCTCAACACATTAATCTTTTTTCTATTTAAAGAACGAGGCATTTACAGCATTCATGGTTTAGCGCGCATGCTCATCGTCTTAATTCAAACAGGGCTGATCTTTTGGGTAGTCGCCTATCAACAAACATGGGTTTTAGATGCAGCAATAAAAGGCATCATTCAAAAACCACTGCCTGCCATGCAAGCATTGCCACCTACCATATTATTGATATTGGTAGCTGGCTTTATTTTAATTACTGCAAAAAATATATTTTTCTACAAATCACCAATAGATGCCGGATTTTTTGGCGCATACGCCGCAGCTACATTCGCACTCTATTTTATTGATGATGCTAGTGCTTTTACACTTTATATAGCGGCTGCCGCACTTATACTTTCAATAAGCATAATTCAAGATTCACACCATATGGCCTATCGAGATGAGCTAACTGGACTCATGGGGCGGCGGGCATTAAATGAATACATGATGGGGCTAGGTCGAAGCTATACCATAGCCATGCTTGATGTGGACCATTTTAAAAAATTCAATGACACCCATGGGCATGACGTAGGTGATCAAGTATTAAAAATGGTAGGAAAACAAATTATGGAGATAACCGGTGGAGGCAAAGCCTTTAGATATGGCGGAGAGGAATTTACCATTGTTTTTCCAAGAAAGCGTATTGAAAAAACCGTTCCACACCTCGAAGCACTAAGAGAAGGCATAGCAGCTTATGAGCTTCAGATACGCTCAAAGGGCCGGCCGAAAAAGAACAGCGCAGGCAAAAAACTTCGCGCACAAAAGGCAGCCTCAAAAACCGTATCAGTAAAAATCAGCATTGGTGTGGCACAGCGAGATGAAAAAGCAAAAACACCTGAAGATGTCATCAAGCAATCGGACAAGGCGCTATACAGGGCAAAAAAGAAGGGACGAAATTGTTTAAGCAAGTAAAACAAATATAGGCTAAAGGCGTGTTAGCTCAGATTTAACCCAATAGGCAGCGTCAGAAACACTCCAATCCAGAAAGACTTAAATCAACCAATTACCCCTATTCAGACTAATACCTGCTCTATACACTTATGTGAAGTTGCAAGTCTGAACACGCGTCTACCTCTGATTGACAGAGGCATGCGCGGATTCCGACCTTCACATAATTATAGCGTTTTTAGGAAGTCGACCAGTGAGTCAGGTGCACTGTAACGCTGGACCTTTTCCTCCGGTTCATGAAGTCTGGCCAGTGCGCGTTCCTTCATGGCCAGATCAGCTTCGATGTAGTAGTGAGTCGTTGTTGGGTTCTCATGCCCTAGCCAAAGTGCGATCACGCTGATGTCGATTCCAGCCTGCAAGAGGTGCATCGCCGTGGTGTGGCGGCTATGTCGTTCAAGACATAGCCGCCACTATCCAAGTGCCTCGATATCGTAGCCAATGTATTTTTAAAGTTGACCTGTAATTTGGGTGACGATTTCTTTTCTCTATCAAGCGGGCTGAATAACCTTGCCAGGATGTTTTCTGATTCATTGGCACATAACCGACTCATGGTAATTAATACGTAGCTATTGACTGGAATGCTTATTTCTCAGTATTACTGAGACCTGGAGACAGTTACTCAGGGTAATTTATCTTTTCCTTGTATCGTTCATGATATGCCTCATGGACTCTGTCCATAGCCTTCTTTATTGCCCGGTTGTCTTGTTTCTTGGGAAAAACTATGGGGTCTGCTTTATGGAAGGTATCCCATAGTTCTAATCTTGATAACGCATCGTTACTATAAAGCCAAAGTCTGACGGCTATTGCTCTGGTTTCGTCGATTTTCAATGGTGATTTACCACTCTCTAACTCTATGATTTTTTGGCTTAATTCAACGATCTTTTCTTGGAGACCCTGAACAGGAGTGTTTTCAACTGTTAGCTCATTGGTGCCTTGGTCAAGTTGAAAGCCAAATTGTTCGATGTTTTGTTGATCTGGACGTTGCCAATAGTCTTTATGTTCACCTTCACTGCCAAAGTTGTTGATTTGATAGTATTCCGCAAGTGCATTTTTTGCTGAATCAATTTGGCTAGCGCAATTGCCGCTAGGCAAAGCGGCTTTCCAAGCTCCGAAGCGGTCATTAAAGTAAACACCATTTATCGATACTAAATTAGCGAGCTGGTCGATCTGATAACCGTTTTGTAATAAGTCACCAAGTGTTGTTATGTGCGGGTTGGGCATAATTGTTTCTCATGTTCTTTGGCTGGTTACAAAGCTGCTCCATTTATCCATCAGCAGTCTGCGTTTTTTAAACAGATCAGAGCGGTTATAAGCCCTTTCCGTCGCGTTAGGTATGGTATGAGCCAATGCTCTTTCAATGACTCCGTGAGGGGTGTTAGATTGCTCCTCAGCCCAGTCTCTGAAACTGGATCTGAAGCCATGCGGCACGTAGGCTTCTAGATAGCCATCCTTGGAATAACCCATCTTGCGCATCATTACCAGCATTGCCATGCCTGATAGTGGTCTATTGTGCCTATTACCAGCAAAAATATGATCATTTAGTTCTGGTAGTGATTTCAGGATATCTAGGGCTTCCTGGCAAAGAGGGACACGGTGCTCTTTACCTGCTTTCATCCTGCTAGCAGGTATAGTCCAAGCGGCTTGGTTTAGGTCGATTTCATCCCATTTTGCGTTAAGAACTTCTCCAGATCTGCAGACGGTGAGAATCAGGAATCTTAGCGCTTTGGCAGAATTGCTGTTCTTATCTCTGAGCTGATCGTAGAAGTCAGGCAGTTCAGGGTAGGGCATGGCTGTGTGATGCTTCTCACTACCGCCGTTATTGGTTCTTTTTACTTTATTTGGTGCAGGGTAGATCATATCCAGATTACCCTTCCATCTGGCGGGGTTTTCTCCCACCCTGAATTTCATAGCTGTAGCCCAGTCCAATACACGCTCAATCCTGCCTTGAGTCCGCTTGGCCGTCTCCGTTTTTGTGTTCCAGATAGGGGATAGGATGGCTTGAATGTCATTAGTGGTGATGTCTGTGACCAGCTTCTTCCCTATCTTTGGGACAGCATACGTCTTTAAAGTGGCTACCCACTGCTTGGTGTGTTTCCGGTTCTTCCACTGATGGCGGTTCGTCAGAATGAATCTGGCAGCGGCAGAGGTGAAGTTTGGGATTACTCTGCTAGCGGCTTCTCTCTGGCGTTTGTTCTCGTCAATAGGGTCAATACCCTGAGATAGCCATTTTCTGTACTGGGTAGCCGTCTCTCGGGCTTCTGATAGTGAAACTGTGGGGTAGCTTCCAAGTCCTGCTTTTCTTGATCTGCCATTGAGCATATAACGGAATGCCCAGACCTTGGTTTCTCTCTTCAGAAGCAGCCACAGATTCCCACCATCATTAAGATTAGCGGTGGCATTCTTAACTTGCTTGTCGGTTAGTCTGTGAATCCCTTTTGCCATATTAGTCCTTATGGGGTACAAATCGGGGTACAAATAGTTGCTGGATATTAGTGGACTATTATAGACTATAATATAGTTAAGTGCTTGTATTAATATGTATATATAGACTTTTATGGAGTGTTGTTTTTAGTATGTTAGCGGACTGCCTCTCCGCCAAATCCAATGCGCATAGCTGTTTTTATTGATTGATCTGTCGTGATCCAGCTGAAACGTAACGTAGCCAAAATATAACGAAAAACGTTACTATCCCTTCCTGTAGTACTGCTGGTGAGGTTTTAGACCTCGATTTTAACCCCTAAGGCTTTTATTTTCACTGCTTGCAACGATTAAAAAATATTGCAATGAAGTCTGTGGTTCTGAGTAGGTCATGCTAATACTCTCATCAGCTTGCTATGAGGTAGTCTGTTTATTGAATCAATAGTTGTTTGTTAAACATTGTTGCGGAGACTATGCTTGGCTAAGTTACAGAATAACAAAGGGATTATCATATATATGAAGAAGATCTTAATGCTATGGATCGTCTTTGTGCTATCTGGTTTTTTACCTGTTTATGCATTGGACTTGATTCAAATATATGAATTAGGACTGCAAAATGATCCTCAGTTGCAGGTGGCAGGCGCTGAGCGTGATTCAGTTCGTGAGTATCGCCCACAAGCACTGGCTCAATTACGCCCCACGCTTTCTGCTGCTGGTGATGTGAGTCGCACTAATAGTAATGCCAGATCCTCTTCTAGTGGGGCGGCAGACAGTACCTACAATAAGACAGCGCTCTCATTGAGCCTGAGTCAGCCGCTCTATCGCAAAGACTATTGGGTTCAATTGCAGCAGTCAGACAGCCAAATTGCACAGGCCGAAGCTGACTATGTGTCAGAGCAGCAAGATTTGGTTATGCGCATTGCTCAAGCCTACTTTGATGTACTTTCAGCGCAGGACACCCTTGGTTTTGCCCATGCAGAAACTAAGGCAATACTACGGCAGCTTGATCAGGCCCAGCAGCGATTTGATGTGGGGCTGATTGCTATCACCCCAGTGCATGAGGCGCAGGCGGCATATGATAAAGCCAGGGCAGATGAGATTCAGGCTGAGAATGAATTGGATAATACCTGGGAAGCGCTGCATGAAATAATAGGTGATAGCGAAAAGGTATTAGCCTCATTGACTGTAGAGTTGCCGCTGAGCATGCCAACACCAGAGTCAATTGATCAATGGGGTGAGACGGCACTACAACAAAATCCTAAACTTGTGGCTAGGCGCAGTGCTACTGCAGTAGCACGGCAAAATATTGAACTCCAGCGATCAGGTCATTACCCCACATTGGCGCTTGTGGGATCGCATGCACTTAATCGAAGCAATGCTTCAAGTGCCTCAGATATAGACAGCAGTAGTATTGGCCTGCAGTTAAACGTCCCTCTTTACTCGGGTGGAGGTACGACATCTCGTACTCAGCAGGCGCGTTTTGACTTTGAAAAAGCACAACAAATCCTTGATAGAGAGCGTCGAGCTGTTAAGCGACAGGTTCGGGATGCTTATCGTGGTGTGGTTTCAAGTATTAGTCGAGTGAATGCCTTGAAGGCCACGACAGTCTCTGCAAGGAGCGCACTGGAGGCGACGGAAGCTGGTTTTGAAGTAGGCACTAGAACTATGGTAGATGTGCTTGCAGAACAGCGTAATCTCTATCGAGCTCGTCGTGATTACTCTGGTGTGCGGTATGATTATATTTTGAATGGACTGCGACTTAAATTGGCTGCAGGTAGCTTATCGCGGGTTGATCTTGAAAATATAAACCCTTGGTTAAACTAAAAAAATGGCTTTACAGAGGGAATAAACCCTTTAGTTTATTTGGTATTTCTAATCGTTCTGAGTTTGTCAGGAGCGGGATGACTGAGAAAGTAAATATTTTTTAAGGGCTTTTTATTAGAAAGCAGGAAAAAATAGTAGATTCTTGCGTAATATTTGTATATGTTACGCACCAGCAGCTTTTGTTTAGTAGTGGTTCAGGCAGTACCTTGCAGTATATACAGCAGAACCTTGCATAATTTCTTTACAATCTGCATGTTTGTTCTAAATCATATATTTACAGAGGTAATCCAGAATGGCTACAGGCACAGTAAAATGGTTCAACGATAGTAAAGGTTTTGGTTTTATTGCTCCTTCCGATGGAAGTGATGATGTATTTGTTCATCATTCAGCAATTCAGTCAAGCGGTTTCAAATCTCTGGCTGAAGGCCAGCAGGTGACATTTGAAGTTGAGCGCGGTGCAAAAGGACTTAGCGCGATTAACGTAGTACCGCAATAGTTCGGTCTTCGTTTAAGACAGCAAAAACCCCGCTATTGCGGGGTTTTTGCTGTCTGGGGGATTATTATTGCTGCAGGTGAAAGCTGCCTCCTACTTGTATGTATTGTGCTGCTGCCTACAGTTTTTTTATATGGCAGACCAATTAGAAGCAGAATACCTAGTGGTTTTAATACTGCGTAGTGAGATAAGCAAGAAACCAGTCAGCAGCTACGTGACATTTTGTCGCACTGGCATACAAGTAAGACGTGATAGCGTTTATTATGTGCAGTTGAAACGCACATGAGCTAAAGAGCCACATTTGAATAGTATTGCTTCAATGTCACCAACCAAGAGCCTGAAGGCTCTGTTTTGGTTGCGTACATTTACCATCCTGGGGCAGCTTTCCGTTATTGCTTTGGTTGAAACCAAATTGGCAATGGAACTGCCTTTAATGCCGATGCTTATTACTATAAGCGGATTGACATTATGGAATCTTGCGGCTTATTGGCGGCAAAGTAGGCCATGGGAGACAACCCAGCTTGAGATTTTTATTAATCTTGCTGTCGATGCTACGGCGCTAACTTTTTTGCTCTATTGGTCAGGTGGTGCAACCAACCCTTTCGTCTCTCTTTATTTGATTCCTATCGCTATTGCATCAGCGGCTTTGAGTGCTCGCTATATCTGGTCAACATCTTTAATTTGCATTATTTACTACTCATTTTTGATGCTTTATTACACACCATTACCGCCTATGCATGGTGATTATGGCAGTGATTTTAACGCCCATGTTTTTGGAATGTGGGTAAATTTTATTTTGAGCGCGGCATTGATGGCAACCATTGTTGCAGGTATCTCTCAAGCGATTCATAAGCGGGATCAATCATTGGCCAAGGCCAGAGAAGATGCATTGAGTAATGAAAAAATTGTTGCTATGGGGACTTTGGCAGCAGGGGTAGCGCATGAGATCAGCACCCCATTATCAACTATGACAATGCTTGCTGATGAGCTGCTGCATGTGCCTGATCCGGATCAACTGCTCCATCCAGATCTGATTTTAATGCGTAAACAGATCGATATTTGTAAAGAGCGCATTAAAGATCTACTGGATCACGCGGGTCATACGCGAAGCGAAGGTGGTCATGCCCTGTTATTACGCCAGTTTATAGGGCGAGTTGTTGATCAATGGCAGGTTATGCGCCCTGAGATTGAATGCACGCTATCCTTCAATGAGCCTTTTCAGAACCCAGTAATCCTGGCAGAACAAACCATTGCTCAATCGATAACAAACCTACTAAATAATGCAGCTGATGCAACCCTGGAGAATGACAATACGCATATTGTAGTTAGCGTGTTGAATACCCAGCAGGAGCTAAATATTCAGATTGATGATGAGGGTTCAGGCATCACTCCAGGGCTTGCTGATCAAATAGGTAAGGTTCCTTTTACAACCAAAGAGTCGGGGTTTGGAATTGGGTTAGTGCTTTCAAACGCCAGCCTTGGGCGCTTTGGTGGTGAGGTGACATTGACTAATCGGTCAGTACAGGGAGTGCGAACAGAGATTAGGCTCCCGTTAAATGAGTTAATAATTGAGGAAAGTCCATCTAATGGGTGACAGACGTTTTCTTATTGTTGATGATGACGCTACATTTTGTGAGGTACTGGAGCGAGCCTTGGTGCGTAGAGGTCATAAAGTGGAGGTGGCTCATAATGCAGAGCAGGCACTTAAAAGCGCTGTAACATTTCGCCCCACTGATGCTGTTATCGATCTTAAATTGGGGGATGATTCTGGCCTGCACCTGATTAGGCCGCTGCTTGATGTGAATAGTGAAATTAAAGCGGTGGTATTGACGGGCTATGGCAGTATCTCTACGGCGGTGCAGGCAATAAAAGAGGGAGCAGTCAATTATCTGGCAAAACCAGCAGACCTAGATGGTATTCTTGCCGCTTTTGAAAATGCAGATATTGCCCCGACTATGGCGGCGGAAACCTCAGCCATGTCTTTAAAACGAATGGAATGGGAACATATCCAACGGATACTGGATGAGCATGATGGCAATATCTCGGCTACAGCAAGAAGCCTAGGTATGCATCGTCGAACCCTTCAGCGCAAACTTCAAAAACGGCCGGTTAAGCAGTAAATATATTAAGCAGGTTCACTTAATTGTTATCGCGCCGAGCAAAGCTCGGCGTATCTTGCGGGGTGAAAGTCCCCGTCGGGTAAGGGCTAGGACTGCCCATTACCCATAAGCCACCCAGCACAACGTCAATCATCATCAAGTAGTGAGAATCCGTCGCACATAATTTGGAACACCGCATACCCTTGCCATAATAGCTGATGCCCTGGAGGTGGATCACAATTCCGATCAAGATACCCACCTATCTTTGCCACCAATCGAACGGCCTCACCCAGCAGTAAAGGTGGGGCTAATCTTTTTTTTGGCATAGGCGCGCAGGGTTCGTAATTCCACATCTGAGAATAGAACTTCAGCTGCAAGCTCAGGCGTTTCTCTACCCAAAAGCGTCATTAACATGATGCGCCAAGCTATAACCAGATTGATACCCATCGCCCTGCGTAGTCGTTGTGCACTTTCGTGAGCAAGATCGCCTATACGGCAACCAGACTTAAGCACGCGATGCCAGTCTTCAATGCGCCAGCGGTGTATACCAACGCAGGCATTGTTCGATGTCTGCCGCCGACCCAATTTTAATCGTTGTCAACAAAAACCACGCTACTGCTTTTGTGTTTGGCGGTGGATTTTCTTCTATGGCATGCACCAATCGGATATCAATGGGTTTTTTATCACGGCGATCGTTAGGGGCAGGGCGTTTGATCTCTATTTGACGTAGTGCCAGTTCTGCCAAACGCCCCGGCCTGGCTGCCTTGGCTTTTTGTTTGCTTTTTTTCAGGCGAGCACTCTGTTTTGGTACAGCGACGCGTACCCGGCTTTGTATCGGCGATTGTCGAACGGCAGAGAATAGCTTAAAAGGTTCCTCGCCCATGTTGCGATCATGTTGAACTCGAATCAGCAGGTCAACACGGGGGGATTGGCGCTGCTCATCAAATAACTCAAAAAAATCCGCCTCCCTGTCGCATACATTGATAATCCGGGTCTGCGGCATGGTGCGGGCGAGCGCTACCAGATCACGATGGTACTCAATCCAGACAAAGGTCTTTTTTTCCTCAATGGGTATCTGTGATGGCTTCTGCTTGTCGTCAGGTGATTTAGCTTGTGGCGCCATACATTGGGCCTTTAGCACACCCAGAGGCAACCCGTTTGGCGCAACGGCAAAGGTTGGATGCAGATTAAGTCCACGGGTTTTAGCGCCCGTCTGATTGGCTTTAAGATCACCTGGACCTGTACACTTATCCAGGTTGGTATAATTGAGTTCACTCCCATCTTGCAAGCAGAGCGCCGTTTTCTGCCCCATCATGCGTCGCATTGTTCGCTGGCGGTGAGGTGCCAGAATATTCGTTAGATTAACGGCTGAATCATCCGGTTGATCAATCATGCGATAGTAAGCCTTTGTAGCGGCCCAATCGCCTTCAACAGCGCCACTAAAAGCGCGACTGGGTGCCTGTGCTTTGGCATCTGCCACACGGACTAATCTTTTGCTCAACCGGGCATCTCCCCGTGGTGCGCCACCAAACTCATGTTCTGCCCATTGGGCCGCAGCCAGTCCATCGGCCAAATCCAGTGCCCCTAAACCTGCGCTGGTGGGTAATCCCCGTCTCTTTCTGAACTGTGTTTCAAGTGGGTAGATATAAATTGTTTTGTGGCTCAAGGCTGACTGGGAAAATTGATCCTGTCGC
>JAJFJN010000050.1 GCA_021773975.1 Gammaproteobacteria bacterium | reverse complement strand
CACCCATGGCAATATCGAGAAGTTAAAACGGGCTTATGCTCGTTTGCTTCAAGTATTTAATGAGCTTAAGTCAGCTGCGCCGCAGTTGAATCCAACTGAATGCTGGCGTTACTTTTTGGCAAAAGCTACGGAGAAATTTGGTGGCAATATTGGCGGTGTGGATCAAAATATGTCACCAACGCCCACATAGCGCATCACTGCCCCAGTATTGAAGACATTTATGCTGAATGATGCACTTCAGCAGGGTTAACTGATTTTTTTAGGTTTACGGTATTAAAAACCTATTCCAGCAAGACTATCCCAAATAGCGCAATGGCAGTTGGCTGCGGGACTTCACTACGCACTCACCCCCAATAGCTGCCGAAGCTGAGATTGATTGGTGATCTGGTTACCCGGCATCTGTGGTTATCAGGTCGGTGTTACCACGTGTGTGGTTGTCGGCAAATATTTGTGCGTGCCACCTCATATTTTGGTTAGCATTGGTATTCAAGTTGCAACGGATACCGCGCATATAGCGGAAGCCTCTATTCCTTCTTTTTTTCCAGCCCGCCTATTTATTATATTTGGATAGGCGCATATAATCGCATGTTATGAATACTGAATCACTAGCCGCTTTGTTTAAAACCCTCTCCGAACCGGTCCGGTTGAGAATCACCTATCTGTTACTGGAGAAGGGCGAACTCTGTGTCTGTGATCTAGTGGAGACACTGGAATTGTCACAGAGCGTGGTCTCCCGTCATCTCGCCTATCTACGTAACAACGGGTTGGTAGCAACCCGCCGAGAAGGGGTGTGGATTCATTACCGGGTGATGGATGATTGCTGTGGTGCACTGTTCGAACACATCCGCCAATGCGGTGCAAAGAACGAGGAAATGCAGGCGGATCTGGCACGGCTGGCCGCTGTGAAACAGTGCTGTAGCTGATTATATTGCCCCATGTAGGGGCTTTTTTTGGATCTGCAATATCTGTTTATACGTTTATACGGAGCTATTGATTTATGACTATTCGAGTGGGCATCAACGGCTTTGGCCGCATGGGCAGGTTGGGGCTGCGGGCAGCGTGGGGTTGTGAGGAACTTGAGTTTGTGCAGATCAACGAGATCGCTGGCGATGCCGCCTGCTCTGCACATCTGCTCAAGTTTGATTCAGTGCACGGCACTTTTGAATCGGAGTGCAGTTCTGAAGAGAAGAGCGTCATTGTGGATGGTCACCCCATCACCTACTCATCCAATGCCACTATCAATGAAACCGATTGGTCTGGCTGTGATCTGGTCATCGAGGCAAGTGGCAGATTCCGCAAGCTCAAACAGCTGCAGACCTACTTCGACCAGGGGGTGAAGAAGGTGGTGGTGGCCGCCCCGGTTAAGGGGGCGCTGAATATTGTCTATGGCATCAATGACCACCTGTATGATCCGGCAACCAACCATCTGTTGACCGCTGCCTCCTGTACTACCAATTGCCTTGCGCCGGTGGTGAAGGTGATGCACGAGAATATCGGCATCCGGCACGGCTGCATGACCACCATCCACGACATCACCAACACCCAGACCATCATCGACAAGGGCCACAAGGATCTACGCCGGGCACGCGCCTGCGGGCAGTCACTGATTCCCACCTCCACCGGTTCTGCCAAGGCCATCACCAAGATCTTCCCGGAACTGGAGGGCAAGCTGAATGGTCTGGCGGTGCGGGTGCCACTGCTCAATGCCTCGCTGACGGATTTTGTTTTTGAGGCGCCCCGTCCGGTGGCGGTCGAAGAGGTCAACGGCTACTTCAGGAAGGCGGCTGAAGGTGAGCTTAAAGGTATCCTGGGTTATGAAGAACGCCCACTGGTCTCGGTGGATTACAAGGGTGATCCTCGCTCCGCCATTGTGGATGCTCTCTCGACCATGGTGATTGATGGCACCCAGGTCAAGATCTATGCCTGGTATGACAACGAGTGGGGCTATGCCAACCGCATGATGGATCTGGTGTGTAAGGTGGCAAGGAGCCTCTAAGCATGGAGACAAGCAGCCTGTCTGAGGATAGAGGCCGTAGCCTACGCAACTATCTGGTTGTCACAGGCGGCTATTGGGCCTTCACCGTCACCGACGGGGCCGTCCGTATGCTGGTGGTGCTCTATTTCCATCTGTTGGGTTATTCACCCTTCGAGGTGGCCATGCTGTTCCTCTTCTATGAGCTCTTCGGTGTGGTCACCAACCTGGTGGGCGGCTGGCTGGGGGCGCGTATCGGTCTCAATCTGATCATGCACATCGGCATGGGGATGCAGGTAGTGGCGCTGGCAATGCTTACCGTGCCCGACGCCTGGCTATCAGTGCCCTATGTGATGGCCGCCCAGGCACTCTCCGGTATCGCCAAAGATCTCAACAAGATGTCGGCCAAAGCCTCCGTCAAGACCCTGGTGGCAGATGGCAGTGAATCACGCCTATTCAAATGGGTGGCGCTGCTCACTGGCTCCAAAAATGCCTTGAAAGGTGGTGGTTTCTTTGTGGGTGCAGCACTGTTGGAGTTGGTCGGCTTCCGGGGTGCGCTGGCAATCCTTGCTGGGTTGTTGCTGCTGGTACTGCTGGTCACCGTTATCCTGCTGCCTTCGGGTGTCGGCAAAATGAAGTCCAAGCCGAAGTTCACTCAGGTGTTTTCCAGAATCCCCGCCATCAACTGGCTGTCAGCGGCACGTTTCTTCCTATTTGGCTCGCGAGATGTCTGGTTCGTGGTGGGCCTGCCGGTCTTCCTTTATGAAATACTGGGCTGGTCTTTTACACAGGTGGGTGGTTTTCTCGCCCTATGGGTGATCGGTTATGGCCTGGTTCAGGCTTCAGCCCCAAGGCTGCTTCGCAAGCGTCATCACAGCCAAGGGCCAAGCGGCGATACAGCGCGCCTGTGGGCCTTTATCCTCGCCCTATTCCCTGCTGGCATTGCCCTTGGCATGCAACAAGGCTGGCCTGTTGATCTGGTGCTGATAGCGGGGCTTATCTTGTTTGGGGTGGTCTTTGCCATCAACTCTGCTGTCCACTCCTACCTGATTCTGGCCTATTCCGACCACGAGAAAGTTGCGATGAACGTGGGCTTTTACTACATGGCTAATGCCGGAGGGCGACTTACGGGCACGGTGCTCTCTGGCTGGCTGTATCAGGAATACGGTCTGGTGGGGTGCCTGTGGTGTTCCAGTGGCTTTCTTATCGCTGCAACCCTGCTGTCGAACGCACTGCCATGCTCGAGGTAGGTGCGAAAATTGACAATCCCTCTTGATACCCATGTGAGGCATGCTATGAGACAGACAGTCTGTGACCATGAAAGAAAAGGTCGTAGGCAACCACATATGGTTTTGTTGAATATTCACGCTCCTACGCATGAGTCAGGAGCAAAGGTGACTAAGAAAGCAACAATGTAGTCAGGCCAAGATGCAAAAAGGCAGCTGATTGGCTGCCTTTTTCTTGTCTTTTCTTAGATGTATATAGAGCTGTCACAGTATTGACATCTCAAGGTAACACAATCGTAATATAGCGATTTTATGATGACGGTAACTGAATAATTGGAGTAATAGCATAAATGCCAAGAAGTATTACCAGAATGAACAGTAATAATGTTTCTGATTTGACTGATGTCTGACCTTATTCTTATTGTTGATGATGAGCAGGATCTTGTTGATACGCTCAGCTACAACCTAAAGCGCAGCGGCTTTGATACACGCTGTGCGTTGACAGGTTGTGAAGCGGTGCAGCTTTCCCAACAAGAGCCATTGCCAGACCTGGTACTATTGGATTTTATGTTGCCTGATGTCCTGGGCACGGATGTTTGCCGTATGATCCGGCAGAACCCAGCAACTCAGGACATGCCAGTCATTATGTTAACTGCCCGTGGTGAAGAGACAGATCGAATCAGCGGACTTGAATGTGGTGCTGATGACTATGTGATCAAGCCATTCAGCATACGTGAACTGATACTGCGTATTGAGGCAGTTTTGCGCCGTCGCAGCCAGCCACAGCAGACAAATCATATTATTAAATTTGGAGTATTGAGTGTGGATTATGATTCACATGAGGTGTTTGTGAATCAAAAGCCACTTGATCTCTCGGCATTAGAATTTCGCCTGCTCAGCTATTTATTAGAAAGTAAAGGGAGGGTGCAGTCACGCAATGATCTGCTAAGCAAGGTATGGGATATCCATACTGATCTGCAAACCCGTACGGTTGATGTACATGTCAAACGCTTGCGTGACAAATTGGGAGAGGCTAGCAACTATATCCGCACCGTACGTAGCTTTGGCTACCGATTTATCCAAAATCTTGATGAGGTTGCTGATTGAAGCTGGGTGTCCGTGGACGTCTTGCCTTCTTCTCGCTGCTGCTAATACTGGTGGTGGGTGTTATTGCTGGTCTTTTCCTGGAGAGTGAACGGCGCAGTTCAATTGAGCAACAGATTGAGCGCGAATTGTCACACTATGCTGCGGCTGCACGTGAACTGATGGCCGAGTCACAGGCAGAGGATCTGCTGCAGATCGACCGGTTGGCAGACCGGCTGGGAGCTGCTACCACTAGCCGTATCACCATCATTGCCCTTGATGGCCAAGTATTAGGAGACTCCAATCTCACACTGGATGAAGTGCGTACAGTTGAGAATCATGGACGGCGCCCTGAAGTAATTGATGCCCTAGCGCAAGGCAAGGGGATCTATCGGCGATACAGCACCACAATTGCAACTGACATGCTCTATGTGGCACTGCCTTTTGGTAAACCAGATGTGCTGGGTACGGTTCGTGCAGCTAAGCCGCTGGCTGAGGTTGACCAGGCAATTACTGAGCTACATCTCACTCTGATTTTTACCGGCATCCTGTCGCTGCTGCTTGCAATTTTATTAAGTGGCCTGGCTTCTCATCTATTGACGGGCACATTGCGAAAGTTGATTCGTCATGCCAAATCACTCTCTGTAGCTACTGCTGAAGAAGTACAGTCATCAGCAGATGATATTGAGGTGTTGGCTGGCTCTTTCAATCACTTGGTACAAGAGTTGGAAGAGCATATAACTGAGTTGCGCAGAATGGAGCGTGACCAACGTGAGTTTGTTGCTAATGCGTCGCATGAATTACGCACACCAGTGGCTGTGATTCGTGCTAATGCTGAGACGCTATTGAGCGGAGCATTTCATGATGAGGTGATGGGGCCAAAACTAATTGAAGCGCTTGATCGTAATGCGGAACGGCTGGTGTTGATCCTCTCTGATCTACTCGACTTGGCACGGCTTGATGCTGGGCAAAGTGCTTTTGAGTCGGCCAGTCTACTACTATCAGATTATGTACAATGTACGATTGAAGATCTAGAGCCACTGGCACTAAAGAAAAACATCAGGATTAAAATAGATCTAGATGAGCAGGCGGTGTTGCATGCTGACCCGCAGGCACTCCAGCAGATTTTGCGCAACCTGATTGAAAATGCCATTAAATATTCTCCAGAAGGGGGAGAGATTTTAATAAAAAGCCAACTGTATATTGATTCAGTAGAGATTACTGTACAAGATAACGGTCCTGGCATTCCAGAGTCTTGCCGTACAAAGGTATTTCAGCGCTTCTTTCGGGTTGATACTGGCCGCTCTCGAAATATTGGTGGTACAGGACTTGGGTTGTCTATTGTCAAAGGGTTGGCTGAGGCAATGCATGGTAGTGTTGGTATTAAACCTGTTGAACCAACGGGATCCATCTTTTGGGTTAGGCTTCCATGCTCATGATTTAGTTGCAGCGGCTGCCTCATCTTTCCCACGTAATTTAAGTATGCCAATTAACTCAAATATAGAACTGTAATTTGCTATAGCTAATAATAGCTATAGCATACCCGCCGTTATAATAGATGATTGCTCAGATGGGATCTTTGTTGGCTTTCATCAGCTCCAGCCAGAAGCATACAGCGCCTTCCATAAGTGGCAACAGGATATATCCAAAGTTAGCGATACCAAACTGCATTAATGAATTTTATAAGCACTATCTCTGTAGTCCAACGTCTCTCTCTTTGTAGGTTAATATCAATAACGCAGAATACTGGAGCCGCTGCTAATGGCAGTTGTTGCTGGAGGCTGTGCCTGCTCTGTTTTCCATAATGGAAAGATCTATTCCCTCATTACTTAATTGTTAATGCAAAAATACAGCTTGTTACAAAGCTGTTACCCCATCTTCATCTAGTTGTTATTTTACTGTCATCTACAGGTCATAGAGTGATGCCAAAATATGCTCATCTTTTGAAAATGCAAATAAATGAGGAGCACAATGAAATCACCAACCAGAGTAAAACCAGCCATTAAGACCATTCTGGCTGTAGCTACTGCGCTAACCTTGAGTAATGTATCAGCTGCTGATAAAGAGTTGCTGGATATACTTAAGAGCAATGGTGCAATCACTTCAGTGCAGTATGGAGAGCTGCTAAAAAAAGCTGAAGAGTCTGATGAAATTCTTAAAAAGATGGATTGGGCCAGTCGCATAAAGATTAAGGGTGATCTGCGCCTGCGCCAGGAGTTTATCGATATTAACGGTAAGCGTGATGAAGACCGCCAACGCTACCGAGCCCGTCTAGGGGTTTATGCAAAAGTTACAGACAATGTTGATGCCGGTGTTCGATTGGCTTCAGGCAGTAGTGATTCAGCTACCTCCACCAATGAAACCATGGGAGATACTTTTAAGAAGGATAGCATTTGGCTTGATCTTGCCTATCTGGACTGGCGTCCCATAGAGAATCTCAACATCATCGGCGGTAAAATGAAGCAGCCATGGGAAAAAGTAGGTGATATTGTTTGGGATAATGATATTAATCCAGAGGGTGCTGCTGTTAGATATCGTAAAGAGGTGGGTAATGGTGAAGTTATTGGATCTCTTGGGCATATTGTACTGAATGATGTCGATGGTCTTCGCTTTGATGAGGATGCAAAGGTTACATATGGGCAATTAGTTGGCAACTTTCAGCTGGGTAGTGCTAAAGCTACACTTGGTGCCTCAATCTATGATTATGACAACGAAAATTTGGTTGTTGCTACAATCGCCGATGATGGTAATGACACAACACAATTTAGCATTCAGGAGTTATTCGGATCACTTGAGCTTAAAACAGCACTGCCTTTGAAATTTTATGGTCAGTATGTGAAAAACGATGATGCTGATGGAGCAAATAAGGGTGAGGATATTGCTTGGTTGCTTGGTGTTGGAACCAAATACAAGAAATTTAAATTTGATTATAACTATCGTGATACAGAGTTAAATGCTGTAAGCGGTGAGTTTAATGATTCTGACTTTGCGGGTGGTGAGACAGATGCCGAAGGGCATAAATTTAAGCTTGGTTATGCGATTGATAAGAACTTTGGCCTTGGTCTTACCTATTTCATGGCTGAAACAAATAGTTTAGCTGAGACTCCAAATAGTGATATCGATACGCTACACATTGATCTGAAAGCCAAGTTTTAATCCAACACAAACAATAGCTACAAAAGATCCCGGGCATAGGTTTACCCGGGATTTTTTTGGCCTAAAAATAGTGGTGCTATTGCCCATAAATAGTGAGTCGGTTATCCCCTTTGATATTTAGCTAAATCACCCATTATAAATACTGCCCTACAACCAGATTGTTTACATAACTGTAACAATAAAGTAATAACCGGGTAATACGGCCGCCAGATAATAGCTCAAAGTTTAATTCATCACTTGGAGTATTATTATGATCAATAAGCGCACTGTACTGGCCGCCACTCTGGCAGTAGTTGCTACTTCAGCAACGGCAGCATCCCGCGACTATGTCTCTATAGTTGGCTCTTCAACCGTTTATCCTTTTGCTACTGTTGTAGCCGAGCAGTTTGGTAAAACCACTCAGTTTAAAACCCCCAAAATTGAATCCACTGGCTCTGGTGGTGGTCTGAAACTCTTCTGTGCCGGTGTTGGCGTTGAGCATCCCGATATCACCAATGCTTCACGCCGGATCAAAAAATCTGAATATGAAAAATGCCGCAAGAATGGGGTCAATCAGATTGTTGAGGTGAAGATCGGCTATGACGGTATTGCCATTGCTAATTCTAAAAAGTCAGTTCGTTTTGAGTTGACCCGTAAGGAGATCTTTCTGGCTTTGGCCAAGCAGGTACCTGATCCAAAGGGTGGTGAGAAGCTGGTCGAAAACCCCTACAAAACCTGGAAGGATGTGAATTCCAACCTGCCTGCTACTAAGATTGAAGTGCTGGGTCCACCTCCTACATCCGGTACCCGTGATGCTTTTGCTGAGCTGGCATTGGAAGGCGGCTGCAAAAAGGTTGGTTGGATCAAGGCCATGAAAAAGAAGGATAAGAAGGCTTATAAAAGAATCTGCCACACCGTACGTGAAGATGGTGCCTACATTGAGGCCGGTGAGAATGACAATCTGATTGTGCAGAAACTTGAGGCTAACCCTAATGCTTTGGGTATCTTTGGTTTCAGTTTCTTAGACCAAAATAGTGACAAGGTGCAGGGTGCGCTGATTGATGGTGTAGCACCTGAGTTTGAGGCCATTGCTGAAGGCAAGTATCCGGTTTCCCGCCCACTCTTCTTCTATGTGAAGAAGGCGCATGTGGGAAAAATACCAGGTATTGCTGAATATCTGGCTGAATTTAGTAGTGACAAGACCTGGGGTGATGAAGGTTATTTGACCGACAAGGGTCTGATCCCGATGCCTTCTGCTGAGCGGAAGGTGTTTGCTGCGAATGCAAAAGAGCTCAAAAACCTGGAGATGTAGTTTCACGGATGGGGACGGTAGCTGGCCTCCCTGACCAGCTACTGTTTTTCCGTTTATTCAGGTCAGTAATAACCCATTATGAATCTATCTACACTGCTTTTTACGCTAGCCATCCTTTGCTGTTTTAGCTTTTTGATTGGCAAACGGCGTGCGCTGACTATAGCGGGCGGGAAGCGTTGTAATCTTCACTCCCTGCCTGGCTATTATGGTTACTATGCGAGTCTCTGGTGTGCTGTTCCAGCACTCATTATTTTGGCACTCTGGACGGGATTTGAATCCAGCATAATTACTACATTGGTTACCCGTGATCTACCTACAGAGCTGCAGAATCTACCCAGTGATCGACTCAATCTGGTAATCAATGATATTCAGAACCTTGTCTCTGGCAACATTGTATCGGGTGAGATTGACCCCACTATGCGGGCTGCCGCAGACCATTACCAAAATCTTAAACAGGTTAGCCAAGCTGCACTAACAGTATTGGTGCTGACCTTGGCTATATTGAGTGCCCTGCTGGCCTACCGCCGGATTCATAAGGCTCAGCGTGCCCGTAACGGGGTTGAGCGAGCCATCATGTTTTTCCTGATCAGCTGCTCCAGTGTTGCTGTATTTACCACGATAGGTATTGTGCTATCAGTGCTATTTGAGGCCATCCGCTTCTTTCAGGCTGTACCGATTAGTGATTTTCTGTTTGGTCTAAAGTGGAGTCCACAGATGGCCATCCGTGAGGATCAGGTGGGCTCATCGGGCGCCTTTGGAGCCATTCCACTGTTTGCTGGCACACTGCTCATCTCCTTTATTGCCATGCTGGTAGCTGCCCCTACTGGATTAATGGCCGCCATATATTTGTCTGAGTATGCCAGCAAAAAAGTGCGAAGCATTACCAAGCCACTACTAGAGATTCTTGCGGGTATCCCCACCGTGGTCTACGGTTTTTTTGCTGCTTTAGTAGTGGCTCCTTTTATTCGTGACAGTGGTGGATTGATCGGCCTGGATGTCTCCTCAGAGTCGGCTCTGGCTGCTGGGTTGGTAATGGGAGTGATGATTATTCCTTTTGTATCTTCGCTCTCCGATGATGCGATCAATGCGGTACCCCAAGCTATGCGAGATGGGTCTTATGGCCTCGGGGCCACCCATTCTGAGACCATTTGCCAAGTCATCATACCGGCTGCACTGCCTGGCATTGTAGGCGGGCTGCTACTGGCGGTCTCCCGCGCCATTGGTGAGACCATGATTGTAGTGATGGCGGCTGGGCTTTCTGCCAATCTTACTGCCAATCCACTACAGGCCGTCACCACAGTCACCGTGCAGATGGTGACCCTGCTGGTGGGTGATCAGGAGTTTGATAGCCCAAAGACACTGGCTGCCTTTGCCCTGGGATTGATGTTATTTGTTACTACCCTGGCTCTCAATATGGTTGCCCTGCATGTGGTACGCAAATACCGGGAGCAATATGAATAACAGTACAAGCAGTAGGCCTCGCTCCACCGTGGAGCGGGTCAATGCCAATCTGACCAAACGCTATGCCAAAGAGCGACGCTTCAAACGCATGGGGTTGGGTGCCATCATTATCAGTCTGATGTTTCTTGTGTTACTTTTTGGCAGCATCATTAGCAACGGTTACGGTGCTTTTTGGCAGACCTATGTCCAATTAGAGATTCACTTTGAGCCTGAGGATCTGGACCCTCAAGGCAGTCGTAACCCTGAAGTGCTTTCAGCTGCCGACTATGGTGGTTTGGTGAAGAGCACCCTGCGGGATATGTTTCCCAAGGTCAAAAAGCGCAAGGAGAAACGTAAGCTCTATGATCTGGTGAGCAGTGGCGCTGCTTTTCAGTTGCGTGAAATGGTCATGAGTAATCCAGATCTAATCGGCAGCACTGTACAACTCTGGGTGCCTGCCGATGATGATGTCGACATGCTGATCAAAGGGCATATTGACCGCCATAAACCAGAGTCTGATCGGCGGGTGAAGGATCAGCAGATTGCCTGGGTGGATGCATTGCAGAGAGAGGGCAAGATTGAAAAACGGTTCAATACCACCTTCTTTACGGCGGGTGACTCCCGTGAGCCGGAATTAGCAGGTATCCATGGGGCGCTGATGGGATCTGTCTTTACTCTGCTGATCACCTTGGCGCTCTCTTTTCCTATGGGCGTAGCCGCTGCCATCTATCTGGAAGAGTTTGCACCTACAAATCGCTTTACTGATTTTATCGAGGTTAATATCAATAACCTGGCAGCGGTGCCTTCTATTGTCTTTGGTCTACTGGGGCTGGCCGTCTTTATCAACTTTTTTGGGTTGCCCCGTTCTATTCCATTGGTGGGTGGTTTGGTGCTGACCTTGATGACGCTGCCCACTATTATCATCGCCAGTCGAGCGGCCCTTAAATCTGTACCCCCTTCCATTCGTGAGGCAGCTCTGGGTATTGGTGCTTCTCGAATGCAGACGGTATTCCATCATGTATTGCCCCAAGCGCTGCCTGGCATGCTGACGGGTGCCATTATTGGTATGGCTCAGGCTCTGGGAGAGACAGCTCCGCTGCTGATGATTGGTATGGTGGCCTTTATTGTGGATGTTCCCGCTAATATGATGGATCCAGCAACAGCGCTACCTGTCCAGATCTATCTCTGGGCTGACAGCCCAGAGCGTGCCTTTATGGAGCGTACCTCTGCCGCCATTATGGTGTTGCTGGCCTTTCTTATTAGCATGAACATGCTGGCAGTGCTGCTACGCAAGAAATTTGAAAAGCGCTGATAAACAGCCTTCTATAACGAGTCAAAACTATGCAACCCAATACCCAAACTGTCTCATCAGTTACTCCACTGATGGTTTGTACAGATATAGAGCCCATTGCAGCACACGATAATCGCAAGACTGTTGGTGAAATCAGTGTTGATAACCCACGCATGAGCTGCCGCAATGTAAATGTTTTCTATGGAGAGAAGCAGGCTATCAACCGGGTAAATCTGGATATTGGTCGCCATGAGGTGATCGCTATGATTGGCCCATCTGGCTGCGGCAAATCAACCTTCCTGCGCTGTCTTAATCGCATGAACGATACTATCGATAGCTGCCGCGTCACGGGTGAGATCCTGCTGGATAACCAGAATATCTACGATAAAACATTGGATGTGGTGCCCCTTCGTGCTCAGGTGGGCATGGTATTTCAGAAACCAAATCCCTTTCCAAAATCCATCTATGAAAATGTTGCCTATGGCCCACGCATCCATGGTCTGTCATCAAGCAAGAGCGATCTGGATATTATTGTTGAATCATCACTTCATCGGGCCGGGCTTTGGAATGAGGTTAAGGACCGGCTAGATCAACCTGGCACGGGGCTTTCTGGTGGCCAGCAACAACGCCTCTGCATTGCTCGTACCATTGCTGTCAGCCCTGAGGTTATTTTAATGGATGAGCCCTGCTCAGCATTGGATCCTATCGCTACAGCCAAAATTGAAGAGCTGATTGATGAATTGCGTGAGGAGTACACTATTGCCATTGTGACCCACTCTATGCAACAGGCGGCCCGTATTTCACAACGTACGGCCTATTTTCATCTGGGTGATCTGATTGAAGTGGGAGAGACAAATCAGATCTTCACCAATCCACAGCATAAGTTAACTGAAGATTATATTACCGGTAGATTCGGCTAAATATAATCAGAGTAGCCTAACTTTATTTGGCTGCCTTATAAACAGATAGAGTAGTAACCAAGAGAACAGATCATGAATAAAATGACAGAAGGCCACACTGTAAAGCGCTTTGATGATGAGATGGTTTTTCTGCACCGACTGGTGTTAGAGATTGGTAGCCTGGCTCAGAATCAGCTTAAGCGAGCTGTGCAGACGTTAAATGATAAAGATCCATCTGCTGCCAGAGATGTTATCAGCCGTGATCAGGAGCTGAATGATCTGGATGTACAGGCTGATGAAGAGTTCATTAATCTGATTGTCAAACGCCAACCTATGGCGAAGGATCTACGGGAGATCATCACGATATCCAAGGCTGTTTCTGATCTGGAGCGAGTAGGTGATGAAGCACGTAAAATTGCTCAGCTTACGATTCATATTTACGATACGGACAGTAGCCCACCTAATAAACAGGTTTTGCGTGATATCAATACGATGGCCGCCTTTGTCGGCGATATGCTGAAGAGTAGCCTAATAGCGTTTGATGAACTGGATGCTCCTAAAGCCCTGGATGTTATCCGCCTGGATAGTGAATTGGAGGAGGAGTACAAGTCAGCTCTGCGGCGCCTGACAACATTTGTGATGGAGGACTCTCGTGCCATTGGTCATATGGTGGATGTAGTTCTTGGACTGCGCGCCCTGGAGCGTATTGGTGGCCATGCCAAGAATATTGCGGGGTATGTGATTTTTTTAATAACGGGCAGTGATGTTCGTCATGAAAGTGTGGAATGTATTGAAAAGCAGATCATCTAGATTGGCTTTTACTGCCTGATCCATCAATCAACCACCGATTAAATATGCACTTATAAATAGAGCGGACCGGTACTGCCGTTTTTTATAGCTGAGCCAAGCCTGCGTTCCATACAGGTGCTACGGTAACTTGGATTAAGATTGGTTGTCTCTAATAGGAAAAATAGATTTACAGCATTAAGTTTTGCGTTCAGAGATCCATCACCCCACACACAGGCACCAAGCTGTAGATAGGTCTCAAGTATTGAGGAGAGTGCGCTTTTGTCTGCAAGAACAGTCTCGTCAAGCTGAAATGGGTGGTGCGGTGTAATGTTGAGATGCTTCGGTGCTGGATGATTCTCCCGCAGATATTGGATGGCTGCCTGAGCTGAGCGATGCCCATGTAAGAGAGAAATACTGCTGCAGCCAATCATATAATCAATTTGGTGCATATCAATCAAACGCGAAAGTCCTGCCCATAAAATAAGCATGGCACCACCATTTAAGTAGTCGGGATGGATACAGGTTTGCCCAACCTCCATGGTCTTTCCACGAAGCTTTAAGATCTCACCTATATTGAACTGGTTTTCAGAATAAAAACGGCGGGTATGGCGTTGTCTATTCTTGATTAGGATACGGGTGCAGCCCACCACGGTTCCTTTATAATAATCACGTACCACTAAGTGGTGGCAATGAGAATCATAATGCTCTTTATCCAGGATATTAGATGCTTCACCTCCATCAATTCCCATGGCTTCAGAGAAGATATGGCGAAGCTGTTGGGACTCCTCTATCTCTTCCTTAGTTGCTGCTAATTCAACAGTTAAACCAATGCGAGATTTTTTCCAGGAAGAATGTTGCTTGTTTAGCCTTATTGACATGATGGGCATCTCCAATGAAATCTAGCTGGAATTCTAATAGATCCAGTTGTCAGTTTTATGACTACTGTGTTACGACTTCATTAATATAATTATCTTTAACTGCCTCTTCTGAAAATCAGCTCGGCTCGATTCGCTGGATTGCACCATCGTTACAAGAGAATCACAGCGTGATTGCCTTTATGCGAAGGAGAGGTTGCTACATTCTCACAATACAAATCTTTTCATACAGCGTAATGCAATAGCACAGACTGGATGCTCATTACCATGGATTGGCTGCTAGAGACCCGTAGTTTCCATTCTTGAGAGGATTGAAGAATGGGGGGAATGATGGCCAACTCTGCCTTGATTTTATCCTGGCCAGCTTCACTAAAAGCCATGGGAGTATCATTAATGGCGAGTTGCATTGGTGCTGTGGCCAGCTGCCCTGAAGGTGCGTTTGATAGGAGTTGAAAATTCAGGGTGAGGGGAAGTGTTTCGCTCTGCCCGGGCCGATTTCCACTCCTGCGGCGGATGTGTTGCTGTGCTGTGGCAGGATCACCCAGCCAGATGCCTGCACCCTGGTTTGACTGTAGTTGTATCCAGTAAGTGCCTGGCTGCAATGCCGTTTCAGCGAGTCGTATATGAATCCACAGTGGTTGGGTAAGTGAACCGCTGTAGCTACCTTTGGTGAGGGTTCTGGCTGCTGGGCAATCGTCACTGTCTGGGCTGATGTTCAACTGAAGTTCGATCTCTTTTGCCAGACCATACCAGGCGATGGAGATGCCGCTTACGTAGGTTGGCTGGTCCAGGATCCAGGGAATGGCAATCTGATCACCTTTGGCTAGATAGGCTCCGTTGAGGTTTGAATTTCCGGGCAAACCAGCAGGTAGATCCTGCCATGGACTATTTTGGGTATCTGCATTGGCTTCAATGCTAATGTACTGTATTTCGCCTGCGGGTCGATTCAGCAGTAACGCCTCAACCTGAGCGGCACTGCCATCAAAGTTGTAACTAATAGGCTCGGTGATTAGCTCGGTTTCTTGCAGGAACTGCAGTTGAACCTGCTCGATCATGACGTGGCAGGGAGCGTCACTTTCCACAAACAAAGGTAGCAGAATGGTGTTGCTGCCTGGCTCCCGTTTTTCAAAGGCCTGCTTCAATGCGGGCGCCAGGATCTCTGCAAGAACCTCTCCCTGATTAGGAAAATCTATGGAGCTGTCATGGCTACCAGGCTCCAGCCATTGCCAGAGTGTTTCGCTTTGATCTGGATTTAAAAGACGCAAACGTGGGTTAGTTGGTTGACCCTGCAGCTCGATACTGCTGAGGCCGGATTGCAGCAAGACCTCATTCTCGACCACCATCAGATCATCACTCCTGCTGCTGGAACTCTTGTCGGACACGGCCATGGCTGAGAGTGATTTGTGTCTCTGATGGTGTTTTTCCTGAAGTTTATTGGCTATGGCCTGGGCATGTTTTTTGGGCTTTGGCTGGGAGAGCACCAGTTGGAAGCTGGGAGCTGTTAGCGGTTCGGAAAATGTTTGGCCAGTTGCCACACTGAGTGTCGCCTGTTCGGCTACTGCCTCGCCATCGACTCGATGTAGATCAGCCCTGTTATATAAATGACTGCGTAGACGTATTAGGGGGGCGGGATAGCTGAGTGCTACATTGACGGTGTCGCCGAGCCCATCCCATTGTGTGATCCAGCTGTGATCATTTTGGTCGAGTTCTACCGTGATAGGATCGAAGCTCAGCCGAAGTTGGCTGTTAAGCGCCAAAACAATGCTGGAGGCAAGCAGATCTATCGGTATCTGCAGGTATAAGGTTTGGCGAAATAGTGTGCCAGTGCCATCTATAACTGGCTGGGAAAGATCCAACCGGTCACCTGCCTGTAGACGATGCTGGTTTGTACAGTCAGCATGGGAGTAGAGGCCGGCCATATCAACCGTTCCTCCTAGGAGGCTGTCCGAGAATAGAAAAACCTCACTTCAAAAAATAACAGCACCCTATAGCTGTTGAAGAATATTTACTGTTTGTAGCGTCATCATTTGCATATTTATCAAATGCTTATGGTGTGATTAGGCACTTTAGACAG
>JAJFJN010000049.1 GCA_021773975.1 Gammaproteobacteria bacterium | reverse complement strand
GCATAAAAAACGGACACCGAAGCATCCGTTTTTTTATGCTTTTAAAGTTAAATCATCAGAGGCTGGATCCTTTAGAGCCAACAAACTCTGGATAAGCTTCAAGGCCACATTCAGCAATATCAGCCCCTTCATACTCTTCCTGCTCACTGATGCGAATGCCACTGAATTTCTTAATGCAAAACCAGACTGCAAAACTCACGCCAAAGGTCCAGGCGAAGATTGTTACCAGACCGATAATCTGAGCAATAAAAGAGGCTCCTTCATTAGAGAAAGGCACAGCGAGTAGCCCCCACATGCCGACAACGCCATGTACTGATATCGCACCAACAGGGTCATCAATCTTCAGCTTATCCAAACCAAGAATAGAGAAGACAACAATAACGCCACCTATACATCCAACCAGTGTTGCCCAAAGTGGGCTGGGTGCCAGTGGTTCAGCTGTAATAGCAACTAAGCCAGCAAGTGCGCCGTTAAGGGTCATGGTCAGATCCGCCTTACCAAACAGTATGCGGGCAGTGAGTAGCGCAGCAATTACACCGCCAGCAGCAGCAGCGTTGGTGTTAACGAAAACAGCAGCTACAGCATTAGCATCTGACGCAGTGGAAAGAATCAACTGTGAACCACCATTGAATCCAAACCAACCCATCCATAAGATAAAAGTGCCTAAGGCTGCAATTGGCATGTTGGCACCAGGGATAGCCATCACCTGCCCATCCTTACCGTACTTGCCTTTACGCGCACCCAGCAACAATACGCCTGCCAGGGCAGCAGCCGCACCACAAAGATGCACAACACCCGAGCCGGCAAAATCATTGAAGCCTAATCCATCAAGAAAGCCACCGCCCCACTTCCAGTAGCCCTGTACAGGGTAAATGAAGCCTGTCATGACTACTGCAAAAGCCAGAAAACTCCACAGCTTCATTCGCTCGGCCACAGCGCCAGAGACAATAGACATCGCCGTAGCAACAAAGACAACCTGAAAAAAGAAGTCTGCCATCTTGGAGTAGTAGTTACCGTCATACCAAGTGCCAGCACTCTGTTTTACAACAGCTGCTGCATCATGATCACCACCCAGCATAAAAGAAAAATCAAACAAAGCAGGGATAACACTGTTAATGCCAGTGCCATACATAATGCCGTACCCCATCAACATATACATGATGCAGGCAATAGCAAACAAAGCAATATTTTTGGTTAGAATTTCAGCCGTATTTTTAGCACGCACCAAACCTGCTTCCAGCATGGCAAAGCCTGCTGCCATCCACATAACAAGTGCGCCTGCCATTAGAAAATAAAAGGTGTCTAAGGCATAACGTAGGTTAAGAATATCTTCCACGGTAATCTCCAATAAATTAAAAAGAGTTAAAGTGCCTCGGAACCGGTTTCACCGGTGCGGATACGCACAACATGGTCAAGGTCATAGACAAAAATTTTACCGTCGCCAATCTTGCCGGTTTTTGCAGCGCCGCTAATCGCCTCAATGACTTGGTCTACCTTGTCATCATCCACAGCAGCTTCAATCTTGATCTTGGGGAGAAAATCCACCACATACTCAGCACCACGATACAACTCGGTATGCCCTTTCTGTCGACCGAAGCCTTTTACTTCAACCACGGTGATGCCCGTGACGCCTATTTCAGAGAGTGCTTCACGTACATCGTCTAATTTGAACGGCTTAATGATTGATGAAATGAGTTTCATAGGTTTTTTTCCCTCGCTCTATACAGCGATTGCTCAAACACTGTTGGTAGCCACATTAATGAAGTAGCGCAGATCTTTGCCCAACAATTGTTCGGTCTAATAATTGTTTTTGAATATAACAAATGAGCTAATAGCAACGTTCGTGCCATAAATGCAATTTGACGTATAAACAGCAGGTTAACTATTTCTATAGGGAATGGATTGATTGATGCTGCACAAATCAAATGCATAAACCTAAAAGCCGCACAAGACCAGTGCATCTATGGCAAATAAAGAGGCCGCCGCTTTGGTGGGAGTTGCGCCTATTAATCGAGAAAGTGGCAGCCACATTGGACACAGAAAGGTGCGGGGTGGACGACACCGGGTCCGTACAGTTATGTATATGGCGATGCTATCGGCTATTCAATGCAATCCTGTTTTTAAAGCAACCTACAACCGTCTTGTGGCAGCCGGTAAACCTAAGAAAATTGCCATTGTTGCATGCATTAGAAAAATGATTGTTATCCTTAATTCAATGCTCAGAGATGGTGTACATTGGAACTCTGAAATCACTCAATAAACTAGTGATTGACACCATAGTCACTTATTAGCTGTTTTCATTGAACCTTGCTTCAAGCAAATAATTTCTAAGCCTTCTCTCACTACGCATAACGTAGACGATAAATACTTTTTCTTTTTCAATACGATAAAAAATACGGCAAGGATTCACAACTACTTCCAGGTAGCGAGATTTTTTAAGTTCAGGTGGCATACGACCCAATTTTGGGAATTGCTCTAAACGCTCTACACTTGAAAATACTTTTTGAACTAGACGTTTTGCCGCACTTACTTTATCAAGAGCAATGTACTCAGCAATATCATTTAAATCTTGTAATGCTGGCTCAGTCCATATTACTTGAGCCATTTTTCCATTTTCACCTTGGCTTCTGAGTGCGTTAATACTCGTTTTTCAATGATTGCTGTTTCACCACGAGCAACACCTTCAAGAATGCGCATACGGTTTTGCATGGACTCATAATCTTTTACATCAACAAGATATGCCGAGGGTTGACCATGCTCTGTTATAAGCACTGGTTCTTTTGAATCATGCAACTCAGCTAGGATTTTTGTTGCTTGACGCTTTAATGTGGTTACGAGTTCTGTTTTCATAAAGTGATACTATTCTATCACTGCGGAGCTGGCAAGTATTTTTTCAGCTAACGCCGTAAATAACTTGCGCATTTGTAGTGAGCGCAGCGAACGAAAAATGCGTCAAGTTGATTTACCTTGTATGGATAATAACAACTGTTTCCGGGTAAAGTGTGACCCAAGCTTTAGCAGCAACTAAAGCCCTCTTATGTAGTAGCTCGTGATTTGCATGGCTCCTCTTTTGAGAGACCGATAACAAGTGTGAGCACTGCATAAGACACCAAGCTATAAACTCGAATAGTCAACTGGGCCTCGAGCTCGTATTTGCAAGGCGGAGTCAGCTTATTATGTCACCCTCAAAAGACCATAAAAACATTAGTGTTGGTGTGGATACCGGCAAGCATCAACTGGACATCTACATTCGTCCTTTAGATATATATTTTACTGTAACTAATTCTACTTTGTCACATTACTAAAACTCATGATAGGCATTCAAGCTGCTGATTTTTAAACGCATAATCGATCGATGCTTGTCGCTTTAAGTGTCGAACTCCCATTTGACGAATAACCTCATCTTGACAGATAGCTCGTTTCGGAAGGAAGTGAGCCAAGAGGGTTGTTATATCCGAACAACTCAGTAATGGAACATCCTCTTCCTGCAATATTCGCTCTTTAAGCATAAATAACATAGCCATCATTACA
>JAJFJN010000048.1 GCA_021773975.1 Gammaproteobacteria bacterium | reverse complement strand
CCTTGATGAGCATGTCTTCCGCTTCAATCGACGCCAGACACCCATGGCCGCGTTTCAAACCCTACTGGGCATAGCTTCAAACAAAAAACCTCTATCTCTTACTCAACTTAGATCGTAGGAGTTAAGTGCCTAAGCATTTTTTATATATATTGAAGCAGCCCTAGCATTTTCTAAGGGCTTTATTATACTCATCAATGGATTAGCTACTTTTAACACTGGAGAAAAACAGATGGCCGCAAAGAAAACTGCAAAAAAGAAAACTACTGCAAAGAAACAAGTGGCTGTTAAAAAGAAAAATGCACTTGTGAAAAAAACAGCTAAGAAAAAAGTAGCCGCTAAAAAGAAGGTCGCCAAGAAGAAAGCAACTAAGAAAAAGGTAGTCGCTAAAAAGAAGGTCGCCAAGAAGAAAGCAACTAAGAAAAAGGTAGCCGCTAAAAAGAAGGTGGTTAAGAAGAAGACAACTAAGAAAAAGGTGTCATCGAAAAAGCCATCTCTTCAACCTCGCAAGGTGCGCCCTCGCAAAAAGATCGCAAAAAGAAATAGTAGATGACTGCAATCATCAATTAAAAAGCCCGCATTTGCGGGCTTTTTAATACTGGTGAGTCTGATAATCAGGCTCTGTTACTTATTTACAACTTCATCCCCAACAAATGTAGCTACACCTGACCCTGCAAATAAGCGATAGGCCAGATTATCTGTCTCATCCGTCCAGGCATATCCTAAATCGCGTAGAAATTGCTGGAATTCTCGCTTTTTACTGGCATCAACATCGATGCCCATTAATACACGTCCAAAGGCTGCGCCGTGATTACGGTAATGGAAAAGAGTGATATTCCAACGCCGCCCCATCTGAGTAAGAAAGTTTTGCAGTGCACCAGGGCGCTCTGGAAACTCAAATCGGAAAAGGTGCTCACGTTGAACGGCTGCTGCATGCCCACCCACCATGTAGCGTATATGTAGCTTTGCAATTTCATTATCTGTGAGATCAATAACCGGGTAACCTTTTTCAGATAGATGGCTAATAAGCTCAGACCGCTCTGAATCACCTTCAGCTAACTCTACTCCTGCAAAAACATGCGCACGTGTATGGTCACTGTAGCGGTAATTAAATTCTGTAATGCTGCGTCGCCCTAAAGCACGGCAAAAGCCAAGAAAACTGCCTGGTCGTTCAGGTATCTCAACTGCCAATAGCGCCTCACGGCGCTCACCTAACTCTGCTCTTTCTGCTACATGGCGTAGTCGGTCAAAATTTATATTGGCACCGCTCTCTATTGCAATCAGATGCTCATCTTTGCACTGCTCCCGCTGCACGTACTTCTTTAAGCCCGCAACAGCTAATGCGCCCGCTGGCTCAGGCACCGTTCGGGTGTCATCAAAAACATCTTTTATTGCTGCACATATCTCATCTGTACTGACAAGTATTACCTCATCCACGCACTTTTTAGCTACACGAAAGGGTTCTTTACCCACCTGCCGGACTGCCACACCATCAGCAAAGATGCCTACCTGCTTTAAAGTTACACGGCGACCAGCTTCCAGTGCGCGATATAGTGATGGCGCATCTTCAGGCTCCACACCAATTATTTTTATCTCAGGTCGCACGTATTTTATATAGGCTGCAACTCCAGCAATTAATCCACCACCACCCACAGGAACAAATACTGCTTTAATGTCATCCATATGTTGACGAAGCAGTTCCATAGCAATGGTTCCTTGCCCTGCAATCACGTCAGGGTCATCAAACGGATGCACAAATGTTAGATCTTGCTCTTTTGCTAACTCTAGTGAGTGCGTATAAGCCTCATCATAAGAGTCACCGTGAAGTACAATCTTGGCTCCGAGGCTGCGCACTGACTGTACTTTTATGGGGGGGGTGGTTTTTGGCATAACAATTAAGGCGCGCAATCCCAATTGCTTTGCTGATAATGCTACACCTTGCGCATGATTTCCTGCAGAAGCGGCAATCACCCCTTTTTCTCTTGCAGCAGGTGAAAGATTTACCATCTTGTTATAAGCACCGCGCAGTTTAAAAGAGAATACGGGCTGCAGGTCTTCACGCTTGAGATAAACCTGATTACTCAACCTTTGCGATAATCGCGCAGCCAACTCCAATGGCGTCTCTTTTGCGACATCATAAACACGCGCTCTTAATATTCTTTCTATGTACGTTTGGGGCATATTACTGCGCCTCTATCATTAATCCAGATATGAGAATAGTGAACCTATGAAACCTGCATGACAATAGCTGTTCAACTGCACTTGCGACTTTATTTTTTTACACCGAAAATAGACAACAATTACTCAACCATCTTCTTTGAATGCGGGAGCCAACATGTCACAAGATGAACTCAAAAGATTAGCAGCAAAAGCCGCCTTGGAATATGTCGAAGAAGGCAGCATTGTGGGCGTTGGCACTGGCTCTACCGTTAATCACTTTATCGATCAATTGGCAGAGATCAAGCACCTCATCGACGGCGCTGTCTCCAGCTCAGAGGCCTCTACAGAACGCATGAAAGCACATGGCATTCATGTCTACGACCTCAATGCCGCAGGACAACTTGATCTTTACGTGGATGGTGCTGATGAATCAACCAAGCATCTACACCTCATCAAAGGCGGTGGCGGGGCATTGACCCGGGAAAAGATCGTAGCCGCAGCCAGCAAAAAATTTGTCTGTATTGCTGATGGCAGCAAACTCGTCGATAGACTGGGCACATTTCCTCTACCCATAGAGGTTATCCCCATGGCACGTAGTTATGTTGCACGCGAACTGGTTAAACTGGGTGGCACCCCCATGTGGCGTGAGAACTTCATTACCGATAACGGCAACCTGATTCTAGACATACACAATCTGGATATTATGGACCCAGTAACGATGGAAAAAGAGCTGAACAACATTGCAGGCGTTGTTACCGTAGGGCTTTTTGCTGTGCGTCCAGCAGATGTATTGATTCTAGGGACAGACAAAGGGACACAAACGCTGACATGACCAGCTACCCGGTATATGACATTAAAATGAAGTCTATTTGGCTTTTTGGTAAATTAGCAGACCCACGCGATCAATATGATTAATTAACTGCTGATTTTTCAAGTCGTGGTAATTTTGTAGATCAAACAGGTACGGAATATCCGAATCATCCAAATCCATTAACACATCAGCAATTACAGAGCGATCAATATCAACACCATAAGTGACTAAATCAATATCACTGCGCTCATTAAATGAGCCTTTGGCTCGCGACCCATAGAGCTTGACTTGCTCAATAGATGGGCTCTTCTTAAATATTGCTTGCAGTAAAGAGGTAGTGCTCTTACTCAACCCTATCTCTTTCATTAGTTATTTATTTCTGCCAGCAGCTCCAGATACCACTCTTGCAGCATGGGCAAATAACTTTTATCAATAATTTTAATTACGGCTTCGAATTTTGCAAAATCATAAGTATGGCTCACTAAATTTCGGTCATCGATCATCCTTAACCAAACTTCAGCATCCTGAATATATTTCGCAGCATAGGCCTCTCTCACCACAGCTTTAGGCGAGATTTTATCTAGAACAATACCATCATATTCCATTTTATCTTTGAGCACTTTCCAGGCCAGCTCAAAGGTATATTCAAAACGCTGAATAATGCCTTCTTTTTCCAGCTGGCTCAGACTATCCATATCATTTTCCATTGCCTCACGTAACAATAAAAAAGCACGCTGAAAATTATTAAAACGCTGTATCCAACGAATATCAGGCTCAATCATATTGCCACTTTCCATCTGGTTTTGGATATTTATATCCGCTGAGTGTTATTAGTCACTTTTTTTCGCATCCAAATAAAGCGTATCAGGACATATATCTTGCTCATTTGGCCACACTACTGTGCCATCAATTACTTTTACCTGTTTAAAATAATGCTTGTTTCTTAGCTCTTTGAATACACCAAAATCAAGCATTTTTGAACAGTCAAAAACACCATGCTCACCATTAGTAAAAACAAGGTTTAATTGATAATTATTGGCTGCTGATGCTTTGCTTACCCTTGGGTTCATTGCATTACCTCAGTGGCTCAATTTTGTAAGGATGCTCTCCAGATACTGCCAACTCCCAATCTGCCATAAGCTCGTCTTTATGTATTTCAATCCATGCCTGAAGGAGCTTCATTTTTGATGCGGGTATGCTCCCTTCAAGGACATTACCTTCAGGAATTTCTACAATGACCTCATGCTCTTGATATTTTACATGGATATGTGGAAGCTTATGCCTTCTATTATCCATGAAATACATATAGATTATCATTCCATAGAATGCTGATATTGACGGCATAATTTTCCCTCTATTGAGACCTAACTATCATCATGGTTAGAGTTTTAAAAGTATATCAAATTTTTCAACCCACAAAAAACGGAACCCGAAGGTTCCGTTTTAATACCGCAAATTTTAAGCTAAAACTTAGAACTTGTGGATGATACCAGCACCGAAGGCATCTACGTCATTATTGTTGGCACCAGTAACAGTTGCGCTGGTTGTACCGTTTGTATCATCGATATCAACCTGGAATTCTAATTTGTAGATAGCACTCAGACCGTTACCCAGATCTTCGTCACCTTTGATGCAAAGCGTGACTGACGGCTTTGAACTTCCCAGGTGTCGTTGTTCATTGCGTCGTTATCAATGTTCTCAACAGAAGCATGTAAAACACCGTAAACGGTAGGGCCGGGCCAGCAGCCTGAACGACCAATTAAACGACCATTGCAACAACAACGGATAAAGTAAGTGGTTTTTTGTTCATTAAAGAACTCCCGCTAGAAAAATTTATTAAGAAATTAGTTTGTTGTAAAAAGGAAATAATTAATTCGGTGGCTCTTTAGTATCTGCCATCTTTTATCGTTATATTTCAGCTAGTACTCCATCAACTTTGGATTGATGGATAAAGTGATTTTAATTTTATCCGTGCGTCTTTGGTGGCAAGCCTCCAGTTCACACGAATAGCTTTTTGATTTCGTTGTTCTTGCCATGCTGCTATTTCAGTCCGTAATGCTTTCTGGTCAGGTATTCTTCTATTAAGGCACTGACGGCTCATCACACCAATTTCTATCTCTGCCATGTCCAACCAACTGCCATGCTTCGGCGTATAATGAATCTCTAAACATTCAGCGATTCGCCTTGCTTCTTCGGGTTCAAAGGCGGCGTATAAAGAACTCAGTTTATGGGTATTCAAATTATCCATTACCAGGATGATTCTTTTACCTGGAAAGTGTTCATCAACTAACTCTTTGATTAACTGCGCCCAATCTTTTTTGGTATGCCGATCCGTAATTTTTACGTGCCGCCATCCTTCAAGGGGTGCAGGTAACATGAACAGATTGCTAACCCCGTTCCTTTCATACTCATAATCAAACTTTTCCAGCTTACCTGCTTCCGGTGCTAATGGAATGCGCGTCTCTTTTACGTGTTGTTTACTGGTTTCATCCATGCAGACCAATACTTCGTTCTCATCATAAGTTCGTTGATAGACTTCCAGGATATCTTCCATTGCACAAACAAAATCTGCATTTGCCTTTGGGGGAATAACCCAACATTTTTTTAACCAAGGCTTAAGTTGGTTTTTTTTAATGTTTTCCGAACGGTTTCTCCTGATACAGAGTCGACGATATTGCATTCAACCAGTTGCTCTGCCAATAAATCAGCATGCCCTGCCGGTGCAGCTGAGCAAGCTGTTGCCACCAAAAAAGCTTCGGCTTCTCCATCCAGCTTTTTTGCACGTCGCCGTACCTGTGTTTTAGGATTGAGTGCTGACTCTAAACCTTCTTCAACAAACCGTTTTCGTACTCTTTCTGCTGTCAAGCAGCTGATGTGTGCCGCCTTGACTATGTCTATATCTTTTAATGACCCGATGGCTGCTGCTTCATCTGCGTGGAGCAATATTTGTGCATGGGTCAGTTTGCGAACTGCACTTTTTCCGCTTGATACCTGCTGTATTAAATAATCACGCTCTTCTTCTGTTAGCTTTACTCGGTATTTTTTGCCGGCATATCTTATCTCTAATATCATTCGGTTGAGAAAAACACTTGAGAGAATACATTAATTATCCTTCAAAGCAATATTGCTGGAGTACTAGGTTAGCAGTGGCTATTAAAGAGGTCTCTACTGAAATTTTAGAACCAACAATCATCTGCTTTATAAAACAGAAGCCATAAAAAGCAACACTCGTTCAAACTTTACTACAAAACCAGCTATTTCTTGGTTTGCTCCATATATTTGAGAGGTGCCTATCAAAAACCCAGATTCCATTTATGGCCCGATTTATAATGCGGTTAATTAACGACATATTAAAGCCATAGCACACCGCAGCATCATTTACGATACCTATAAAAAAGGGGCATTTCTGCCCCTTATTTTTATCAGCGTTTTTTATGTGCCGGTGTTTTCTTCTTGGTCACCACCTTTTTCTTAGCCGCCTTCTTTTTGCTGGTCACCTTCTTCTTGGCCGCTACCTTTTTCTTAGCCACCTTCTTTTTACTAGCTGCTTTCTTCTTGGCCACTACCTTTTTCTTAGTCGCCTTCTTTTTGCTGGCCACCTTCTTCTTGGCCACTACCTTTTTCTTAGCTACCTTCTTTTTACTGACCACCTTCTTCTTGGCCGCTACCTTTTTCTTAGTCGCCTTCTTTTTGCTGACCACCTTCTTCTTGGCGGCTACCTTTTTCTTAGCTACCTTCTTTTTGCTGACCACCTTCTTCTTGGCCGCTACCTTTTTCTTAGTCGCCTTCTTTTTACTGATTACTTTCTTCTTGGCGGCTACCTTTTTCTTAGCTACCTTTTTTTTGCTGGCCACCTTCTTCTTGGCCGCTACCTTTTTCTTAGCCACCTTCTTTTTACTGATCACCTTCTTCTTGACCACTACCTTTTTCTTAGTCGCCTTCTTTTTGCTGGCCACCTTCTTCTCGGCGGCTACCTTTTTCTTAGCTACCTTCTTTTTGCTGGCCACCTTCTTCTTAGTCGCCTTCTTTTTGCTGGACACCTTTTTCTTGGCCGCTACCTTCTTCTTAGAAGCGACTTTCTTTTTAGCCGCTTCTTTCTTAGTTGCTGTTTCTTTTTTCTTAACAGCCTTCTTTTTGACTGCTATTTTCTTCTTCGCTATTTTCTTTTTTTGGGGTTTCTGTTGTTGTGTTGGTTTTTCAGGTCGCTTCTCTTCTGGCGCGGCTTCTTGTTTGGGTGGTTCTACTGTAGGCTCGGGCGCGGCTGTCTTTTCTTCTGCTGCTGCTTCAGGTCGTTTTTTACTAATAATTTCATCAAGAATTTCACAGGCAGCGCTGAATATTTCATCAATCTCACCGATGCCTTGAATTTGCCCTAACTTGCTGGCAACTTGGTAGTACTCAACCAATGGTTCTGTTTGTTGTTTATAGACCTTCAGCCGATTATCGATGGTAGCTTCGTTGTCATCACTGCGTTGATGTAACTTGCCACCACATTTGTCACAGACATCTTCAACCGCAGGCGGGTTGCTGTACATGTTGTACATCTGACCACAGGACTCGCAGGTGCGTCGCCCTTCCAGCCGCTGCATGATGATGTCGGGATCTACATCAATGTGCAGCGACATATCTAGTGGTTGCTCAAGCTCTTCAAGCAATGCATCCAGTGCTTCAGCTTGCGCTGTGTTGCGTGGGAAGCCATCCAATATAAAACCATTTGCTGCATCGGGTTGCTTAAGGCGCTCTTTGATCATGCCAAGCACAATATCATCAGAGACAAGATGACCTTCATCCATAGCTTGTTTGGCCTTAAGACCCAGCGGAGTTTTTGCCGCTACAGCTTCTCTTAGTAGATCACCTGTTGAAAGCTGTGGTATCTCATGCCGTTCAACCAGCTTTTTTGCCTGTGTTCCTTTTCCAGAACCTGGCGCACCCAATAGCACTATTCTCATGGCCTTTCTGCCTCTTAGATATTCTTGGTTATTCCCAATTAGAATTTACTGTTAGCTTAAAAACACACTAATTAATGAGCATTTAACAACAGTCTTTTTATAGTGCGTACGCTACTCCCACTTATTGCTTGAAGTCAATGCGGTTTTTGCGGTTAATAGCGATAATTAGTTGGTAACAAGCAACCATTAGGCTATTCTCTAACCATAATTATTAGAAGCCACCAAAATAAGGAATCATGACAATGAAAAATGCCTTTTATGCACAGTCTGGTGGAGTGACCGCTGTTATCAATGCATCAGCCTGTGGTGTGATAGAAACCGCACGTAAACATTCCGATAAGATTGGCAATGTCTATGCAGGCCGCAATGGCATCATAGGTGCATTGACTGAAGATCTGATTGATACCTCTCAAGAGTCAGATGAGGCCATTGCCGCACTTTGCTCAACACCTTCTGGGGCCTTTGGCTCTTGTCGTTATAAACTGAAAAGCCTGGAAGAAAATCAGCGTGAATATGAACGACTGATTGAAGTCTTTAAGGCACATAACATTGGCTACTTCTTTTATAACGGTGGTGGTGATTCCGCTGATACTTGTCATAAGATTTCACAGCTCTCTGAAAAGATGGGCTTTCCTCTTCAAGCCATCCATGTACCAAAGACAGTGGATAACGATCTGCCTATCACTGACAACTGCCCGGGCTTTGGTTCCGTAGCAAAGTACATTGCTGTCTCAACACGCGAAGCAAGCTTTGATGTGGCCTCTATGTGCAAAACATCTACTAAAGCATTTGTGTTAGAGGTAATGGGCCGACATGCCGGGTGGATTGCCGCAGCAGGTGGATTAGCAGCCGATGCCGATCATGATCTTCCCATACTTATTCTATTTCCTGAGATCACCTTTGATAAAGCAGCCTTCATTGCCCAGGTAAAGGCAAAGATTGATCAATACGGATACTGCTCTGTTGTGGTCTCTGAAGGCGTGCAAGGGCCAGATGGCAAGTTCCTGGCAGACCAAGGACTGCGTGATGCCTTTGGTCATGCCCAGCTGGGTGGTGTGGCACCTGTAGTGGCCAATATTATTCGCGAAGAACTGGGTGTGAAATATCACTGGGCTGTTGCTGACTATCTGCAACGTGCCGCACGCCATATAGCCTCCAAGACCGACGTTAAACAGGCCTATGCCTTGGGCAAAGCAGCAGTAGAGTTAGTGCTAGATGGTAAGAATGCCATTATGCCAGCCATCATCCGCACCTCGGATACTCCCTATACCTGGGAAATTGGTGCAGCTGATCTAGCCGATGTGGCTAATGTAGAGAAGATGATGCCAGAAAATTTCATCACCGAGGATGGCTTTGGAATTACCGATGCATGCCGTCAATATTTGTCACCCCTGATTCAGGGTGAGGATTATCCAGCATACGAAAATGGTCTGCCTAAATATGTGACATTGAAGAATGCGGGGGTACCAAAAAAGCTGAGTGAGTTTGCACTTTAAACTTTACGCCGCTGTTGCTTCCCATCACAACTAGAGCTCTTCGGATTGCCATCCGAGGAGTTCTTTTTCTACCCTCCGCACTTCTGCGTAGGAGCCCACACCAAACTTTCTGTGTTCAGCTAAGCAGTTGAATTACAGACAATACCTTGCTTTGTACGTTGTTTTTTCATACTCTGGAATCCCAGATGCAGTTGATCGGTATAGCTGATGCTCAAATCCACGGTTAGAAGAATTGTCATAACCCTTGCATTCTGCTTTGCTTGCCATTCCTATGCGGATGATTCAGTTCCTTCATTGCCTGATGACGCCACTCTATGGGATGACGATGGCGTGCTATTAGATGAAGAGGAGATGCTCTATGGTGCCACCAAATATATAAAACACCTCTATGAGGCGCCCGCAAGCGCTACGGTAATCACCGCCCAGGAGATTGAGAAGATGGGCGCTTTTACATTGGCGGATGTATTAGAGCGAGTACCAGGCCTAGCCATATCAAGAACCACGCCTTACGGAAAGAGGAGCATCGTGGTGCGGGGTGCCAAAAACTCTGAAGGCGACCTGGTGTTATTCAACATCGACAATCATGCTATGGATCATGCCTCTACCGGCTCAGCTGCATGGCAGCTTCTGGATATGCAGGTGCACAATATTAAGCGCATTGAGGTCATCCGTGGCCCAGGCTCAGCACTCTATGGTGCCAATGCAGCCACGGCGGTCATTAATATTCTCACCAAAAACGGCAATATTATTGACGGCTATGAAGCGAGAGTCAGCGGAGGGAGTTTCGACAAAAGAGAGCTGAGTCTGTTAGCCGGTAAGCGATTTGATGATTGGGATATCTCTGCATTGGTCAATTACTCTAAGCGCAATGCCTCCGATACCTTTATCTCCAGCGATCTTTTCGGAAGCTCAGGTTATGCGGATGATAAAAAAGAGAAAACAGAGCTGCAATTTAAGGTTAACAGAGGCCCATACTATGCAAACCTCTATTACAATAAGCAGCGAAATGGAAGCTACATAGGCGCCGACTCTGCGCTGAATGATGATTCAAACCTTAAATCAGATCAGCTCTTCCTAATGCTGAGTCATGATGAATTCCTAACCCATGACATCCATTTGCGCTCTACTCTTCACTATGACAGATGGCGTGTCGATTTTATATATGAGATCTATCCAGAGGGCGCTACTCGCGCATTTCCAGCTCCAATAGGTAACGTGAATTATCCAGATGGCGCAGTGACTAATCTCATCAGTAACAATACAAATATCGGATTTGAAAGCCAGCTTGATGTAAAGAAATGGGATAACCATACCCTTACCTTTGGTTTTGTCTGGCAGGTGAAAGAGTTGTATGAGGCAAAAAGCATTAGCAATTATAACCCAGCCACATTCGCTCCCCTCGGTGAAACCCGGGAAGTTGCTCCATGGGCTTCCGAGGCAAAGCGCATAATTAAGGCACTCTATGTACAAGAGGTCATGGAGATTGGTGATGATATAGAAGCCACGTTTGGCGTACGCTATGACCATTACAGTGACTTTGGTAAGACTATTAACCCCAGGGCTGCTTTTGTTTGGCAATTCTCTCCAGGTACCTACTACAAGCTCCTATATGGTAGAGCCTTTAAGGCTCCTAATTTTCAAGAGCTCTTTATCAAAAACAACCCCGTTGTGGCGGGCAATGACAAGTTAGAACCTTCAATTATCTCTACGCTTGAAACATCCATCAATCATAAGTTTGCGCAAAATATCAGTGGCGGCCTCACGCTTTTTCGTACAGAGATAAAGGATATTATCGATGTCATTGCACGAAAATATAAAAATTCTGGTGAGCATAAATTTCAAGGCATAGAGGCTGAACTTCAAATCGGCAGTAAGCGCTCAGATAATATCTACACCAACTACACCTATACAGATGCTGAAGATGTGATTGCAGACAGCGCGCTGCCAGGCGCTGCAAAACACCATGGCAACATTGGGTTTAACATTAAGCTGTTACCTAACCTCCATTGGAACGCAAACCTAACCTACAGCAGTAAGTTGAAGCGCGCCCCAGGAGATACTCGAAGCGATATCAGTTCAAGTAAAATACTTGATACCGCTTTTATACTCTCTGACACTCAAGATGAGCTATATCTAAAAACTGCCATCAATAACCTAACGGATGAGGAATATGAAAGCCCAGACGCTACTGGTGCTCTGATGAATGATTTTCCTCATCTTGGCAGAGTATTCTCTCTAGAGGCAGGCATTAGATTTCAGTAGTCCAATCAAATCATTGATCTGGGTGCAAACACACACATCCGCATGGAACCCGTAAAATACAGCTCACGTTCTGTTTTCTGTATGGATAAAGAGACAAAAAAGGCCTCCTGAATAAACTCAGGAAGCCTTTTTACTTATGTGATCGAGGCTATCTAAACCAACAGTGGTGCAATCACCAGGCTAACAATAGCCATAACGTTGATCAGGATGTTCATGGATGGGCCAGAGGTATCCTTGAACGGATCGCCAACCGTATCACCCACAACAGCAGCCTTATGCACATCTGAACCCTTGCCACCCAGGTTGCCTTTTTCAACATACTTCTTGGCGTTATCCCAAGCGCCACCGGCATTAGCCATCATCAGTGCCATCAGCACACAGCCCAGCAGTGCGCCACCCAGCATGCCACCCAGTGCAGCAGGCCCCAGCAGGAAACCGACAACAACCGGAGCAGAGACAGCAATAACACCGGGCAGAATCATCTTTTTCAGGGCGGCAGTAGTAGCAATATCTATACAACGTGCATTATCAGGGTCAGCTGTGCCTTCCATCAGTCCATCAATCTCACGGAACTGTCGACGGATCTCTTTGATCATATCGAATGCTGCATCACCCACAGCGGTCATGGTGATAGAAGCAATCAAAAAAGGCAGGATGCCGCCAAGAAACATACCCGCCAGCACCAGTGGGTCACCCAGCTCTAATGTGAAATTAGGAACATGAAAGGAGATGGTTTCAACATAGGCAGAGATAATCGCCAACGCAGCCAAGGCCGCCGCACCAATCGCAAAACCTTTACCGATAGCTGCTGTGGTATTGCCCAGCTCATCCAGCGAGTCGGTAATATCACGCGTCTCTTTACCCAGGCCTGCCATCTCTGCGATACCCCCGGCATTATCTGCAACAGGGCCATAGGCATCAATGGCCATCGTGATACCCACCGTAGCCAACATACCCACAGCAGCAATACCCACACCGTAAAGCGAGGCCGCCTCATTGGCAATCAGGATAATGGCCGCAATAGTCACCATCGGTATCGCAACCGACTGCATACCCACCGCGAGTCCAGAGATCATCACCGTAGCCGGCCCCGTCTCACCCGCTTTGGCAATACGCCTAACCGGTGGACCTGCGGTGTAGTACTCAGTGACCAAGCCGATAATGACACCGCCAATCGCTCCTGCCAGAACGGCTACCCAGATACCCATACTCATATCAGATGATGCAATGACCACACCTGAGATCACGATAAACATGACGGACGCACTCATGGTACCGATACGTAGTGCAACCTCTGGTGATTTACTGGAGTAGCTCTTTACCAGCCAGATGCCCTGGATGGAACAGAGCAGCCCTAGCGAGGCTAATGCCAGCGGTAAAAACATTAATGCTTCACGTGTGCCTAGTGGATCAATGATATCAGCTGCCATGGTAGCGGCCATGGCAATAGTGGCAATCATGGCACCACAGTAAGACTCAAAGATATCAGAACCCATGCCTGCGATATCACCCACGTTATCGCCGACATTGTCTGCAATAACCCCCGGGTTACGTGGGTCATCCTCTGGAATACCCGCCTCAATTTTGCCCACCAGATCAGCACCCACATCAGCGCTCTTGGTAAAGATACCACCGCCAACACGAGAGAAGAGTGCAACCGTTGATGCGCCCATACCAAAGCCATGAATGACATGTGCGGTTTCAGGATCACCACCAAACATCAGGTAGAGCGTTCCCAGCCCAAGCAATCCTAATGAAGCAACGGCCAACCCCATAATAGAGCCGCCAAAAAAGGCAACGCTCAAAGCCGTAGCAGCCCCTTCATTATGCGCCGCCGTGGTCGTTCGAACATTAGCTCTAGTTGCTGTATTCATGCCAATGTAGCCAGCACCTGCAGAGGTCACTGCACCCACAATAAAGGCAAAGGCGGTACCTATACCTAAAAATATGGCCAGCAGCACAACAAGAACGGCAGAGAAAATCCCCAACATCTTGTATTCACGCTTCATAAAAACCATCGCACCTTCGTGGATGGCATCGCCAATCTTGACGACCTTTGCTTCGCCTTCAGGGTATGTTTTAACAATTTTGTAGATATAGCTGGCAACCACCAAACCGGTGATGCCCAATAGGGGGGGGATATACTCGCCAAGACTCATGTTTTCCTCCAGGTTGATAAGCTGTTTTCTTATTACTGCTTTTGTACTTGGAAATTGTCTGCCATTCGGCATGTGATCTCTTTGCAAGATCAAAATGTGAGTGCTTCTTAATGATTTCACCACAGTGATGCTTTGGGTGATAAATCGATTTAACGACTCTATTTAGTACACTGTTTCCCTAATACACGCAAGTTTTACCCCTGATTCCTTATAAAATCTTGTCTTACAGGGGGGTAATCCGTTATCTTACCGGCCTCAGAACGAAGCCGGGGTCTCCGGCTTTTTTATTCCCTAAGGCAAGAAGGTATAAGATGAACCTGGATAGAGTCAGCTACGGTAAAGATGCGCCTAATACAATCAATGTAATTATTGAGATCCCATCCCATTCGGATCCGGTTAAATATGAAGTGGATAAAGAGACAGGCGCAATGTTTGTTGATCGCTTCATGGGAACCGCAATGCATTACCCCTGTAACTATGGCTATGTCCCTCATACCCTGTCCAAAGATGGCGACCCTGTTGATGTGTTGGTGATCACGCCTATCCCTGTACTCACAGGAACCGTTATTGAGTGCCGCCCTATTGGCATGCTGAACATGACTGATGAGTCAGGTGTTGATGCCAAGATCCTGGCTGTTCCTCTCGCTAAAGTCAGCCCACTATACAAAGGTGTAAGAGAGATTACCGATCTGCCATGTGGTGACAGTTTGATAAACCAGATCTCTCACTTCTTTGAGCACTACAAGGATCTGGAAGAGGGCAAGTGGGTCAAAATAGAAGGTTGGAGCGATGCAGCAGCTGCCAAAGCTGAGGTTTCCAGCAGTATAGAGTGCTACAAAAACGCCCCTGAAAAACCAAATTTCTAACTATTGGTTATAAGTAGCGAGTGGTGGATCTCTGATACTTTACAGAGTAGCCACTCGCAACTGGACACTCAAGAATCATGAATGACCTCACTCATTTTAATCAAGCCGGGGAAGCCCACATGGTCGACGTGGGTGATAAAGAGATCACCTCACGGGTTGCCGTTACCGAAGGCCGCATCTTTATGGAACCCGAAACCCTGGCAAGAATTGAGCAGGGCAACCATAAAAAAGGCGACGTTTTGGGTATCGCCCGGGTTGCAGGCATTATGGCCAGCAAGCAAACCGCTAATCTCGTGCCACTCTGCCACCCTTTGGCGCTTACCCATGTTGAGATTGAATTGACCCCAAACAGCGAAAACTCCAGCATCTACTGTCGTACTACCGTAGAAACCCGCGGGCAAACTGGCGTAGAGATGGAAGCACTGTGCGCAACCCAAGTCGCACTGCTCACCATCTATGACATGTGCAAAGCTGTGGATCGCGGCATGACCATCGATCAGGTTCGACTGCTGGAAAAATCAGGCGGAAAATCTGGCCATTGGGTACGCCCAGAATAGGCCATCCAAATTATGAATCCCTACTACCATCGTGCAACCTACCTGACCAGCGCCGCAGAGATCTCACAAACCCCGCCCGATGAAGGCTACGAGATTGCATTTGCAGGCCGCTCCAATGCAGGCAAATCAAGTGCTATCAATACACTGTGCCAGCAAAAAGCACTCGCGCGTACCAGTAAAACCCCTGGCCGTACCCGCCTATTAAACTTCTTTGAACTGGATGATGAGCGGCGACTGGTTGACCTGCCTGGCTATGGTTATGCCAAAGTAGCTGTATCAGTAAAAAATCAATGGCAGAAATCATTAGCGCAATATATGGAAAAGCGGCAGTGCCTAAAAGGGTTGATTCTGCTGATGGATTGCCGTCACCCCATGCCTGATTTCGATCAACAAATGTTGGATTGGAATGTACACAACGGCTTCCCCACACACATTCTGCTAACCAAATCCGACAAACTGAAAAAAGGCCCTGCACAGAATGCCCTATTTAAAATGCGCCGTGAGATCTCTGAGTATGGCGACACCGTCAGTGTTCAGCTTTTCTCCTCATTGAAGCGCCAAGGTATCGATGAAGTACACCAGGTGTTGGATAAGTGGCTAGAACTACAAAAGCCATCTCAGTAAATTACAGACAAAAAAAATCCTGACGAAATTGGGGAGTCGTCAGGATTTAAAAACACCCCAGTTTGGGAGCTGGGATAAGGGCCGGTTAAAATTTGGAGGGTTGACCCCATGTCGCATGACATGTGCAAAATAAGACTGGGCTATTTAAAAAAGGTTCAAATCTTTTGTAAATATTTTTAATATGAGATCTTTGTACGAAGATGAGCTTTTGTGAGAGCAAGGCAAAAATAGGCTCGTGCAAAGGTCTCAATGCGCCTCATCCCAGTTATCACCCACACCCACATCCACTAGCAAAGGCACAGCAAGATCAGCTGCTGATTCCATCGCCGTACGAATCCGATCGACTGCACTCTCCAGCTGATCCTCCCTCACTTCAAATACCAGCTCATCGTGTACCTGCATAATCATGCGCACGGCAGGTTCTTCAGTGCCGATCCAGTTGTCCACTACCAGCATGGCGCGTTTGATAATGTCCGCTGCTGTTCCCTGCATGGGGGCATTGATAGCGGTGCGCTCTGCGGCCGCACGGCGCATGCCGTTGCGAGAGTTGATCTCTGGTAGATAGAGCCTGCGTCCAAATACAGTCTCTACATATCCATTGGCTTTGGCCTCTTCGCGAATACGATCCATAAAAGCCAATACTCCAGGATATCGCTCAAAATAGAGATCAACATAGGTTTGTGCCGCCTTGCGCTCAATACCCAGCTGCTTGGCCAGCCCAAAGGCTGACATGCCGTAGATCAACCCAAAGTTGATCGCTTTAGCCGAGCGGCGCTGCTCAGTGGTAACTTGATCTGGTTCCAGTCCAAAGACCTCTGCTGCAGTAGCCTGATGAACATCCTGCCCTGTAGTAAAGGCACGTAACAGCCCTTCATCCTCAGAAAGATGCGCCATGATCCGCAGTTCAATCTGAGAGTAATCAGCCGCCACCATCCGATACCCTGCCTCTGGAATAAAAGCCTGGCGGATGCGTCGCCCCTCTTCATTGCGCACAGGAATATTTTGCAGATTAGGATCAGATGATGAGAGTCGCCCTGTCGCCGTCACGGCTTGATGATAAGAGGTATGCACCCGTCCTGTTTTCGAGTCAACCTGCAGTGGCAACTTATCAGTGTAGGTGGATTTCAGCTTGCTCAGCCCACGATGCTCCAGTAGTAGGCGCGGCAGTTCATGCTCCTCAGCCAACTCCTGTAATACAGCCTCAGCAGTGGAGGGTGCGCCTTTTTTGGTTTTGGCAATGACAGGTAGCTCAAGTTGGTTGAAAAAGATCTCTCCAATCTGTTTGGGCGAAGCCAGATTAAAGGGGCGGCCTGCCAGCTCATACGCAGCCTGCTCCAGCTCATGCATACGCGTCGCCAACTGATGGCTCTGGGTTTTAAGCATAGCCGTGTCAATCAATACCCCAGTACGCTCAATGCGCGAAAGCACAGGAACCAGTGGCACTTCAATCTCTCGAAACAGCTTGGTTAGTGATGACTCACACGCTATCTTTGGCCATATTTCCTGGTGCAGCCGTAGTGTGATATCTGCATCTTCTGCGGCGTAAGGAACCGCCTGCTCCAGTGCCACTTGATTAAAGGTGATCTGTTTGGCGCCTTTTCCTGCTACATCCTCAAATTTGATGGTACCAAGGCCCAGGTATTTTTTTGCCAAAGAATCCATATCATGGCGGGTAGCGGTGCTATCGGCGATATAAGATTCCAGCATGGTGTCATAGGCAATGCCCTGTAGTGTGATGCCATGATTGGCCAGCACACTCATGTCATACTTTAGATTCTGGCCGACCTTGAGCTGTGTTGGGTTTTCCAACAGTGGGCGCATGCGCTCCAGTACCATTTCACGGTTCAGTTGTTCCGGTGCACCAGGGTAGTTATGGGTCAGTGGGAGATAGGCTGCTTCACCCGCAGTAACAGCAAAGGATAGCCCTACGATCTCTGCCTGCATGTAGTTGAGGCTGGTGGTTTCGGTATCAAAAGCGAACAGTTCAGCCTGCTCCAGCTTTGTCATCCAGCGATCAAGGTCTGCCTCGTTGAGGATAACCTCATAGGTTGCCTCAATAGCTGGCTTTTCAATCACAGGCTCACTCGCTTCTTCCAGAGTGGAAAGCAGGCGACTGGACTCAATGCGACGGTATTGCTCTCGCAGTTTTTGAGTATCAGGTGCGGTAGGTTTTAGTTCAGTCGGTTTCTGATCCAACTCAACATCACAACGAATAGTAGTCAGTTCACGGGAGAGTGGCAGCTGCTCCAAACTTTCACGCAGGTATTCACCTACCTTGCCTTTGATCTCATCTGCATGCGTCATTACGCCTTCCAGCGAGTCATAGCTTGCCAACCACTTTACGGCCGTCTTGGGGCCGCATTTGTTGACACCGGGGATGTTGTCGACGCTATCACCCATCAGCGAGAGGTAATCGACGATACGCTCAGGTGGCACACCAAACTTGGCAATCACCCCTTCACGATCCAGCTTACTCTCATTCATGGTGTTGATCAGGGTGACCTGATCATTAACCAGCTGCGCCAGGTCTTTATCACCGGTGGAGATAACCGTAGACATCCCCTCCGCCGTGGCTTGAGTCGCCAGTGTGCCAATTACATCATCTGCCTCAACACCCGGAATGACCAGCATGGGCAGTCCCATGGCCTGAATAATCTTATGCAGCGGTTCAATTTGAACGCGCAGATCATCCGGCATGGGTGGCCGATTAGCCTTGTATTGATCATAAAGCTCATTACGAAAGCTACCGCCTTTGGCATCAAATACCACGGCCATGTGTGCTGGCTGGTACTCCTCAATCAATTTGCGCAGCATATTGATCACACCCACAACAGCACCCGTAGGTTCACCCTGTGAATTGGTCAGTGGGGGCAGGGCATGAAAGGCACGAAACAGATAGGAAGAACCATCAACCAGTACCAGCAGCTTATCTCTATTCATAATGGTGTGATCAATGCCCACCATAGATGCATCGATAAACGGTGTAGCTTTGTTCACCATCGACTGGGTCACCATCGGGTGAAGCCGTATCACCCTGCATTTTAGCCGCGCTGTTACGGGCTAAGATCTCCAACTCATCCAGCATGGTTTTTGGATTGCGATCGAAGAAGAGGATTTCATCGATGACTGAGACGGTTGTCTTACCCAGCACCTTACAGTGAGAGGCGCTCTTTGCCATCATTAATCTCACCTGATCTGCTTCGGGTGTGAGTTTCACAATGGAGCAGCCAGAGGCTGCCAGGGTAATAGCCAGGGTGAGAAAGAGGCTTTTTTTCATTTTGGACTCCAAAAATATCTGAATTACATCATTTTAACGCAAAAAAACCGGCCTGCATGTGGGATAGCCAAAACAGCTCCGCCGCCTTAAAACCTGCCTCTTTAAGCAGGGCCAGATGAGCATCAACCGTGATGGGAAAGCAAGAAGTACCCAGATGCTCAAGATAGTCGCGTGCTTCCTGTTCCGTTCGTCCCTGCGAGATCTGGTAGCTAAGCCAGCGTTTCAATCCAATCTCATTACCCTGTGGGGTATTTGACTGAATAGTCTCTAGCGTAATGTAAACACCACCATCAGCCAGTATCTTATGGCACTGCTGAGTGGCCTTTAGACGGTCCTCTTCTAAAAGGTAGTGATGAGCCAAACTGGCCGTAACAACCTGTGGACAGGGGAAACCTGTCATATCCAGCTCTTCACTACCAATAGCGCCCACCATCATCAACTGATGTTGGGGAATGCGCATTAGATTCATACGTGCATGCATCAACATCTCTTGTGATGGATCGGCTAACCAATAACGTGTGGAACGAAAAGTCTGATGCGCCTCTTGGATCATATTACCTGTGCCACAACCTGTATCCAGCCAGTTTTTTACCTCTGTCTGGGTATGCTTAACAATATCCACCGCCTCATAATAGAAGTTTTGAAAGTAGGGCGTGGTTTGGCGCAGGTTGTTGCTATATTCAGCAGCACTGACAGGAATGGCATTATCAATCATAGGGCTATCGGCTCAATACAGTTTAGAGGCAGACATTCTAACCCCCGACCACAATGAATAGCACCCATGAAGTTAACTGATACTACAGGGCAGATTAGCCCCATAGTAAAATCCCCGCCATAGATGACGGGGATGATCATCCGATAAGATTTAATAAACTTTAGCTTAAAAAAGTCTAAATAGGGACATAACTATTACAATGGTAACCAATGCATATTGAGCCATGTTGTCTGAAATGTGTTCTGTTTTCATAATAAATACCTTCTATCTAGTCTGTTCAATTCCTGAAAGTTAAATGTCACTCTGGTGACACAGCTAACATATGGTTTATCTCTGTTGCTTATTTATGAGTCTATGCGTGCTAGCTGAATTGAAACTGAAAGCAGTTATATGTTTAAAAAAAGGCATTGATAAGATCTAATAGCATGCATAAAATTCACTCCCTGACCCAAAAAAGCATGCTATTCTTAAACCACTTACCATCATCCTGATGGCTTACTCGACGTGTGCTCCATGCCTGCCGTCATTACATCATCGATAAAAAGCAAGCCTAAATCTCATATCGCTCGCAGTGCTAATCTACGCACGCGATACCGTAATTCGCGCCTGCCTATTGTAGTCAAGTGGTCACTCGCTATTGGTATGCTAATCACCACTGTAATGGGACTATTAAGCTGGGTGTTGCTTACACAGCAAACACACTTTTTTATGCAACAAACAGAAGCCTTTGGTCGCATCCTTGTTGAGCAACTCGCTCACTCTGCAAGTGAGCCCGTTATGGCTGAAGACCACTTCACTCTAACTGGCCTGGTCAATCGACAGATTGAGAATAAACAGGTAGTCAGCGCTCTCATTCGACAGGGCAACACCACCCTGGCTAAAGCAGGTGTTGTGCCGCCATTACTAAAACAAAGCCAAATAATACAAAGCGAAGCCAAACAGATGATTTGGGCATGGCGCGACAGCATTGGTAATGAACGAAAAGCGATTACCTTTGCCACACCCATCCAATTCATGGATGTAACACCCGGGTATGCACTCATTACCCTCGACCACGATCAACTCAACCAAGGACTCAATGAGGCTATCTTTATTCTTGCCTACAGCACACTGGGCTTAATGCTGCTTGGCGTGGTAATGGCCTATATGCTGAGTCGACATCTATCACGACCTATTCAGGAATTAGCCCAAGTCAGCAAAAACATCAATCGTGGTGAATCAATCAAAAATATTGATCACCTTCGCCGTGATGAAATTGGCAGCATTATTACCAACTTCAATTTAATGGTTGAAGGAATACGTGAAAAAACCCGAGTAGAACGCGCACTGTCTCGGTACGCTTCACCTCATGCTGCACCCCGTCTACTGGCTAATTTAGAGCAACCAGCCAACGCAGGTGAACAGCTTTTTGGCAGCGTGCTTTTTTGTGACATCGTTGGTTACACCAAGCTAACAGAAGGCATGTCTCCCAAGATTGTTGCTGAGATGCTTAATGAATATCTTGGCTACATTGCCCTTGCTGGTCATAGCTGCCATGGAATGGTCGATAAATTTATTGGTGACAGCGTAATGATCGTTTTTGGCGCACCCGAAAGCGATAAGCAACATGCACTACATGCAATCGCATGTGGCGTAATGATTCAAGAAATTGTAAAGCAGGTTAATCAAAGGCGAAAACACAAAAACCTACAGCCACTGCACTTCCGCATTGGGATCAATAGCGGTGAGATGATGGCAGGCAATATTGGTACACCTGTGCGCATGCAATATACGGTTGTGGGTGACACTGTAAACCTTGGAGCACGCCTCTGCGGCATCGCACCACCAGGTAGCATTCTTATTGGATCAAACACGGCCGAACAACAAAATATTGCACAAAAAGTTATTTTAAAACAGCAACCGCCAAGGCAGGTTAAAGGGCGCAATCAACCCGTTACCTCCTACCTGGTTAGCCACATGAAGCCAGCATACCAACGGCAGGTACAGCAAGCGATGGCTCAACTGCTATCAACTCAATGTGCCTAACACGATTTTTACCACCACTATTGGCAGCGCTACTCTTTAGCGGCTGTGGCATACAACCCATCAAAAAACCGATTAAAGAGCATCTGAGCATAACTCAATTCATCCAGCAGTCCGCACTACTCTACAAACAAAAACAATATAGCGAGGCTGAAGAGATCCTGGCACAAGCAAGAAAATACTATCCCAATGATAGCAAGCTAAAACAGCAACTAGAGCAGACTAAAATAGCACGGCAAAAACACAAGCAACGACTTGAAGATCAACTCTTAGCCGCAAAGCTTACCTTCATTCAACAACAACGTCCTCTACTTTCACAACTTGCAAAAAGTGAAGCCAATGACCTGGCAATCAGCTCACAGCTACTACAACTGGAAAAAACATGGCAAGAGAGTCGATCATTATTATCTGCCTGCAAAAAGCGTCAGCAAAAAGCAGCTCCAGATATTGCTGAAAGATGCCTGCGACTAGCACTTGCTATCAAAGAAGATAAAAGTGATCGTACACAATTAACACAGATTGAATATAACAAAACAAAGGCAGCACAAAAGAGACAACAACAACAAAAGGCAGCACAAATACAGCAACTACTTAAACAAGCCAGACTCAATCAAGCGCATAATAAACGCTACAGCGCCCTCATTCTGTTAGAACAAACGCTTAAACTAGCACCAGAGTCAGCCAGCGCCATCAGCCTAAGAAAAGAGATACAGGACGAGCTGGATACTTACACACAGGGGCTACTTTCAGCAGGAGAAGCTCTTTACCAGCGAGGACAACTCAAAGGAGCCATTACCGTTTGGAATACCCTATTGTTGCTCAATCCACAACATAAAAAGGCCCAACAAAAAATAAAACGAACCCAACGAGTACTTAATAACCTCCAGCACCTACGTCAACAGCAAGATCATTAGATACATACCCAACTGCTAGCGCATAATACAAACATACAATCCATAACCAGAAGAGATTGACAAGACATTTTACAGTCTTAACTCGGTGTCTGGTTTCAGTAGACCACAACAATTTGCTATAGCACCTATGTCAGACGAAGGTATCCGTATAATGTAAAAGGATAAAATGACTAGAAATTAAAGTTTATGCTAAGGTTTATCCTATGATATAGAGGTTAAGTTGCTAAAATTTCTATATTTAAATAATAAGCTACCCTGTAGTCCTGGCTGTAACGGTATTGTTGAATTGATATGTATGATGACGAAACATAATGCCTAAAAACTCCATAAAACCCAGTCAGCTTTGTGTCGGCCTGTATGTTCAGTTGGATCTGCCGTGGATGCAGCACTCATTTATGTCGGGTAACTTTAAAATAAAAAATGAAAAGCAGCTGGCCGATTTAAAAAATCTAAAGCTCTCTGAGATTAGGTACGATCCTTCCCGTAGTGATGTAGAACCACTCCCTCTTAAGCCAAAAACAGAGGCTGCTCCTGTTTCTGACCTTGGAGCCGAAGCTCAGGCCAAATTGGATGAAGCAGAAAAAAAGGCAAAGCAGGCACGTGTTAAAAAGATGAAAGAGAGGACACAGAGCCTGAATCGCTGTGAAAAAGCGTATGCCGAGACAGCCTCTTCTCTACGAAATGTCATGCGCAATATCATGTCACAACCTAAGGCCGCCGTTGAGGAGGCAGAAGTAATGGTCTCAGGCATGGTGGGATCCCTGATGCAGGATCAGGAAGCCACTATGCATTTGGTTAATATGAAGGGAAAGAGTGAGAACACCTACTTTCATGCCATCAACGTTACGATTCTTGCATTGATGCTGGGCAAACAACTGGGGCTGGATAAGCAACAGATGGAGGATCTTGGAACAGGTGCTCTGTTTCATGACCTTGGATACAGCGAAATCCCAGATAAGATCCTATTGAAAAAAGAGCCTTTAAATAGAGCAGAGTTAAATTTTCTGCATATGCACCCGGAGTATGGTGTGCGCCAGGCTAAGCAAGTTGGCACTATCCCATCTGAAGCAGTAAAAATCATAGAGCAGCATCATGAGATGATTGATGGAAGCGGATATCCAAAGGGATTAAGAGAGCACCAAATTTCAGAGCTTGCCCAGATTGTTGCCATTGTGAATACTTACGACAATTTGTGTAATCAAAAAGATGCCAGTAAATCTTGTTCGCCTTATGAGGCTATCTCTATCCTATTTGCCAAAGAGAAGCACAAGTTTAATAAAGAGAAAATAACGTTATTCATTTCAAATATGGGCGTTTATCCCCCTGGCACCGTGGTCAAATTATCGGATGAAAGCATAGCTGTTGTTATGTCAATTAATCCCAAAGCATTGTTAGCTCCAAAAGTAATGCTCTATGATCCAGAAATTCCTAGCTCTGAAGCATACATCTTAGATCTGCATGAGGAAGAGCTGAAAATTATTGACAGTATTCGTGTAAGCAATTTGCCAGAAGAGATACTCAATTATTTTAATTTGGGTGACTCGGTAAACGTTTTTATCGATTCTAAGTGATTACCTACAACAACATGCAGGTCATTTTTTCTACTTTGAGTTAGACCCAAACACTTTTTTAAGCAGATCAGTCGTACGCTCCATTGGGTTTTCACGAATGCGCTTTTCTTCCTCTGCAATCATTAGAAAGAGTCCATCCAGTGCTTTGCTGCTTATATAATCGTTGAGATCCAGTGATTGGGTATCAACCATATCGCCCAGAAGCTCTAAGCTTTTGGTCAGGTTGTTATAGGCACTGGTTACTCCAACCTTGGAGGTAGCCTGTTCAATCACAGGTTGCATACGCTCACTTAGCCGCACCTCCCCAATTTTGCGAAAATATTGCGTTGCTGCATCATCTGGACCATTCAGTAGATTTTTGGCATCTTCAATGCTCATATTGCGAATGGCATCCATGAAGATGGCCTTGGCCTCTGGTACAGCCGCTTCAGCTGCACGGTTCATGGTCAGCTCAAACTCATCTGCATATTGCTCCTGTCCCAGCATGCGCAGCCCGCTGGATACCTGTTGCAGGTGATCGGGCAGTGGAATGTGTACCTTTGGGTTACCAAAGAAACCATCTGTTTGCCCCAGAAGATCGACAGCAATAGCGACACCTTTCTCCAATGCCTCGCGAAGGCCGGCTGCAATCTCATCTGAAGCCATATTTGAGACGGATTCTTTGACCACCTCTGTGCCTAATACCTCACTCTTTAGCACATCAAACCAACCCGCCTGCACCGGCATAACAGCCGCAGCTAAAAAGAGAACACAAGCTCCACGATTTCGCTTATTCATTCCTTATCTCCTTAACTATTCACAGAGCAGCAATCAGATCGTATCAACACACTACTCTTATAGATTAAGATGAATGAAATTACATCATTTCTATCTTTACAGCATAAGAAAGATAACCCCCTCTTTTACCCTCACCCGATAGCTACGGGTACATCCCTCATCTGGAGCCACCGCCTCACCACTGGCCAGTTGAATCTTCCAATCGTGCAGTGGGCAGGTAACCTGATCCCCATGCACGATCCCTTGTGACAGGGGGCCGCCCTTGTGAGGGCAGCTATCCAACAGGGCATGGACTTTATCCTGGGCGGTACGAAAGATGGCAATATCACCCTCTTTGCTTTTTACTACACGGCTGCCAAGCCGTGGAATATCATCAATATGGCCTACTTCAATCCAGTCAGACATGTTGCAATCTCTTTGTTGGTGCCGCTTAAATTATTCGACAAGCTCAATCATGGGAATAAACTCATGAGCCTCTTTCCCCTCAACTCGCGCTCTCCAGGGATCGACCTGGGCATGCTTCTGGGAGCGTAGAAAGCGATCCGCCAGCACCTTGCGGCCATCACTATCTTCAATCAGACGTTGCTTGATATAGGTCAGCCCCACCCGCTCAATCCAGGGGGCCGTTCGATCCAGATAGTGAGCCTCCTCACGATAGAGCTGCATGAAGGCTGCTGTGTATTCCAGCACCTCTTCCTGGGTTCGTACTTTGCAGAGCAGATCCGTAGCGCGTACTTTTACACCACCATTGCCACCGATATGTAGCTCCCAGCCAGAGTCGATACCCACAACACCCAAATCCTTGATAGTGGCTTCTGCACAGTTACGGGGGCAGCCTGAAACGGCCATCTTGAATTTGTGCGGCGTCCAGCTTCCCCAGCTCATCTCTTCCAGTTTTACCGCCATGCTGACAGAGTCCTGCGTACCAAAACGACACCAGCGACTGCCGATACAGCTTTTTACCGTGCGTAGCGATTTACCATAGGCATGGCCTGAGATCATGCCTGCCGCATTGAGGTCAGCCCAGACGGCAGGCAGCTGCTCTTTTCTCAACCCAAACAGATCAATACGCTGGCCGCCTGTAACCTTCATCTCTGGCACATTATATTTATCCGCCACATCGGCAATGGCACGCAGCTCAGCCGCATTGGTCATGCCACCCTTCATTTGAGGGATCACAGAGTAGGTGCCATCTTTTTGGATATTGGCATGCACCCGCTCATTGATAAAACGGGAGCGTGCATCATCCACATACTCTCCCGGCCAGGCACAGAGCAGGTAGTAGTTCAGCGCGGGGCGACATTTGCTACAGCCATCAGGGGTCTTCCACTCCATAAAATCCATCACTGAACGGATATCTTTCAGCTCATACTTGACCAGCGTTGCACGCGTCTCATCATGGGTATATTCAGTGCAACCACAGATGGGCTTTTTGCCCGGTGAAACAGTGAAGTCAGAACCCACAGTGGAGGCCAGAATCTGCTCAACCACCCCCGCACACGAGCCACAGGAGGCTGCGGCCTTGGTATGCAGCTTTACCTCATCCAGGGTGAAGAGTCCTTTATCAATGATGGCATTGACGATGTCACCCTTGCAGACACCGTTACAACCACAGACCTCCGCATCATCCGGCATGGAGGCAATATGATCCGTTGCACTATGACCCGAGTCACCAATATTGACCTGACCAAAAAGCAGCTTCTCACGCATTTCACTGATATCAATGCCATCCCGCATCAGCTGGAAATACCAGGGGCCATCCATGGTGTCGCCGTAAAGAACAGAGCCAACAATCCGGCCATTACGGATAACGACTTTTTTATATACGCCCCGGCCTGGGTCTTGGTAGAGCAGCTCTTCTGTCCCTTCACTCCCTTGAAACTCACCGGCAGAGAAGAGATCAATCCCACTCACCTTTAGCTTGGTAGAGGTAATAGAACCTTTGTAGTAACCAATGCCGAGCTGAGCCAATTGGTTAGCCGCCACCTTGGCCTGCTCAAAGAGTGGAGCAACCAAACCGTAGGTGATATTGCGGTGCTGCGCACACTCTCCTACAGCGTAGATCCGAGGATCATATGTCTGCATGGTGTCACTCACCACAATGCCACGTTCACTGTGGATGCCAGCCGATTTAGCCAGCTCAATATTGGGGCGGATGCCCACTGCCATCACCACCAAATCAGCAGGGATCTCCAAACCATTGGAGAAGCGAATACGCTCTACTCGCTCACCACCCAGTAGCGCCTCTGTCTCATGCTCCATCAGGAATTTTAGGCCACGCTCTTCTAGAGAGGCTTTCAGTAATGCGGCCGCAGCGCTGTCCAGCTGACGCTCCATCAAGGTATCCACAAGGTGAACCACCGTGACATCCATGCCCTGTTTTACCAGACCATCTGCCGCCTCCAGCCCCAGCAGTCCGCCACCAATCACAATCGCTTTTTTATATTTTTTGGCCGCCTCCAGCATCTCATCCACATCCTGGATGTCCCGAAAGCCAAGTACCCCTTTCAGCTCTGAACCAGGAACAGGGATGATAAAAGGGCTGGATCCCGTTGCGATAATCAATCGGTCATAAGCTACTTCAGTTCCATCTTCAGCTATTACCGTACGACGCCCCCGATTGATCTCTGTAACACGCTTGCCTGTATAAAGTTTGATGCCGTTATCTTTATACCATTGCAGATCATTTAGAATAATGTCATCAATGGTCTTCTCTGTAGCCAGCACAGGGGAGAGCAAGATACGATTATAGTTACCGTGAGGCTCATCACCAAAAACTGTAATTTCATATAGATCTGGCGAAAGTTTAAGCAGCTCTTCCAGTGCACGAATACCTGCCATTCCATTTCCAATCAATACCAACTTTTCTTTCATGGGTTCTCATCTCATTCAATACAACCGCCCTTCAGAATAGCTATCTGATGGCTTTGTATTAGCTATGAGCAACTAGCATGCCAGTTGGTATAAAGCAGAAAACAGTGGGGTTTTGTCAACAATTGGCGGGGGTGTGCTAACTCTTGGGGCGAAAACTTAAAGCCAGCACAAAGATGGTGCAGTGTGTTTTAAGAGTGCCAACCAGCGATGTAGATGCTGGTATGGCTTCTAATAATTATTTAGATAAATAGCTGAAGTCCAGCATAAGTCGTTATTTGCCTTCAGCCAGTCAGGCCATCTTGTACATCAATCAATCATAGCGAGGAGATTCGAAAGCTGATTTTTCCTGACCATCTATCACAGGCTTGATATAGATCTCAATGGCATGCTGTTGCTGTTCTGTGACCAAATTCTGTTCCTGCTGATCCATGTAATTGCCGACTACACCCCCGGTAATAGCACCCGCAGCAGCGCCAAGAAACTTTCCTGGATCACCATCGAGTTGGTGGCCCAGCAACAGCACCGATGGCGGCACCTGTTTTGGCGCGTCTGTTTGGATCATTGGTGGTACAACCAGCCAAGAGGGCAAAGGCTAAGACTGTTGACCATAAGATGCGAGCGCTCGATGTGCGCCAGGAAAGGTTTATTAGCAAACAAAGTTATTAAAATATTAATAAACGGTCTTTCCAAAAACCCTTTATTTTACGCTGCCAATCAACCACAGAGCTATACTCCTATTAGGGGTTAGGTGTTTAGTTCCTTTTCAGTTAGCGCAAACAAGCGTTATGAGGTGGAGTGGTTAGTGATGTATGTCTGACTGAGAGTAGAGAGGGTGGTTTTAAAAATTCTTTCGGGGGAGCATTGCATGATTTATGAAATAGCAGGGAGTATCAATTTCAGTAAAGCCTGGGTAATCGCATATGGTGCAGTAGTCGGTGATTCGATGGGTCAAGGTTTGACCAAGTCATTGCGTAAATGCTTTCTGATCCTGCGCAAGGATTTCCATTATTGGTGCCATCAGCAACATCGAATGTCTAGAAAGGCAGGGCGGTGGGGAGTGATCAATGGCAATCATATTATCAACTCCCTGACTTAGGATGGGGACTATGGTCACAGTTCCTGGCATGAAATGAGCCGCTACCTTGTAAGGGTTCATATTGCCAAGCAGTTTTAACGATAATTATATTCTGGAGGAGTTATATGTTGCGTTTATATGTAGGCGCCATTCTGGCGTCGATACAGATTTTTATTGCCCCACTAAATGCCTATGCCGATGAAGCTTTGTCGCAAGCATCCGATTCAACCGTATGGATCTACATAAATAGTGAAAGCGAGTTTATAACATCGCTACCAACGCTCAGTTCCAATGAGCTTATTCAAGAAATGCGTAGAATGGGTTCCAAACTTCAAGATCGCAAACTTAAGCTTGCCCAAGCAGCAGAAGCTAAAAAATTCAAAACCAGTGATAGCCTAATTGCTCTCGTCATGCCGGGTGGACTCTTATATGCTGCAGCCATGCAGTTTCGTCATAAACAAGCCGTTCAACAGCTAAATGATGCTTCAGCCCAATTAAATGAACTGAACAGCAATTTGGTTGAATTTACGTTTGCCACTGATACAACCAAGCTATTGCTCGCTTTGAACTAGACACACTGTCAACAAAACGTATTCGCACTTTTTTATCCACAAATGAGGGAGGATGGATCGAAAAATAGAAAAGAAATTCTAATCCCTCCTTCCCCTTTTTTGTCCATGGTGTTTTTTTGTGCTGCTTCTTTATTATCTGATGTCACCTGGACTTTAAATGTCTCCTTTGTATGGAGGAGGCATTTCAGGAAAGATCCTCTGGTTTCACCTCATACCAACATCGGCAATTGACGGGGGTCCAGCGTAACCAGCCATTTCAATTCAGTCATCAAATGAGTACAAAGTGCCAGAAGCGGCCTGCTGAGCCTAGTGGGAAGAATTACGGGTAAATACAAAAGCTGCCATTGAATTAGGCACAAGTATTCACTCAAACGGGGGGGCAAAATCGGTGCCTGTGCTAATTTTCTCGGAAGACAATCAGAAAATGAAACAGAATAGCCAGCACTCACCGCAAAAAACCTCACCAGACTAGCTACTACCGAACCCAAAATACCTACAGCAGCCACACCAACCCTCCCCAGCTGAATAGGATAATGTGTTATTGGTAGTGAGCGTGAGATACCCTGAGGGTAAATTCAGGTGCCACCCCTCAATAGTCCTGGCAAAGTATAGAATGCCCCCTGTGGAAAAACCAGTTGCAGGCTTTGGTGGCAAATTAAAGTTTGACATTTATGCTAGCGCATGGCTTAAATTGCTGACAATTGAGGTGTAATGGATTCCTAATGGAGTTGGCCTCGGTAATAAAAAATATGTTTCACATGGAGAAAGACGGATCTAACGTGCTATTCCTGGTATATCGCAGTAGCTCATAATTACCAATAGGTCATAGATAGCTGTAAGGCTCAATGCGAGCGCATTCTTATGTGCCGATGTTGTTGCAGTGTTTGGATTCGTTAACACCCTCCATTTTTGTTCTAAAAATACAGATGCATTATTGGAAACAAATGAAGCACCTGAAAAATAACAAACAGAAGGGCTAGTAAAAATGCGTACTTTTCTTAGATATCAGATCGCCGTGGTTATTGCTGTTGGTGGAGCGGTTGTTTGGTGGATGCATAGTGGGAAAGATGTAGATCCAGTAACAACTGAATCTTCTATAGAAAATGCAGCTAGCCGTATGCCAGGTGAGCTAACGCAACAAATAAAGCTTAATCCTAATCCAGGAGCGGCAATTCCCGATTCCGAGGATGTGCTTCAAAGAGTGCGGGGATCGTATATAAGCGATGGTAAATCAACCCGCGCCAGTGAACTGAGTGTTTCACTTAATCATCATATAAATGACACACAAAATCTTCTTAATCAATTGGAAAGTGCGGGAGATAAGAAAGCTGCACTTTTGACTCAATTACTCGAGTCAAAACAAGCTGAATTTGTCACGCTACGTGAAGAGATGCAGCGCTTACTGGAAGAGCGTGGGCTGAAAAATTCACCTTTTAATCAGCAGATTTCACAGCGTTTTGATCAGGTAGAATCTGTTATTGCTGGAGTGATAACAGCTCAAAGCCTGGAAGAGCGCCAAAAGAAAATCGATCCTGCGAAGCGGATACTATTAAAATTACAGCCGCCACGTATCGGAGAGAGTGGAGAACCAACGCCAACATTTTCACTGGATAAGCCGACAACGCTAACGCCAGATGATATTCCAAATGCTCCTCCACCTGCGTATGCATCGCCTTTAGTAGATTTACCTGCCACAGGGCAATTTCTACCAGAAGGATTGCAGGACGGAGTTTTACAGGCTTTTGGAATAGCTGATGCTTATGCTGGTGCTCCTCTTGCAATGCCACCAGAGGCCAGTAGCTGTAACTTTAATGCTGCTGATTTAGGCGATGCGCTGCCGGAGATTATGGTTAACCATCCGGAGATTTCGGCATTGGCTGAAAAGCTGGAATACTCTCCGATCAAAATCTATTCCTATATCAAAAACAATATTGAGTTTGAACCTTACTATGGTTCTTTAAAGGGTGCGGTTGGCACGCTTAAAAGTGGTGCGGGAGGGGCAACAGATCAAGCTTCTTTGTTGATAGCGCTGTTTCGTGCATCCAACATTCCAGCACGATTTGTTAAGGGTGAGATTTACTTCGATGGTAATGATTCCAGATATCCAGATTGGCTTGGGGTAAAAACATTTTTGGCAGCAATAAAAAGATTGAGGCAAGGACAGACTCCAGGGGTGCCTGTTGCTGACGATCCAGATAGTGTTTACAACAATACGTTTGTACATGTATGGGCAGAGGCCTGTGTCCCATATGATAACTACCGTGGTTCTAACAGCGATAATAGCGGTTTTCACTGGATACCTCTTGACCCTGGCTTCAAGGAAATAACCTTCACTGAGGGCGCTACTGTTGCAGACGTGTCAGGTGGGTTTTCATTTGATTACTCTGGTTATCTCAGCACGCGTACGACTGTAATGCCTCATGAGGCATTGCGAGATCAATTGGAAGCAGTTCTGGGAAAACCGCTAGTACATAATGGTGGTTATCGAGGAACAATCATCCAGCAGGCGATTGATATCTTGCCAAGTACCCTGCCATATAGGGTTGCTTCATTTAAACAATGGGATGGTACAGCCCAGTCTGATGTAGCAGCCATTCCTCAAGCTCATCGCATCCGGGCAGAATTTGAAATAAAAAATTCAATTGGATGCCAGCCTGATGATCTGGTTTGTGGTACACCACTTATACCCATGCTCTCGATGGATATGGTTGAATTGGTCAGTGGGCGTATGACCCTTTCGTTCAAAGGGGCAACCACGGCGGATCAAACATTCATTGATAGCTGGATACAGAGTGGTGGAGAGATGGATTGCACGGCAAATGTGAGTGTGCAACCGGTCTTCAAATTTGATGGTACGGACATCACACCCTCTGGCACCCCTACCACCGTTGATATTTGCTCAAAAACCAATCAACTGCGTATTGCAGTTAAGCAGAATGGTGTTACGTTAAATGAGGTTAATTACACCAATATTGGTGGGCACAATTATCATGCCTTGCAGGCCTACGGCTTTCATGCGTCTGAACTTCTAATAGAAGAACGCTCAAAAAGGTTGTTGGTTGATGTTGGAAACACGCTCCCCAATGAGCAACAGGATGATACCTTGGGTGAATACCTGCATATCGTAGGGCTAAAGTACATGGGGTACTATGCAGAGTCATCAAAGCAAATTGGAAAGCTGTTTGGAGAGACGGGAGATAGCGGCCATCATATTGGCCTTACCTCCACGGCCATGAGAGTGGATTACTTTTTTGATTTAGCATTTGCTGTCTCTGGAGATGGCATGCTGGTGGATGTTCCAGGAGGAAAATCACGAAGCCTCAATATTTCTACGGGCACAAGTAGTTTTGATACCTTTCTGCTGGGTGGCTACGCTGCATCAGCCTATGAAGCATATATTTGGCAGGAGCATGCCTATGCTGATGCTGTAAGTACGGTGCGTGGCCTGCAGTATGCAAATGATGTAGGAACCGCTATTGTTGAGCTGACCCGTGCAGCACAAGTGGATACCTTGCTTAATCAGGGCTGTAGCACATCACCGCATAACCTAAACTACAGTCAATCAACAAAGGACACCCTTAAAGAATTATTTACCAACAACTACAGCAAGGTTACGCTGCCAACCTGCTTAATTAATTATGACAGCTGGCTAGGGGCTGTTTGGGCTTCAGAATATAACGTTGGTGGCGACTATAAGGCAGGCTATAAGATTGCTGGTGATTATAATGGGGGTTATCTGCTTCCAACACCGATATCTAATAACTATGACAATATATTAGGTACTGGATACCAATCTCTTATACCAACCTCTTATAGCAATGATCTTTACTCCTCTGGGACAACGACTACCCCGCAAATATATGCATCAGGAACCCCTGGTACAACCACTGGGGTAACAAACAACACAAATGCTTCCGGTGATCCCGTTAACATGGTCTCTGGAAATATGTATCACCAGGAGCGTGATATTTATCTAAAAGGGCGCGGTGGTCTTGATATTGCCTTTGAGCGCACCTACAACTCTCATGTTCGAAAAGATAGCCCACTGGGCTTTGGCTGGACGCACAGCTTCAACCACTATCTGAAGTTTTATGATGATGATCCATCGGACAGTACGACCAATCCAACACAATCCGCTATCTGGGTAGATGGTACCGGTGCCACCACTGCTTTTGATGTCACAGGAACAGTCAATGGTGTTCCGGTCAGTACTGTATTTACTAACCCAGATAATGTGTACGTTGCAGCCAAAAGAGAAGGTAATGGCGAATACAGTATTCGTGAGAAAAATGGCCTGACCTTTTATTTTCAAAATATAGCGGGTGCAGCAGGAGACATCGCAAAGCTATCCAGAGTGGTTGACCGCAACGGCAATACACTAACCTTTGCCTACAACGGAGATAACCTGACCTCTGTTCAAGATGACCTGAATCGCAGTTTAACCTTCTACTATGACAATGCTGATCATCACATAACACGGGTAGAGGATTGGAGTGGACGCACCTTCCGTTACAGTTACGTCAACAACAACCTGGATAAATTCGAGACCCCACAAGCAGTAGCAGGACAAGAACAGTCCACCACCGCCTATGTCTACTACACAGCAAGCGAAGGAACCAACCTAGACCGGGCCATGAAATCGTTCACCTATCCGAACGGCAACAGCATGACATTCGAGTATTACACCAATGGCAAGGTATTCCGTCACAAAGATAGCCAGGGACAGACTTTCACATTTCGCTATAACAAGTTCAGACGAGAGACAGTAACAACTGATGAACGGGGCACCAGCCAAACCTACCTATTCAATGAATATGGCCAGCAGGTACAGCATATTCAAGGCGATGAGTCTCGTCTTCAATATGAATACACCGATATCAACAACCCACTGAGTGAAACCAAGCGTCAACACACACTGGGTTACGAAACCCAATCTAAGTATGATTTCAGTGGTGATCTGACAAAAAGCACACTACCAGATGGCAGCACATTAGAATATTTAGGACGAGGTGATAATGCCTTTCATCTGCCCTGCACAATTAAAGGTGCCAATGGCAATTACGTACTTTACCGCTACGACAATAAGGGCAACCGCACAGACGTTATTGCACTCAAGAAAAATACAGTATTAACAGCTCCAGAGAGGAACTCCTGCTCGTATACGCCTTCTGATACAAACATCCTCTCCTGGAGTACTAATGCCTATGATGCCCATGGCAATCTGCTCAAAAGCAAACAGGTCAAGGATTTTTCTGATCGGGAGAGCCAGGGCCCCTATGTAGAATATACCTACGATGGAACCAACTTCTTAAATCCTGAAACCATCAAACGCTGTGGCCTCCAGCAGAATGCAAGCGGCACACTTATGGATCAGTGTGTCACTGCCACTCAAACCTTTGATGCGCTCGGTCGTATCAAACAAGGTGTTAATGGTGCCTTCTATGAAAGCCAGGTTGAGTACAATGCCAATGGCCGCATCTCACGTGCCACCGATAGCTTGGGTCAATGGCAGGATTTCAGCTACGATGACAACGGCAACCTTGAAATCTCAAGTCTGCTAGGTGTCAAATCTGATGGAAAGATGGGGTTGTTGGTTCATAACACTGTTACATATGACACGCTGGATCGCCCCATCAGCCAGACCAACGTGGCAGGCCATGCCGCCCACAGTGAATATGATGAAATTGGCAATGTCATCAAAGTCACAAACCCCGATGGCTTCAGCATCCACTTTGAATATGACAAACAGAATCGTCCCACCAAGGCCTATGATGAACATGGCCATGCGGTCAGCACCGAATATGATATCGGAGGCCGCCCAACAAAAGTAACCAACCCCAACGGCATCAGCACCACCTATCAATACTACGGTGCCTCAGAGAATGGTCGCCTGCAAAAGGTCATCACCGCTGATAACCGCACCCTGGAATACTTCTATGATGACAACGGCAACGTAACCAAAACCAGTGACAATGCCGGTCGTGAAAGTCTGACTGAATATGATGCACTAAACCGTCCCGTACGAAGTGTAGGGCCGACACATGATAGTTTTATCGACCTGAGCCAGATGAATGCACGCCTGGTCACAAAAACCACCTACAATAGCCTGGGCTATGTCACTACCCTTCAGGCGGGCTATACCACCGATCCATTGGGTGCCGCTACGGGTGATGTCCTGGCGGTACAAGCAACCTATATCTATGATGACTTTGGCCACCTCATAGAGAAACATGATGCTAACAGTAAGATTGCCCGCTATTTCTATGATAGCCACGGTAATCAAATACGTACAGAATCACCCAATGGGCATATCGTCGAGCTTGCTTATGATCATGCACGTAGTGGTCTGCTCACACATCGCACAGCCAAACGCTCAGCAGGTGATGGCAGTCCACATATCACAACCTACCACTACAACACCCTGGGGCAGATCACCAGCGTAGTGACACCTGAGGTTACCTACAGCTATACGCACGACAGTGCTAACCGACTGGCTACAGTCACCGACAGTCGGGGCAACAAAACACTCACCTATGACCGCAGTCCCGGGGGCCTGCTCAACAGCATTACAGACAGTGAAAATAAACGCACCGACTTTCTCTACGATGCAGCAGGCCGACTCACCGCAATGCAAGCGCCTTATGGCGAGCGTGTAAACTTTGTATTCGATGCCGGTGGACGCCTGCGTGAAACCAACAGCCCCAATGGCGTAAGCGCCCGCTACAGCTACGATGATGGCAACAAGCTGACCAAACTGGTCAACCAGACATCACAAGGGATCATAAGCCAACATGACTACGGCTACGACACCTCAGGACGACGTAGCGGCCACACAGAAAATATAGCAGCAACCACGACTGATTATACCTACAGTTATGACAACCTCGACCGTCTTGTTGAGGTGTTCAAGGATGCAGGTGCCACATCAGTAGAAAATTACAAATATGACCAATATGGCAACCGCCGGACACGGCATCCTAATGGTGGGCCAACCCACTTCTACCAATACGATAATGCTCAACAACTGCAGAACATTCGTGATGGGTCAGATGTTGGCTCGCCTGTTGCCAGCTTCACTTACGATGATAACGGCAATCTTATTAGCAAGGATGAAAGTGGTGTAACACGTGCATTTACCTATGATGCGTTGGACCAACTTGAACAGGTGGAAGGGAGCAACATAGCGACCGAAACCTACAAGTATGATCCCAAAGGGCGACGCATAGAAAAAGATGTAGCGGGTACAAAACAGCGCTTTCTTTATAGTGGCATGAGCATCTGGTCTGAGTATGGCAGTGATTGGAATGCAGCGCTGGCGCATTACAGTTATACCGGGATAGATCAGCCAGTTGTGCGTGGCACACCCAATGCCAACGATACAAGGTATTACCATCAGGATGGGTTGGGTTCAGCTGTTGCGGTGAGTGATAACGGTGGCGTGACTCAAGGTAGCGCCCGTTTTGATGCTTGGGGTAATACGCTTGCTGGCTCTGGAGTCCCACAGTTTGGATATACCGGGCGTGAGCCGGATGCTACGGGGTTAATCTACTATCGGGCGCGGTATTATGATCCTACGGCGGGGCGGTTTACTCAACGTGATCCGATTGGGTTTGGGGATGGGATTAATCCTTATGCATATGCGGGGAGTTCGCCGACTAACTTTACTGATCCGTTGGGATTAACCCGGCAGGCGATTACAGCGGGGAGTGGGGTGAGTTCGAGTTTTGCGGGGGCGAGTAATGATTCTGGTTTTTGGTCAACAGTTCAATCTGGCGTATCAAATCTGGTTGATGAAGTTGAATATCATGCAGCCATGATTCCTCGGTTTATCGAAGATGAAGGTATAAATGTAGTAATGGATACATTAACTGTTTACGGTGGGGCTGCCCAAATTGGTTTAGGTGGTACTTTATGTGCCACGGCAGCGGGATGCGCTATAGGTGGGCCACTCGCAGCTTTAGGTGTGAGCAATGTTTATGAAGGCTTTTCAGGTAAAGATGGGCCTGCAAGAAATGTAGCTATTGATTTAATGGGCGATGAGGATGCAGGTAATTTTTTATATGGAGGAGTAAATTTAGCAACTTCCATTGGTGGGTTAGCTCGTCCGGTTTTAAAAGCATCTGCTAGGCCATTATTTAATACGATACCCAAAGACTTTGTGCAAGCATATAAAACATCAACTCAATTTGGTTTAGGTATGGAAGGCGTAACAAGTGCTGTAGGCATATATGATACGCATGACCGAGTGGCAAAATAATTATGATGACAGAACTTCTAGTAATTATCACTGTTTTTTTAATGAGACTAATTCAATCTGGTGGGGAGGTAGTATGTATGAAGCTTAAAAATACCTTATGGGTTCGTCTTGTATATATTTGCACGAGTATTCTGATGAGTGCAGGTCTTATTTTATTTTTAAAAGAAAACTGGATTGAAAAAATTGGTTTACATAAGAGCGCTATGGTGGTGGTTATAGTTTCCATTTCAGTGTTTTATTTTATATTTATGATGGCCCGTTTTCTTCAGAAGGTAAATGATGATTTTTGAGCCGAGTGGAAGCCAGTCCGCAATGGCGGGGGTGTCTGGGGGTGGTATTAATTATGGAGCCTTAGAAGCACAGATTTCTAATAACTCAAGTTTCGGAGTTCAAATTCAGCATAATCAAGTAAAAGCGCATGCTACTTAAACTCCATTTTCAATGTAAACGCATCAAGCTGAAGCGCCTGGACAAAGAATTCATCGACGCGATTTTCGATCGCCGTCATTA
>JAJFJN010000047.1 GCA_021773975.1 Gammaproteobacteria bacterium | reverse complement strand
CGTAGCCCAGCGCCCATATGGGTTTGCGAAGTGTTTTTTGCCAAAAGTATTTTCTTCAAATGAACGCTCGCGAAAGCTAAGCATCACGCGGGTTGCGAATGATTTTTAGCCGAGTATCAACAGATTAAGTGAACGGCTAGCCGTTATTGCACCTTACAACCCACTTCACCACACAGCCGTAAATCAATTACTCCACTCCCATTCATCACAACGCATTATTCAGGAAAAACAATACACTCCCTCTTCCCACTAAGCTAGGCCTCCAGTACAGTAGTCGTTCAAATTTCTGGAGTGTTTTATGTACACCCGCCTCGCCTTATTAATTCTACTGTTTATCCCACTGGCGCAGGCTCAGCAACCTCCACCTGCCCGTGTGGTTACTACCACAATAAAGACACAAGAGCTAAGCCCAACCAGCCGTATGGTGGGTGTACTGCGCTTTACCCAGGTTTCCCAGGTTGCAGCGGATATAGAGGGGCTAATCACCAGTCACAATTTTGATACCGGCTGGGTGCTTAAAAAAAACACCATCATGGCCCAGCTAAACACTGATTTTATATATAAAGATATGGCCATCATCCGCTCCCAAATTCTGGAGTCAGACGCAGAGATTGAAAAACTGTCACGCGAGGTCAAACGCCTTGACTCACTCAAGCAGGGACAACTGGCCAGCCGCAGTGCCTATGATGAGGCCTTCTTTAACCATAAAATTCTGAAAGAACGTAAAAAGACCCTTCAGCGACGACTGGATCGCATGCAACTCTCATTAGAGAAAAGCAAGGTACGCGCTCCCTTTGATGGCATCGTATTAGAAAAACTGAAGGATCAGGGCGACTGGCTGGGCAAAGGCGATGCACTGGCAAGACTAGGGTCCACCAGTGACATACAAGCGGTCATTCCCATCTCCGAAATGCTCCTGCCATATCAGCAGAGTGGCAGCGAATTTGAGGTATTCATCCCTGCGCTCAATCGCACCATCATCGGAACATTGACAGGCATCGTGCCCTTTGCCGAGCTACGCTCAAAATCAGTCTATCTAAAAATCGCCCTCCCCTACGAAGAAGGGATGCTTGAGCATCTATCAGCTGAAACACAAGTACCCACTGCCACACCACGCAAACTACAGCTGATTCCCCGCGCTGCACTGCTACAAAACCAAGGCGCAGAGATGATCTACACCATCACCGAAGGGAAAGCTACGCCAATGAGTGTAAACATCGTAACCCGCAGCGGTGCATTCATTGCCGTAGACAATCCGAATATTAAAGCGGGCATGACGGTGATTATCGATGGCAATGACCGCCTACGGCCAGGGCAGCCCGTTCAGGTGGTTGAGCCGTAACCCATGAACCTAATCCAGCTCTCGATACGTCAGCCTGTCTCTACCTTTTCAGCCGTTATTCTAGTCGTGTTATTTGGCCTGATTGGTCTCTCCCGGCTGCCCGTACAACTGACGCCCGATGTCGAAGCCCCCACTATCACCGTCAACACCAACTGGTTTGGAGCCTCCCCTTACGAGATCGAAAAGGAGATTGTTGAGCGCCAGGAAGAGGTGCTGAAGTCCATTATGGGGCTACAGAAATTGGAGTCCTCCTCTTTTAATGGCTTCTGTGAGATACGACTCACCTTCAAGGTAGGAGCCGATCTAGAATCGGCTATGACCCGTGTGGCTAACAAGCTAAACGAGGTAAAACGCTATCCCGACAATGCTGATCGCCCCGTAATCAGCAGCAGTGGCGGAGACAGCGCCCCCATTATCTGGATGATGCTGAAGATGCGCGAGGGGGATCTGGATCAGATAAAAACCTATCGCACCTTCTTTGAAAATGAGGTGCGCCATACACTGGAACGTGTCCCGGGTGTAGGTTCACTCTTTGTATTTGGTGGCACTGAACAGCGGCTGGAGGTGGTGGTTGATCCCGTACAATTAGCCACTCGTGAACTGACGCTTAGCACTGTTATTGAACGGCTTAACAGCGCCAATAGCAATGTGTCTGCTGGCGTACTGGGGCTTGGCAAACGTAACTACCGAGTGCGTACAATCAGTGAATTTCAATCAATCAACGAGCCGGGCGAGGTGCTACTGAAGAGTGATGGAGTACATCACGTCTACCTGGCCGATGTTGCAACAACCCGCCTCGGCTATTATCCCAACGCCGCACCCAATATGCATAACGGCGTTCCAATGATTGTTGTGGCGATACGTAAAGAGGCTGGCGCCAATGTATTGGAGCTAACCGAGCGGGCACGCAACGCTGTACAAGGTCTCAACGAGGGCATCCTCAAAAAGAACGGCATCTACCTCGATTGGGTGCATGATCAAACTGTCTACATCAATACCGCCATCAGCACGGTTAAATACAATCTACTGCTGGGCAGTCTGTTAGCTATTGGTGTATTACTGCTCTTTCTACGCTCAATCAGTGCGACCATCACTGTGGCCATAGCCATTCCCATTTCAGTGATTGGCACCTTTCTTTTTATGTACTTCTTTGGTCGTAATATTAATGTCGTCTCACTGGCGGGCATCTCCTTTGCTGTAGGCATGTTGGTGGACAATGCCATCGTGGTGCTGGAGAACATTGATCGCCATCGGCACATGGGGAAGGATGCTTTTCAAGCCTCTTATGATGGCGCACGTGAGGTATGGGGTGCCGTGTTGGCATCGACAGTCACCACCGTCGCAGTCTTTCTACCCGTAATTTTTATTGAAGAAGAGGCAGGCCAGCTATTTCGTGATATCGCCATTGCAATCAGTTTTTCCATCATGCTTTCACTACTGGTTTCCATCTCAGTCATCCCAGCAATGACAAGCCTCTTTTATAGCCTTAGCAACAAAGTAAGGGAGCGCAAACCACCCGGCGAAGGCAATCTGGTTGTTCAGCTATTGATGACCTGCTCCCGATTAACATTGAAAAACAGCTTCACTCGCTTGATCACCGTAGCACTCTTCGTCAGCGCCTCCGTCATACTCGTACAAAATCTACTGCCAAAGGCTGAGTATTTGCCACAAGGCAACCGCAATCTGATCATGAACATCCTGATCCCACCGCCCGGCTATTCAGACGACAAGCGTGCCGAAATGGGACGTTACATCATGGATGAACTGCAACCCTATCTGAATGAAGACTACAAAGATGGTGTGCCGCAGATTGAGAATCTCTTCTATGTCGGCTCAGAACGTTTCACCATGTTTGGCGGCACCTCCAAACACGTCACACAAGCGCGCGATATGATGCCCACCTTCAGCCGGGTGATGAACAGTATCCCTGGCGTTTTTGGTGTCTCGATCCAGCGCGGCATCTTTGAGTCCGGCATTGGTCAGGGGCGTGGGGTTGATGTCAATATCTCAGGCGAGGAGTACGGCACAATCGTTGGTGCAGCCAGAGTACTTTATGGCGCACTCTCCCAGGCTATTCCTGGTGCGCAGATCCGCCCTGTCCCCTCACTGGAGATTGGCTATCCAGAGGCCAATCTGATTCCCAACCGAGCACAAGTGCTAGCCAATGGGCTATCGGAGAAGTCGCTTGGCATCTATGTCGATGTATTAATGGATGGCCGCAAGGTAGGTGAATACAAACCAGAAGGATCAAAGTTAATGGATCTGGTACTGACATCAGGCGAAGACAATATCAAAGCGCCAGAAGATATCTTAAATGGCCTGATTGCCACCCCCTTTGGTGAGCTTGTTCGCGTAGATGACCTGGCACAATTGGAATATACCCAAGGGATGACTCAAGTCGATCATCTAGAGCGTAAACGTAATATTCGACTAGAGGTAACACCCCCCGAATCCTTTGCTTTGCAGCAGGCGCTGGAAATCATCAATGAAGAGCTAATTCCCAAACTTAAGGGGGCTGGCAAACTAAACGGGGTAGATGTGCATGTTGGTGGTAATGCCGACAAACTCACCGAAACCCGGCTGGCACTACAGTGGAACTTTTTACTGGCTATCGTTATTACTTATCTGTTGCTCTCTGCTCTATTTAGCAACTACCTCTATCCCCTCATTATTCTATTTAGCGTCCCCATGGCAGCAGCCGGTGGTTTTATAGGATTAGAGTTGGTCAATCGATTTGTTGCTGCTCAGCCATTCGATATTCTGGTCATGCTTGGCTTCATAATTCTGGTGGGAACCGTGGTTAATAACGCCATCCTTATCGTTCATCAAGCACTTAATAATGTTCGTTACGAAGGCATGCAATCTATTGATGCCATTACCCACTCTGTACGCACCCGTATCCGCCCCATCTTCATGTCGGCCACCACCTCTCTCTTTGGCCTGCTACCACTGGTATTATCCACAGGATCTGGATCAGAACTCTACCGAGGGCTAGGGTCAGTCATATTGGGTGGATTGGCACTCTCAACAATCCTCACCCTATTCGTAGTACCTGCCCTACTGGCATTTCTAATTGGACGAGAGAAACCTCGAAGCGAAGTAGCGGGATGATTCAAGTTAGCCAACAAAATAGCTATATATCGCCTCGACCCAAACCAAAGTCACAATTGAAACGGCAATAAACACCGCAGATGAACCTAAGTCTTTTGCCCTACCCAAAAGCTCATGAAAGTCTGTTGATATCTGATCAGCCAACGCTTCAATTGCTGAATTAATAGTTTCAACAAGCAGTAGCAGCAACAGAGAAGATACCAATGCAACCCAATGTGCGAGTGAGGCTGCAAGCGCAAAACTAAAGGGCCATAAAACCAGACACAAAAGCAACTCCTGCCGAAAAGCCACCTCATACTTATACGCCGCACGGAAACCTTTAACAGAACAGTCAAATGCCTTTAAAATCCGAGCAAATCCAGAACCATTTGGCTTGAGCTGACTCGATTTATTATCTTGTGTCATTAAAACCCCAAAGCTAACCATACAGATATATGACGCTAGACTAACAGAGTTTAGCCGCCAGTCTAGCGCCATAATAAATGCATCCATGCCTTTATGGATCTAATGTTAAAGCAATTATCAGCATGGGAAGCCATCAAGATACGAGTAGGATTAAGCTTAGAGTATTCGTAAGCAACCTCATTCCTATAAGTCATTGCGATATATACCATCAAACATAATCGTTTTCTTGATTAGCACTCTACCTCAGTCAGGCTCAGGTTCAGACTCTGTGGTGTCTGCATAATATTGCCATGAGTTTAAATAGGAGCATAATCATGGCAATGAATCCGATCCAGGTTCAACCTGGAATGAGTTTGACAGTGCTATTTGAGCAATATGGGACAGAGGCTCAGTGTGAGCAAGCACTTGAGAAAGCAGGCTGGCCATCAGGGTTTCATTGCCCAAGCTGCAACAATGCTCACCACAGACAGTTTTATAGCGATGGCACCAAGCATTGGCAATGTAGTAACGCGATAGTTGCTGTAATGCGGTGGTTTTTCATGGTTTCCCTCCCATTTTGTCTGAATTGGCAGAAGGCTTTTTTCTGCCTTCACTTTCAGATTAGTGAGGAGATTCTAAATGCTAGCTGAATGGATTTAACTTTTTTTCAGCTTTGCAGTTTATAGCTGAAGTGGTAATTTATTGTGGTTTTATAGCATGTGCAGCTGTAGCTAAAATGGACGTTAATGCTTGGGCACTTGACTCCTACGATCTAACTGAACCATAGTCTATCTGTGAAGAACTCCAAACCAGCTTATCCAAAGACAGTGCGGGACTTTCGCAAGCAGTTTGCATCAGAACAGTCGTGTATTGAGTATTTGATC
>JAJFJN010000046.1 GCA_021773975.1 Gammaproteobacteria bacterium | reverse complement strand
ATAAGTCAGCCCGCTGAGGTTGATATTAAAATAACACTTCCGATGGAAAATGGTGCTTTAGCTGAGGTTTTCACACATTGTCGAATATTTCAGCTTAGGCGAGTATCAAGTGATAGTTATCATATTGGATTAGAGTATATAGAGTTAGTAGCGCCTGACTTAAATAAATTGTCACGGTATATTGAAAGTATTACTGAGCGTAGTGAGCGCTGGCAGATGTGCCAATAAAACTAATGCCTATAAATAATTGGCCACCATTTTATTTTTTGTCTAAAAACCGCATTAACTCTTTTGCTGGCACGGGGCGGCTATAGTAATAACCCTGTACTTCATCGCACCCCTGTTTTTTCAAATAGTGTAACTGTTCTTTGGTTTCCACACCCTCTGCGAGTACTCTTAATTTCATGCTGCGTGCTAGTGTAATAATAGCGGTAACTAACTCTGCATCACTGGGGTTTATTGAAATGTCACGTATAAAAGATTGATCGATTTTTAGTCGATCAATTGGAAAGCGTTTTAAATAACTCAGAGATGAATAGCCAGTACCAAAATCATCAATAGATATTTCAAGCCCCATCCAATGCAGTTCATTCAGTATTTTTATGGTGGATTCAACATCGTTCATGATGATGCTTTCGGTCAGTTCAAGTTCCAGGTATGTTGAATCCATAGTGGTCTCTTCCAGCATATTGCTAATCATCTCGACCATGCCTGACTCATGAAACTGACGCGCTGATAGATTGACTGCTATTTTGATAGGAGGATACCCCTCTTTAAGCCAAGCCTGATGTTGCATACAGGCTGCTTGTAATACCCATTTTCCGATGGGAACAATAAGTCCGGTCTCTTCGGCTACTGGAATAAAAGAGGCAGGTGATACTAATCCCTGTTCTGGATGATTCCAACGAATTAGTGCTTCAACACCGGTTAATGTGTTGTCTACAAGTGAAAACTGTGGCTGATAATAGAGTTCAAATTCACCTCGCTCTAATGCTTGGCGTAAATTGGTTTCTATTGTAAATCGTTCATGTGCTTTGTCAGTGAGTGCTTTGGTATAAAATTGATAATTATTGCGCCCTTTCTCTTTGGCTCGATACATGGCTGCATCAGCATTTCTCAGTAATGTATCGGTATTTTTTCCATCATTAGGGTATATGCTAATGCCGATGCTGGCTTCAATAAATATATCTTGATCTTGAATATGAAAAGGTTTTTTAAAAAGTTTGAGGGTATTCTTTGCAATTTTAATGATGCCTTGTATGCCCTCAAGTTCTTCAATTAAGATAACAAATTCATCTCCGCCAAGGCGAGCAATGGTATCTTCTGCACGCATGTTTTTTGCCAGACGAGAAGCAACTAATTTTAAAAGATGATCGCCTTGAGTATGCCCCATAGAGTCATTGACGTTTTTAAATCGATCAAGATCTAAAAACAGTATGGCGACCTGTTTTTTATCGCGTTTAGCATGATGCAGGGCATGTTCCAAACTAGAGCTCAGCAGTAAACGGTTGGGTAGTTCGGTGAGTGGGTCGTGATGAGCCAGGTGTGATAGTTTGTTTTCGGTCTCTTTAATAGAGCTTATGTCTGTAATGATCCCTACGTGATGGCTGATCCGGTCATTATCATCTTTAACTGCCTTGAGTGTTAACAGAGTTGGAAAATGCTCTCCATTTTTACGTTGATAGCATATCTCTCCACGCCAGTATCCGGTTTTATCAATTGATTCCCATATCGCATGGTAAAAAGAGGGGGCATGACGATTAGATTTAAAGAGTGAAGGTTTTTGCCCCAATACTTCTTGTTCGCTATAGCCGGTGATTGTTGTTAAGGCTTGATTGGCAGCGACAATATGGCCTGTGGTATCAGTAATGATAATGCCATCTAGTGAGCTGCTAAAGACAACGGCTGCCTGACGAAGCTCACGTTGAGATTTGTCAATTTCAGTGACCATGCTATTAAAACCAACAGCCAGTGATTGTAGTTCTACAAAGTCAGAAGAAATATTACAGGGGCTATAGTCCTGTTTTGCTACGCGCTTAAAATCTGCTGATATTGCTGTAAGTGGTTTTACAAGGCGGTTGGTTAAGAACAGCCCCAGCCAGGCAAGAAAAATAATAACGACTGTGGCAACGAGTATGACTTTGATAAGTGTGAGACGAATGGGGGATATAAGCTGTTCTTGCTCAACCTCAGTAACAACTCCCCAGTTGGTGCCTTCAAGTGTGGCAATTGAACCAAATACAGGTTTCCCCATAATTCCATCATAGGTCGCTGTTGATGAAAACTTATTGCCTGCCATGAAACTCTGTACAGACAGTAGCTTTTCTAGAGATTGCCCTACGCTATAGTTACTCTCAGAAATAGTACTGAGTAGAATGCCTTGGCGGTTTACGAGATAGGCTGTTAACCCATATTCAGATAGCTGAGCTTTGAGATGAGTCCAAAGAATACGGGCATCAATATATGAAAGCAGTATGGCAATTGGTTGTTCGGCAGAGCCAATAGGCACTGCTAGAGTAAAAAAGAACCCCTCTGGATGCACTTCAATAGGGCCAAGGTCATAATCCTTTTTCTGTGCATTGATAAATGAGTCAGCTGTTTTTTTCTGAGAGGGTTGCCAATGTGCAAGTAAGCCAGCTCGAATGGGTGGAAGACCAGGGCCCGGGTCATGGCTCTCTAAACCAGTAATAATGCTGCCATCTGTGTTGAGGATAAGCAGGCCATGTATGGCGGGTTCACGACTAATGGCTTTAGCAAGCATGCTGTCCAGGATTTGCTGGTCTTGTTTATGTGTCAGGCTATGGGTAATGGGGTCGCTTTTATTTTCCAGCAGGGTGACCAGCCGTAGAATGACCTGCTCAATATGATTAAGGCTCAGATCACGGTAGAAATCTTCACGTTGCAGTGCGTGTTCTAGCTGTAGATCATAATATTTATGGCTTCCCCACAGCTGCATAACCAACATGGGCAGGATGCTCACCAAAAGAATGAGTCCAAACCATGCTTTTTTGATTGAAAACCTTAGATCCATAAAAACACTTAAATTTTGAGGGTATATGTAAGATAAAGTTTAGATTAAATTTCTAATGTTATCTCAACATGTAGACCACAAAGTGCTTGAGAGTGTTCGAATTGTATCTGGCCGTTGTAGAGTTTGACGATATCTTTGGCAATTGAGAGCCCCAGGCCATGCCCTTCCACTGTTTCATCCAGCTTAATGCCGCGCTGAGCAAGTTGTTTTAATTCATCATCAGATCGACCAGGGCCATCATCGTCAACAGAGATGTGGATAGTCTGATTTCCTGAGATACGGCATAACACCTTGGATTTAGCCCATTTGCAAGCGTTGTCGAGGAGATTGCCAATAAGCTCCAGCATATCTTCCCTGTCTCCAAAAGCAGGGGTATCTGTAGTAATCTGCAATTCGATATCTAATATATGCTTGGTATGTACCTGTTTAAGCACTGTTATGAGATCAGGCAGCTCTTGCTGCGCATTAAACCGTTGGCCAGGGCTGCCGCTGCCAGCCAGGCGTGCCCGTTTTAGCTCTCTCTCCATCAGCTGGTGGATGCGCTGGGTTTGAGTTTGTGCTTGTAGTCGTAGATCTGGATGATCATTTAATGCTGAGCTGTCCAGGCTTTGCACCAATAAATTGAGTGGCCCTTTCAGCGCGTGCGCCAGGTTTCCAAGGGAGTTGCGTGACCGCTCGAGGCGTTGTGCCAGCAGCTCAAGAAGTCGGTTAAATTCTTCTACTAAAGGTAGGATTTCATCAGGTACATCTTCAGATAAGCTCCCCGTCTCTCCCTGCTCTAAATGTTGGATGTCAGCCCGCACGGCATCCAACCGTTGAAATGATTTATGAATCACCTGTTTTTGCACAAGTAGCAGAATAAAAAGTACGGCCACAGAGAGACCTGCAAAGGTCCATTGGAAGAGCGACAGGTGACTCTCCAGTGGAGTCAGATCCTCTGCTATTGCCAGTGTGAAACCGTGGTTCTGTTTGTCAAAATATTTTGCCCATATCAGCAGTTTTTGTTCGGATGGCCCATTGGCGTACCATTGCTCTGCTTCACCTGCTTTTAGGTGGGGCACCTCAAGTGTTTGATCCCATAGTGAGCGGGAGTGATGGGATGATTCTTTGTCCAGATGAATAATATAATAGTGTCCAGAGAAAGGCTGGTTATAGATGGGATTGATACTTTTCCAGCTTATTTGAGGTTGATTCTCACTGCTGAATGACATGGCTGATAGCAGGCTCTCTGCATCATGTTCCAGACGAGAGCTTATGAGATCCTCTCCTAACTCTCGTACGGCCAGGCTGCCTGCCCACCAAAGGAGAGTCATCAGTAACATCAGGCTGAGTGTTAGCCCCCACTGTAGTCGTTGTTGGAGTGAGTTCATGCTTCTGGGTTGGTAAAGGTGTAGCCCTGCCCCCGTTTGGTGGTGATATACCCTTGCCCCAGCTTGTCCCGTAGGCGGCGTACATAGACTTCGATGAGGTTGCTATCACGATCAAAATCCTGATCATAGACATGCTCAGTTAGACGTGTTTTGGAGAGTATCTGTCCAGAATGCAGCATGAAGCAGCGCAGTAGGCGAAATTCAGTGCCGGTAAGATCCAGTGCTTTACCATCGGCCAGCCTCACCTGCTGTCGATCTTCATCCAGCGTTAAACCGCTGCTTTCAATGGCCTCTCCGGTCATATCGTGGCTGCGACGGATCAGTGCCTGTATACGAACAATCAACTCTTCCGCATGAAAGGGCTTGCCCAGATAATCATCGGCTCCGGCCTTGAAGCCATCAACCTTTTCGTTCCAGCTATCTCGAGCCGTTAAAATAATAACTGGTACGCGATTTTTCTTCTGGCGCCAGTGTTTGAGCACGTCCAAACCAGAGCGTTGAGGCAGACCAAGGTCTAGAATCACAACATCGTAAGGCTCCAGGTCGCCCATGTATTCAGCATCTACCCCGTTATCGGCATGATCAACCGCAAAGCCATGGTTGCTTAGGTCCTTGATCAGATATTCAGCCAGGTCTAAATCATCTTCTACCAATAGTAAGCGCATGGCTTAGTGGTCCTCTTGTTCTTTTTCCAGGAGTTTGCCTGTTGTAGCATCATACTCCAGCTCCCAGACATGGCCTTTTTCATCTACCAATTCAAGCTCGTACACATAGCCCTCTTTTTCATGCTCAAGCGATACCTCCAGAATACGTCCTGGGAACTCGGCTTTTGCCTGATTGATAATGGCCTCCAATGGTAGAATGATGCCTGAATCAGCCAATGCACGTGCCTCTGCGTGATCATTAGTATAGGCACTACCGGTGTAGAGCATGGAGATTAAAACAGTAATGTAACTAATGCTTTTCATAGTGGTTTATTTTTTGAATAAAATTCAAAACCTCTCTATTGAAGATAGTCTAAATATTGGTGTTGCTGTGCCTCTATTTGTAGTTGATGGGTTGCCTTCCATGGTGTGCTCAAAGTTTGTAGCATAGCTGTTGTTTTACTCGCTTCCTTCATTCTCCTCCCAAGCTCCAAAGTTAGGCATCAGAATCTCCTTTTTACTGAAAGAGCCTTTGGCTGCTTGAGCATCGATTATTCAATTAGCTCCTAACTTTGAGTCTACGCAGATGAGCTGAATTGAAACTGAATATAACGGGCCATATTTCAAAAAACAGCATGAGTAAATAGCCTTGAGGTTAGCGATTGATTAGGGTAGCTAAAGAGAGATGAGCTTACTGTAGGGCATGCCGTGTAGTTGAAATGAACACATGCCAATATTGACTATATCTATGGCTGGATTTTATCCAAAGATCTAAGGTGAGCTAAAAAAGTTTTTTAGCTTAAAAATTAATAGGAAATATTCAGCTATGTTTAAGGTTCGCTGCACTACACTGTAATTGAAAGTTGGGGTGTAAAGAAAATGCCCCACCATTTTTGCTGTGTTGTAGTTTAGGAGCCAATCTGATGAATGATGCCACAAGCAATCCTGAAACATTAGTGCAATACCAGGTGTGGGATCGCACTGTTCGCCTCTTTCACTGGATAAATGTGTTGTGTGTTATTGGTCTGATTGGCGTTGGGTTGGTTATTCTAAATGGCAAAGCTTTGGGTGTTTCAACGGACGGAAAAATTCTTCTGAAAACAATCCATGTCTATATCGGATATGTGTTTGCACTCAATCTTGGCTGGAGAATAATCTGGGGCTTTTTAGGCAACCGTTATGCAAAGTGGGCCGCTATCCTCCCTTTTGGTGGAGCCTATAAAAAGTCATTGAGCCAGTTTGTTGAGAAGACAAAAGAAGGCAATCCACCCCACTATTTAGGGCATAACCCTATTGCTCGATTGATGGTGGCGCTGCTGTTTTTATTACTCTCTCTACAGGCGGTTACCGGCCTGGTTTTGGCTGGAACCGATATGTACTTTCCACCTTTTGGCCAGACAATTGCTGAATGGGTTGCAGAAGATCCATCTAAAGCGGCTGAGATCAAACCCTATTCACAAGAAAATGTTAACCCAGATAGCTATAAGACGATGCGTAGTGTCAGAAAACCCTTCATTACCATCCATGTCTACGCTTTCTACGTGCTATTGGGTGCAGTTCTGCTTCATCTTTTAGGTGTGGTTGTATCAGAGTTGCGCGAAAAATCTGGATTGGTTTCTGCCATGTTTACAGGAAAGAAGGTGTTTCATGAGAACCCCATTGATCTTGATGAGCAGTAGAGATATTGATTCAACTCTTTTTATAGCCGGATTCAACTGACCGACAGCCATGAGCACGGGATCATTAACATTAATTGTATTTGCCGCAATAGCTGCGCAGGTGATCGTCTTTGTACTGATTGGGCTTCGCCGCCGCAAGCAGCAATTCAGGGATCTTGAATCTCGTATAGGCGAGCAGCAGGGTAGTGTTGAGCAGCAGCCCGTCACTTCAAATATTGCCCCAATTGTTTCGCCTGATGCGGCAGAAAAAACACCACTTGCCTGGCAGGGCTTCAAAGAGTTTATTGTCCAGCGCCGGGTTATGGAGGCTGCAGCAGAATCTATCTGTTCCTTCTATCTGACCCCCGTTGATGGACAGCCACTGCCCTCATTTAAGCCGGGCCAGTTCCTCACATTTAAACTTCAGATCGAAGATCCAACAAGCGGTGAAAGCAAAAGCGTCGTGCGCTGTTACTCCCTGTCAGATAGTCCACAACCTGACTACTATCGGGTCACTATCAAACGAGCCACCCCGCCAGCTAATCAACCAGGTGCCCCGCCTGGCCGCTCCTCCAACTACTTCCATGATCATGTGCAGGAGGGGATGCAGCTTTCCGTCAAGGCACCCTCCGGTCATTTCTATCTGATGGAGGCAGAACCCCTGCCCATCGTGCTGGTGGGAGGTGGGATTGGTATCACCCCAATGCTAAGTATTGTTAATACGCTTTTAAACAGTGGTAGCTCGCGTGAAATCCGGCTCTTCTATGGGGTGTGTAACAGTGCTGAGCATGCCATGAAGGGGCACCTGGAAAAATTGCAGCAGGCTCATGCCAACTTTCACCTGCATGTCTGCTATAGCAGGCCGGGTGAGAAGGATGAGGAGGGTGTTGACTACCAGCACCAGGGGCATGTGGATATCAGACTATTGCGCCTCACCTTGCAACTAAAACGCTACCAGTTTTATGTCTGTGGCCCCAGGGCAATGATGGAAAGCCTAATCCCAGCCCTGGAAGCGTGGGATGTTGCAACCGATGACATCTATTATGAGTCGTTTGGTCCGGCAACCCTGCCCAAGCACCAGAAAGTAACCCAGCAGGCCAGCAAGCCAACAGCGGTGCAGAAAAGTATTACCGTCACCTTCAGCAAATCTGGCAAAAGCATTGCATGGAATCCAGATGCCGAATCACTGCTGGAGTTCGCTGAAAATAACAATATTGAAGTGGATTCAGGCTGCCGGGCTGGCAGTTGTGCTAGCTGTCAGACCGCCCTGGAATCAGGTGAAGTGGAGTACAGCCAGGATCCGGATGCTGATGTTGAGGATGGCCACTGCCTGTTGTGTATCTCAAAACCTAAAAACGACCTTACGTTAACCGCATAGAGACCGTTATGGAACGTTCACTTATAAGTAAAAAAGTCATGCCGTTTCTGCTGAGCTTTATTGCGCTGATTGCGGCGACGGCCATTGTGGATGCCTTTCTGCATCTGTCTGGTCTGACCTGGATCGGACGCTGGCTGGGCATACCGGGTGTCCTCCTGATCCTGCTCTCCTTCCTCTACTCCATGCGTAAGCGCAAGAAGATCAGTTTCGGTAAACCAAAGACACTGCTCAAGCTGCATGAGATCCTCACCTGGACGGGGGCGCTATTGGTTCTGGTGCATGCAGGCATACATGTCTACACCATCCTACCCTGGCTGGCATTGACCGCCATGATGGTCAACATCATCAGTGGCATGACCGGCCAGTATCTGCTGGATCGCTCGCGCCGTTATGTGGCAGAGAAAAAAGCAAGCTATGCAGAACGAGGGCTCACAGCTGAAGCGGCAGAGAAAGCGATGTTCTGGGACTCCGTTACCTTTGACCTAATGAAGAAATGGCGGGCGGTACACTTTCCGATCACCCTGGTCTTCTCAGTACTGGGTATCACTCATATTTTCACCATCTTTCTATACTGGCAATGGAAATGAAAAACAGAACCGTCAACATAATCGTCCTGACCAACCTGGCACTAATTCTGCTACTGGTGACCTTTGCTCCACAGCTAATGATTGAGCCAGGCAAGCTCATTGATGCCCATCTGGAACTTACTGATGACTGTTTTAATTGCCACACGCCATTTATTGGCAGCACACCGGATAAGTGCATGCGGTGTCACAAGGTGGATGAGATCGGCCTAAAGACCACCAAAGGGCTGGTTATTGCCAAAGAGAAGAAAAATGTCGCCTTTCATCAAAAACTGCTCGAAGACGATTGTGTTGCCTGCCACAGTGACCATAAAGGCGTGCAAGCCTTCCGTCCCATTGGCTACTTCTCACATGAACTGGTTGCACAGGCTATGCGAGAACAGTGTGATGGTTGCCATAGAAACCCAGGCGATGCACTGCATCTGAAGATCAAAGGCAACTGCTCTCAGTGTCATACCATTGATGGCTGGAAACCTGCCACCTTTGAACATGAAAAATACTTCCGCTTCGACAAGCATCATGACTCAACCTGTGAGAAATGCCATGTTGAAAATAATTACAGCGATTACACCTGCTACGGTTGCCACGAACACTCCCGTTCAAAGATCCGGGAAGAGCATGTCGAAGAGGGGATTCGTGATTATGAAAAATGTGTCGAGTGCCATCGCAGTGGTGATGAAGATGAAGCGAAATACTTCTGGAAGTTAAAGCAACAAGGGCTATCACCAAAAGATTATCCGCCTTATAAAGGCAAGCGCCACAGTCATGACGATGATGATTAGATTAAAAACGGCTTTTAATAATCTCGCATCGGATGCATGACTTAAGATAATTGCCAGGTTTAATCGCCCTATTAAAACGTCTGCCTGCTGATAGCAAGCCGGAATTTGTACGAGGAGATATTGGTTATGGAACAGACAACATCATGACGGAGATGGGAGCGATAAATCAGCATTATTTTTTTAGGTTAAAAGATACAGCAGATCAGAGAGAAATTTGTGTTTTGCTGTGTTTGGTTGGGTCGGCCTGACTCATTTGGCTCAAGAAAGCGAATGGCAAATCGATGCTTGTTGCCACTGATTTCTGGAAAAAGAGCACTCTCTTTTGGCAAGCCAACGCGAATGAGCTGGGCAGGTGACTGTGACTCCAGTGTATGCTGATATAGTCCAGCGGTTGCTACTGCTTCGCTGGCATGGGCACTGCCGCGCATAAGCGATAAGAGTAATTTGATGGCGTTCTGTAGAGGCTCTAGCTCCTGAAACCACTGTTCTAAATTGTCATGCCTTGTTGCTGCAGGCTGTTGTAACCAATAGTGATACTGAGGCAGGTCAAAATCACAGGTGCCGCCAGGAATGGTAGTACGCTGCATGATGCTGCTGAGGAACTCATTCTCACGTAATCCTCGCCCAATCTGGCTGCTTATCTGGCGTAGTATCTTGGTGCTATTTTCAAGATCCGTTAGGATGTCGTCTAATTGCTGGTGATCTACCCCAGGTGCAGAGCGGATTTTATTGAGGTTAGTGGCGTGGCGCTCCAGCTCTTTTATAACCTCCGACTTAATGTCGGCTCGAGCAAGAATATTAGTGATGTCCAATAGGCCATTAATAGCTGCTCGGCTGCTCCACTCATCAGATTGCGGCAGATGAAATGTAATGCGGTTAAAGAGGTGTTCAAGCCTTAAAAGTGTCCGAACTCTCTCATTCAGCGGGTGTTCGTAGATTATCTGATTGGACATGGATAGTTCAGCTGCTTTTAGTGGCAAGTCTAAGATAAAGTTTATGTGTGTCTATTACCTGGCTCTTAAGCTGCTCCAGGTTTCCAGTGTTATAGATTACATCATCTGCCGCTTCCAGCCGATCTTTTCTGCTGCATTGTGCTGCAATAATGGCGCGAATCTGACTTTCGTTCTTATGATCGCGTTGAGTAGCCCTAATTATCTGCTGTGACTCTTCTGTATCAATAACCAATATCCGATCAATTCCTTCTCTGCGCTTACTCTCTAGCAGTAGAGGAATGGCCAATATGGCATAAGGTGCATTTATGGCAGCAAGTTTTTTATCCATCTGTTGGCGTATGAGAGGATGAAGTATTGCTTCGAGTTTTTTACGGGATGACTCATCCACAAAAATCAGATCACGAAGTTTTCTGCGATTAAGTGTGCCATCGGGGGCTAATATTTCCTGGCCGAATAGCGCTGTGATCTGTGTGAGCCCTGGCTCTCCAGGCTGAACAACCTCACGGGAAACCAGGTCAGCATCAATTATGGGTGTGCCTAGAGCAGAGAAATAGTTGCAGACTGTTGTTTTTCCGCTACCGATGCCGCCAGTGAGTCCGATAGTAAACATTGTTGAAATTTAGCCAGAAAGTAAAATCAACTTGATTCTTTGCAGGTAAGCGCAATTTTTTTAAGCGGTTGGTTCATTGGGTACATCATAGTTCCGGTATTGATAGTTTTGCAGCGCTCTTTTTCAAGTTCTAAAAATGTGTAGGCATTAATTAGGTCTTCAAACAGTTTTAACTCAGGGTTTATGCTGATTTGTTGTTCTGCCCATTGGGCGAAATAATGAACTTTATCAGGTTTTTTGTTCTGAATACTTGAGTGTAATAAGTTGCGCATGGCTAACTGTTCTGCGTAAGATTTGAAATAGAGGTTATTGAGAGCTACTTGTAAGTAGGGGGTGCTGCTCTCTTTTTTTGTTAAATAGGCATAGATATCAGATTGAGCGCGGGCAGAATGGATCAAAAAATAGCTGCTACCAATGCAGGATAGGATGGCTGTAACCTTGATTAGGCGTGTTGCTGACAGGCTTAATGATAGGGTGCTTATGGTTATGCGATGGCGCAATATCAGAAATACCAGAAATAGCCAGAGGAACCAGTGCAGTGAAGAGATATAGAAGGGCAGTTCTACCTGAGCATGCAGGGTGATGGGGGTTAACAGAGCGACATAGCCCCCCCCTCGTTGTGGGCCGCATCTGATCAGAGCAAGCACTATTGCTCCAAGGGCTATAATTATTCCAGCAAATGAAACAATGCCTCCTTCAATTAACCAGTACACCAGCTCATTGTGAGGGTGCGTTACATAAGGTGGGAGTTTAGCGCTAGGATTGCGCTGATAGTAATCACCATTTTGTAGCCCCCACACACGTTGAAAGTTGCCAATGCCATGTCCAAATACTGGCTTTTGGGCTATTAGTTCCAAGGCAACAGCATACATATTAACGCGGTATGAAGAATTGACCCCTTTGGCTACTTCTGTGGTTTTCTGAGATAGATTTTTAAAGCCTTCCTTGGTCGTACCCCCTGGGATGGCACCCCCAGCAAGTGAAAGAAAGGCTATTAATGCGAGTGCGGATCTTTTTTTGAGTTGCTGTTGGCGGCTAATAAGAATGATTATAAGTCCTATTGCAGCAGATAGTATTCCGACTCGTGATCCAATATAGGTAATAATAAAAGCGCTGCTTCCAATGCAGGCAATAAGTGAAGCCTTGGCTGCCAGGGAGGCTGAGGTGATGGATGGCCGGCTAATCAAGTAAAATGAGATGATTATGCCTGTAGCTAGATAGGAGGAAAGTACGTTGACTTGCTGGAATAAACCTATTGGAATGTTCCCGACTGTCACCAGCCACCCCTGAATTAATTCGGGGGAGTGTATCTGAGTAATGGCTATTAGTGCGCTTACAAGGGCAGATACTGCAATTACATATAGAAGGCGCTCAGCTTGGTTCTGTTTGATGTTGAATTGGAAGAGAGTTAATAAAAATAGTATCCCGCCAACGACATAGATCTGCCTAAAGAGCCAGGGAATGGGCTGAGATGAGCCGGTAATAATACCACTGAGAAGTATAACAACTGGAAATGCCAGAAATGCCCATGCATGCATTGGGCGGATGAATCTCTGTGTTGCTGCAATCAGATATAGGCCGCCTCCGATTAGAAAAGAGGCGATTGCCCATACTGGGATGTTGTAGGTGAGATCCAATCCTGTGCCGCCAAGGTTAGGTTGGAAGTAGAGTGGAGCTAATAAGAAGAGCGCTATGAGTAGTAGCTTGCAATATGTTGATTTATTGTATGTAGGCATCGGGCGTTGCATCTGTGTCATATCCCTGCCCAAGTGAGATATACCTGATTTATATAGTCACCCCAGAGTAAGCTAATCCAACCTGCAATTGCCAGATAGGGGCCAAAGGGGATGGGGATATTGCGGTCACGGCCACGCACTATAATTAATGCTATTCCAATTAGTGCGCCAACTAGGGATGAGAGCATTATAATCTGGGGTAGGTACTGCCAGCCTAACCAGGCACCAAAGAGAGCTAATAGTTTAAAGTCTCCAAATCCCATGCCCTCTTTTCCGGTAATTAGTCGAAATAGCTGAAAGACACTCCAGAGTGAAAGGTATCCAGCAGTAGCACCAATAATCGCTGATTCAGGGGAGGTAAAAGTACTCCAGAGACTCAATAATAGCCCAAGCCAAAGAAAGGGGAGGGTGATGGAGTCAGGTAGTAGTTTATGATCAAAGTCGATCATGCTTAGGCTAATGAGAGCCCAGGTGAGTAGGAGTGCAAAGGCTGTCTGGCTGCTAATGCCAAAGCGCCAAGCAACAGCTAGTGAGAGTAGGCAGGTGGCTAATTCAATTAGTGGGTAGCGAATTGATATGGGAGCTGTGCACTCTGAGCATTTTCCTTTTAAGAAGAGATAGCTAATGATGGGGATATTTTCAGTGGCTTTGATTTTATGGCCGCAGTGTGGGCAGCGTGATCGAGGGGTACTTAGCGTTAAAGTGGGCTCTTTGTTCGTCTCTTCCTGTTTTAGAAATTCCAGACATTGAGCTCGCCAATCTTGCTCCATCATGATGGGCAGGCGATGGATGACTACATTTAAAAAGCTGCCAACCATAAGTCCCAGTAAACCAACATATGTGAAAAAAGCTAAGGGGTTATGTTGAAGGTAGCTAATAAAATCCATGGTATTTTCTATAGGTTTGGAAAGGAGAAGGTTTTTTTACTAAACTACTTGACCCATTTGGAAGATAGGTAAATACATTGCAATAACTAGCCCACCGACCAGCACACCAAGGACAGCCATGATAAGCGGTTCTAATAGACTGCTGAGGGCATCAACCGCATTATCCACCTCCTCTTCATAGAAATCGGCGACCTTGGATAGCATGTCATCCACAGAGCCAGATTCTTCTCCGATAGCAACCATCTGTACTACCATATGCGGAAACAGGTTTTGCTGTTTCATGGCTAGCGTCATGGTTTGCCCTGTTGCAACATCTTCACGCATGCGTAGGACTGCCTCACCATATACGATGTTGCCAGTGGCGCCAGCAACTGATTCCAATGCCTCAACCAGTGGTACGCCGGCACCAAACATAGTGGCTGTAGTACGCGCAAACCGAGCAATAGCTGCTTTGTGCATAATGACACCGAAGACAGGTGCTTTTAGGAAGGCTTTATCCAATAGATGGCGAAATTTTCGAGATCTTTTGTAAAGATTGCCTAAGAAAAAAACGGCACCACCTATAGCGAGTAGTATTATCCACCACCACTCCTGCACAAATTCAGATAGAGCAACCACCATAAGGGTGAAGGCAGGCAAGTCTGCCCCAAACCCTTCAAAAATAGTTTTAAATTGCGGGACAACAAAGACCAATAGAATGGTGGTAACAATAAAAGCGATTACCATAACCGCAGCAGGGTAGAAAAGTGCTTTCTTGATTTTGCCCTTGATGGCTTCGGTTTTTTCTTTATAGGTGGCGATTTTATCCAATAGAGTTTCTAGTATGCCGGCTTGCTCACCTGCGTGGACTAGATTGCAGAATAGGTCATCAAACTGAAGTGGGTGTTTGGCCAGAGCTGGAGCAAGGGCGGTCCCCCCTTCGATATCAGCTTTAATGCTTAGAAGGAGGTCCTGCATGCTAGGATTGTCATGGCCGCGCCCTACAATGTCAAAAGATTGTACTAAAGGCACACCTGCGGACATCATGGTTGAGAGTTGGCGACTAAAAATGGAAATATCCGCTGCAGTAATTGCTTTTTTTCGGGCAGTAAATAGAGGTGCGGCTTGTTTCTTAACCTTAGTTGGTGCTATACCCTGACGGCGTAGTTCTGCGCGTACTAGAGCAATACTAGCAGCCCTGCTTTCACCTTTTACTTTATTGCCACGCTTATCTGCACCTTCCCAAGTAAAAACGTGGGCTTTAGGTGCTTTAGGTGTTTTTGCCGCCATGGAATTTATTCTCTTGTTACGCGGTTAATTTCGTCGAGGCTGGTAACACCTAGGCTGACCTTGTTTAGGCCAGATCTACGCAGATCCTGGATGCCTTCTTCTTTGGCTAGATCACCCAGTTGCATGGCATTGCCGCCTTCCATGATCATACGCCCCATTGCTTCTGAAACGGGCATAACCTGAAATATGCCAACCCGCCCCTTATAGCCTTTGGTGCAGTGGTCGCATTCTGACCCTGCTTTATAGATCTTGAGGTTGGGGATCTCCTCTTTCGTGAAACCTTCTTCCAGTAGCGCCTCTTCTGGAATGTCATCTGGAGCCTTGCAGTGTTCACATAGTCTTCTGGCGAGGCGTTGAGCCATGATCAGCAGTACTGATGAGGCGATGTTAAAGGGAGCAACCCCCATATTTGCCAGTCGTGTCAATGTTTGAGGCGCGTCATTGGTATGCAGGGTTGATAGCACCAAGTGGCCGGTTTGGGCTGCCTTTACGGCAATCTCAGCTGTTTCAAGGTCACGAATTTCACCCACCATAATAATATCTGGATCTTGCCGCAGGAAGGCTTTTAGGGCTTCAGCGAAGGTTAATCCTGTGGCTATATTTACATTGACCTGGTTGATACCTACGACCTGGATTTCTACAGGATCTTCAGCAGTGGATATGTTGATGTCAGGTTCATTAAGCAGGTTTAGACCCGTATAGAGAGAGACTGTTTTACCACTGCCTGTTGGCCCTGTTACCAGAACCATACCGTAAGGTTTGTGAATAGCGCTCAAAAAATCTTTTTGCTGCTTCTCTTCAAAGCCAAGTGCTTCGATGCCGACCTCTGCGTTGGCGGGGTCGAGAATACGTAGCACAATCTTTTCACCGTAGATTGTAGGGCAGGTATTTACACGGAAATCGATGGAGCGATTCTTTGATAGCTTCATCCTGATACGGCCATCCTGAGGAACCCTGCGCTCAGCAATATTCATGCGTGACATGACTTTGACTCTTGCTGTTAGACGAGCTGCAATATTAACAGGGGGTGAGGCGACTTCACGTAGCATGCCGTCCTGACGAAAGCGGACGCGAAAGATTTTTTCGTAGGGTTCAAGGTGTATATCTGAAGCGCCACTATTGATAGCATCTAATAATATTTTATTAACAAAACGTACGACTGGAGCCTCATCAACTTCTGAATCATTATCTTTGGGTGCTTCGTCATCACCTGCGGAAATATCCAGATTATCAAGGTCTGCATCCATTAAATCCGACATGCTGGTGTCTTGAGCATCCAATGCCTGCTCGATGTAGCGGTTTAGCTTATCTTCCTCTACTACCACAGCCTCTGAGGCGAGGCCGGTATTAAATTTTATCTCATCCAATCCCTGATGGTTTGTAGGATCTGCGACGGCAAGAAATAGTCGGTTTCCGCGCTTTACGAGAGGCAGCGCTCGGTGTACGCGAAGAAGTTTTTCCTCGACCAACCCAACTGGAGCAGACTCCATGTCAAGCGCGTCCAGGTCAAAGAAGGGAATGCCAAACTCCATGGAGGCAGTTTCTGCAATATCTCGACTTCCCAGTATCTTCTGTTCGACCAGGTGGGATACAAAAGGGGTGCGGGTCTTTAGTGCTTGCTGAAAGGCTTTTTCTGCTTCCTGTTCGCTGAGCAGCTTATTCTGAATGAGGCAGCGAGCAAGTCCGCTAAGATTAACTTTGGGCTGAGTTTTGGTCATTGAGTCTCAAGGTTAACTTAGTATCAAATAGGTTAAGTAATTAGTTATGTAGTATAGAAAAAGATGCTGATCTGCTGAGCTGTTTCTATCCAAACAGCCCTCTTTTTATAATCAGAGCACACTATAGGTGTTTATAGCAGAGTTTTTGTTTTTTGTCGTTTTGTAGGGGCAGTTGAATCTTTTTTTTTGGAACGTGGTAGTTGTTTTTTTGAGTTGTATTGGGTTATCGAGCGTAGTTAATGATGACTGGTCTATCAGTGATCTCTGAGTGGGTAATAGTGATTTTAAAGGAGGTGCCAATGCCATCTCCTCCTGCTTCAACTAGGCTGGTAATATAGTTGTCTCCGGAGTGCCATCCTAGTGTTGTTTTAAGTGTTGCGTCATTTCCTGAAGCATAGGTTTCATTATCTTCCCAATAATCTTGCAGTAGCATCTGAAGATGCTCCGCTTTTTGTTCGGCACTGTTTAGGTGTGTCTGCTTAATATATTCTGAATATGCTGGTACTGCTATAGCGGCGAGTATGCCAATGATTGCTATGGTTACCATTATTTCGAGAAAGGTAAATCCATTAGCCTTAATTTTGTATTTCACAAAGATCTCCAGAAAGTGGTTTTATTATATGCGCATAATAGTGCAGTCAGTTGTTGTTTTATGAGTTATTTTGAGATCGGGATATTCGGTTCTATTTTTAAGCTGCGTTAGGTTTTCGGGTATTATCTTTATTTAGGTGTATGAATAAAATAGCCCCCGACAGTTGTCGGGGGCTATTTTATCAGCAATGAGCTAGGACTAGCGGACTCGTTGCTTGCGGAGCTTTACTGCCTCCACCTCTTCAAGTATTAGTGATTACTTGCAGTATCCAGGAGTCAGGCAGCTACCAGACTGTGTCCATATGACGGCGCTCTCTTGAGCATTAAGTGTTGGTGTGAGTACATTGGTATAACCGCCAGCTGCTGCCGTGCCTGTCATGGTGATAACACCATCGACCACTGTCATGTTAGCTGCTAGAGCGGTGGTTGCAGCGGCAGCGGCTGGAATGCCATTTGAGCCTGCATCACAAGTAGTCAAAGCTCCATTCTCTTGAAAGCAGAGCGTGACTGTTGTTTTGTATGAATTGCCAATACTCATTACCTCTGAAAAGCGAGCCTTTTCAACATATGAGTTATACGCAGGCAGCGCAATAGCGGCCAAAATACCAATAATGGCAACTACGATCATCAGTTCGATTAGGGTAAAACCAGCTTGTACTTTTTTCATGGTGTTTCTCCAAAATAAGTTATGTATATAAATGGTCAGGTTCCAGGTGGCGGCGGCAGCCGCTGTTACTATGAACCTTCGCATCCTTGCGACACCCGGGAAGGCTGACCATTTCAATTTGAGCCCGGCGGATGTTCTGTTTCCTGAAAGATGTGGTGCAGGTTGTGTGCCAACATCTTCGAACATCCACTTTGACGGCGGTAAAAGGGGAAACTTTACTTTTTATTCGGTTTTTTTATGGTTTTAGGAAAAAAGGTTGTTTTATTGGTGGGCAGGTTGCGTAGATAAGGGCATGGCAACTGTCAGCTAGGGACACAATGTGACGCAAATTGTCACCTTGGGTAAGGCGTTGTGAGTGTTAGGGTTGATCAAGCCCTAGTTTTTCTAATCGATAACGCAGGGCGCGGAAGCTGATCCCCAGTTTTTTTGCAGCAGCGGTACGATTCCAGCGAGTCTCTTTCAGGGCTTTGATGATGGCCTGCTTTTCGATGTCGCCCAGATACTCTTCCAGCGGTTGATCTGGGTTGCACCCTTCATCTTCTGCTGATATTTCGGGCAGCTGGAGATCTTTGAGTGTTACCTGATTCTCTTCACAGAGGGTCACAGCTCGTTCCAGTGTATTTTCGAGTTCTCGAATATTTCCGGGGAAGCAGTAGTTGCACAGTGCCTCCATGGTAGATGCTGTGATGCCTATTTTTGGCAGACCATTTTTATCTGCCAATTGAGTGAGTACATGTTCTGCCAAGAGCTTTATATCACCTGTGCGTTCTCGTAGTGCAGGGAGGTGTAGTTCAATAACATTAATACGATAGAAAAGATCCTGGCGGAATTCATTGTTGTTCACCAGTGTGGCCAGATCTTTGTGGGTGGCGCTGAGAATTCGGACATCGACAGTGCTTTCCTGCTGAGCACCAATGGGACGAATGGATTTTTCTTGGATGGCGCGTAGTAGTTTGACCTGCATGGAGAGCGGAAGATCAGCTACCTCATCTAAAAATAGAGTCCCACCATTGGCTGCCTGGAATAGTCCCTCTTTATCTGAGATTGCACCGGTAAAACTGCCTTTTTGATGACCAAAAAATTCACTCTCCATCAGCTCATGCGGGATGGCTCCACAGTTAACGGCAATAAAATCACCTTCTGCACGAGGCCCTTGGGCATGAATCAGGCGCGCAGCCAACTCTTTGCCTGTGCCTGATTCACCACTTATATAGACAGGTGCCTGGCTGCGGGCAAGTTTGGCAATCATGGTGCGGATGCTTTCAATGGCTGGTGATTGCCCAAGTAGTTTGGGTTCGTTGCTGGTTGCTACGGGTGCTTTTGGTTGAGCTGCTTTTGGTCGGTGAAGCTTCAGTGCAGTTTCAACTAACCGACGCAGTATCTGTAGATCTACTGGTTTAGAGACAAAGTCAAAAGCACCGGCCTTAAGTGCCAGAACGGCGGATTCCATGTTGCCATGGGCTGTGATCATAGCGACAGGCAGCTCAGGGTGGTGGTTGCTGATGTGTTCCACCAGCTCTATGCCACTGCCATCGGGCAGGCGCATATCAGTGAGGCAGAGATCAAAGCGTTCCTGTTTTAATAGGGTGTAAGCCTGAGTGAGGTCGGCGGCCGATTTTGTGGAGATATCCATACGACCCAGAGTGATCTCCAGCAGCTCACGGATATCTGGTTCATCATCGACAATCAGTGCGATAGGGTTTGTCACGCGTTAAATACCTTTTTTCTTAGTTCAGGAAAGCTCATTCGGAAGCAGCTGCCGCCTTTGGGATTTGGGGTATATTCTAGTCGTGCTCGGTTGGATTCGCTTAACTCTTTGGCGATATAGAGGCCAAGTCCCGTACCTGTGTTTCGGGTAGTAAAAAATGGTTCAAATATTTGGCGGGCGGTTTCGGTATCGATGCCAGTGCCATTATCAATAACGCTAATATAAGGGCCGCCAGATTCAGAGGTCATACCTGCTTTGACCTGAAGGTGAAGCTGGCTGATATCCTGATGATAATGGGTGATGGCATTTTCCAGTAGACTGACAAGCACTTGGCGTAGCTGGCTGGGGTCGGCTCGGATGTGAGTCTCTTTTGGATCAATCTGAATAATAAGATTATCTGCCGCAAGATTTTTATCAAGCCGAATCTCATCTGCCAACTCTTCTAGAAATGCAAAGAGTTCAATCTCTTGCGGTTGGGTGCGGTTTCGACGAGACAGCTGTAGTACATTTTCGATGATACCGTTTACTCGCAGTGAATTATTGCGAATGATCTCAGTAAGCCGCTGGTCGCCACTGTCAAGTTTAGGAGATTCTGCGAGTAGTTGTCCTGCATGGCTGATAGCGCCAAGAGGGTTGCGAATCTCATGTGCAATGCTGGCAGTTAATCGCCCTAGTGAGGCAAGTTTCATCTGCTGTAGCTGTTCTGTCATTAAAGCGTAATCTTCGAGAAAAATGAGTGTGCCAATGATCTCTTTTCCTCCTAGAGGGATAAAGTTGGCCTGCAGATCTCGCCCGCCAGCGGTAGATCTAAATGCTTGTCTTTCATAACTAGGGTTTCGTTTCCAATCATTCAGCTGTATTGCGAGTGCGGGACAGAGTGTGGTGAGTGACTGTTCTATTTGGTCGTCTGAGATACTTAGTAGATTCCAGGCAGCTTCATTCTTTAATCGAATACGGCCACTCATATCAGTAATCATAATGCCGGTTTGCATGTGCTGGATAATGTACTCATTAAGCTGAGCCATGTTGGCTAAGTCTAATTCTCGTTGGCTGGCCAGCTGCTCACTTTCCATTAGTCGTCTGTAGAGCACATCAGCCAGGAGTGCCATAGCAAAAAAGGTTGCACCGAGAAGCCCTGCTTGAGTGTAGGCAGTGCTGGAGTTTATGTGAAAAAAGTGGGTGATTAGTTGTTCGCCCAATATGGCAATGGTAGCTGTTGCTGCATAAACAAGTGTGGTGTGTCGCCGTATTGTGAGGCTGCCTGCAGCGATGGAGGCAACAAGTAGCATGCCTAACCCTGTCTCTGCACCGCCACTGGCATGTGTTAGCAGTGTTATGGCTGCAATGTCGGTAAAGACGGCAAAATCAGTTTGATGCTCATAAGAGATATATTTCAGCATCAAAATGCTGCCGCTGATAAGTACCAATATGAAATAGCATACAATAACGTACAAATAGAGTTCAGGATTATGACTGCCTAGCATGTCAGGCGGCAGGCTGAAGAAAAACAGGGTGCTGAGGATGCTGGCAAGCAGTAACCGATAGGCGAAAAATAGCTTCAGCAGATCTTTTGGATGAGTCTGCTGTGGGCGTGGAGGTTTTTTAGGACTGTTTATTGTTGGTTGCCTGGTTGGCATGATGCATAGTGATTTTGGTTTTTTATTTAAGGCTGTTCTCTAAATCAGAATAGCACTATTTTTATGTTTCGAGACATATACAGTGCTTGAACTTAAATAATCAGTTAAACATACGCACATGATACAAGCTTTTGGTATGTGATGAAGCAGGCATACCTTAGTGCATGCTGCTAAGATGAGGGTATGGAAAATATTATCGGAGCAAATAGGCAATGAAAAAAGTTGATGCAATTATTAAACCCTTCAAGCTTGATGATGTGCGCGAGGCACTCTCTGCCGTTGGTATTACAGGTATGACGGCCACAGAGGTTAAGGGTTTTGGGCGCCAGAAAGGGCACACGGAACTCTATCGTGGAGCAGAGTATGTGGTGGATTTTTTACCTAAGATTAAGATTGAGATTGTAATCAATGATGAGCAGGTGGATGAGTGCATTGATGCAATAACGGCCGCCGCACGTACCGGTAAAATAGGTGATGGCAAAATTTTTGTAACGCCGGTTGAAAAGGTGCTCCGTATTAGAACCGGCGAAGAGAACGAGACGGCCGTTTAATGGGCAATCCCTTTTTAAAGGAGGCTAGGAGCCTGTCCGAGAATAGAGAACCTACTGCGGAAAAGCCATTTCGGCCAGATTCACCGATTAAATTCGTTAAATATGCTCAATATTCGCCTCATTTAATCGAAAAATCTGACTCAAAATGGCTTTCCCTCGCTACGGCTCCTATTCTCGGACAGGCTCCTAGCCGCAGCAATCTATCGCTGCTGGCTAGTTCTCATCCAGCTCCAGATACTCCCAAACCTTACGCCCTAATGGTTCTGAATCGGCATCTTTTTCATCAATGTAGTCAAACTTACCCTTGGCTTCATTGGCGGCAAGTACGCGACGGGCATCCGCAGATAATTTATCCAGCCCCAGCTTATCGTATGCTTTTGCCATGGTCTGCAGTGCCTCTCTAACAGCCGGCGCGCGCTGATAGTTTTCAACTACGTAGACACAACGGTTGGCGGCAGCAAGATAAGCACCGCGGTCTAAATAATAGTTAGCAACATGTACTTCATGCTTGGCTATGTTATTGCGCAGGTAAAGTAGTCGCTTATGAGCATCCTGGCTGTATTTGCTGCCTGGGAATTTACGCACCAACTCTGAGAAATCATCAAATGAATCCATGGCGGCCCCGGCATCACGCTGGGAGACATCGGTGGGGACAAAACGGTCGATAAACCCCATGCTACGGTTGAAGTTAACAATACCTTTTAGGTAGTAGGCGTAGTCAACATGTGAACTGCGGGGGTGGAGTTTAATGAAGCGGTTTAGTGCAGCGATCGATGACTCGGGCTCATCAAACTGGTAATAGACGTAGGCAACATCAAGTTGTGCTTGAGTGGCATAACGGCCAAATGGGTAGCGGGCTTCCAGCTTCTCGTAGTACTCAATGGCTAGTTCGTAATCCCGCTCTTTCATGGCCTCAGAGGCTTCAGCATAAAACTTACTGGCGCTCCAGTTACGGGTCTTATCTTTCTCTTTAGGTAACCAGGAACAGGCTGAGAGAAGAGAGATTGCGAGCAGTAGACAGAGAGTGCGGGTAATGGCCATGGTATTTTGTACGGTTGTATTTACCAGAAAGTAGTGGTGCTGAGTATACCTTAAAGCAATAAAACAGGCACAGTGACATTCTCCTTTGCAGGTTATAATTGGTGATCGCATATTAAAAAGGCCAGATTGTGACTATTGAAATTAAACAGCTGCATGCGCAGGTTGAACCAGAGCAGGCAGGCCAGCGTCTGGATCAGACGCTGGCGCAACTATTCCCTGACTACTCCCGCAGTCGCCTGCAACAGTGGGTAAAAGAGGGGCTGGTTAAGGTTGATGGCCAGATATTGCGCTCACGAGATAAGGTGCAATGGGGGGCGGAGATTGAACTTGAGGCGCGACTGGAAGAGCAGGTTGAATGCAATCCGCAATCCATCCCGCTGGATCTGATCTTTGAAGATGAGCACCTGCTCGTGATTAACAAGCCAGCTGGGCTGGTGGTTCATCCAGCGGTGGGTAATCGAGATGGAACGCTGCAAAATGCCCTGCTAAATTACGATCCTAATCTGATTCAGTTGCCTAGAGCAGGCATCGTGCATCGTCTGGATAAAGAGACGAGTGGGCTGTTGGTTGTGGCGCGTACACCGATGGCACATAAATCGCTGGTTGAGCAGCTACAGGCCAGAGAGGTAAAGCGCGAATACCGAGCCATCGTCAAGGGCGTGCTGGTGGCTGGAGGTACGGTGGATGCGCCTATTGGCCGCCATCCTGTGCATCGTGTCAGACAGGCTGTAGTGCCGGGTGGTAAGCCTGCCATTACCCACTATCGTGTATTGGAACGCTTTGCGCATCACAGCTACCTGCGAGTCAATCTGGAGACAGGACGAACCCATCAGATTCGTGTGCATATGGCGCATATACGGCATGCGCTAGTGGGTGACCCCGTCTATGGTGGACGACTACAGATGCCTGCGGCTGTCACAGCTGAGATGCAGAATGCACTGCGTAAATTTAGGCGACAAGCCCTGCATGCCCGACGCTTGGGGTTAAACCACCCCGCAACGGGTGAGTGGGTTGAGTGGGAGGTTCCTGTGCCTCAAGATATGATGGATTTGCTAGAGATACTACGGACGGATGCAAATTAATGGTTGAACCCTGTGGTTGGATTGAACCCAACTGGTCAGCTCCAGTGGGCATCCGCGCCGCAACCACCCTCCGCAAAGGTGGCTATAGTCAACAGCCATTCGATGGCCTGAATCTGGGGGATCATGTGGGTGATGATCCTGTGACTGTCATGCGTAATAGACAGCTGCTTTGCCAATCTCTGAATTTGCCATCTGAACCGGTGTGGCTGACTCAAATACATGGTACTGAAGTGGTTGATGCGGGTGTTGTGTCAAAGGGGCATGAGGCTGATGCGCTGTTTTCACATGCTCCTGGTCAGGTTTGTGCTGTGCTTACTGCGGACTGTTTGCCTCTGCTACTGTGCAATCAGGCTGGTGATCGTGTTGCCGCAGTGCATGCAGGGTGGCGTGGTTTGGCCGATGGTGTAATAGAGGCAACACTGGATCAGCTGGCTGTGCCAGGTGATGAGGTTATGGCCTGGTTGGGGCCAGCCATAGGGGCAGCGTGCTTTGAAGTGGGTGCGGAGGTACGTGATACCTTTATACAGCATGCCCCTGAAGCTGAAGCCGCATTTAAGGCAAACCGACCAAACCACTGGCTGGCAGATATCTACATGCTTGCCCGACAGCGCCTAAAGGCTTGTGGCGTAACCTCGGTGTGGGGTGGTGAGCACTGCACCGTTACCGATAAAGAACGTTTTTATTCCTATCGACGGGATGGTCAAACAGGGCGGATGGCAACGCTGATTTGGATTGATGTGTAGGTTGAGGATTAAAAAATGAACAACTGGAAAATGGTGACATTGATTGGTGAAGATCAGCCGGGCATTGTGGCACGCACCACGGATGCCCTCTATCAAAACGGCTTAGCTTTGGGTGAGACCTCAATGATGCGGCTGGGTGGTAACTTCAGCATGATGATGATGGTGTCAGGTGAGGGTGATCTAAATGCAGTGCTTGCTCCGGTTGCAGAAGAGCTGAACCTGCGTGTGCATGTGGATGTTATCGCTGGCAGATTACATCAGCATGTGGCACCCAATATTCAGATTCGGGTTATGGGGGCGGATCAACCCGGTATTGTGGCCAAGGTTACTGGGGCACTGGCAGTATCTGGTTTTAATATCCTTGAATTGGAATCTGATGTGGCGGGGACTGCGCAAGATCCGGTATATATTATGACTATCCAGGGTGTCTCCGAAAAGGCTGCAGAGGAGCTGCAACAGGCGGTTGATGCGCTAGGTGAAGAGGGGGTTGATGTGACTGTTTCGGCTATTGAAACCCTGTTTGCTTAACGATGGCTATTCTTGAAATTCTTAAGATTCCTGATGCACGGTTGAAGCAGATATCAGAACCCGTTGAACGCTTTGATGATGCCTTACATGCCTTTGTTGCAGACCTGGAAGATACCCGACAGGTTGGCCCAGCAGCGGTGGGTATTGCTGCGCCACAGGTGGGTCATTTTCAGCGGGTTGTAATTCTTGATTGCTCACAGACACATAAGCCGGTGCCTAATCATGGCCATCTTATTTTGGTAAACCCAGAGATTATTCATTGGGATGGCTTTGAATTAGGCAGAGAGGGCTGTCTCTCTGTGCCGGACTATACGGGTAATGTGATTCGTGCGGCACGGATCAAATTGGTGGCACAGGATCTTCAGGGACACTCTCATGAATATGAGATGATAGATTATGAAGCACGGGCGCTACAGCATGAGGTTGATCATCTGGATGGGCTATTGTTTCTTGATAGGGTGGTGAGTCGTCGAGCTGATCTGTTTCAACGCAAGGTCTATCAAAAAGGCGGAAATAAAAAGAAAAAAGCTTAAGAAAATAAGCGCAATCGATAAAGGTTGATAATTGTCCTACTCTTGAAAAGTGTTGTTGTTGGCCCCAATCTAAAACTGTAACCCCTGTCATTTTTTTAGTTTTTTGGAGTAATAAATTATGCGTATGGAGCGATTGACCAGTAAATTTCAATTGGCTTTGGCTGATGCCCAAAGTCTTGCCGTCGGGCGTGATCATCAATTTATAGAACCTACACACCTGATGCTTGCACTACTGGATCAGGAGGGTGGAACGGTTCGTCACCTGTTGACGCAGGCAGACATTAATATCAATCAGCTACGCTCTGGTCTACATCAAGCACTGGATGGTCTCTCTAGTGTTGAAAATGCTACGGGTGATCTACATATCTCCAATGAATTAAGCCGCCTGTTAAACCAGTGTGACAAACTGGCACAAAAGCGAAATGACCAGTATATCTCCAGTGAGTTATTTGTATTAGCAGCTACTGAAGGGCAGGGTGAATTAAGTGACCTGTTAAGATCTACAGGGGCAACCAAGCGTTCTATCGAAGAGGGTATTGAAAAGCTACGTGGTGGTCAGAAGGTAGATGATCCCAACGCAGAGGATCAACGACAGGCACTGGAAAAATATACAATTGACCTAACCGAGCGGGCTGAACAGGGTAAGTTAGATCCCGTAATCGGTCGTGATGATGAGATTCGCCGTACTATCCAAGTCTTGCAACGGCGCACTAAAAATAACCCGGTATTGATCGGTGAGCCAGGTGTCGGTAAGACGGCGATTGTTGAAGGCCTGGCGCAGCGCATCATTAATGGTGAAGTACCAGAAGGGCTAAAAAACCGTCGCCTACTCTCATTGGATCTGGGTGCGCTTATTGCAGGAGCTAAGTTTCGAGGTGAGTTTGAAGAGCGTCTGAAAGCCGTGTTGAATGACCTCTCTAAACAGGAAGGACGGGTCATACTGTTTATCGATGAGCTGCATACCATGGTGGGTGCGGGTAAGGCTGAAGGCTCGATGGATGCGGGTAATATGCTTAAGCCGGCATTGGCGCGGGGTGAGCTGCACTGTGTTGGTGCTACTACACTGGATGAGTATCGCCAGTATGTAGAGAAAGATGCTGCACTGGAGCGTCGCTTTCAAAAGGTACTGGTAGATGAGCCTTCAGTAGAGGATACCATCGCCATACTGCGTGGCCTTAAAGAACGTTATGAACTGCATCATGGAGTCGATATTACCGACCCCGCTATTGTGGGGGCAGCCACACTTTCCCATCGCTACATTACTGATCGACAGTTGCCTGATAAGGCGATTGACTTGATTGATGAAGCGGCTTCATCGATCCGTATGGAGATCGATTCCATGCCTGAGGAGATGGATCGTATGGAGCGCCGCCTGATTCAATTCAAGATAGAGCGGGAAGCACTAAAAAAAGAGAAAGATGAAGCATCCAAGCGGCGACGAAGTGATCTTGAAGAGCAGATTGATAAACTGGAGCGGGAGTTTTCAGACCTGGATGAGATTTGGAAATCTGAAAAAGCCGCACTGCAGGGTGCGGTTCATATCAAAGAGGATCTTGAGCGAGCTAGAACCGAGCTTGAAACAGCACGGCGGGCAGGTGATCTGTCACGCATGTCTGAGCTGCAATATGGGCGTATCCCCGAATTAGTTAAACAACTGGATATGGCCGCACAAGCTGAAATGCAGGAGATGAAGCTGCTGCGTAATAAGGTCACAGAAGAGGAGATTGCTGAGGTTGTCTCCAAATGGACGGGCATCCCTGTCTCAAAGATGCTGGCAGGTGAGCGTGAAAAATTGCTTCAAATGGAAGCCAATCTGAGTAAAAGAGTGATTGGGCAGGATGAAGGTATCCGGGCTGTTAGTAATGCTATTCGTCGCTCTCGTGCAGGCCTATCTGATCCTAATCAACCCAATGGCTCATTCCTCTTTTTAGGGCCAACAGGTGTTGGTAAGACTGAACTATGCAAAGCCTTGGCAGAATTTCTGTTTGATACCGAAGATGCCATGGTGCGGATTGATATGTCAGAGTTTATGGAGAGGCACTCTGTGGCTCGCTTGATTGGTGCGCCTCCTGGTTATGTTGGTTATGAAGAGGGAGGGCATTTGACTGAATTGGTCCGTCGTCGCCCCTACTCAGTTATTTTGCTGGATGAGGTTGAAAAGGCGCATCCTGATGTATTCAATGTGCTGTTGCAGGTATTGGATGATGGGCGCTTGACTGATGGTCAGGGGCGAACAGTAGATTTTCGTAACACCGTAATTGTGATGACTTCAAATCTTGGCTCTGAAGTAATCCAGCAGATGATGGGGGGTGTAGAGGCCAGTAAAACAGAGTCACATTATGCTGAGATAAAAGGGGCAGTGATGGAGATTGTTGCTCAACAGTTCCGACCTGAATTTATCAATAGGCTGGATGAGATTGTTGTGTTTCATCCCCTGGGTGGCGAGCAGATTCGTGCCATAACCGAGATTCAGATTGGTTATCTAAAAGAGCGGCTGGCTGAGCAGGATATGGAGTTAAGAGTATCGGTATCTGCCTTAGACCACTTGGGTGAAGCTGGGTTTGACCCCGTATATGGTGCTCGTCCACTTAAGCGAGCCATCCGTCAAAAACTGGAAAACCCACTGGCACAGGAGATATTGTCAGGGCGGTTTGGTGTGGATGATGTTATTGAAGTGGATATGGGTGCAGATGACCTTACCTTTACGCGACTCTCCTAACACCTGTTTTTGTATGTAGTAAATGCAGTAATTGATGGTAATGACTGGTGGCTGGTCATTACCATCAATTTATACCTTGCATGCCTTTTCTTTTTCCCAATATCTAAAGAATCTCCAGTGAAAGACGCTAACTCTGTTGTATTAACCACAGAAAAACATGGGTGTTTGTCTGCAATAAAGTATGATTTGTGTATCTTATTGTTTCTGCGGGTATTTTGTGTTTTTTTATATAAAATAAAAGGTTTTGGCTGATAAAAATAAGGAGGTTTTCTTTAGCAATTTGTTGTGAAATTTATTCAATAGAATGAAATTCTTAAAGAAAGAGATTGTTAACCCTGAGATTAGGCTGATTGCAGTCCTTGCAATCCTATTGGCGCTCTCTGTTGCCATGATTGGCCTTAATATTTCCGATGAAAATAAACTGAGCGCTGATGCAGAGCATTTGGGTTTGGCCAATAGTATTGCTCAGCACTTAAATACAGCTGCAATGCTTCAGGCTCAGGCGCGAGGTCTGGGGGCAACAGTGATAGGCAGTAAGATCCGGCTGCAAAAAATGTTAGACGAATTTATTGCATTGAGTAAACAAGCCGATCAGGAGATAGCTTCAGCCTTAAAAAAGGGTGAAAGGCTATATTTAGAAAATAACGATCAAGTTTTGTTGGAAAACCTGAATCAGCTTAAAGCCTTGAATGGGGATTTAAAGCACTTTCGAAAGCAGCTGCTTGAACAAGGTGGTGACCTTTCAGAGTGGATGGCTATTGTTGCGAATAATATAAGGCAGGCATACCAGCTTCGTACGGTAGTTTTTTCACCTACAAATCAACAAGAAGCGCTTTTACTTTACAACAATGTTATTCGTGCAAATGCAGCAACACTGGCTGAGTATGCTGGTCGGGAGAGAGCATTGTTGGGGCATCATATCGCAAAACAAAAACCGATTGATAGTAAGACGCTTAAGGAGTTGGAGTCGTATCGGGCAATGGTTGACATGCTCTCTAATGAGCTGGTGCTAATTAAAGGGCTTTCCAGTACGCCAGAGGAATTAGTACAAGTAATTGCTAATTATGAACAAGCGTTTCTTGGTGAATATCAGCTGTTGCGAGAAGAGGTGTATCAAGAAAACCTTTTATATGAAGATCAGAAAAAGAAGTTAATAGCTAAGGTGGCATTGGAGGCAGATGCTATAGAAATAGCTGAGAGACCTGTGTTCAGCGAGTTTATTACAGTAATTAATTCAAGATATGCAATTACTCAGCTTGGTAAAGCATGGGTGAAAGGAAGTGCAGATGAAGTTTTGGTAGCAGAGCGATTGGTTGAGGATTACTTTGTAGAATTGGTTGAAAGAACCCCGCTTTATGCAAAGCTAAGAGTGCTGGATGGTGAAGGTCAAGAGCGGATTAATGTTGTAGTTGATAATGGAGTGGTGCATAGAGTCCCAGCTGATGAGATGCAAGATAAATCGGGAAGAAAATATTTTCAAAATACAATTGCCTTAGGGGGTGGTGATATTTATGTTTCTCCTTTTGATCTTAATATGGAGCGGGGTGAGATTGAGTTGCCTTTTAAACCAACCATGAGGATTGCTGTTCCTATTTATTATGAAGGGAAAGCAAGAGGGATGGCTATTGTTAATTTCAATCCAATAGGCAGGAGCCTTGAGAATAGAGTTTTGATAAACAAGCAGGGTTTTTACTTAAGTCATTCTGATGCTGATAAAGAGTGGGGCATGATGCCGCAACTTAATCGCGGCCAATTTAATATCAAACGTGATGCGCCAGTATTGGCTGTTGATATTTTATCAGGAGAGGAGGGTTCAGCAGTTGAGCCTTGGGGTAGTACATACATTTGGCACCCTATCTATTTTAATCCAATCAATAGGGAGAATTATTGGATATTAGCTGCTGAACTTAATGCTATTAGTTACCCCGTGGATAGTTCTGAGTGGTACAGGCGGGCAACAAAAGGGATTCAAAGTGCTATGGCTATTTCTGAGGTTGTTGGTGAGTTATCAGCAAATGCCGCACATGATGTTAAAGCCAATTCGGCACAATCAATTGCTATGCAATATTTTATGCTGGTGCTTGCAATTGTATCGTTTGGATTTATAGCAGTAATGGTTAGATTGAGTCAGCAAAGAGCTAGGCAGTTACAGCAATCAAAGAATGAGGCAGAGAAAGCCAATAAAGCAAAATCTGAATTTTTATCCAGTATGAGTCATGAGCTGCGAACGCCCATGAATGCAATATTGGGATTTTCACAGCTCTTAACAACTGATGCAGATGATCCTTTATCAAAAGGGCAGAAAGAGAGTGTGGATTATATTTTAAATGCAGGTCAGCATCTAATGCAGCTTATAAATCAAGTATTAGAACTTTCTAAGATTGAGGCAGGTAAGGTTGATGTTTCCTTGGAAGATGTAGAGGTGCGGCTGGTTATTTATGAGGCAATGATCACTGTTCAGGCTATGGCAGATAGCCGAGATATTAAACTTGAATTGGTGGGTGGTGATTTAGGATATTGTGTTATTGCTGATGCAACCAGAATGAAGCAGGTGCTGATAAATCTTATTTCAAATGCAGTTAAATATAATGTGCAAAATGGCTCTGTGGCGGTGTCATGTGAATTACTGGATACTGATAGAGTAAGAGTGTCGGTGTCTGACACTGGGGTTGGTATCGCAGAGGATAAAATAGATGATCTTTTTTCACCGTTTGATCGTCTTGGAGCTGAGCATTCTGATATTGAAGGCAGTGGAATTGGATTAACGATAACCAAATTCCTGGTTGAAATAATGGGTGGGGTGATTAGTGTAGAGAGTCAATTGGGGGTGGGGAGTGCCTTCCATATTGATTTTCCCCGGTCAGGTTCGACTGTTACAGTAGATGATGTCTCAATGGAGACGCAGCTTCCTTTGATTGATGGAAGCGCTTGTTCTGTTTTTTATATAGAAGATAACGCCGCCAGTATAGAGCTTGTTAAACAGATTTTAAAGCAGCACGCAGGCATCTCTTTATGCTTTGCAACAGATGCACGTCACGGTCTTGAACTAATTAAAAAAGATAAGCCGGATTTGATACTGTTGGATATTAATTTGCCAGATTTGGATGGGTATACAGTGCTTGAAATTTTAAAGAGTGATCCAAAAACGGTAGATGTTCCAGTTATTGCAGTAAGTGCAAATGCTATGACGCATGATATTGAGGCGGGGTTAAAGGCTGGGTTCGTAGAATATATTACCAAGCCAATCAATGTGGCTCATTTTATTGAGACAATTGATAAAGTAATGGATAAGTTTAAGTAATCCTTATTAAAACTGCATAAACAAAAAGGGCGGTAACACTGATGTGCTACCGCCCTCTCTTTTGCCTTTAACTAAGGCTCCTCAAATTACTCTTCCTTTTTGCCACCATCAGCAGCCATAGCGGCCATGTAGCTGTAGAGTTCAAACTTATTATGAACATCTTTTTGAGCCTCTTCACCATAGCGTATTGCGGCTTCTGGATTGATACGTTCCAGCATGGCGAAACGACCTTCAGTTTCGGTGAAGTCACGCAGTGGTCGTGAAGGTGGCTTGGAGTCCAGTTTCAATGGATTTTCACCAGCAGCAGCCTTGCGTGGGTCATAACGGAACAGCTGAGTATGACCTGTCTCCATAGCCAGTGTCTGTGAGTCATGGTTGGACGTCAGCAGGTTGATACCCTGGGCAATACAAGGAGAGTAGGCGATGATCAGCGACACACCATCATATGACTCAGCTTCCTGGAAGGCACGTAGGGTTTGGATGTCCTTACCTTTAGCGCCGTATGAGACCTGAGCAACATAAACGTTTTCGTAGTTTATGGCCATTAGCGCCAGATCCTTCTTCTTGTCTGGTTTACCGCCTGCGGCGAACTTGGCAACCGCACCCTTTGGCGTGGCTTTGGAGTTTTGACCGCCGGTGTTTGAGTAGGTCTCGGTATCCAGCACCAGGATGTTAACGTTACGGCCAGAAGCCAGAACGTGATCCAGACCGCCGTAGCCAATATCGTAGGCCCAGCCGTCACCACCCATGATCCAGACGCTCTTCTTGGTCAGATGGCTGGATACGCCTTCCAGAGTGCGAGCTTCGAGATCAGGGATGTCAGCCAGACGTGCGCGCAGTGTTTCTACTCGCTCACGCTGTGCAAAGATACCTGCTTCTTCGGTTTGATCTGCATTTTTCAGCTCATCTACCAGCTCTCCACCGATCTTGTCACGCAGGGTATCTAGCAGCTCAAGAGCATGCTTGGCCTGCATGTCGTAGGAGAGACGATAGCCTAGACCGAACTCTGCGTTATCTTCGAACAGTGAGTTACACCATGCTGGGCCGCGACCTTCTTTGTTGGTGGTCCAAGGTGTACTAGGCAGGTTGCCGCCATAGATGGAGGAACAGCCGGTAGCGTTAGCGATAACCATGCGGTCACCGAACAGCTGGCTGGCTAGTTTCACGTATGGGGTCTCACCACAACCCAGGCAAGCACCGGAGAACTCAAACAGTGGTTCCATGATCTGCGAACCCTTGAGGGTTTTGGCATTGATCTGGGTACGATCAGCTTCAGGCAGGTCGAGGAAGAAATCCCAGTTGGGACGTTCTTGCAGATGGTATTCACGATCCGTGACCATATTGAGGGCCTTGCGGGTTGGATCGTTCTTATCTGTAACCGGGCAGATGTCTACGCAGAGAGTACAGCCGGTGCAGTCATCTGGCGCGATCTGGTAGCTGATCTGGGTATCGGGTTCAAAACCCTTGCCTTTGACTGGGACGTGCTTGAAGGTCTCGGGCGCGTTCTCAGTGAGGCTTTTAGGGAAGACCTTGCTGCGGATAGCCGCATGAGGGCAGACCATTGGGCATTTACCACACTGGGTGCAGAGGTCCTCTTCCCACTTTGGCAGCTCAAGGGCCAGCTCACGTTTTTCGTAAGCGGCGGTGCCCAGGGGCCAGGTACCATCGGCTGGGATCTTGCTGACAGGCAGCAGATCACCCCGGTTGGCGATGATCTCTGCGGTAACCTCTTTAACAAACTGAGGGGCGTTGTCGGTAACAGGAGGACGCATCTCGAAGGTGCTGGTGGTCTCGGATGGAATCTCAACCTTATTCAGGCCAGCTAGCGTGCCATCGATAGCGGCGAAGTTGGTCTCGAGTACTTTCTTACCTTTCTTGCCGTAGGTCTTCTCAGCAGCTTCCTTGATCTTGGCGATGGCTTCATCGCGTGGCAGGATGCCAGAGATAGCGAAGAAGCAGGTCTGCATAATGGTGTTGATGCGACGACCCATGCCAGTAGCGTTAGCAATGGTATAGGCATCTACCACGTAGAACTCAATCTTCTTCTCAATCATCTGCTGCTGCATCTTGCGTGGCAGGCTGTTCCAGACCTCATCTGTCCCAAAGTGGGAGTTGAGCAGGAAGGTAGCGCCAGGAGCTGCTTTGTTCAGCATATCGAAACGCTCAACAAAAATCGGCTGGTGACAACCAATGAAGGTAGCCTGATCGTTACCTACCAGGTATGGAGAGCGGATTGGCTTTGGACCAAAGCGCAGGTGAGAAACGGTAACAGCACCGGCCTTCTTGGAGTCGTACTGGAAGTAGCCCTGGCCGTAGTTGTCGGTCTCTTCGCCGATGATCTTGATGGAGTTCTTGTTGGCGCCGACGGTGCCGTCTGCACCCAAGCCGTAGAATACTGCGCTGGTAACGCCTTCAGCTGAATCTGGCAGGAAGGATGGATCCCATTCCAGATGGGTGTGTGTGACGTCATCGATGATGCCGACGGTGAAGTTGTTCTTGGGGACATCTTTGTTCAGCTCATCGTAGATGCCCTTGATCATGCCTGGGGTGAACTCTTTAGAGGCCAGACCATAACGGCCGCCGACAACTCTTGGCATCTCAGCCATATCGCCGTTGGTGAAGGCCTGAGCAATAGCAGTCAGTACATCTTTGTAGAGTGGCTCGCCATCGCTGCCTGGCTCTTTGGTACGATCCAGTACGGCGATCTTTTTAGCTGTGGCTGGGATGGCCTGTAGCATGAGTTCTGGAGCAAAAGGACGGAATAGGCGTACTTTTAGAACGCCGACCTTCTCGCCCTGCCTGTTCAGGGTTTCAACGGTCTCTTCAATAGCCTCGTTGCCTGAGCCCATGGCAATGATGATGCGATCGGCATCTTCTGCGCCTACATATTCAAATAGCTTGTATTGACGGCCCGTGTGTTTGGCCAGACGATCCATAGCACCCTGAACAATCGCAGGTACGGCATTGTAGTATGGGTTTACGGTCTCACGGCCCTGGAAGTAGACATCTGGGTTCTGTGAGGTACCACGGATAACGGGACTGTCTGGGTTCAGAGCGCGAGAGCGATGGGCGCTGACCAGCTTTTCGTCGATCATCGCACGAACAACATCTCTGCTCAGCTGATCGACTTTGTTGACCTCATGAGAGACGCGGAAGCCGTCGAAGAAGTGAACGAAAGGTATGCGGCTCTCCAGGGTGGCGCACTGAGCGATCAGGGCGAAGTCCATCACCTCCTGTACTGAGTTGGAACTCAGCATGGCAAAACCGGTCTGGCGTATGGACATCACGTCGCTGTGGTCGCCAAAGATGGAGAGTCCCTGGCAGGCCAGTGCGCGTGCAGAGACGTGGAATACGGTCGGTGTTAGTTCACCCGCTATCTTGTACATGGTAGGGATCATTAGCAGCAGACCCTGAGAAGCGGTAAAGGTGGTGCTCAGTGAGCCACCTTGCAGTGCACCGTGGACAGCAGCAACAGCGCCGCCCTCACTTTGCATCTCGACAACATCTGGAACGGAGTTCCAGAGGTTTGTAACCCCTTTGGATGACCACTCATCTGAAAATTCCCCCATATCTGAGGAGGGAGTGATGGGGTAGATAGCAATAACCTCGTTGGTGAGGTGTGCGACATAGGCAGCAGCTTGGTTGCCTTCGATCGTAACCATATTCCGTTTTGACATAGGTTTGGCCTTTAGTTTCAAGAAGTTAGGAGATTGCGGTGTAAAGTTGCGGCACCGCACCGATAGAGAAATTGGGTTCTGCCTGGCATCCTCACAGGCTGAAAGGATGCATAATTTACCAGAGGTAATTCAGAAAATGAATTATTTGCTGCAATTTATACTGCCATTTGTAGGATTTGGGATCTATTTTCGTAGGCTGATGATAGACCATCCTCTATTTTGTGCATGCTGTGTAAGCGCCTCATCAGGGTCAACGGCAATGGGTTTGTCGATGATTTCAAGTAGTGGGATGTCATTGTGAGAGTCGCTGTAGAAGTAGCTTCCATCCAGGTTATGGTGGTTATTGGCTAGCCATTGATTCAATCGTTCAATCTTACCCTCTTTGTAACTGGGGGTGCCTTCAACTTGGCCTGTGTAGCAACCGTCGATCATTTCTGGTGTGGTGGCAATAAGGTGCTCAATTCCAAGGCGTTGGGCAATTGGGGTGGTCACAAAGGCGTTGGTTGCAGTGATAATCAGCAGGGTGTCACCCGCATCCCGGTGTTTTTGTATCAGCTGTAGGCCTGCGGGCAGGATGATGGGTTCAATCTTTTCTGTTACAAACTGCTCTCGCCAGGCGTAAAGAGTGTCAGTTGTATGCTCACTGAGTGGTTTGAGTGAAAAGCGCAGAAATTCAAAGATATCCAGCTTCCCTTCACTGTATTCTCGGTAAAAACGGTCATTGGCCTGTTTGTATCTGTCGGCATCAACAACGCCAAGCCCTACTAGAAAATCACCCCAAAGGTGGTCTGAGTCGCCACAGAGTAAGGTATTGTCGAGATCAAAAATGGCTAGTGCCAATGTCAGCGCTCCTGAATTAAAATAATATCTAAGACGCTAATTTTACAGGAAAAACAGCAGGGGGAAAGCGCAGTTAATCGGCATTTTTATGTCGGGTGTTAATTTTCTAGAAAATCAATGATTTGAGTTAAGCTTGCTCCTGTTGGCTTGATTGTGGAAGAATCAAGAGATGTTGAACCTTATCTAGTAGGCCCTGTTGTGATTGATTCAGATGGATACAGATCTAACGTAGCCATTGTGCTGTGTAATAATCAGCGCCAGCTTTTTTGGGGGAGGCGTATTGGTCAGGAGGCATGGCAGTTTCCTCAGGGTGGGATGAAACCACATGAAACCCCAGAGCAGGCGATGTACCGAGAGTTGGAGGAGGAGGTGGGTTTACGCAAGCATCAGGTAGAGGTGATTGGTTGTACTGATGATTGGTTACACTATCAGTTGCCTGAGCGCTTTATTCGACACCACTCTAAGCCACTTTGTATTGGTCAGAAACAGATATGGTTCCTGTTACGCATGAAATGTCGGGATCAGGATGTCTGCCTGAATTGGTCACCCAAGCCAGAGTTTGACCATTGGCGTTGGGTGAAATATTGGCAGCCGTTGCGTGAAGTGGTCTATTTTAAACGCCGGGTCTATACCAAGGCGCTGAAGGAGCTGGCTCCCCTGTTGTTTCCTGATGGTGCACCAGCGCGTCGTGGTTCAAATCATTTGCGGCAGAATTGCCGCTAATGGTATCCCGGAATGATTTCAGTGCTTGAGGTTCTACAGCATATTGTTCAGGAGGTTAACGCCTCTCCAAACCTTGGTAAGGCGCTTAGTGTTATTGTAAATCGAGTCCAACATTCGATTAATACCGATGTTTGCTCAGTCTATCTGACTGATTTTGAAACCCGTGAGCATGTATTGCAGGCCACTGTTGGGTTGCCATCAGAGGTGGCAGGAAAAACGCGAATCCCACTCTATCGGGGGTTGGTTGGTTTGGTTTGTGAGCGAGCTGAACCTATCAATGTTGAGGATGCCCCCACTCACCCACGTTATCTAACAATTAAGGGTATAGACGAGGCGCATTACCATGGGTTTCTTGGTGTGCCAATTATTCAGAATCGTCAGGTTTTGGGTGTGCTGGTTGTTCAGCAGGCTGCTCCGCGCCAGTATGATGATAATGAGGTCGCTTTTTTATTTACGCTGGCAGCTCAGCTGGTGGGTGCCATCACTCATGCCAAGGCGAGTGGTGAGTTGGCGGCTTATCAGGAACAAGAGGGTGCGCCTATCAATTTTCTCAAAGGGCGGCCAGGTTCTACGGGCGTTGCTTTTGGGACAGTTATTGTAAGTTATCAGCAGGCTGATCTTGATGTCATTCCAGACAGAATGGTGGAGAATGTTGTTCATGAGGAGGATGCTTTTCGTGTTGCTGTAGAGGCGGTAACTGAAGACCTGAAGGCGTTAAAGGCGCGCGTGGGTGATAGTCTGCCGGATGAGGATAAGGCGCTATTTGATGCCTGGATACTCATGTTGGGTAGTGATAGTTTGGTTGATCGGAGTGTTGAGCGCATCCGAGAGGGACAATGGGCAGCAGGTGCATTGCGACAGACAGTGCATGAGCATGCGCAGATGTTTGATGATATGGATGATGTTTACATGCGTGAGCGTGCCTCGGATATACGCGATCTTGGTCGGCGCATCCTGACCTATCTACAGTGTGATACTGCTAGGGTGGTGAATTATCCAGAAAACACCATCTTGCTGGGTGAGGATGTAAGTGCGGTGCAGCTAGCAGAGATTCCGAGTGGAAAGTTGGCAGGCGTTGTTTCAGCAACGGGTTCCAATGCCTCACATGTAGCTATTCTGGCGCGAGCCATGAATATCCCAACAGTTATGGGAGTATCCGGCCTACCCGTTGCACGGATGGAAGGGAGAGAGGTTATTCTCGATGGTTACCGGGGGCGAGTCTATGTTTCGCCTCCCCCGGCTGTTCAGGCTGAATATGCTCGTTTGGCGGAAGAGGATAGGGAGATCAGTGCTGAACTGGAAGCACTGCGCACACTTCCTGCAGAAACAACGGACGGCATCTGTATCCCGCTGTACCTCAATACAGGCCTGGTTTCCGAAATGAGTGACCTTGGCTCAGAGGCTGCAGCTGGGGTGGGTCTATATCGGACTGAGTTGCCTTTTATGGTGAGAGATCGTTTTCCCAGCGAAACTGAACAGGTTCCAAACTATCGTCGTGTGATTAATGCATTCGCTCCACGGCCGGTTACTTTGCGTACATTGGACATTGGAGGTGATAAACCACTCTCCTATTTCCCTGTGAATGAATCCAATCCGTTTTTGGGCTGGCGAGGTATTCGTATCTCGCTGGATCATCCGGAGATATTTATAACGCAGATTCGCGCCATGCTGAGGGCGGCTATTGGTTACGACAATCTGCGCATTATGTTGCCGATGATCAGTCGTGTAGAAGAGGTGGATGATGCGCAGCTGCTGATTCAGCGTGCCTATGAGGAGTTAAAAGAAGAGGGATACGATGTCAGTATGCCAAAGGTTGGCATTATGATTGAAGTGCCTTCGGCGATATATCAGATAGAGATTTTGGCTCGACGGGTAGATTTTCTCTCTATTGGTAGTAATGACCTGACCCAGTACCTGTTGGCGGTAGATAGAAGTAATCCGCAGGTAGGTGATCTCTATGATGATATGCATCCAGCAGTATTGCGTGCATTAGTTCAGATTGTGGAAGGTGCTAAGGTCTATAACCGTGATGTCGGTGTCTGTGGGGAGTTGGCGGGTGATCCGGCTGCGGCGGTGTTGTTATTAGGGATGGGTATAAATAACCTCAGTATGAGTGCTGGTAGCCTCTTGCGAGTGAAGGGTGTACTGCGGCGTATCAGCCGTACGCGTGCTCGGCAGTTGTTACAAAAGGCGTTACGTTATGAGGATGCCGCTTCTGTAAGACGGTTAATGTATGATACCCTGGAAAATATGGGGTTAGGCGGGCTGGTGCGTCCAGGAAAATAGCCTGTTTCCCCTCTTTATTCTGGTTGTGTAGATTAAAAAAATCATAAATTACCCTTCCTTTTATTTAAATGCTGTATACACTCACAGCAAGGTGTTTTGTTTTTTAACCCTAATTGGAGGTGGTCTTTTATGGAGCTTACAGCCCGTCAAACAGAGATTCTTGAACTGATTCGGACACATATTGCGGATACTGGTTATCCCCCCACACGTGCCGAAATATGCAAAATCATGGGATTTAAATCTCCCAATGCAGCAGAGGATCATCTGCGTGCGCTCTCTCGTAAAGGTGCAATTGAAGTATTGCCTGGCACCTCTAGAGGTATTCGCATTCTGTTACCGGATGAGCCAGAAGGGTTACCGGTCATTGGTAAGATCAAATCAGATGGTGCAATCCACTCTGAAGAGAATATTGAAGATTACTACCCCATAGACCCCTCAAAGTTTCGCCCCAAGCCGCAGTATCTGCTGAGCATGCCTGATGACAGTATGCAGGATGCGGGTGTTGTAAAAAAAGATCTGTTGCTGGTGCATCGTACTAAGAAGTTTAAAAATGACCAGATTGTTATTGTTAGGCTGGATGGTAAAGTCATGGTTAGGCGTATCAATCAGCATGGGCGATGGAAGCACCGTGTCAAGCTAGAGTCTGGAAGCAAAGCCTTTCCCTTGCATGATGTAGACACACGCAAACAGACGTTGGTTGTTGAGGGTCGGGTGGTTGGGTTGGTGCGATCTTTATAATTTTACCATTGGCAATAAAATATAAGGGCTGGAGTTATTTTCAGCCTCTTTTAATTATTATAGCTCAGTGTAAACCCTGTCTCCTTTAGCCTTATCTCCTCTTGTTTTAACTCCATCTTTGTTAGAGGGTGTCTTTTTAGCCAGTCTTGGGGGAAGGTCAGCTCCAAGCTGTTCTCTTTCACAGTGAGTCCGATAAAGGGACCTGCTTCAGTAGAGCGACCACGATGCAATAGAATAGCCAGGCGTAATAGAATGCACAGCCGTTTTGTGCTTTCTCTGCTGGCAGGGGGCAGTGATTGAAATGCCTCTAGCGGAAACTTTCGTCGTTGTCCGCGTACTAACGTAGCAAGCAGCCTCTGTTCCTGGTGAGAAAAGCCGGATAAGTCAGAGTTTTCAATTAGGTAGGCTCCATGTTTGTGAAACTGGTTATGTGAGATGGTGAGTCCCAGTTCATGAATGCGTGTGGCCCAGCAGAGAATTTTCAGTTGGCTGGTTTTTGTTAATGCCCAGCTCTGGCTCACTTGGGTAAAGAGCTTGTTAGCAGTTGTCTCTACATGCTTTGCATGTGCAAGATCTAAATGATAGCGTTTGCAGAGGGATAGAATAGTACGCTCGCGAATATCCTCATGTTGGATACGGCCGAGCTTGTCATAGAGCAGTCCCTCCCTTAATGCCTGTTCAGAAACCTGCATCTTATCCAGATGCAAGGTTTTGAATATAGCCAGCAGTACAGCGACACCACCAGGAAAAACAGCTTGTCGCTCGGGGTTGAGCCCTTCAAATGTTAATTTGTCGACATGACCAGCAGTGATTAATTTTTCTCGTAACCGATTCAAGGTTTCAAGGGTAATCCCCTCTTTATTCCAGCCTGCGTGCTGTATAACGGCACCAATGCTACGAATCGTGCCTGAGCTGCCGATAGCTGTTTCCCAGCCCAGTTCGCGATATGAGCGACGAATGGGGCGTAATTCTAATGCCGCTGCCAGTTCGGCAGCTTCCATAGCATCAGCAGTAATTTCTCCACAGGAAAAATGTTGCTGGCTGATATTAACGCAGCCCATGTAGAGGCTTTCGCGGAGCTGAATATCAAACTGTTTACCGATAATAAGCTCAGTGCTGCCACCGCCAATATCAACCACTAATCGTTGATGGTTACCTGCGGCCAGGCTGTGCGCCACACCCAGATAAACCAGCCGAGCCTCTTCCTGTCCTGAAATTACCTCAATGGGGTGACCTAATGCAGTCTCTGCTTGGGATAGAAAGTCATCAGCCTGCCTTGCCTGTCTCAGTGCATTAGTGCCTACTGCGCGAACATTATCAGTTGGCAGTTCACGTAGTCGTTGACCAAATCGATTAAGGCAGGCTAGTGCGCGTATGCGAGCTTCAAGTGAAAGCGCTCTGTTTTCATCAAGCCCAGCCCCAAGGCGTACCATCTCTCGAATCCGATCAATAATCTGGATCTCTCTATTAATCACTCGGGCAACGATCATGTGGAAGCTGTTGGAGCCAAGATCGATAGCTGCAATGGTCTCTGGTGTGTTGTTATTGTCGGTACTCATTTATTGTTTAATATTTAGCCAGTGTGAGGATATGGGGGGATTTATTTAGTACTTCTTCAGCTTAGCATTTTGTGGCGCTTATGTTGTTCGGTGAATCGACTTTATGGGCTAAACTTGGAGTATGAAATATTGTAATCAATGTGGGGCTGAGGTTGAGCTGCAAATACCCGAAGGGGATAATCGGGAACGTCATGTATGTATTGATTGTGAAACCATCCATTATCAAAATCCTAGAATCATTACCGGTTGTCTGCCTGAATGGGAGGGGAAGGTATTGCTCTGCCGTCGAGCGATTGAACCGCGAGAAGGTTATTGGACCTTACCTGCTGGGTTTATGGAGAATGGTGAAACTACGCATGATGGTGCAATACGAGAGACCTTGGAAGAGGCTAATGCCCGAGTAGAGGTAGCAGGGCTTTTTAGCCTGTTTAACCTCCCGCATGCTGATCAGGTGTTTATGATCTATCGTGGGCAGCTACTGGATCTTGATTTTAGCCCAGGTGAAGAGAGTCTGGATGTTCAGTTGTTTGCTGAAAATGAGATCCCATGGGATGAGCTGGCATTCCCCATGATTGGGGAGACGCTTCGTCTCTATTTTCGTGATCGTTTAGGAGGGTGCTTTGGAACGCATATCGCAACAATCCGGCGGGTTTCAAAAAGCCCCCGCCGTTATCAGACTGAAATACACTAAGATAATTATATTTTACTGCTATCCTGGATAGACCATCCTGACATTAGTGGCAACCAGGCCATTGTCTTTCTGGTCGCTCTCTTTGAGATAGAACTCAACGATGGTGTGGCGATGCTGTAAGGCATCAACCGAGACATCATCAGCCAGCTCATTGATATGACAGAAGACGCTTTCATAAGGTGAGTCGGGGTCACGTGGATCGGTTATCCATAGATTGGGGGTAACCTCTCGAATGAAGCGCAGAAAGCCGTAGCCTTTGTCCTCAAACCATTTGGTGCAAACTCCACGTACACAGTAGCCGGGCTTTCCCCACTCATTGCGTGGTTCACAGGTGAATGGCAAAAGATCAGGGATAAGAAAACCAGAATAGAAGTTATCAACTTGGCGTTGCAGGGCCTTGGATACATTGCGAAAGCCGACCAGCTCAACCCGACAGCCTTTGTTCTGTAGCGCAGTAACCACCTGTAGAAAATCACCGTCACCGGTAACCAGCAATACTTGGTCTAGGTTTGTTGCCTGTAACATGGCATCAACAGCAAGATCCAGGTCGGCGTTGGCTTTGGTGGTTACATTGCCCTCTTCATCAATGTAGCGTTGGACGTTTTTGACTGTAATCTTCCAGCCAAAATCCCGCACCATCTGCTGATAGGCATAGGATTTTTGAGCGTATCCAGGCTCTTCTTTTGCGCGTTCAGGATCAAAGGCAATATAGGTGTTGAGTCGTTGTGGTGTGCCGCCGTTGCGAATGGCAAAGCGGCGCAGATTATCGTAGCGGAGCTGATAGCCGCCATTAAAACGTACATTTTCAGCGTCAACAAAGACACCGATTTTTAGATTAGATTCCAAAATAACTTCTCTCTGGAATTGTTCCATCAATTCATAAAAGGGTGAAGATTTGCTAAATCTCAAAAAGCCCCTAAAACCTGTTTATTTTTAGGGGAAATATTAGCTAATGGTAATGCCTTTTGGGGGTGAGCTGCAACTACATCGGGAATAAACTTATACGATAAAGATGAAAAAAGGGAAGGCAGTCGCCTTCCCTTTTATTAGATTTAAGACTGTTTCCAGCCTGTCACTTGTGATGCCGGTTCTCTACTAAATGCTCAACAACACTGGGGTCGGCAAGTGTAGAGATATCGCCTAGCTGGTCTACTTCATTGGTGGCGACCTTACGCAGGATGCGGCGCATAATCTTGCCAGAACGGGTTTTTGGCAGGGCCGGTGCCCATTGAATAATATCGATGGTGGCTATGGCACCGATCTCCTTACGCACCAGCTGCACCAGTTCTTTTTTCAACTCATCTGACTCTTCAATGCCGGCCATCAGTGTGACGTAGGCGTAGATGCCTTGCCCCTTGATATCGTGTGGGTAGCCCACCACGGCCGCTTCGGCAACTTTGGGATGAAGTACCAGACCGGACTCAATCTCAGCAGTGCCGAGGCGATGACCGGAGACATTGAGTACATCGTCCACCCGACCGGTAATCCAGTAGTAGCCGTCTGCATCGCGGCGGCAGCCATCGCTGGTGAAGTACATACCGGGGTAGGTTTTGAAGTAGGTGTCGATAAAGCGTTGATGGTCGCCATAGATGTCACGCATGATGCCGGGCCAGGGGCGGGTTATGACCAGGTTACCAGAACCTTCACCTTCAATAATATTGCCATCAGCATCTACGATAGCCGGTTCAACCCCAAAGAAAGGGCGTGCGGCAGAGCCAGGTTTGAGTGCATGGGCGCCGGGCAGTGGGGTGATGAGGTGGCCACCCGTTTCGGTTTGCCACCAGGTGTCAACAATAGGGCAGCGGGCATTGCCAACCACATGGTAGTACCACTCCCAAGCTTCAGGGTTAATGGGTTCGCCCACAGACCCGATGACACGCAGGGATTGGCGTGAGGTTTTTTTGACGGGTTCATCGCCCGCACGCATCAGTGCGCGTAGCGCGGTGGGTGCCGTGTAGAAGGAGTTGACCTGGTGCTTATCGATTACCTGCCAGAAGCGTGAATTATCTGGATAGTTGGGGATGCCTTCAAACATCAGACTGATAGCACCATTGGCCAGCGGGCCGTAGACGATGTAGCTGTGGCCGGTGACCCAGCCGACATCGGCGGTGCACCAGTAGACCTCGCCATCGCGGTAGTCGAAGACATATTTGTGGGTGATGGCAGAAAAGAGCAGATAACCACCCGTGGTGTGCAGAACCCCTTTGGGCTTGCCAGTGGAGCCTGAGGTGTAGAGGATGAAGAGCGGATCTTCAGCGTCCATCTCTTCGGCAGGGCAGTCACTGGAGGCATCCTGCATCAGGTCGTGGTACCAAACATCCCGTCCTTCCGTCCAACCGATGTTGCCGCCGGTGCGCTTGACGGTCAGCACGGTATGCACATTGGGGCAGGATTCCAGCGCTTTATCGGTATTGGCTTTGAGTGGAACGGGTTTGCCACCGCGCACCCCTTCATCGGCGGTGATGACAACCTGACAGTCAGAGTCTAGGATACGGCCGCTCAGAGAGTCGGGTGAGAAACCACCGAATACCACGGAATGAACTGCACCAATGCGGGCACAGGCCAGCATGGCAACACTGGCCTCGGGGATCATCGGCATATAGATGCAGACCCGGTCGCCCTTTTTGACGCCGCGACTTTTAAGCACGTTGCCAAGTTTGCAGACTTCGGCATGTAGCTCACGGTAGCTGATCTTTTTATCTTCGGCTGGGTTGTCGCCTTCCCAGATGATGGCAGTCTGATCGCCTCGGGTGTCGAGATGTCGATCCAGGCAGTTGTAGGCAACATTGAGTTTGCCACCTTCAAACCATTTAATATCTGCGGTGTGGAAATCCCACTCCTGTACCTTGTCCCATTTTTTGAACCAGGTGAGGTGTTTCTCTGCCTGTTCAGCCCAGAAGTTGTCAGAGTCTTCTATGGACTGCTTGTACATTGCCTCGTACTGCTCGGTATTGATGAGTGCGTTAGCAGCGAAATCTGCTGGAACAGGATAGACCTTGTGTTCGGACATCTGTTTCTCCCTAAAATTATTTTAAGACCAAAGATCCAGTATTCAACTAAGCTTATCGTGAAACCCTTGAAGACAGAAGTGCATGATGCAAAAACTTTTTCAGTTGATTTTACTCTGTTTTGCCCTTCTATTGATGGCGGTGGGAGAGTGTTGGGCTGCTGATATCTGGCAAAAGGAGCGCCAGGCTATGGTCAGATCTATTGTGCAGGATGTTAACGAAACCAGCCGCTACATCGGTACAGATGAGCTGGATCCGCGCGTGATGGAGGTTATAGGGCGCGTACCCCGGCATGAGTTTGTACCGGTTGAGGAACGCTTCGCCGCCTATGAGAATATCCCGCTGCCCATTGGTCATGGCCAAACTATCTCCCAACCCTATATTGTCGCTTTGATGACTGACCTGATGGGGTTGAAGCCCGATAGCCGGGTGTTGGAGATTGGTACCGGCTCGGGCTATCAGGCCGCCATCCTGGCGGAGTTGAGTGACCAGGTTTTTACCATTGAGATTATTAAGCCTTTGGCTGAAGCGGCGGCTAAACGCTTGCAGCGCTTGGGATATGATCAGATCCATCTGCGTGTTGGTGATGGTTATTACGGTTGGAAGGAAGAGGCGCCTTTTGATGTCATTATCGTGACAGCAGCAGCCAGCCATGTGCCGCCACCCTTGATTAGGCAACTTAAACCGGGTGGCCGGATGGTGATCCCGGTGGGTAGCCGTTTTATGGTGCAGCAGTTGCTGTTGGTTGAGAAGAGTGATCAGGGAGAAGTGACAACCCGGCAAATACTCCCGGTTCGCTTTGTACCGTTGACAGGGACACATTAGCCCGTGGTTACGGTTAATTTTTAGCCAACAATCTAAATGAGATGGAACCCCGCTTCCCTCGCTACTCTATTGCCCTGATCTCTGCCGCTGCATTGGGTTATGAGATCCTACTCATGCGGCTCTTCTCTATCATCCAGTGGCATCACTTTGCTTATATGATCATCAGTTTGGCGCTACTGGGTTATGGCGTCAGCGGCACCTTCATTACCCTTGCCCGAGAGCGGTTGCTGGCCCGGTTTCCATTGGTCTTTATCATTAATTTATTGTTGTTTGGGATATCAGCAGTTGCCTGTTTTCTCATTGCCCAAAGGATACCTTTCAACCCAGAGCAGCTGTTGTGGGATAGACAACAGCCACTCTGGTTGCTGCTCATTTATCTTTTGTTGATGCTGCCCTTTTTCTTTGCTGCCAATGCAGTGGGGCTGGCGATTAGTCGATTTCATCATCAGGTTGCGCGCATCTATGGAGCAGATCTATTAGGTGCTGGACTGGGCAGTCTGGCTATTATCGGCTTGCTGTTTCTGTTCTTTCCTGAGCGTGTGCTGCAGTTGCTTGGCGTGATGGGGGCTATTGCAGCGGCGTTGGCCTGTTGGGAACTGGGTTTTCAGTTTCGCTATCGCTGGTTGCTGTTCTCTTTTGTAGCGCTGCTACCCCTGTTATTGCCGATCAAGTGGCTGACCCCTGTCATCTCACCCTATAAAGGTTTGAGCCAGATGCTGCACATTGATGGGGCAACGGTGGTGGATCAGTACTCCAGCCCGCTGGGGCTGCTTAGTGTGCTGGAGAGCATGCGAACCCCACTTCGTCACGCGCCTGGCTTGAGTCTTAATGCCACGACAGAGCCACCACCTCAGTTAGGTGTTTTTACCGATGGGGGTGGCATGACGGTATTGACTCAGGGGGATAATGAGAGGGAGCGGTTTACCTATTTGGATCAACTGACATCAGCACTGCCCTATCATCTTAAAAAAGCAGGGAAGGTTCTGGTACTGGGAGCAGGCGGTGGAGCCGATGTGTTGCAGGCGCTATACCATCAGGCATCAACGATTGATGCGGTGGAGTTGAACCCTCAAATGGTTCAGCTGGTGCGCCAGCACTATAAAGATTTTACAGATGATCTGTATGCAAAAGCAGGTGTTCAAGTGCATATGGCTGAGGCGCGCGGTTTTGTGGCTGCCAGTGATCAACGTTATGACCTGATTCAATTGGCGCTGATGGATTCGTTTAATGCGTCATCTGCCGGACTCTACGCGCTCAATGAAAGTTATCTCTATACCGTAGAAGCGTTGCAGGCGTATCTGGATCATCTTACGCCGGGTGGGTATCTTGCGATCAGTCGTTGGGTGAGGTTACCACCGAGGGATACGTTGAAACTTTTTGCAACGGCAGTGGTAGCGTTGCGAAATAGGGGCATTGAAAATCCAGGGCAACGGCTGGTGCTGATTCGTGGCTGGCAGACCAGTACCTTGCTGATTAAGAATGGAAGCATCTCTACTGAGGAGATTGCAGCGCTACGCCATTTCAGTCAGAAACGTGCTTTTGATGTGGCCTTCTATCCCGGTATCACCAGGGAGGAGGCTAATCGTTATAACCAACTACGGCAGCCCCATTTCTTCACATCTGCGCAAGCATTGCTGGGTTCATCTGCGGTGGAATATATACAGCGCTACAAGTTTAATATTCAGCCCGCAACAGATGACCGACCCTACTTTTTTCACTTCTTCAAATGGGAGCAGCTGCAAGAGATATGGGGCTTGCGTGGGCAGGGTGGCTTTCCGTTGCTGGAGTGGGGTTATCTGATATTGGTTGTAACCTTGATCCAGGCGCTGTTAGCCGGGGTCGTGCTAATTCTGCTGCCGCTGTTTTTTTGTCGTTCACAGCTGCGTGGTGGGTTGGTTAACCCCTGGCGAGTGTTTCTCTATTTTGGATCCATTGGGCTGGCCTTTCTGTTTCTTGAAATTGCCTTTATCCAGAAATTCATTCTCTTCTTGAGTCATCCGCTCTATGCGGTGGCAGTTGTGCTCTGCTCTTTTCTGATCTTCGCTGGTCTGGGTAGTATCTGTTCTCGCCGTTTGGCGGCAATGTGGGGAAGCTTAGTAACCTTGAAGGTAGCAATAGTTTCTATCGGCTTATTGGGAGGACTGTTTTTGCTGTTGCCGCAGATTCTCTTTCCAGCACTTCTGCAGTTGCCTGAGTTGGCCAAAATAACTATTTCGGTGTTGTTGATTGCACCCCTGGCGTTCTTTATGGGCATACCGTTTCCAACGGCATTGACTCAACTGGGCTCTGATAGGCCTGCTTTGATTCCATGGGCCTGGGGAGTGAATGGTTGTGCTTCTGTGGTGAGTGCTGTTTTGGCAACCTTGCTTGCAGTTCATGTTGGGTTTAGTTTGGTGGTACTGGCAGCCTTACTGTTGTACTTGTTTGCTTTTGTGGTTTTTCGCAAATGCTATGTGTGATGGCCGATATGAGTGCTTATGCTTTTGCTATGTGCTGGGGTGTGGCTTCTGAGTTGGCTTGACCACTGCGTCCATAAGTAGATGTAGGGGTGATATTTGCTTTGCCATTTAAAATGTCTAACGCCAAGGTAAGGTGTCGTTGAGTAAGGGCGATAATGCCACCATTGATCTCATTTTGACGGTGTAGTTTTTTTGCTATCTCTTGAAGTGCATGCCATTGAGTAACAAGTAGGCTCTCTTTAGGGAGGCGTTTGATAATTGTCTCCATCTCCTCGTTACCGGAAGATAATCCAATGCGGGTTAAAAAATGCGCACGCTGAGTATAGTGTTGCTCAACACGCTTTAAAGCATCCAGTTTTTTAGCACTGATGGATGTGATGAGGTCAGGGTCTGAAGAGCTTAGCGCTTGATGCTCTTCCATTAATATATCCAATAACTGGTGACTCTCATTTAGCTCGGCTGATAAGAGCTGAGTTAATTGTTGCTGTTGTTGAGTGATGTTGGACATGGGTTAACTCTTTTGGGCAAAAGCACGTTCAGTTGCGAGTAAGCCATCAGCTGTACCGTTGGGGTCAATTTGATGAGTTCCAGTGGCAAGGGCATGTCTTGTCTCTGCAACACGGTTGCTATCGGCAATAGGTAGGCTGCTAATTTGTTCTTCCAGAGCACCCAGTTGAGTAGCTGATGCAGTGAAACTTACTTTGTCTGAACCTGCTGATTGAGCTGATGTACCTTGGGCGCGCCCATTGCTATTAGTTGAGCCTGTTGGCTTGTTGCTTCCCTGGCTGTTGATTGGTCCATTAGTAAGACCTTTGATGTCAATATTCATATTTCTGTACTCCTAAATGTGCATCTCTTCGATAATGGGTAACGACGTTATATTCAATACCTTTAACCTATTTCGTGCAGTTATTGCCATATCTATCAGTGTTTGCGAATGAATCGAATATTTTGAGTAAAATTAGTTACATGGCCACCTTTACAACCCCAGGTGATATCACGATAGCTTCAAGTTCTTTTTTAGAATGAATGTTTTGTACTTTTATTAACTCCCCTATTGAACCATTGCTTAATGCTTTTCCTGGCATGCGAACCTGTATCTTTTTGCTACTGGCAAGAATGATGACTTTACTCCCTTTTTTTACAGCATTTGGAGTGACTATATAGAGAGAGTCGAGTACCTGACCCCGCTGTAGATTTCTTTTTAGCTTCTTACCAATTGCCCGTGCGGGATTGTCAAAATAATTACGTCGAAGTCGGGCAATATCTCTCTTTTCAAGAATAAGATCAGTGGCGCTTAGGGTTGTGCCACGAGCAAGATTATGCGCAGCAACAACCACCTCAGTATCCAAACTAACCATTACGGACACATAAAGACTCCAGGGTTTGATGCCCGAACAGCGCACCCCAATGGTTGTTCTACCGAGCTTGTGTCCTGTGGGTGGTGAAAAGGCATCTAAGGGTTGGCTGCATTTTGTTAATCTTAAACGGCTATCGATACGGTTAACGGTTACCGTTGGTGGCACAGAGTAGCCGGTCAAATTATCTTTTGCGTGGTTGCGAGCCGCATCGCGAATGCTCTCATGTGATTGAATTGCGTCTGCTGAAAATACAGAAGTTGGCAGTGCAAGTACTGCTAGCAGTAGTGCGTTGACAAGTAAGCCCTTAATTTTCAGATGGTTGGATTTCATTTAATGTCGCTGTAATGTAATGTCGGTTTTTTGACGTATTGAACGCTTCAAGTAGTGACTTGCAAGTAGTATGCCTGGTTAGGTGTTATAAATAATGATGCGCTGTTAGGTCTCTATGGTTCTAAAGCATTGCTTATGGATGCCGCTAAATGGACATAGCAAATTTGACTTGATGGAGAGAAAAGCATGGCGGGTATTTTAGATGGCGTAGACCAGCGTACACAGCTTGCTGGACGAAATCGCTTAGAGCTGTTGCTGTTTCGCTTACATGGGCGACAAAAGTTTGGGATTAATGTGTTTAAAGTAAAAGAGGTGATTCAATGCCCTTCGCTTACTCAGATGCCAGGGGCAAATCCTGTTGTGCGAGGCATCGCTAATATGCGAGGTAAAACCATTTCTGTAATGGATCTCTCTATGGCTATTGGTGGCCCTAAATTGGATAATGCCGCTGGAAGATTTGTGATTATTACGGAATATAACCGGCAAACTCAGGGCTTCATGGTGGGTGGTGTTGATCATATTGTTAACATGAATTGGGAAGATATTTTGCCACCACCTAAAGGGGCAGCAGGCGGGAGTTTTTTAACAGCTGTTACGCAGATAGAAAATGAGTTGGTAGAAATCCTCGACGTAGAGAAGGTGATGAAGGATGTAATGGGCTGCAGCGAAATTGTTGATGAAGGGATTATTGATAGCGGCTTTGATGCATCTAAGCAACATGTGCTGGTTGTGGATGATTCGGTGGTTGCCCGTGGGCAGGTAAAGCGTGTGCTAGAGCAGCTAGGTGTAGAGTGCACGCTCTGTAATGATGGTCAGGAAGCGCTGAAGCAATTGCGTGATTGGGTTAATGAAGGGCGTGACCTGTATAATTGGCTGGCATTGGTTATTTCTGATATAGAGATGCCTCAGATGGATGGTTATTCACTAACCACCGCCATTCGACAAGATCCCAATCTTGAAAAGCTACACATTTTCCTACACTCTTCGCTCAGTGGTGGATTTAATGAATCGATGGTTGAAAAGGTAGGCGCAAACCGCTTTTTGCCAAAATATGAAGCTAATGAGCTTGCAGGGTTTGTGCAGGGGCGTCTAAAAGAGCATGCTGAGCAACGCACTACTACAGTATGATATTTTTAAATCACTTATTTTGGATTGATGGATGAGCCATTCTGCGGCTAAAAAACAGCTAACTTGTTCGGTAGAGGATTACCAGGTATTTAAGAAGTTCTTAAGTGATGCCAGTGGTATTGAGTTAGGTGATGGTAAAGAGTATTTAGTTATTAGTAGACTTAGTCGCTTGTTGCGTCAGTATGAACTGGCAGATATGAAAGCATTGCTTTCTGAATTATCCTTTGGTCGTAATCTTAGATTACGAGCCAATGTTGTTGATGCTATGACGACCAATGAGACCTTTTGGTTTCGAGATGCACCGCATTTTCGACTTCTAACGTCAAAAATATTTCCTGAGGCAGGGAATCAGCGATTGCGAGTTTGGTCAGCGGCCTGCTCTTCAGGTCAAGAGCCCTATTCAATTAGTATGCAGGCATATGATTATCGACTGCGTAATCCCGGTAAGTTGGGCGATATTGAGATTGTATCTACAGATATTTCCGCTAGCATTTTAAGTGAGGCGCGCAAGGGTGTTTATTCAGGGCTGTCAGCTTCTCGTGGTTTGAATGATGAGCAGCGTCGCCGGTATTTTTCTACACATGCTGAAGGATATGAGGTTAAACAGGAGATTAAAGAGAGAATTCGTTTCCAGGAGTTTAACCTTACCCGTGACTTCACCTCTTTGGGTCGTTTTGATATTATTTTTTGTCGAAATGTTTTGATCTATTTTCCCACCGCAGTAAAGCATGACATTATTCAACGCATGAGCAAGATACTGCGTCCTGGCGGCTATCTGTTTTTAGGCTCGACGGAGTCAATGCCAGCTAAATTAAATGCCTTTGAGATGCTTACTGAGCAGAGTGGTATTATTTATCAACTGAAAAAATAACGATAGAAAAAAAGAGTTAAAAATAGGCAACAGCCTTTGGTTTTTCACCTTCCATGGTTTTTAGAATATCCCCTTCCTTGGCTCTCTTATGTTCGTTGTATGTAATCTAGCGCCAAATATTTAACACTGCTTCACTGCTCATCATTACCTTTCATCTCCTTTGCCGCTTAAGCGGTAAAGTTTTGCCGCCTTCTCTACCTTATATATAAGAAACAAAGTATATTTCGATAAAAAACAGCGGGATATCGTGGTGGCATGAAATCTGCTTTATTAATCCCAGAAAAGATATTTGGGATAGATTAATGAAACTTGGTGACGCATTTGGCATCCACGAACAGGCTCTAAAGCTTAGGTCGCATCGTGCTGAGCTACTCGCTAGCAATATGGCAAATGCAGATACCCCTGGGTTTAAAGCGCGGGATATTGATTTTAAGCAAGCGCTAAAAGGTGAGGTTGTAAAACAAGCGCAAATAAAAACAACACATAAAAATCATATATCAACAGCTACAAGTAGCTTATCTCCTGCGCATCTGCTCTATCGCATGCCAAGCCAGCCATCACTGGATGGTAATACAGTTGATATGCAGCAGGAAAAAACTGCCTTCGCACAAAATTCAATGGAATATCAAGCCAGTTTAGGTTTTTTGAATGGCAAGATTAAAGGATTAACACGAGCCATTCGAGGTGATTAGTTATGTCTAGTATGAAGATTTTTGATATTGCAGGTTCGGCACTTAGTGCACAGAGCAAACGCTTGAATTTGGTCGCCAGCAATATGGCGAATGCCGATAGTGTAAGTAGTAGCGTGAATGAAACCTATCGTAGCCGTCAGCCTGTGTTTAAAGCGATGATTGACCAAATGAGCCAAAAAGATTCGGCTGTTGGTGTGCAAATGCTGGGTGTGGTGGAGAGTCAGGTTCCACTGCAACAAGAGTATGCGCCGGATCATCCGATGGCCAACGAAGAAGGTTACATCTTTCGGCCAAATGTAAATGTTATAGAAGAGATGGCCAACATGATTTCTGCCTCTCGTTCATATCAAAATAATGTAGAGGTTGTAAGCTCTGCAAAGCAGATGATGATGGGTCTGCTTAGGTTAGGACAATAATTGAGGTGGTGCTATGAGCGTATCTGGCGTAACAGATGACATCTATTCCAAGCTAGGTCTTGGTAAAAATGATAAGGCTGATGACAGAAGTTCAAATGAACTTGCGCAGGAAGATTTTTTGAAATTAATGGTGACTCAGCTTACCCATCAAGATCCTTTCAAGCCTATGGAGAATGGTGATTTTCTTGCGCAAATTGCTCAGTTCTCTTCAGTCTCTGGGCTGGATAAATTAAATGACTCATTTAGCACGCTCTCGGCATCACTAACATCCAACCAAGCTATGCAGGCTGGGATGATGATTGATCGAGAGGTGCTGGTTGATATGGAGCTTGGGCTTTTGCCAGAAGGTGGAATGTTGACTGGCATGGTCGATCTACCCTCAAGCGCTGGCAATGTAATTGTGAGTATTAAAGATCAATATGGTTCTTTGGTAAAAGAGATAACCATGGGAACACAAGCGGAAGGTCAAGTTGCATTTGGCTGGGATGGTGCGCTGGATGATGGGGATTATGCCCCACCTGGCGTGTACGGCATCACTGCAGAAGCAGTACTTGACAATGAAAACACTACGCTTCCAGTACTTGTTCAAGCACGAGTAGAGAGTGTGAGCATGGGGTCAGCCCAACAGGGATTAATGCTTAATTTGGATGGATTGGGCTCGGTTGCATTCAGCAACGTGTCTGAAATACGTTAACCAGGATTTAGTAGGAGATTCGATATGCCTTTTCGTATTGCACTTAGTGGCCTTAATGCCGCATCAACTGATCTACAGGTAACGGGTCATAATATTGCCAATAGTGCGACCTCTGGTTTTAAGGAGGCGCGTACAGAGTTTGCTGATCTTTATGCCAGCTCAATCCAGGATGTGAGCACCAATTCATCAGGACGAGGCGTACGTGTCTCGCGTGTTGCGCAACAGTTTAGCCAGGGTAACGTGGACTTTACCGGCAATAGTTTAGATATGGCAGTGAGTGGCGAGGGCTTTTTTCTATTAGGCGCCCCGGATGGTAGTGCTACGTATGAATATACGCGGTCAGGTGCCTTTAGTGTGGATCGTGATAGCTATGTTGTAAATCATGCGGGTCAGCGGCTACAGGTTTTTCCATCCCGGATTGACGCAAGCACAGGCAAGGTGGTGGAAGATGCTAATGGTAACCCTGAGTTTCTAGGTGGAGTAACCGGGTTACAGTTGCCTATACAGGCGGGTGCACCCGCTGCGACTGAAAGTGCTACCGTGTCGGTCAACCTGGATTCCAATGAAGCAGCTCCGAATACTACAAATCCGGGTGCTTATGTGGCTACAACCGCTCTGCCACCTGCGGTTAATGCGGGTGAGTTTTCACCTAATCCATCACCTGACCAGTATAACCATACCACCTCAACTACGATCTATGATTCTCTGGGCAATAGCCATCCGGCCACCTACTTTTTTGTAAAGCAGCCTGCAGCAGGCCTGTGGCATGCCTATCTGCAAACTGCAGATAACGAAGGTAATGATGTTTTTGTTGGTGTTGATGATGATAATGTCGCAGTGGGAGCTGATAGCTACTATTCAACTTTACAGTTTGATGGAAGCGGTAGGTTAACAAGTGCGGGTACGGGTGGAGCGCCGCTCAGCACAATTGCGTCTTACCCAGACTTTGATTTTCATCCTTCTACAGCTAATCCTGGCGATGCAGCTCTTTTGAATACCACGGTTAGTTTTGGTGCATCTACACAGTATGGCTCATCATTTGGCGTTAATAACCTGACTCAGGATGGCTACTCCAGTGGTCTGCTCAGTGGGCTGGATATTGATAAGACAGGTGTAGTGTTTGCTCGTTTTACCAATGGACAATCGCTGGCCTTGGGTATGGTTGCGTTGACTCGTTTTAATAACCAACAAGGACTGCAGCAGGTAGGTGATACAAACTGGGCTGAGAGTTTTTCATCGGGTGGCCCACAAACGGGGAAGCCGGGTACATCCAGTCTTGGATTGATTCAATCGGGCGCGTTAGAGGGTTCAAACGTAGATGTGGCAGCGCAGTTGGTTAATCTAATTTCAGCGCAAAGAAATTTCCAAGCTAATGCCCAAGTTATTAGTGCAGCGGATACGATAACGCAAACTGTTATCAACATGATTCGTTAGTAAAAGTTAAAACCACTGATTAGGCAGAGACAAATGGATCGCATGCTTTATGTTGCAATGAGTGGTGCCTCTGAGACGATGTTAGCTCAGAGTGCCAACAGTAATAATTTGGCAAATGCCAATACGACAGGTTTTTTGTCTGATCTACAGCAGTTTCGTAGTATGCCGGTATTTGGAAATGGATTTCCGACGCGTGTGTATGCCTTGAGTGAACGTCCAAATATTGACTTTACACGTGGCAACATACAGGCAACAGGTCGCGATCTTGATATTGCAGTAACGGGTGATAGCTGGATGGCTGTACAGTCAAAAGATGGCAGTGAGGCGATGACACGCGCAGGGGATTTACAGATTGACGCTAATGGATTATTAATGACCGGCACAGGATTGCCGGTACTCGGCAATAACGGGCCCATTGCTATTCCCCCTGCTGAAAAGATTGAGATTGCTACAGATGGAACCATATCCATTCGTCCACTGGGGCAGGGCGCCAATGAATTAGCCGTAGTGGATCGTATTAAACTGGCAACGCCTCAGAAGGCAGAATTGGAAAAAGGAATGGATGGACTCATTCGTCTTAAACAAGGAGTGCCAGTGGTAGCAGATGCCGATGCGCGTCTAACAACAGGTTCATTGGAATCCAGCAATGTTAATACAGTAAATGCCTTGGTGGATATGATAGAGCTGGCTCGCAAATTTGAGATGCAAGTAAAAATGATGAAGACAGCTGAAGAGACAGATGCTGCTTCAGCCGCAATATTAAAGTCATAATGGGCTATTAACGTAGATTAAATACTTTACTTAAAAATGGCCTAAAACTTGGCAGGTAATTTGCAGGTTACTTTATATGAGTCAGTTGTTTGACTAATAAACAAACTTGTAAATATAGGCTCTGGTGAATGTTGGTTGATTAAATAACTCGCCAGATAAGTAGAGGATTTAAGATATGTTCAGACCACTTTGGGTTGCAAAAACAGGTCTTGATGCACAGCAGACACGTATGTCGGTTATCTCCAATAACCTGGCTAACGCGAATACAACCGGATTCAAGCGTGATCGTGCAAAATTTGAAGATCTGATTTATCAAAATATCCGCCAGGTAGGTGCTCAATCTTCCCAGGATACTCAACTCCCATCAGGGCTTGCGCTGGGTACAGGTGTACGTACTGTTGCCACAGAAAAAATTCATGCGCAGGGCAATCTCATACAAACAGAAAATTCGTTTGATGTAGCGATACAAGGGCGTGGAATGCTTCAAATTCTGCACCCTGATGGCAGCATTGTTTATACCCGTGATGGATCATTTAGCTTGAGTTCCAGTGGAGAGGTGGTAAATGCAAATGGCTATCCCATTGAGCCTGCCATAACTGTTCCTGATAATACACTCAGTATGACTATTGGTACGGATGGCACCGTTTCTGCACTGGTTGCAGGTAGCACAACGCCTACGCAGATTGGTACGGTGCAAACAGCCGATTTTATAAATTATGCTGGACTGGAAGCGATAGGCGGAAATTTGTTTCGTGAATCAGCAGCGAGTGGAGCACCAACAACGGGCACACCAGGGATAGATGGCTTAGGCACCGTTAATCAAAATATGCTTGAAAGCTCAAATGTCAATGTTGTGGAAGAGATGGTGAATATGATCGAAACCCAGCGTGCTTATGAGATGAACTCAAAGGCCATCTCAACGACAGATGAGATGTTATCTTACGTAAGCAATCAGCTTTAAGTTATAAGTTGATAGAGGTGGGCGCCGTTATGAAAAGAGTCATTACAATCACTGTTGTTACACTTGCGCTCATCTCGTTGACGGGCTGTAATTCAGCTCCCAAGCGTGATCCTGATTATGCACCGGCGCGCCCTGTAGTTCCGCCGCCTGAGCCACAGGGTAATGGTGCAATTTATCAGCCAGGTTTTCAGGTTTCATGGTTTGAAGATATGCGCGCCCGCAGAGTGGGTGATTTGTTAACGGTTAAATTAATAGAGAAGACAGATGCCACAAAGACCGCATCAACTGCTGTATCCAGAACCAATACAACATCTGTAACAAATCCTTCTATTTTGGGCGCATCTCCCCAATTAACACTTCCTGGCATGTTGCCACTGTCGGTGACAAAAAATTTGGGTCTTGGAACCAGCCTAAGTTCAGCATCAGATTTTGCAGGTGATGGTGACAGCTCCCAAAGTAATAAATTAACAGGTGATATTACGGTCACCGTAATCGAGGTGTTACCTAATGGTTACATGATGGTGCGTGGTGAGAAACGCATTGGCATTAACCAGGGTAATGAGTATGTAAAGATCTCAGGTGTGGTGCGTCCGGCTGATATTGATTCAACCAATACAGTATTGTCGACCAAGATGGCTGATCCAACCATTGTCTATGTTGGCGATGGTCCGATTGCCTCGGCTAATGCAATGGGCTGGTTAGCTAAGTTTTTTATTAGCGCGCTCTTCCCATTCTAAATTTTATTTGGCATCTCTGATAAGGGGTATGCAATGAAGCAGTACAAGATAGGTTTTTCAGTGAGTAATATTCTTAGAACGTTACTTTTGGCTGTGTTATTAATCATGTTGAGTGGTGCGGTGCAGGCAGAGCGTATTAAAGACCTTGCCTCAATTGCAGGTGTGCGAAGTAACCAGCTACTGGGTTATGGATTGGTGGTTGGATTGAATGGCAGTGGTGATAAGGTCAACTCATCTCCATTCACTGAGCAGAGTCTGAAAACCATGTTGAACAATCTTGGTATCGTGGTACCACCAGGTACTTCAATAAAGCCCAAAAATGTGGCAGCAGTGACAGTACATGCGGATCTCCCAGCATTTTCAAAACCAGGTCAGAAAATTGACATTACTGTTTCCTCTATTGGTGATGCAAAAAGTTTGCGTGGTGGTAGTTTATTAATGACACCGCTGAAAGGTGTTAATGGAAAGATCTATGCAATGGCACAGGGTAACCTGGTTGTGGGTGGTTTAAGCGCTGCGGGTGCTGATGGTTCCAAGATAACTATAAATAATCCCAGTGTTGGCCGTATTCCAGGTGGGGCCTCCGTAGAGCGCTCTGTTCCATCCCCATTTGCAAATGGTAATGCATTTACTTTAAATCTAAATCAATCTGATTTCACGACAGCAAGGCGCCTTAGTGAATCAATAAATCGCACCATTGGGCCAGGTACATCACATCCAGTTGATGCGACATCCATTGTGGTGAGTGCACCATTGAATATATCCCAGCGTGTTAGCTTTGTCTCTATGATTGAGAATCTTGAAGTGATTCCAGATGAAGCGCCTGCTCGCATTATAGTTAACTCACGCACTGGAACGGTTGTTATCAGCAGCCAGGTGCGTGTATCACCAGCAGCGGTTTCACACGGCAGTATGACAGTGACGATTAGTGAGAGTCTGGATGTCTCTCAGCCTAATGCTTTTGCTGGTGGAACCACGACTACTACGCCTAACTCTGATGTAACTGTGGAGGAGTCGGGACAACGCATGTTTGTTTTTGATCCAGGTGTAACACTGGATGAAGTAGTACGAGCCGTGAATGAAGTAGGCGCTGGACCAAGTGATTTGGTAGCCATACTTGAGGCGCTAAAACAGGCTGGTGCGCTGAGAGCTGAGTTGGTTATCATCTAATGTATTCCGCCGATACCCGCGTTTATACCGATTTTCAAGGGCTTGCCAAACTAAGAACGGCTGCCCAGAAAGATTCTGGTGATGCACTGGAAGAGACGGCTCAGCAGTTTGAAGCTGTGATGATGCAGATGATGCTAAAAAGCATGCGTCAAGCTAGCTCTGGCGAAGAGATGATGGATAGTGATCAATCGCTCTTCTATCGAGATATGTATGATCAACAGATTGCGATTCATCTGGCGAAGAGTGGGGGTTTGGGATTGGCTGATGTTATTAAACGGCAATTGGGTGGCGCAGGTAGCCAGGTAGAACCTGGCTCAGGAAAAGGATTGGAGGCATACCGTCAACAGGCAATAAGGGCCGTTCCAGTATCAATCAAACCATCTGCAGCATCACCATTGGTGGCATCTGCTGCTTCTCCTGCTAATACAAGTCAGCAGGCGAAGATCGCCAATTTGAAATCAGAGCCTGAATTAGATTCACCTGAAGCTTTTTTGCATCACTTATGGCCTCTGGCTCAGAAGGCTGCGGGAAAACTTGGGCAGGATCCCCACGCATTGATTGCGCAAGCTGCCTTAGAAACTGGCTGGGGCCGACACGTGACTCGCCATGCAGATGGAACCAGCAGTCATAACCTGTTTAATATCAAGGCAGATCATCGTTGGAGTGGAGACAAGGTAGCGGTGGATACCCTTGAATATGAACAGGGAACGGTTGTAAAGAAGCGAGCTAATTTTAGGGCATATGACTCATTTGCAGATAGTTTTAATGATTATGTCGAGTTTTTGCGTGCCAGCCCTCGGTATGAGGCCGCACTGAATTGCTCTGGTGATGGTGGCACTTATTTATCAGAGCTGCAGAAAGCAGGTTATGCGACTGACCCAAAATATGCGACCAAAATAACCTCTATCATGAATGGTAAAGAGATGGGACAGGCGTTTAGTCAGTTAAATAAAGCGGAAAATGTGCCGCTATAGACAGTATATAGTTCTCCCTTCTCTATTAATAAGAAGGGGGTGGAGTTAATTATGGCAAGTCTTCTTAATATAGGTTCGTCGGGTTTATTCGCGTATCAGCGTGCATTGAACACAACGGGCCATAATATCTCTAATGCCAATACGGAAGGTTATAGTCGTCAGCGTACAAGTTTTGAAGCTCGGGAACCTGAAAACATAGGAACGGGTTGGGTAGGGTCTGGTACCAGAGTCAGCAGTGTTGAGCGCTACTATGATGATTTTCTTGCCACACAAGTGCGTAATGGTCAGTCAGCTACCAGTTATCAAGAGACTATCTTGGGGTATGCCAGTCAAGTTGATAATCTGTTAGCTAACCCACAGGCTGGGCTGGATGCCGCGATGCAGGATTTCTATGATGCAGCGCAAAACCTGGCGGATGATCCCACTTCAATGGGTGCACGGCAGGCAGTGTTGTCTGAAAGCGATACATTAGCTTCTCGCTTTAACTATTTGGCTCAAGAATATGAGTCACTCAGAAATGCAGTGAACTCTGAAGCTGATCAAGTGGTGAATGATATTAACTCTCTGACTCAATCTATTGCAGAAATTAATAATGTAATTATTAATGCTGAGAGTACTAATAGTGGGTTGCCGTTAGATTTATTAGATCAACGAGAGATCATGTTAAGAGACCTTTCAAAGCTGGTTGGTATCTCTGTCCTTGAACAGGATAACGGTGCGTATAATGTTTTTGCTGGTGCTGGGCAGGCTCTTGTTCTTGATGATGACGTATCCATGCTCTCTACCACTACCAATCCAAAGGATGTGTTATCCCCCGATATCTCCATCACCGTGTCATCATCAACTCAGGTGGTAACCAGTCATATCACTGGAGGAAAATTGGGTGGCTTGTTGGAGTTTCGTTCTGGGTTTCTTGCTGCTGGGCAGAACCAGCTAGGTTTGGCAGCTGCAGGTTTTGTCTCTGCCACCAATTCACAGCATCAGTTGGGGCTTGACCTGCTGGGACAGCAAGGCGGCAATGTTTTTGCAGATATAAGTTCATTGGTCATCAATAATTCGGGCAATACAGGTGATGGCGTGGTGAATGTCAGCTTTGATGCAGCAACCGTTGCTGATTTGACCAGTAGTGATTATGAGGCAGTCTACAATGGAGGTGGCCTCTGGACTATGACACGGCTCTCAGATAATTTTAGTTTTCCTGTGTTTAGTGATGCCGCACCTCCTGTCATGGATGGGCTTAATCTGGCCTTTACCGCAGGTGCCCCCCCTTGGGTGGCAGGGGATTCAGTTCTAATCCAACCGATGCGAACGGCTGCTAAAAGTGTGGTTTCACTAATAGATGACCCTAATCTGCTAGCGGCGGCTGGGCCATTGCGCTCTGCGGAAAGAACTGATGCAAATGGCAATCCGTTAAATGCAGGCGGTGCAAGTATTACCCAGCCAAATATAGCAACGATGGCAGGCACCCCACTGGGTGTTGGGGTGCAGATGGCATTTACGTTTGCTAATGATGCGGATACGTTTGGCAATGCAGGGTTTATTATTGCTAATGGCCCTGTAGCAGCGCCGAATAACTACATTTTATATGATCCAACGACCTCTGATCGGTTTGGTAAAAGCTTTCCTGTTGCAACCAAGCCAACGCAATTTAGTGCATTTGGTGATCTTACGTTTGAAATAAAGGGAACGCCTGTTGTAGGTGATGTTTTGCTTATTGAAGACAATACCGATGGTACTTCAGATAACCGCAATATGTTGGCATTAGCTGAAATGCAGACAGAGGGCGTGATGTTAAATGGGTCAGCCTCTTTTCAGGATATTTATGCACAACTGGTATCAGATGTTGGTGTGAGGACGCGAAGTGCAGAGGTGAATTTCTCTTCACAAGAGACATTGCTACAGGGGCATGAGGAATCACTGCTTTCAAAATCGGGTGTAAACCTTGATGAAGAGGCAGCGAACCTAATGAAGTTTCAGCAAGCATATCAGGCTTCTGCTCAGGTGATTTCAGTTGCTGGAACCTTGTTTGATACGCTGCTTGCGGCAGTAAGGAGGTAATTATGCTGCGAATCTCAACGCAAACACTATTTAATCGAGGCCTTAATGGCATGCTGAAGCAGCAGGCAGATATGGGGTATACGCAGGAGCAGATAGCCAGTGGCAAGAAAGTTCTTAGTCCTTCTGATGATCCAGTTGGGTCAGTTCGAATACTGGAGTTAAATCGATCCATTGAAACAGTTAAGCAGTATCAAAAAAATGCAGAGCGTGCTCAAAGTCGCCTTGAGGTAGAGGAGGTGGCATTGCGGTCGTCTGCTGATGCACTACAAAAGGTTAGAGAGTTAGCGCTGCAGGGTAGCTCTGATACATACTCCCCAGAGCAGCGTAAGCTACTGGCTATTGAAATTCGAGAGATGCAGTCGCATATTCTGAGTCAGGCTAATGCAAAGGATGGCAATGGTGATTATCTTTTTTCAGGGTTTAAAGGTCGGGAAAAACCTTTTACATTAGGTGGTGGCGCCTATTCATACCATGGTGATATGGGGCGACGTGAGTTAAAGATTTCTAGTGACCGCACATTGGTCGATCGTGATAATGGATTCGATGTATTTATGAGTGTGCCAACAGCCGCCGCAGGGGCTGAGCAGAATATATTTGCAACGATAGAGCAGATTGCAGCTGACTTGGAGATTCCTACAAGTCCAGCTTCACGGCTTGATGATCTAGACCGGGCGTTTGAGCATATAACGCAGATGCTGGCTAGCGTTGGTGGACGATTAAACTCAATTGATACACAAAACGTAGTTAATGAAGACTTTATTACAACGATGGAGATTAACCGTTCGACTATTGAAGATCTTGATTATGCTGAAGCTATTACACGTTTTAACAGGCAGCAGATAGCGCTGGAGGCAGCGCAGAAGAGCTTTGCACAGATTCAGGGGTTATCATTATTCAACTACATAAATTGAGTTGTTTATTTGCTCCATGCTGGATTGGGGAGTCCATAGGGTTTTAATAAAAAGATGGTTTTTTGTGAAGTTTTTTATGTGAGCTTATTAGTGATAATAGTTAGAGCAAATCTATGAAGATAAATATTGAAACCCCGGTGTTAATTCAGAAATTTATGACAGAGTTTAGCTGTATTGGCAGTGAATGTGAGGATGATTGTTGTCATGGATGGGCTATTCCTGTTGAGAAAAAAGCATTTTTTAATATTAAAAAATTGTATAAAAAAGCAAGTGATGAGCAGCAAGCTATAAAAGATAGATTAATACGCAATAGAAAAGCAGAAAATGACTGGTCTTATGGGGTGATATCCATCAAAAGTGATGAACGCTGCCCTCTGTTAAACCAAGATGGCCTATGTGACCTACATGGAAAGCACGGCTCAAATAAGCTGGGTTGGGTATGTAAAGATTATCCGCGAATTGTAGTTATGAGTAACGGCCAGGTAGAGCAATCAATGTCACTATCCTGCCCAGAGGCAGCTCGCCTTTGTCTATTGCAGCCAGATAGCACTGAATTGGTTGAGGTGGATGGTAGTGTGCTTAATGAATTATCTGGCTGTTTCATGGATCAAGGGAGCAATCTTGATCCGGATCCATATGTGCAGTTAAGAGATGATATTCGCCAGGTCATGCAGTTATTGTTGGGTGCTCGCCAATATGATACCAATGGCCGTCTTTATCTATTGGTTTATTTTGCATATAGAATTGATGGTTTTTACCATAAAAACACAACTAACTTTGACATTGATAAGCTCAGTAGCGAAATAGAGCGCATAGCTGACGTAAATATACATTCAAAGCTAGTGAGTGATTTCCATGCGCAGAAGTATGATCCGAGTCTTTCAATTTCTATTGTTCAGACGCTTATATCGTTTCGCACTGACTCTTCGCCAGAGTTTAATAATTTTATTAAGCTGTGCATGGGTGGCTGTTATAACCTTGATGATGAAAAGGAAGGCGCGTTAAGCAAGGCGTTGCTGACAGATGTGATTTCAACCTACTATCAGAGACGGGCTGAGATAGAACAGAGGTATTGGCAGCGTCTTGAAGGTTATTTCCACAACTACATCGCACATTATATTTTTAATAAATCACATTTAAATGCGCCATCGCTTGCACTGTTGCTGCGTGGCTTATTAATTTTATTAAATATCGTTAAGTTCCTGTTTTTTCTGAATCCTTTGCTAGATCCTATTCTGGCAGATAGTGATGATGCATGTGATAAAAATGATCATGAAGCACTGTTAGATAAAGCAATAGTACAGACATGCTATCTTTGTTCGCGTAGTTTTGAGCATATTAGTCCACACTTGATGAGTGTGATTACACAAGTGCTTGATGAACAGGGAGTTGATGATCTTGAGCACCTCTCAGTTTTAGCTAAAACATAATGGTCTCTATTATGCGCCGTGTGAATTATTAGCAGCCCGTACGAGCGTCTTTTAAGTGCGAAGCCCCCGATGGTAATTGTCTGCCCAGCCACGAGGCGGCCCGTTGATCATAGTGTATGGTCTGGATGTAGGATCTATTATCTGGTTTGACGAGGAAATAATATGTTTGCTAATAAAACTATCCTCATTACTGGTGGGACGGGTTCTTTTGGTAGTGCCTTTCTTCCGATGACCTTGGATCGATATAACCCTAAGAAACTGATTGTCTTTTCACGTGATGAGATGTAGCAGTGGGAGATGGCTAAGCGGTATAAGGGCGACAATCGTGTCCGATTCTTTATTGGTGATATTAGGGACAAGGACCGCCTCTATCGTGCGCTGGATGGTGTAGATTACGTAATACATGCAGCCGCGACAAAGATTGTACCAACAGCGGAATATAATCCTTTTGAGTGCGTTAAAACAAATGTAATAGGCGCGATGAACCTGATTGATGCCTGTATTGATAAGGGTATTAAACGTGTAGTTGCGCTAAGTACTGATAAGGCAAGCAGTCCAGTCAATTTGTATGGTGCAACGAAGCTGACATCAGATAAATTGTTTGTAGCAGGAAATGCATATTCAGGTGAGCATGCTACACGCTTTTCCATCGTCCGCTATGGTAACGTCATGGGGTCAAGAGGATCAGTAATTCCTTATTTTTTGAGTCTCAAAGATAGTGGTGAAATTCCAATTACTGATGCCCGTATGACTCGTTTTATGATTACCCTTGGTCAGGGTGTAGAGATCGTATGGAAGGCAATGGAGGATATGCAGGGGGGAGAAATCTATGTCAAAAAAATCCCTTCTATGAAGATGACAGATGTTGCCTATGCTATTGCGCCAGATGCTAAGCAGGTAACAATAGGCATCCTGCCTGGAGAGAAACTTCATGAGCAAATGATAAGTACTGAAGACTCATTCCATACATATGATTATGGTGACTATTATAAGATACTTCCAGCCATTTATAGCTCGAGTACTGATGCGTGCAGGATAAAAAATGGAAAGAAGGTTCCAGAAGGGTTTAGCTATGCCAGTGATAACAATGCTGAGTGGATGGGGGTTGATAGCTTGCGCTCATGGGTTGGCAAAAACAGGGAAAAGTTAGGCCTAAATTAATGGTTGGCTATATCCCCTATGGTCGGCAAGATATTAATCAACAGGATATTGACGCTGTTGTAGAAGTGCTAAAGTCAACCTGGTTGACGCAGGGGCCTGTCGTTCCACGGTTTGAAGAAAAGGTTGCCCAATACTGTGGGGCAGCTAGTGCTGTTGCGGTGAATAGCGCTACCTCTGCACTACATATTGCTTGTCGGGCTCTTGGACTTGGGCCAGGAGATTGGCTTTGGACTTCGCCAAATACTTTCGTCGCCTCAGCTAATTGCGGGCTTTATTGTGAGGCGCAAGTGGATTTTGTCGACATTGATCCTCAAACCTACAATATGAGTGTAACGGCCCTTGAGGAAAAACTTGCCAAAGCGGAGCAAGAAGGGTGCTTGCCAAAGATTGTGATCCCCGTGCATTTTGCAGGCCAACCCTGTGATATGCAGTCGATTGCTGAATTGGCTCAGCGCTATGGCTTCAAGGTTATTGAAGATGCCTCTCATGCCATCGGAGGCCGATACCAGAACGAGCCTATCGGCAATTGTCGCTACAGTGACATCACCGTGTTTAGCTTTCATCCGGTCAAGATTATCACCACGGGTGAAGGCGGCATGGCTTTGAGCAATGATGCGAAACTTGTCAGACAGATGCGGCTTCTGCGCAGCCATGGTATTACTAGTGAGGCTGATGAGATGACGTATGTACCAGACGGACTTTGGTACTATCAGCAGATTGAGCTTGGTTTTAACTACCGAATGACAGATATTCATGCTGCCTTGGGCTTAAGCCAGATGCAACGGCTTGATGAATTTGTCACTAAACGACAGGCAATTGCTAAACGCTATGATGTGTTGCTGGCTGAATTACCAGTAGTGATACCCTGGCGGCATTCAGACAATTATTCTGCACTCCATCTGTATGTAATAAGGCTCGATTTACGTAAGGTGACAAAGACGCAGCGGAATGTTTTTGAAGCGCTGCGTGCAGCAGGCATTGGCGTAAACCTGCATTACATTCCTGTGTATCGTCAGCCATATTATGCAGGCTTGAACTTCAAGCCAGGATACTGTCCAGAGGCGGAACAGTATTACTCAGAGACGATCAGTCTGCCGATCTATCCGGCGTTGACGGAGGTTGAGCAAGATCAGGTTGTAACGACATTAGAAGCGGTAATCAATGCATGAACAGCAATAGCTTTTTGTAAGGTTGAAAAACCGCTCTTTTAGTTGACTAACTTCCAGTCTAGCGGGGTTCCTTTTTTAATATTACAAGCGGCTTTTCTACCGAGCACTTCTGGAAGTCTTTTAGGTGCCATTCCATGTCCTGGGCGAATGCTTCGAATATTGTTTTTTGTGAGGAATTGCCCCGCTTGAATATCCTCAACAACAAAGAGCGAGCGGCGAAAGAGGCGGCTTTCGGTTTCCTGGTTGGTTGGTTGGTAGCTAACCTTGCCAAGCGATTTTTCAGCCTCCCGGATGGCTATGGCCATAGCCCGAAATTCATCTGGCTCAAGTGAAAATGCAGCATCCGGGCCGCCAGTCTCTCGAGATAGTGTGAAATGTTTTTCTATAATGCATGCACCAAGTGTTACAGCCACGATGGGCGCAGTGATGCCAAGGGTGTGATCTGATAAGCCAACCGGCAATCCAAACGCCTCACGTAAATGAGGTATGCTGCGAAGATTTATCTCCTCTAGTGGTGCTGGATATGCGCTTGTACATCTCAGCAGGGCCAGTTCTGAGCACCCTGATTTCCTAAGGGCAGAAACAGCCTCGTCAATTTCACCTAGTGATGCCATGCCAGTAGAGAGAATTACGGGTTTTTTTGTTTTGCCAATACATTCCAGCAGGGGTATGTCTACAATTTCAAATGAAGCAACTTTGTATCCAGGCACGCCTAAATCTTCAAGGAATTGCACTGATGTTTCATCGAAAGGGGTAGAAAAAAATGTAATATTGAGGCTGTTGGCTAGCTTTTGTAAACGAGGTTGCCAGTCCCAAGGTGTGTGGGCTTCTTGATATAAATCGTAAAGAGTTCTGCCATTCCATAAGGTTCCATGAATCTGAAAAGGCTCACTGTCACAGTCGATAGTAATGGTGTCGGCAGTATAGGTCTGTAGTTTTACTGCATCAGCGCCAGCTTCTTTTGCTGCGCGTATGAGTTTTGCAGCTTGCTCGTAGGACTGATTATGATTTGCGCTTATCTCGGCAATTAGATAGCTTGGTTGGTCGTGGCCGATACATGTTCCATCAAAATTGATATTACTTGAGTGTGCCAATTTGCTGTCTCTTACCTTTAGTGTGGATGCAGATTAAATCATCTGCATATAGAATTTGTATTTCTTATGTTTTTAATTGGATTTTTCAAACTATAGTGGCTTTTGTGTATTTGTTGCATATTCTTCCAGAATAGAAACTGGGGTGTTCCAGCCTTCTGTTAATAGATTTGAAAGAAGTTCTTTGTCTTTAACTCTTTGAGTTGAGCCATTGTTTGCTTGCTTTTGCCTTTGACAAGCTTCTCTTTTTATTTCACTCCAATGTTGTTTGAATAATTCTTGTATCGCTGAATGTAATTTCTCATAGGATGTTGCCAATGTCTCGTTGTATGAATTGAAGTATATGTGTTTCTGAACAATGATATCACCGGTGTCTATACCTTCATCTAAATAATGGATAGTTACTCCTTTTGGGGTGCCTTTTACAAAACTCCAAAAATTAGGATCTGCGCCTCTATTCCAGGGAAGATACGATATATGAAGATTTATTGCTCTATTTGGAAGTAACTTTAAAATATCTTTTTTAATAATGTGGGTATAACCATAACTGATAAGAAACTCGATATTATTGAAGTTAACAAAGTCTGATGTAATCTTTTCAGAAGTCTGTATTACTGATTCTCCAATCGTTTTTAACCAATACAAAAGCGGTGATTTTTCATCCCCCAAGAATAATATTGCCTTATGCTGTTCTGATCTTTTTATCATGGATTGATTTTTTGTTTTGGCTGCCAGCCATTGTAAATGCCATCCCAAGTAGATTTTGGCGCATAGACAATGTGAACTGCTTCAGCTATCTGATATTTTTGGATGAATAAGGCCATTATAATAAGGATGTTTTTCACAAAGGCGTTTATATATTGATATATCATTTCCAGCGTCAATTCCTAAAAAAGTTTCATGGAATGCATGGGTAGACATTGTTTCTTTATTTGATTGAGATTCCTTTCTATCAGTTGCTACACCTCTAACTTTAATTGTGTATTGTATGCCATATACATAGGTGAATATTTCATGGACTCGTGATACATGATAATCGCTCGTTATCACCATTAACTTCTTCCATCCTCTATTTAATAGGATGTTTTTTTTACTGAAAACGGCATCACCAACTGTGTCCCTTGATGTCGTTTCAGTAACAATTGAATCAGATGGTATTCCATGGCTTTTGATTGCATACGTCTTCATTGCATCTGCTAGAGTAATAAATGTATCGTTTCTGTATGCCCAGCCACATGTAACAATATAAGGGGCCTCAAGATTATTAAAGGCAGCTATCGCAAGATTCATGCGAGAAGACGATTCAGTATTAAGTTCTCCTTCCTTATTCATCTCATTTCCAAGGACTATAATTGCTGAATAATTCATTTTGATCAAATCTACTATGTTTTAGAGTGGTTTTTTTACAAGCAACTAAGAATCTATGTTTTTTCGTTTCTTTTGTGCTTAGATTTCCTTGGTCTCATTCAGTCAGCTCGTGCTTAATTTAGTTCCACAATAGTTGATAGAGTGAGTTTTTGTTGGAAATTTATTGAGTGTTATTAGAAGGTGTTGGTTTTAGAGCAGGTATGAGGTGATACTCAATGAGATCTGCTAACCAAGTATAATTATGCATGGTCAGTGCTTGAAGCATGGCATCTAATAATTCCGCGAAGGCCTGATCATTAACTTCAATCTGTCCGGCTTTGATGCTTGACTGAAGCTCATTGATGAAGTCAGGGTAAAGTCTGCTAGCGTAACAGTCTTCGCCTATACGGTAAGCATCAACTATTTTACCAGCCTGTTCTATCAAAGATTGATTGTTTTTCATGAGTCATCACTATACAAGCAGCCAGTAATTTTGGCACCTTTGCGACTGCAATTGATAAAAGTCACTGATGGATTAAAAGCAATGTACTCTTCTAATGCTCGGAGACAGAAAATCAGTGACTGCATTGATTGTATAGGCTTTCCATAGCCATTCTCAATATTTGTTGATTCTACTGGGGATGTTTTTATTTCAGTGGCATAGCGACTTCCAATGGCATGGCTCAGATTGCCGGGATAGCCAAAATCACAGCCGATAAGGTTAATGCGAGTAGCTCCCATTTTAACTGCAAGATCAACGGCGTCATGTGTGACTGTGCCAGAGGTATACAGTGAGGCCTTGGGGGCTATACGCCGAATCTCATCAAAAAATGGAAAATCATGATAGAACACATAGCGTGGTCCTGGCCAGCGTGAGATCATCTCCCGATTAATCGCGGGTGTGTAAACCAGTGCTGATTTTGTACATTGGGATAGATTATTTGGTAGGTGACCAACGAGTTCTGGCTGAGAATCAATAGCTATTGTTAAGTCGGGTGTTATATTGGCTTCCAGCAAGGGCGTTAATGCAGTACTTACTGCGATGATATATCCCTTGTTTTTCTGCAGTCTGGCAAAGCTATCGATGCTTGTCGGCCCGCCTGCAATCACATTGATCGTGGATCCAGGTAGAGAGTCAAATAGCGTAGCTACATCCGGATCAGATTTTGCGTAGTCGACATTCATCTGGATATTGGGGATGTCATGTTTCTTCTGCATCGAAGCATGCTCTAGACATTGAACTCTGTTAGTCAGCTCTGCTTGAATCTGATCACGGAGTCGCCAGGCCGTTTGATCTGCCAGTCTCACGCTTGGAGGAATGCATGCAAAAGGGTGTTTAAGATCATGTAGATTATTGCCTATAGTAAGGTGTACCTTATGATCATCCAACCAATGGTGCGGGTAAATATTAAGCGATTGATAAAAAAGTAACTGATTCATGATTACGACATTAACTTTACTTAACGTTTTTCTGGTTATGAGCGTTTCAATTAATTTTCCGCTACCGGCTCCATATACCCAGGCGGTGGTTGCATCATCAGGAATGACAGATGCCTGGCATTGTGCCTCTTTCAATGAGTCGAATGCGCTGGAAATGTGAATTCCGTTAAAAATCTGCGTGGGTTCTGGGGTGTCACCAGTAACCATAGGCTCGCTTCCGTTATTGCAAGCCAATAGTTGCTTCCATACTGCAGGCCACCGTCGATTTATAATCTTGTCCTGTTGGTTGATGGCATGTGTGACTTGCGCGTGGTTGTTTGGTTGCTCTGAAGAAGTCGTATTCTTACCCAGTAAGACGTCAATTTTTGACAAAAGTAAATGTATCTGGTTGAGATCTGGATTCAACTCAAGAGCCTTGTGGCATGCCTGTTTAGCCCCTGAAATATCATTTGTCTCAAATCTTAGGTAGGCAACCTTGATTAGGGTGGGAATATTTTGAGGCTTAATTAAGAGATGCTTCTCTAGTGTTTCAAGAGCATCTTTTGTGTGCCCTATAGAATCAAGCATTTGAGCCAAGTGTGGTTGATACTGGCATGATATCTGCGCTAGCTTCTCCATGGCTAATATGGCACTTTGATGATCATTATTGTTCATGTTAATAGTTACTGTATGCTCAAGTGCTAATGAAATCACAGGGGTTAGATCGGCGTTAGTGATTTTCGAGAAACAGTATAGGGCTTTATCGTAGTCAAGATTTAGCTCATGAATTATCCCTTGTATCAATAGACAGTAAAGCGCGCTGTTTTTGTCTGGAATCTTTTCTATTGTGTTGTTAAGGTATATGAGCCTGTTTATATTGTGCGTGTTATAGTACAAATTGATCTTATCTATTGAACTGTCAAGCGATAATGCGCTGTCAATACCTTGCTGATCCTCTTCTTTAATGTGTGGGAGGGTGCGTAAAAATTCTGCCTCAAGTTCGTTTAACAGTTGCTTGTCTTTAGTTGAAATATTATTTACCAGATCAGGGTTCTGGGTTTTCAATACGTGGGCTCTGCCGGGCTGTTTGTCTTTGTACCACTGCGCTACAAGTGCTGGAATATCTGGATTTGACTTCGTCTCTTCTAGGCGAGATTCTAATCGCTGCAACGAATCGGCAATTATTTCCTGTATTTCATCGCAGATGTTTAAATAGGTGCAAAAAAACATTCGGTGACTTTCAAGAGTGATGTTACGTGATGATTCGCCGCTCTCCAAACAGGTGGATATCTCTGCGAGTTCAAATTTGCCATATATATTCAGCAAAAAGGATATTGTGTCGGAGCTAATCCTGTTTTTCATGCCTTTTATTAAAGCCAATAACTGGCGATATTGCCCTCCCTCTGAGTCACAGTGTGCATCAATAGTCTCTATGCCTGTTGTAGCGAGTTGCTTGATACTATCTATTCTTCCATTTAGCTCAATGAGCTCATTTTTTAGCTCATGAAGATACTTTGCTTTATTTACTTCAGGATATAACCTTTCGATTTCTGCAATTATTGAGCAAGTTAATGGTTGAATGATAATGCTTTTAAGCGGGTGGAATTCTATGTTTGGTACGGCTGCCGAATTAGGCGCTGGATTTACTAGCTTGATCCCTTTTTTAATATATTCTTTTGCTTGTTTTTCAAGGTAGTTTTTTGCTTCAAGCAGCTCCTGATCTGTTTGTGCTATGCGCCCTTCATAAGTTGTCACTTCGACGATGTCGCTTTTGACGGTGAGAGGGGCTTCAACCGCCCCAATTCCGGAGCCTGATGCGTGAGTATCCCCTTTTTCTGAATAACAGAAATCCGCACCTAGCAAAACAATTTGTGCCACACCCATTTCGGCTGCTATGTTGGTGGCTATATGTGTGACTGTAGGCGGGCAGGGATTAATATTGTCATAACAGTTGATTTTTGAAGGATATGGGAGCTTTGTCCCAACTGTAGCCATCTTGCCTGGCCATTGCCCTACAAGGTCGGGCGCTGTTGCATTGGTGACGGCAAAAAGCGGTGTGTAATCCAAGAATAACCCTTTGCCAATAACCAGGCTTACATTCTGCGGATCACAAGCTACAACTATATCGGGTGTAATGCCATTTTTGTGCAGTTTTTCCGTTACTCTGGAAACAGCAATTAACAGTACATGCTTTTTATTCTCTTTTACCCAGTCAATAAATAGATCAAGGGATGGGCCGCCAGCAAGAATGACCGCTGTTTTGCCTGCGGTAAAAGGTGCTAGCTCTTTAAGAAAAGTTGCGTTACGGATTGTGTCAACACTATTAATGAATGCGGCTTGGACGTGCAGCTTGCCATCGGCCGCTGTGTGAACAGTATGCGCAGCACGCCAGTAAGTATTTAACTGGTCGCTTATGTCTGCTTTTATTTCAATATAAAAACTGTTTGCTTCGTTGTGACAGGCAAGTGATGAAAAGGTTACTAATTTTGATGATATTGCATAATATAGAGCGCCGAGGCTACCTTGTTTTTCAGCTGTTTGAATTGCATTCTCAGGTGTTGAAAAGGTAATTTTTTTGTCCCATTCGATTCCTTTTGATGAGATTTTATCCAGTATTTGAGATGGTTCTATAAAGATATAGCGGCTACCTTTAGGAATGCCCTTTCGTTCAATATAAGCAGGCAGCAAACCAGAATCAGATCCTATGAAAAAATAGAGATAATTTTCACGGAAAATATCATCAGCAAAAGTTTCAAGGAAGGCGGTGTCAGCACCAAAGCGATTAAATGTATCGCCGCTTAACGAATAAAGGTAGGTGTCACCAAAATCATTAGTTACAAATTCTTCAGTAGCGATATTGCTGAGGTTTGATTGACCTGTTTGTGAGTGGGTAGTCATAGTGTTTGTTATTTATTTGCTCTTGTCGTGTTCAGAGTATTGAGTATGCTGAATGTGACTCGCTTTGATAATGTAAATTGCACTATATCGAAAGACTAAAATGCACGGTTATATTTATGAGTCTACCCTTAGAGAGGCGATCTACCATTGGATTATGTAATATAGTAGCACACCATATCTAACAGCAATGGTGGCCAGCTCTACGCTAGTCATGAAACGGTTACAAAAATCCATCACCAGAGTTGGTACAGCGACGAACCTGAGGATTAAGCTATACGGAACAACAAACTATGCCTCAACAATTCTACCAAAAACTTCTTGATTCCCTGAGCGCTGGCAATGCTGTTGCATTCAGGCATTTTGACACGACCTTCACCTATGCGGACATGAATAATGTTGTGCAAAAAACCTATGGTTATCTGGAGAAAGAGTCGAGGGAAAAAGTAATTGTCTTCAGCTCAAAATCCTTCGAATCATATGGGGCGATTTTTGGGATTTTGCTGTCGGGAAATACCTGGGTACCCATGTCGCCGACTCTGGCACCGAACCGCAATTTAGACATCGTGAAAATGACGTCGCCCAAGGTCATTTTTGCAGATACGGATATCCCGGAAGCAATTGCTGCGTATGCTGATGAGCAAAATATTAAAATCGTCTCACTCGCTTCCCTTTGTGATGCACAAAGCCCACGGGAAATCACCCTGCCGGACTTTGATGGAAGTGATATCGCCTACATAATGTTTACTTCCGGGTCTACTGGAACGCCTAAGGGCGTTCCAATGACCCATGACAATTATATTAATTTTGTCAATAACTGCCTGGCTATCCTTCCGTTTAAAAAGGGAGATGTGTTTTCAGATGCCCATGATTTTGCGTTTGATATTTCCGTCTTTTATCTTTTCTGCTTTCCCCTTGTGGGGGGGGCAATATCACCCCTTATCAAGGATGCCGACCGTTTTTTTCCACTCAATTTTATTGAGAAAAATGAGGTCACGGTCTGGTCATCGGTTCCATCTGTTATCAACAGGATAATAAGCCTGCGACCCGATATGATTACGCAATCCCCCATTCGTATCATGTTTCTGTGTGGGGAGCCTTTCCCGCTTGGGGTTCTGGATTATTGCTGGAGGAACCTGAATATCGAGAACGTTTATAACTTCTACGGCCTTACCGAGACCGGGGTTGAAAACTTTTATCATCACTGCGTTGATGGTGACCTGGAAAGGTTTGCACCATTTGGTTTTGTTCCTATCGGTAAAACGCTCCCTGGAAACGTGGCGGACATTGGAGAAAATAACGAACTGGTGTTAAGTGGATGCCAGCTTACGCCCGGGTATTTGGCGGGTGTTGGTACTGACCGGTTTTACGAACAGGAAGGGGCGCGTTACTTTCTGACCGGTGACATCGTTGAAAAGTTTGAGGATGTCTGGTTCTGTAAAGGTCGCATGGATACGCAAATTAAGCTGCACGGTTATCGTGTCGAATTGATGGATGTGGAGGTGAATGTAAAGCATGCCCTCAATGTGCGAGAAGCCATCTGTTTTGTTACTGAGAAAAATTCCAGACAGATTCTGGTGGCCGTGGTCAGCGAGGAGCCGGGACGGGAATTCGATGTCGAATCGATCAAAAAACAGATGTCCCAAGATGTACCGGAATACATGGTTCCGGATGTTTTCCTGACCAGGGACTCGTTTCCGGTTAACCAGAACGGTAAGATCGACCGCAAACAGGTTCGCAGCTTGGTGACGGATAAGATTTGACAAAGGCAAGGGCAACCTTTGCCGGCTGGAAAAAACCTTATGAAATGAACTCCCTGGCTACCTATACTAACATCATGAGGTTGCTCTCCGTCCCCCTGAAGTTTTGGTGATTGGCAATCTAGGGTATCAGCTATATAGGTGCATAAATGATAGACAGCATAATAATAAACACCCCCGTTTCAAGCCCACTACACGCGCAGCTGAACCTGCCGCTTTTGAAAGGTGCGCTGGAAAGGGAGGGGTTTTCCACTACCATCATGGATAGCAATATCAAGTTTTTGCATCATTTTCTTGGCCCGGATGTTCCGCGCCTTGGTGCCGCTGAGTTTAAAAAGAAACCCCTTTTACTGCTCTCTTATTATAATGACATCGAGGCGCGCCTGTGGGAGCGATCAAAAGATTGGCCGCAACTTGAGGTCGGGCTGCGCTCGCTTGCAATGAAGCACGAGCGCCTGTTTTGCAAAACGGTTCTTGAAGCGACAACAGACAGGGAATCAAACCCATTTATCGAATTCTATGAACAGCTGGTTCGTGATGAAATGGTGGGCACGGGAGCCAAAATTGTCGGAATTGCCATCACCTTCCAGGATCAGCTTATCCCGGCTTACACGCTGGCTTCGGTGGTGCGGCGGGAAATGCCCGATGCGACCATCATCTTTGGTGGCCAAATGATCACGCGCTGTTATGACTCCATTCTTGCCCACGATGACATCTCGGCACTGGCTGATTATCTGGTGCTCTGGGATGGTGAGATACCCTTCATCAACCTGCACAAGCAGATCCTCAATGGTGAGGATGTTGACCTGACCAATGTCGTTGTCTGTGGCAAAGGACCGAACCAGGCCGTTGATCGTAAGGGCGCTGCGCTTAATGGCGCGGAGATCCCCGATGCTGATTTTCGTGGCTTTGATCTTGATGCCTACCTGCTTCCGGAATACCTCATTCCATTCCAGACGACCCGCGGTTGCTATGCCAACTGTGCCTTTTGCGCCATCCCCTATGGCTCCAATAGCTACCGAGTGCGTCCCGGTGCTCGTGTTGTTGAAGATCTGGTCAAGATTCAGGAGTACGTTCGCAACAACTACGGACGTGAAGCCAAATATTTCAAGTTTATGGAAGACACATCGGCCCCCAGTCTTTTGATGGAGATTTCCGAGGAAATTGAAGCGCGCGGGTTGGATATCAAATGGGAAACGTTCGCGAGGCTTGAAAAGGCCTTTGCCAAGGAGGGTTTCCTTGAGCAGCTTTACCGCGGTGGCTGTCGCAAGATTCACTGGGGCCTTGAAACCAATGATCCGGATATTCTCAAGGATATGAACAAGAAGACCTCCGTGTCGTTTACCGATGAAGTCCTTTCGAAAGCGGGCGAAGCCGGTATTATGAACTTCTGCTTTGTTCTGATCGGTTTCCCCGGTGAAACGGATAAGCAGCGGGAAAGCCTTGCCAACTATATTATCGAGAACCCGCACATTCACACGATCACCCTGGCCACCTTTGACCTTACCCGTGGTGCACCCATGGAAAGAAGCTTTGAGCAGGATAACATTTACGGCCTGGATTGCGTTCCCGCGAAGGATTTTCAGGTGCGTTTGCCCTACCAGGTCAATGGTGAGAACTGGAAAGAAGAGATGGTTTTGGCTGGACACAAAATGATGTCGGCTATCATCCGCTCCCGCCCGGATATCGGCTTTGTCACCCTGTTCCCCGACCAGGTTCGGGGCATGCTGTGTGACTGGTTCGGCAACGACTGGGGTCGCACCTTTGTCGAACGCTATGGCGAAGAGAATATTCGCGATATGCTGACAAATACAGAGCGTTACGCGGAAAACTTCAAGGACCGTCGGGACATTGATCCCGCCGCCCTGCCTGAACCCCTGCGCCGCGAACATTACCGAACCAAAGAGGATATGAAGCTGTTGGCACAGGCCTTCATGCAGCGTAAGACCTACGAAAAACGCCGGATCGAACAGGTTTAGGCGGCTAAATAGCGCGCTTCAGTCAAATCTGTGTGCTGGCATAATCCTATAAGAGCCTTCTGATTGAGAACCGGGCCGACCTCCACGCAGGCTAAGACGGGGCGATTTAGTCGCCCTATCGTGGCATGGCACGCTCAAACATTATGAGAAATAGAATGAAATTATCATCCTACCTCGGCCAGTTGAATGTGGCTGAAACACCGCTGCAGCAGGAGTGGTATGCGCGTTTTAAAGCGGGTGTGCGCAAAGGGCAGGCGTTGTTTGAAAGTGCCAGCCCTGAAAAGCGCAGCCTGTATAACCGCACTTTCGAGCAATGGGTGCGAACCGAGGAGATAAAAGCCTGGTATGGCGAGCCTGATGGGGAGTCGTTGTTTCAGGGCACGTCTGTTTCGTCGCTGACCATCCCTTACGAGGTTGAGACCCCCCTTACTCTCAACGGCGTTGAAGAACTGGAAGATGCACTGGTCCATGCCTACATCGATCGCCACGACAGGTATGAAAAGGATGTCATCTCCGCCAATTTGGAAAGCGTTGATAAGTGGGTTGCCGAGGGGCTATATTTCGGTGTTGTGCTGGGGTCAAAAATGATCTCGCAGGCCTTCGATCTTACTGCGCCGGCAGATTCGGTGGTGTTTGAAGTGAATGGGACGCTGGTTGACCCCCATGAAATAACCTCGTATCCGCAATCGATCCGCAAAGCGTATTTTGAGGCATGCCGCAACAAGATCAACTGCTTCAAGGATGTGGACATTACCCAGACTGATTTCGAGAAAAGCCTGGTGCTGGCCGATATCAGCAAGCCGAAAATCGAGAAATATCAGGGGCGACTCATGCTCGGCCCTGTGAAGTGCAACGAGATTGCCGCCATTATGTCACAACGGGTCACGCGCCTGATTCGAGAAAAAACCAGTGGACGCATATCACCGCGCAGTCTCATGCTCAGCATTTATGATACGGATACCCCCTACACCTATCATCAGGTTGCGGGGTATTTTGGCAAGGATATGGCACCCACCCTGCCTGGTCTGACCCTTTTGGGTTCAAGCGGAAGTTGCGATGCCTTCAAATGGCTCTATGTCTATCGTTGCAGCCTGATTGCCCAGAAAATCATGAAGAGTTCGCTCTATTCCGAACATGCCCGCCGCTTCATTCCGTTTGTATTTTTTGGCGTGCTTGTGGAGCGGGATGCTGAAATCCTGCTTGACCTTGATCGGCTGAGCCTGTTGCGCTATCGGGGGGATATCTCTCCTTACCTTGAGTTCTGCTATCTGCTTCCAAAAATAGACAAGCAATTGAACGAAGTTGAAGATTTGGATTTGTCAGAAGAGCTAATAGATCGCATCCGTTAACTGTATTTTATAAAAACACCCCAAGGAACACGAACACCATGTGCACAGTTTTCTATTTGAATGACTTACACCTGCTTTCCAAGAACCGTGACAAAGAGATGATGGAAGCAGAAGAGGTTGTTGCAACGGATGACATTCTGGCCGTCCGCACCAAGGGTGCCGATTATTTCAGCCTTGGCATCAATAAGCATGGCTGTGCCTTTGTCAGCACGGCGGTAAACTCACCGGAATGGACGGCAGCCATCGAGCGTGGTGAGGTGGAAAATGCCAAGGCCATCATGGCTGCCGAAACTGAGGGTAAGGAAGGGCCGACCTGGTGGCTGTCTCGCCTGTTGCCGGAGGTGAAATCAGTCGATGAATGGCTACAGCACCTGAAGGATGCGGATATTCGATGGCGTGGCTACAACCTGTTGATGGTCGACCGCACAAAAGCCGTTCACGTGGAGGCCTATGATGATCAGCTTCACATTACCCCGCTTGATAGCCGGTATATCGTAACCAATCATTTCCGCCATCTTTCATGGGGTGCCAAAAAAAGAGCTGAATATGCAAACAGTTTTAACCGTTTTGACTATGCGGTCGAGAAGCTCGATGCCATCAAGGATCGCGAGGGGCTGTTTGAGACGATCGCCCCATCGGCAGATGCCGACCGCAAGCGTATTTGGCGCAAGGATAACTTCCAGACCATTTCAAGCACCGTGATCGACCTGGAGGGCGGACGCCTGTTCCGCTGCTTTGGTGCTGGGCAGCCTTTTGAGGCACACGAATTCAAGCCGCGTGCCTAGAGCTGGCCACGTGCTGGCAGCTGGTATTTATCGTATCCTGCCTCAGGTATGGCCTTATGTCATCCCGCTATCACTTGGCCCCCATAAGCTGGATTTTGGATATCAGAGGTAAAAATGAACTCAGGTAAGAATGATGTCACTAACCTTGAAATGTCGCGATACATCAATCTCGACATTTATCATGCCGTGGAGCGTTCCCACCCCTATTACGTCGAAATGGTGGGGGAATTGGTCAAGGACATAAGCGAGGCGTATGAGGGAAAGGGCGGTGCGCGCATACTTGAAATCGGTGCGGGAACAGGGCTGGCAACGGAAGATTTTGCCAAGCTTGAAAAGCTTGAAATTACCGCGATAGACATGGATGAAAACTGCAAGAACATCCTTCATGGCCGAAACCTGGATGGGGTTGAAACCCTTTGTGCAGATGCTACAACCTATTGCGAACCGAATGCGTTTGATTTTGTCGTGTCGGTCTTTGCCCATGATCATATTCATTACGATTCAGCCGAAAAATTTGTCGCCAACATCCATAAAAACCTGAAGCCCAACGGCCTCTACCTTATGGGTGGTGAGGTTTTACCCTATTACGATACGCTGGATGAGCGCACCGAGGCGCTTTACGCCTATCACACCTTTATCGTCAACAAGGCGCTTCGCGAAGAAAACTTTGAGTTGGCGCAAATCGAAATTAACGCCCTTAAATCCGGTCTGCATATGATTGGTGATTTCAAAAGGCACGAAACCATGTTTGAAGAAGAGATGACTTTAGGCGGAAACTTTGAAATGATCAAAAAGATCAAGCTTGGCCCGGATGTTCCTGATGATGTCGGCGGCGTTTTTGTCTACGTGTTCAAAGCCATTTAAATAGAGCCTGCTAACAGGCCATAGTGATTCGAGTAAATCCGTGCCCTATAAAACAGTCATCAAATTTGAAGATATTTTCGCCAAAAAAGCACCCTTCATGGCGTCGAGCATTGGCCGTCTGAGGGAACGTTTTGGCGATGCATGGGAAAAAGGCCTGGAGCAGACACTGGATGCCGTTTCCGGTGGTGATACTGAAAAGCTGGAGCAAGCAGCAGTAGGGTATATTCGCTTCTCGCTTGAAACCGAAAAGCTGCAAAGACGCTTCGCCGCAGAAGGACATTATCTTTCCAAAAGTCATTGCGATACTGCCAAAGAGGTCTTTGAAAACCCCGATTATATGTTTTCGACCTACCTGCCCGGTGTGTTGCTTCTAAACTATCTTTGGCCGCATGAATACGGGCATCTTTGCTATTTTCGTGATGAGTTCATGAAACTTATCGCAGAAAGCAGCGACCGCCGTTTCTGTGATATCGGTGTTGGTGCGGGCTTTTATAGCCGGTTAGCCCTTTCAACCACGGATGACGTTATCGGTACTGGTTACGATATCAGCGATCATGCCCTCGCCTTTGCCCGACAACAAATGGAGCATTTTGGATTTTCCGGGCGATGGAAAGGTGAAAACCGGGATGTCACCTTTGATGTCCCTGATGAAAAATGGCCGTTTATCATCTCTGTCCAGATCCTGCACCTGCTGGATGACCCTGTTGCCCTGCTAAAAGGCATGCGTAAAATCCTGGCCCCCGGCGGCAAGGGGTTTATATCCGTTGCCATGACGGCGGCGGAAATTGATGCCATATACGTTTACAACACGATGGGTGAAGTAAGAGAGCACCTTGAAACGGCGGGTTTCCGCGTCATAAAAGAGCGTGAAAATGCTGCATACGCACAGCGGGGCAATGATCCCGTGCCTCGGCTGGCCACCTTCATCGTTGAATAGGTTAATCTTTCACATCCATAGTGACCTACTTATAGCGAAAAAGAGGAAGAATAAATGAGTATTGAACGCGTTCAGAATGTCTTTCGTGAGGTCTTTGGCCGTGATGACCTGGTCATCACACCCGAATTGACGGCAAGAGACGTAAAGGATTGGGATTCATTCAATCACATCAATCTTGTCATAAAGCTGGAATCAACCTTTGGCATTGAGTTTTCAACGGATGAAATTGCCGGTTTTTCATGTGTCGGTGACATTCTTGAGGTGCTGAGAAAAAACGGCGTCGATTGCTGAGACCGCTTTACGCTGATGAAAATTATAACAAAAGATGATATTCGTATTGCGCTGACAGACGTTGGCGTGGAGTCTGGGCAAACCGTTTGGGTACACGCAGATTTGGCTAAGGTGGGTGCTGTGGCGGGTACCAAAACCCGCGATGATTTCTGTGCGGCCTATCTGGATGCCATCTGCGATGTCGTCGGCCCCGAGGGTACGATTGTCATGCCTGCCTACACAACGCAGGTCATGCGTTTTGATATGGACTTCGTATGGGAGGAGACGCCGACCCTTATGGGGCTGCTGCCAGAATATCTGCGCACTCGCCCGCAATCCTTGCGCAGCCTGCACCCCATGTTTTCAGTAACGGCACAGGGGGCAAGGCAGAACGATATATGCGCCAATAATTCGACCAATAGTTTCGGCTGGAACTCACCGTTTGACCGGATGTTAAAGGGGGGCGCACGGGTGGTGACCATTGGTTTGCCATCGGGCTACCTGGTGGGTATGGCCCATCAGGTGGAAGCCATGTGTGACGTACCCTATGTTTACAACAAACTGATCAGGCGGATGCCGATTGTTAACGGCAAGCCGGTGGACAAAACATTCAGCGCCACTGTCCGCCACCTTGACCTTGATATTCGCTATGATCTGGCCCGCCATGTCCGCAATTTGCGCGAGGAAGACCATGTGAAAAGCAGCCGGTTGGGGGACGCGTGGGTGCATTCGGTGGATTATGTAACAACCTTCAATACCGCCGCTGACCGGCTTGGTGAAGACCCCTTCTATCTGCTGGAGGAGCCACCCCTGTTCACGCCCGGAAAAATACCGTTTGATGGTAGTACGGCCGGTCGTGACGGCATCGCCAATGAAAAGCCGGATTCAACAAACTGGGCTGGTTTTTATCTGTACAACGCGGCAGACCCCGGCAGCGATGAAGCTGATCTTGAGTGATCTCCCAGGGGAATAACCACTCGCTGGATAAAGATTTGCCCCTTCATCTGATTCTGCTCGTTATGTGGGATTGGGATAAAGTAGAGCAGCGAAACTACATTGCAGGCTAGGCAGGTATCTCAAATCAGAGCTGTGGCGGTCGCAGATTAACGCTGGATACATGCCCAATAGCCATGCGGTTCCAGGCGGCTTTGCCCCTTACCAGCTGCTTTGCCATGAAACCTTTGGCGTAGTCCTCAACAAAGCCGAACGGCAGCTGGGCAGCGTAGGCGATATCCAAGATGGTAACCCCAGGCTGGTTCAGGGCATCCAGGAAGAACTCCATGAAATGTCTCAGGTCGATAGGGTGATGATTCAGGTCAAGTACACAGCCATCTTTGAGCAGGACATTATTGCAATTGGATCCGCTCAGGTATAAATCCAGGTCTGGGTGGCTCAAGCAGGGGATGCCCACAAACTGAGGCTGCAACTCCTGATTGAGTTCAATGATGGCCATCGCTCGAGTGGCAATCTTTACAAACTCGGCGTGGCGTGACTGAGCCCGTGTGGACAAGAAGGCATCGAGATTGTCATCGGAGGTGTGATAGGCCGGATACTGCTCGCCGACTCTGGAAAGTGTCGGTGTTGGAATGGATAGGCCTACCGTGTCAAAACTGATCTCGTCTCCACAGTCGGGGTAGAGGTGAAACGGCCCCTGAACAAAGGGCTGTTCCGATTCTTTAAGCGCAAGTTCCAGGGCCAAGTCCAGATAACTTGATTGAGACTTGCTTTGACACATGGCCAATGGGGCGTCGTGGCTAGTCATATTTGGGCAGAAGCAGAATAGCCCCTTTTGAGCAAGATCAGAAAACCGACCCAGGTAGAGTGCACTGCCGATAATTTCCGGCACCAGCAGCACACGATATGTGAACCGGGGGTGAGAAAAGATACGCTGCAGGTTTTCAATGATCTGCAGTGAGGCTATACAGCCCGATAGTGAATCATTGACCTGACCGGGATGATCCAGGTGGGCTACTATAAAAACAGTCTGTTCGGACTTGCCGGTCCACTCGAGTTCAAAAAGTGGCATGGGCGCATCAGTGAACTCGGCGTCAATGTTAATCCTAACTTCGCCGGCCGGAAGTGCATCTACAACTTTATCGGGGAGGGATAAATCCCATCCTGACTCCCAATGACGATACATGCGCCCAAACACTAATGAGTAAACCTCTGGCAGGTCCGGCCTGGAAAAAGTCTTTTCTTTGAGTGCCTGAAGCGATAGCCCTTGCTTGATAGATTGGGAATAAGCGCCTACAGCCAGCGGGTGACTGTGGTGGGTAGCCACCAAGTTGCCCTCGGCATCGTGCAGACTAAAACTTTTGAGATTCCACCTTTTTGGCACTATCCAATAGTTGTGGGTTTCACCTGGCGTAAACAAGTGCTTCCTGGATTCGCCAGGTAGGTGATTAGCACAAAAATCGACGATTGTGTCGACGGCGAATTCAAAATCATCACTATTGTGCACCCGCTGGAGCTGCCAGATGTTGTCTATCAATTCGATGTAACGGGTAGGGAGCATCGGTTTCACAACTAAGTCGTAGCAAACTACCTATACTAGCCTGCATTTCTCACAAGGATTTGGGTTTTTGGGGTAATCTGGCAAAGCAGGTTGGGCGATTGGCCGCCGAAGCATAGTTGCTCTACGGTTCAAGGCCTATCGCTCAAGATGCAAAGCCAGATTATTCCAAAAATCAAATAGGGCAGAGTGTAAATGTGTTGCCATAAGATTATGGGGCTTAACGATCTAAAATCTAATGACTTTTTCCATTAACAGGGTCCGCCTTGTGAGAAATGCGGGCTAGCTCAGGCCTCATATGGCAGGTAAGTATTGACTGAATTTTTGTGGTGTTCACATAGGGTTTCAGCTTTGTTCTAGAGATATTGTCATTCGCGAATACAGGTTAATTGCCCAGTCTTGCGTTTATTTTGCTGCATCATGCCTCTCAAGCATCTGTGTATTCCTCTACAATCTATTGAATGTCTCTATTGCTGGCTTGTTGTGTTTTCAGGGGTGAGGTATTTAGTGGGATGGTACCCTATGGCCCACTGCATCTATAATCCTGAGAAGGGCTACATTTCAATAGGTTACATAAAAACAGTGCTCTTAATTCACTCAATGGTGCCCCTTATGCTACAAGACAAACACAGAATTAGAGCAGGCTCTGGATTGGCTTCAAAATACCCTCATCTCTTGAATAGAGAAGCCGCCAGGATGAATCTCGAGAGAAGTGAACAATGATTGGATTGATTGATTATGGGATGGGTAATATCCAGTCTGTTATAAATGGGTTTAAAGCAGTTAAAGCTGAACTTGAGGTTGTAAGTAGCCCTGCTGATTTATCAGAGGTGGATGCTGTTGTGCTACCAGGGGTCGGTGCCTTTGGCGATGGGATGAAGAATCTTAGGAAACTTGGTTTTGATCATGCACTGAGAGAGCATGTGTTGGAAGGTGGAAAGCCTATGCTAGGCATTTGCCTGGGCATGCAGTTATTAGCCAGCAACAGCACTGAACATGGCAAGCATGAAGGCCTTGGCTGGATCCCTGGAGAAGTGCAACGCTTAAAGAATCCCGGTGATGGCTCTATTCGGATTCCTCATATTGGATGGAATGATGTGGAAGTAAAAAAGGATCAAGGTCTGTATAAAGGAATGCCACACACGCCTACATTTTATTTTGTGCACAGTTATGTATTTAAACCGGAAGATCAGGATGTGGTGAGTGGATATTGTTGCCACGGTGATGAATTTGTGGCTAGTGTTGAGTATAAGAATATTATGGCAACACAGTACCATCCTGAAAAAAGTCAAAAAGATGGCCTTAAAATACTAACAAACTGGTTTCGCATGATTGAGAAATGTTAAAAACAAGACTTATCCCTGTATTACTACTGAAAAATGGTCTGTTGGTTCGAAGTGAAAGCTTCTCCATTCATCAGATTATTGGCAACCCCATTCATGAAGTTGAGCGCTTTAACCATTGGAATGTGGATGAGCTGATCTATCTGGATATCAGCAGAGAAGATCATTACGACATTGGAAGGAATGACGCCAAGATTAAAGATTTAGGGGGGGCTTTGGGGATACTTGAGGCGGTTAGTAAAACCTGTTTTATGCCGCTTACCTGGGGCGGTAGGATTCGTACACTTGATGATATTCGAGCGCGAATTGTCCGAGGGGCAGATAAGGTATCGATAAACTCTCAGGCTTTCAGGACACCTGAGCTAATCAGGCAAGCATCCACTTCATTTGGCAGCCAGGCGATTGTCGTAAATATTGATGTGCGCAAACATGAAGATGGAACTTATGAGGTGTTTATTGATGGGGGGGATACGGCTACAGGTATGTCGCCAGAAGTCTGGGCTAAAAGGGCGGAAGAGTATGGTGCAGGAGAGATACTCCTTCAAAGTATTGACAGAGATGGCTCAGGGATGGGATATGATCTGGAGTTGATAGAAGCTGTTTCGAGAGTAACATCTATTCCCATTATAGCGCTTGGTGGAGTTGGAAGTTTTGAAGCTTACAGCCATGGTGTCCGGGCTGGGGCATCAGCTGTGGCTGCAGCGAATCTCTGGCACTTCAAAGAGATGGCTGACCGGCATGGTAAGCAGGCGTTAAAACGAGCAGGTGTCAATGTGCGCTTATGAGCGTAGTCATAATGATTTATGGTCGGCTATTTAATTTTTACTAAAATATGTTGGAGAAAATATGGCTGTTACTTATTGTGCCCGATGTTTAAGTTCTACGGCATCAGCGGTGCCGTTAAGCATTGATGACAGCTGTATTTGCACAGCTTGCCGTGTCTCTATGCAAACATCTGATATCGACTGGGAACAACGTTGGGAACTACTTAAAGAGTTAACAGACTCTTATCGAAGTAAAAATTCTTATGATATTGTGATTCCGGTGAGTGGGGGAAAGGATAGTTATTTTCAGACTCATATTGCAGTTAACAAACTTGGTTTGAAACCGCTTCTGGTTACATATCACGGCAATAATTATCTGCCAGAGGGTGAGTTTAACCTGCTGCGAATGCGTGAGATTTTTAATTGCGATCATATTATCGTACGCCCCTCGGTTGATGTATTGATTAAGATGAACCGGCTTGGATTTAAAGTTCAAGGTGATATGAACTGGCATGCCCATTGCGGTATTTTTTCAACACCGATTGATGTTGCAGTTAAATATAAAGTTCCTTTGATATTGTGGGGTGAACATGGCTTTATGGATTTAGGTGGAATGCATTCATACAATGATTTTGTTGAGTTCACCGCAAAATACAGGAAAGAGCACGCCTTACGCGGCTACGATTGGGGTGATTTCACAGATGAAGGGCTTGAAGCCATTGGGCATTCAGAGCACAAAGAAGGGCTGAGTGAAAAAGATCTACTATGGGCAAAATATCCTTCGGATGATGATATTTATGATGTGGGTGTTCGGGGCATCTATCTGAGTAATTATGTTGATTGGGATGGCGTAAAAAACGCCAAGCTGGTTGCTGATCTTTATGGCTGGAAGGGATCAGAGAGAAGATTTGAACGCACTTATCGAAGGTCATCCAACTTGGATGATATGCATGAAAATGGAATCCATGACTATCTTAAATTTATCAAGTTTGGTTATGGCAGGGCAACAGATCATGCCTGTAAGGATATCCGGGCAGGCAGAATGACTCGTGATGAGGGAATCAATGAAGTAAGAAACAGGGATCATATAAAACCAAGCGACCTCTCGCGATGGTTAACCTATGTCAATATGTCTAAAAAAGAGTTTGATGAGACTTGTGATACTTTTCGAGACCCGAGGGTTTGGTGGATTCAGGATGGTTTGTGGTGGAAGGGAAATATTTGGGGAGGTTCTTCTTCCTACGGGATGGTTCATCTTTCTGAAGAAAAACAACAAAAATATCAGAGGGCATGATTAGTGGCGAAGTTAACGGAAGAAGCAATACGACCTTCAGAGTTGATGACGAAACAGAAGGTTGTTGCGCTAGCTGATATTGGAAGAATGCTATCCAAATATGAGGCGTTTGTAGCGGTGTCGTGTCCGGCCTGTGGATTGAATGAGGCTACTTTTAAGTTTGTAAAGAATGGGATTAGGTATGTTGACTGTGTAAATTGCGAAACTTTTTTTGTCAATCCACGTCCTACACCAGAAGTATTGGCTTGGTTTTATCAGGGTTCGCCCAATTATGCTTATTGGAACAATGTTATCTTTCCGGCCTCAGAAGAGGTTCGAAGAGATAAAATATTTGTGCCGCGTGTGGATCGTTTGTTGGAACTCTGCAATAAGTACAAAATCGAAAAAAAATCACTGCTGGAGATTGGGGCCGGCTTTGGGACGTTCTGCGCAGAGCTGAAATCGCGTAATGTCTTTAGTCGAATTGTTGCCGTTGAGCCAACCCCGGATCTGGCGGAAACATGCAGGGGACGCGGACTTGAAGTGATAGAGAAGCCAGTTGAACAGATCCAACTGGATAGTAAAGATTTATTTGATGTAATTGCTAGCTTTGAAGTAATCGAGCATTTGTTTGCCCCGGCCGATTTTATCGGAGCAGCCATTAACTTGCTGAAGCCTGGTGGGATCCTCATGATGACCTGCCCTAATGGAAAGGGATTTGATGTTGAAACCCTGGGGGTGATAAGTGACACCGTTGACCATGAGCATCTGAATTATTTTAATCAAGAATCATTGGCCAAGTTGCTCAACGATAAGGGGCTAAAGGTTTTAGAATGTTTTACCCCCGGTGTTCTAGATGCCGATCTGGTCAGGAATAAAGCGTTGTCAGGATTGTTCGATCTATCAGGCACTCCTTTTCTTCAGAGAGTTTTAATTGATGAGTGGGATCGTTTGGGTTCAGTCTTCCAGGCGTTTTTGGTAAAGCAGGGATTGTCTTCGAATATGTGGATAGTTGCGAGAAAGGTGTGATTATTCAGGTTTTACAAAGTAATCGTTCATTTTAAGTTCTCCTTTCTAGCAAAAACCAAGTGATATCATCCTGAGGAAATACCGGGTCTCGATGGTAAGCAAAACCATAATTGATAAGCGTAAGATCAGCGTACCGATCTAGAAGCTCACCTGCAAAATCCCGCTTGAAGAGGCGGTCGGAATGACCGCGATAGGAAATTGTTACAGGTGAAGGGTTATAGTATTCGCAAACCAGAATATACCGTCTTGATGCTTGGTATATCTTTTCATACACAACATTCAGCATTTGTGGGTCAATGTGGATTAAGACCCCTTTAATCAAAGATAGGTCGGCTTTATCATTTACGGGAAAATCGAATATTGAGCCGTGGTGGACATTATTTTCGCCAATTAGATCGCTAAGCATCCTAGCTGCATCATTGTTTATCTCAACCCCTTTTAATTCTATTCCTGGGTAGAGAAGCTGAAGCGCCTTTAAATTCATGCCAATATTGGCACCGAACTCAATGCAAGATGAAATCTTTCCTGCCCGCGTAAGTGCGTTAGTAAATAAATTTAGATTAGAGGCCAAAAGCTGACTGCTGTCATTTCGGGTGATGTATTCTGTACCAAAGTTTCCTGCCCAAAACGCTTCTTGAGGCGTTTCATAGTTAGATCTGCTCGTCATGTCTTAGTGGCCTCCAATTGCTTACAAATAAGTTCTGCTCTTATCCAGTCGCTTTGGTCATCTATATCCTGCACGCGCCAATTTGGAATAATGATAGGTGTGGAGTGCGGGCTAAAAATCGGTTTACCCTTCAACCAAGCTGCTGAGTGCCCCCAATAAAATTGTCCTGCATCATGTAGCACACTTGGTAAATCCTGCGAACGGGTTGAAAAATGCTCTGGAAAAAGCATCTCAACCCCACCATTATCACGCCTCTTGAATGACCTATGTACCGGTGCGACGAAATCTGTTGCGGTAAATGCATATTCCCAGTCGCCAGACTCCAGTGCCTCAAGTCCCTGTTTAAGATCGTCAATCTGTACAAAGGGTGCAGTAGCATAGATACAGCATGCAGCTGTTATCGGCCAATCTTGCCCCAAAGCCCATTGGATGGCATGGGCCATGACTTCAGTCGTACCCGCATAGTCATTTGAAAGCTCGGCAGGCCGCGTGAATGGTGCTTCTGCCCCCCACTGTACTGCAATTTTGGCAATTTCAGCGTCATCAGTTGAGACGATAATGTGCTCAAACAGCCCTGATGCTTTGGCAGCTGCAATTGACCAAGCAATCATAGGCTTCCCGCAAAAATCCTTGATGTTCTTCCTTGGGATGCGCTTACTGCCACCACGCGCTGGGATAACTGCGATCTTCATATGCTGATAGCCTTCTTAAATGCCTCAATAACCTGTTTTTGAATATCATCAGTCAAACCCAGATACATCAGCAAATACATAGTCTTATGAGAAACTGTTCTGCTTCCTGGTAATGGCTCTAAGGGAGGCGGTAGCTCTAGCCACTATATTGTGATTCTGCCAATCAAAACCATGAGCGCTCTCTGATGTGGGTCAAGCCCTGCTCTGCTTTTGGTTTGTCTTGTAAATTTCCCACCGCTACATTTTGTACTAGGAGGTGTTAGCTGACTACCCCTAATGTTAAATAGAAATGCTCGTGTTGCTGCTTTAAATTCCCAAATAATGTAGGGAATACAATTGGATTCTACCAGTGTTCTCAATATTGTCTGTTTGAGATTAAATAAAATGCATATAAATCAGTATGATAAAGGATGTTTTGGTTGATGTGTTTTAATGCTAAATAAATAAAAAAAGTCTTAAAGATTTTGCGGATAGGGCCGTTAACAACAGTGGAGGCGGTGAATAACATTATCTATATGCTATATCCGCCATGTTCAAATGCTCAGCATGTTCGCGACTTTAGATTAACGCTAGAACACTGAGCCTACAAAATTGAGGATAGTCCAATGGCTGTTTCAGTTAACACAAATATTTATTCCATGAATGCCCAGCGCGGCTTGGCACGCACCCAAAATAAGCTTTCATCGGCTATGCAGCAACTTTCAAGCGGTTTACGCATCAATCAGGCAAAAGATGATGCAGCCGGTCTGGGTGTTGCCATGGTGTCAGATTCACAAGCTCGTGGTTTTGCTGTTGCTCAGCGCACCATCGGTGATGGTATCTCGTATGCTGATGTTGCAGATGCTGCTCTGCGTTCAGTAGACAGCACCTTGCAGCGTATGCGTGAACTCACAGTGCAGTATGCAAGTGGTACCTATAGTACTTCACAGAAAACCAGCATGACTACTGAGTTTACTGCGCTTCAATCAGAGGTTGCTGCTATTCAGGGTCGTGCAAAATTTAATGGGACGGCTGTTTTTGGTGCTAGCCATGCTGTTGTGGCTGGGGCAAATGGCGAATCTATTACGGTAGCTGCAGCTTCTGTTGCCAGTGCAGCGGCGATTACGGCTTCTTTAGGTACTATCGATGCGGAAATTGCTGATGTTGCAACAAAGCTTTCGACAATTGGTGCGGCCCAGAGTCGGCTGGATAGAGCGCTAGATGGTGCAATGGCTATGGAGGCAGGGCAACGAGCAGCTTTTAGTCGTACTATGGATGCGGATTTTGCGCGAGCCACGATGAATATGACCAGTGCACAGGTCGTTCAGCAGGCAGGTGTGTCGGCATTGAGTCAGGCCAATACCATCCCACAGATGGCATTGGGACTCCTTCGATAGTGATGTAACACCGAGGCGGTAAATAATGTGACTTACACGTTATATCCGCTACGTTAAAGTGCTCGGCATGTTCGCGACTTTGATTAACGCTAGAGCGCCGGGCCATAGATAGTGAGGATAGTCCAATGGCTGTTTCAGTTAATACAAACATATATTCCATGAATGCTCAGCGCGGCTTGGCGCGCACCCAAAATAAGCTTTCATCGGCTATGCAGCAACTTTCAAGCGGTTTACGCATCAATCAGGCGAAAGATGATGCGGCAGGTCTGGGCGTTGCCATGGTGTCTGATTCACAAGCCCGTGGTTTTGCGGTTGCTCAACGCACCATCGGTGATGGCATCTCGTATGCTGATGTGGCTGATGCTGCTCTGCGCTCAATTGATGGCACCTTGCAGCGTATGCGTGAGCTTGAAGTGCAGTATGACAGTGGTACATACAGTGCAACGCAGAAAACCAGTATGCAGACAGAGTTTGATGCGCTTAAGCTAGAGGTTGCGGCTATCCAGACCCGTGCAAAATTTAATGGGGCGGCTGTCTTTGGAGCGAGTCATGCGGTAGTGGCTGGGGCAAATGGTGAAACGATTACTGTGGCGGCTTCTACTGTTACAGCAACGTCTACCATTGGTTCTGCGGGTAGCTTGGCTCTTATTGATGCAGATATTGCTGCTGTTGCAACGAAGCTTTCAGTAGTTGGTGCGGCTCAAAGCAGGCTGGATAGAGCGCTGGATGGTGCAATGGCTATGGAAGCAGGGCAACGAGCAGCCTATAGTAGAACGATGGATGCGGATTTTGCACGAGCCACGATGAATATGACGAGTGCTCAGGTTGTCCAGCAGGCCGGTGTATCGGCATTGAGTCAGGCCAATACCATTCCGCAGATGGCCTTGGGGCTCCTTCGTTAGTGGTATTAGGATTAGGATAGCCGCTACTCTGCCACCTCACTCATAGTGCTTATGATGTGAGGTGGCTAGAGGTGTTGCTAGAGGAGAAAATCATGGTTACCGAGGTAGTAGGCAGTCAAGCAGCTTCTTCTGCGAAACACAGTGTTTCCTTACCCGCCCCCACGGCATCTCCAGAGGTGCAGGGACCCTCATTGCCTTCACCGGAGCCGGTGAAGCCTGTAAAAGACGGGCCTCCACAGGCGGCAGCAGCCTCAGTGGACATTCCAAAGCTGGTTGATAGCATGAATAATCGCCCTCAGGTTCGAGAGCGCTCCCTACAGTTTAGTGTGCATGAAGGTACCGGAAAAATGCAGGTTAGAATCTATGACTCTAATACGCATGAATTGATACGCCAAATGCCTTCTGATGAGATGCTTCGGATTGCTGAGCAGATTGATGATGCTCTGGCAGAAGATATATCAGGTATTATTTTGCAAGATCAGGCATGAAAATTGCTTTTTATTGCTTAAGATGATGAGCGAGGAGGTAGAAAATGGCTGCTATTAGTGCTGCAGGTTTGAGTCTTGGAATTGATGGGTCAAGTATGATCAAGCAATTAGTGGCAATTAAGACTCAGCCTTTACAGGATATTCGTAGTCAGCAATCAGAGGTTGGGCTACAGGTCAGTGCTTATGGCAGGTTAAAAAGTGCGGTATCTGCATTTCAAAGCGTCATGTCTGAGCTTGCTTCCCCACTTGATAATGCATTCATTAATTTTTCTGCAACATCCAGTAATGAAGATGCTTTTACAGCTTCAGCCGGTTCAACTGCGGCATCTGGGAGTTATAGTGTCGAAGTGATAGGGCTTGCAGCAGCTAAAAAACAGGCATCTTCTGCCTATGTGGATTCCAGTACTGATATTGGTGGTTCTGGCTCTATAGATATTACAGTTGATGGGGTGACTTCAAATGTTGCTGTGGCAGCGGGTAGTACATTAGCTGATGTTCGGGATGCCATTAATCAAGCGGCAGATAACCCAGGAGTGTCCGCTACTATTTTGAATGAGGCGGGTGGTAGCCGGTTGATTTTAACCTCTACTAAGACTGGAGTAGTTAACGAATTTACTCTCAGCATCAATGATGATGACTTTAATTCGACAGATAACAACGGCCTGTCAAAAATCTTTTTTGAGGATGCGGATCCGTTGGTGTTGACTGACTCAAGTGTGATCACTGCTGCTGCTGATGCCCAAATAAAGATTGATGGGTTTACCGTGAATAGTGCTACCAACAAGGTGACAGGCGCCATTGACGGACTTACGATAGATGCAGTAACGGTAGGAACCGGGACTTTGACTGTAGCCCGGGATGATGGGGCGATTCAAGAGGCGGTTGAGAAATTTGTTAGTGCTTACAATGACTTGAAGGGTAGTATCGATACCCTGTATGAGGGCGATCTCGATGGTGACTCTTCATTGCGCTTCATTCAACAAAATATGATGGGTGTGCTTAATGCAACATCGGTTACAGACACCTATTCGTCTATTTCACAGGTTGGGGTGACAAGGGATGAGGACGGAGTGCTTTCTTTGGATGCCTCTGCACTGACCGATGCTTTAAATAATGACATGGATTCTGTAGCTGCATTATTTTCAGATTCAACGGATGGGATAACTGTGCGCATGGAGACATTTGCTGATCAACTGTTGGGGTTTGATGGGATGCTGGTCAGCAGGGAAGAGGGGCTAAATAGCCGACTGTCATCGCTGGAAGAGCAAGAGAATCGTTGGGAGATACGTGCATTGGAAATTGAGGCGCGCTATCAGAAGCAGTTTGCAGCTATGGATGCTGCAGTTTCATCCATGCAGGCATCTAGCAGCTTCTTAGCGGCGTAGTAAAGAATATGGTTTCATATTAGAAATTATTTTGGTAGCTGAATTGTACAAGTTTATACATTTTATGTTGCTAATGGGGGAGTAAATAATGGTTGGTTCTGGTAAGGGCGGTGCAATTGAAAAATACAGGCAAGGCAGTAGCTCCGAGGTTGAGTACGCATCACCCCATCGCTTAGTACAGATGCTGATGGAGGGGGGCTTAGATAGGATCGCTGCGGCAAAAGGTGGCATAGAGAGGAATAATGTTGAACTAAGAAATGGCCAGATTAATTGGGCTATCTCTATTATTGATGGACTTAGAGCTAGTTTAAATATGGAGGTTGGTGGAGAAATTGCGGCTAATCTTGATAGTCTTTATGAATATATGATTCGCCGTCTTGCTAGTGCAAATGCACACAATGATATTGCTGCACTGGATGAGGTTGCTTCACTTCTTAAAGAGCTAAAAGATGCATGGAGTATTATGCCTGAGAATATTCGCATGGCTAAATCTATTGAGGAAATTGCGGAAATTGCAGCATTGGAAACCAGTTAGTGCCTGCTCCTGAGGATTTGTTGGGTGATGCCCTCTTGCTAACTCAAAAGATGCTGGAGTTGGCAGAGAAGGATGAGTGGGAGGGGGTTATGGAGTTGGAGAAAAAGCAGTCAGCTCTTTTGAGAGACTGCTTTCAACAGGAACCACCATTAGACCGTAGTGCCTCGGCAGAGGTTATCCAAGAAATACTCGCCCTGCATGAGAAGATATTTGAGGTGGCCTCGCATTTTAGAAGCCACATTAAGAAAGAGCTATCAACGATGAAAAAGGGGCGCAATGCCAATCGTGCATACCTGAGTCATTCCTCATAGTGCATTTTTCTTAAACAGTGCTGTACGGCAATTATTGGCTGTAGAAGCGGCAATAAATTGCCTTTTCAAGATAGATCAGCAGGTAATTAAGCGCTGAGAATTAACTCTACCACAGCCTTACTACCAAAATAGGCCAGCATTAATACCACAAACCCTGATAGCGTCCACTTAATAGCGGTGCGTCCGCGCCAGCCAAACCGAAATCGCCCCCATAATAATGTGCTAAAAACCAGCCAGGATGCAATGGAGAGTACTGTCTTGTGCGCGAGGTGTTGGGTAAACATGTTTTCAAGAAACATAAAGCCACTTAGAAGGCCCATGCTGAGTAATACAAACCCAATGACAATCATCTCAAATAGCAGAGCTTCCATTGTCTGTAGCGGAGGGAGGGCGCGAACGAATCCCCCAGGATGCCGGTTATGAAGGTGCCGATCTTGAATAGCCAGTAGCCCGGCCTGTACAGCGGCCATAGCGAATAGGCTGTATGCCATGAGTGAAATGACGGCATGAATGCGTAACCCCCAGGGTGAACTAGGGGCAAAGATGTAGTTAGAGGGGAAGATTAGTTCAAGAGTCAGGGCAATAGTGGCCAGTGGTAGTAGTATGATGCCAAGGTTTTCAATCGGCTTTGAGATGGCCGAGAGCATGAGTGCCAGTATAATGATCCAGGCGGCTAGTGAGGCAGCGTTGAATATCCCCAGGTTAAGGCCGTTGTGGGTAAACATTGTGTGATAGAGCACTACCGAATGCAGTGTAACGCCTATCAACCCCAGTACGATTCCACCTTGGCGAGGTGGCTGCCACTGAGTGTTATTACCAAAGAGTCTCAGGCTGATAATGAGGCTGCTGGCCAGGTAGCTGAGTATTGCGAGGATTGCGATAAGTGTAGTGTTCATATGGGGTGTGATAATGGCATAACTCAGGCTGTTCTGAAAAGGAAGTTTGCTGACTTTTTTGCAGCTTGCACTCCTTTATAGTAGATTCCACAAACTTTTCCACATTCTGATTGGTAGACGAACAGGAAACCCAGGTATGTTTGATAATCTTACCGACCGGTTGGGTCGGACACTTAATAATCTGCGCGGTCGTGGTCGCCTGACCGAAGAGAACATTAAGGAGACCATGCGTGAAGTGCGTATGGCGCTATTGGAGGCCGATGTCGCGCTACCCGTAGTTAAGCAGTTTGTGGATCGTGTTCGGTTTAAGGCGATGGGCGCAGATGTACTCAGTAGCCTGACTCCTGGTCAGATGCTGGTCAAAATAGTAAATGATGAGCTAGTCAGCATCATGGGTGAGGCCAATGAGGCGCTCAACCTGGCTGCGCAGCCTCCTGCTATTGTTCTGATGGCAGGCTTGCAGGGTTCGGGTAAAACCACCAGTGTTGCCAAGCTTGCGCGTTGGCTTAAAGAGAGCCAGAAAAAATCAGTCATGGTGGTTAGCTGTGATGTCTATCGTCCAGCAGCTATCGAGCAGCTAAAGACGTTGGCGACAGAGGTTCAAGCTGAGTTTTTCCCTAGTAGCCCAGATCAAAAACCACTGGCTATTGCAAAGGCAGCTGTCAGTCAGGCGCGTAAACAGTTTGTAGATGTTTTGATTGTTGATACCGCTGGCCGTCTTCATGTAGATGAAGAGATGATGGCAGAGATCAAGGCGCTACATGCTGAACTTGATCCTATTGAAACACTGTTTACCGTTGATAGTATGACGGGGCAGGATGCGGCTAATACCGCCAAAGCCTTTGATGAGGCCTTGCCGCTGACAGGTATTGTGCTGACCAAGACCGATGGTGATGCGCGCGGTGGTGCGGCGCTCTCCATTCGTGAAATTACGGGCAAGCCTATTAAGTTCCTTGGTGTGGGCGAGAAGACCACTGCCCTGGAGCCTTTCCATCCAGAGCGAGTAGCCTCTCGTATTCTGGGAATGGGCGATGTGCTTTCACTAGTGGAAGAGGTAGAAGCCAAGGTAGATCGCACTCAGGCAGAAAAACTTGCTAAGAAAATCAGTAAGGGCAAGGGATTTGATCTGTCAGATTTCAAGGAACAGCTGGAGCAGATGAGTAAAATGGGTGGCATGGCCTCAATGATGGAGAAAATGCCGGGCATGGGGGCGATGCCGGATCATGTGAAAAACCAGGTCAATGATAAAGAAATGGGTAAACTGGTTGCTATCGTAAACTCTATGACATTAAAAGAGCGCGCATTTCCCGCTGTAATCAAAGGGTCGCGTAAGCGCCGTATTGCAGCGGGTTCTGGTACGCAGGTACAGGATGTTAATAAACTTCTTAAGCAGTTTGCCCAAATGCAAAAAATGATGAAAAAGATGAAAGGAGGCGGCATGGCCAAGATGATGCGGGGCATGAAAGGGCGAATGCCGCCTGGTATGCCGTTCTAACCCTATAATATTTTATAAATTAGACGTGTTCTCGCTTGTCTATTGGCTCACAAGTAAGAATCACGCGAATTTAAGAAGCACCTAGGGTAGTTTTTTCTTAAAAGGGTATTCACTTTTCTCTAAAATTGCGTACAATGCGCGGTTTACTTGCTGCCGGTCAGTAGAGGCCGTGGCGCGTGACAAGATAACTTCAAGGGTAGGCCATGGTAACAATTCGTCTTTCAAGGGGCGGTGCTAAAAAGCGTCCGTTCTATCATATCGTAGTAACTGATAGCCGCAATCCTCGTGATGGTCGCTATATTGAGCGTCTGGGTTTCTTTAATCCGGTAGCTAAAGGTGGTGAAGAGCGTCTGCGTATTAATCAGGAGCGTGTTGAGCATTGGGTTTCTAAAGGTGCTCAATCTTCTGATCGTGTTGCTTCTTTATTGAAGGAACAGGCTAGAGCTGCAGCATAATATTGGCGGTTTTTGTGTCTAATATTCCAAATCAGTAGTTTAGGATGGCTGATAAAGCCGCTACTGATATACCAGAAATGCATATTCTGGGACGAGTGTCAGGCATATATGGCTTAAAGGGTTGGGTGCGAGTCTTTTCTCATACCTCCCCCCGATCCAATATATTGACCTACTCAAGTTGGTATCTGCGACAAGCAGGTAATTGGGTAAGGCATGAGGTTCAGTCTGGACGTGCCCACGGTAAAGGTGTGGTTGTTCAGTTGAAGGGCTGTGATGACCGTGATCAGGCGGCGATGCTGTTACAGGCGGATATCGCTATTCCACGCGAGCAGTTACCGCAGCTGAAGCCAGGCGAGTTTTATTGGGCGGATCTGGAAGGATTAAAGGTTCAAACTTCGGATGGAATGGACCTAGGTGTCGTAGATCACCTGTTTGAAACAGGAGCCAATGATGTCGTCGTAGTTAAGGGAGAGCGGGAGCGTTTGATCCCGTACCTCTGGCAGGATGTTATTCAAAGTGTAGATCTGGACGCTGGGCTCATGACAGTCGACTGGGATCCTGACTTTTAATGCGCTTTGATGTGATTACCCTCTTTCCCGAGATGTTTCGGGCGTTGGATGAGCAGGGGGTGACAGGTAGAGCGGTGGATCGCGGACTTGTAGAGCTAGAATGTTGGAATCCACGGGACTATACCCAGGATGTTCATCGTACCGTCGATGATCGGCCTTACGGTGGTGGCCCTGGCATGTTAATGAAGGCAGCGCCTTTAAAAGCAGCCATTGAACATGCCAAGGCAGCGGCAAAACCAGAAACGCCGGTCATCTATCTCAGCCCACAAGGCCGCAGATTGGATCAAACTGCTGCTAAGACGTTGCAAAAAAGGGATGGAATGATCCTGATTGCAGGCCGTTACGAAGGGATTGATGAACGAATTATTGATTGCTATGTGGATGAAGAGTGGTCCATTGGTGATTATGTTTTAAGTGGTGGCGAGTTGGCTGCCATGGTGTTAATGGATGCAGTAATTCGCCTTATACCGGGTGTATTGGGGGACGCAGACTCAGCGGAGCAGGATTCACATGGTGATGGTCTGCTGGATTGTCCTCACTACACAAGGCCTGAGACGTTTGATGAACAAGTGGTTCCACCCGTGTTGTTGAGTGGTAACCACAAAGCGATACGTCGCTGGCGTCTTCAGCAATCTTTGGGGCGCACATGGCTGCGTCGGCCAGATCTGATAAAGGATCGAGAGCTGACCGCAGATGAACAAATTTTATTAAATGAATTTATACAGGCGCATACTAGCGTCAGTTCAAAATAGGAGTAGACGACCATGAGCAACATTATTGCGGAGCTCGAAGCTGAACAGATTACGCGCGAGATTCCAGATTTTTCCCCTGGAGATACCGTGGTCGTACAGGTGAAAGTAAAAGAGGGCGAGCGTGAACGCCTGCAGGCCTTCGAGGGTATCGTGATTGCAAAACGCAACCGCGGCCTGAACTCTGCCTTTACTGTTCGTAAGATTTCCCACGGCGAAGGTGTAGAACGTGTATTTCAGACCTATAGCCGAGCTATTGGCGACATAACAGTTAAGCGTCGTGGTGATGTTCGTCGTGCCAAACTCTATTATCTGCGTGGTTTGACAGGTAAGGCAGCACGAATCAAGGAAAAGATTGTTAAGAAGTAACCACTGCTAATGCAGTCAAAAAAACCGCCTTGTTTTGCAGGGTGGTTTTTTTTTGCCAAAAATAGAGGATGATCATCTCATCAATCTAATGATAAGGAGTTTGGGGTATGCAAGGCACATTCTATTGGCATGATTATGAGACCTGGGGTATAGGCCCACGCCGGGACCGCCCCTCACAGTTTGCAGGTGTTCGCACGGATGAAGCGTTGAATGTTATCGGTGATCCACTGATGATCTATTGTCAGCCGGCAGACGATATTTTGCCTCAGCCTGATGCCTGTTTGGTGACGGGGTTATCACCACAGAAGGCCGTGCAGGAAGGTGTCTGTGAGGCTGAGTTTATCAAGCAGATCCATGCTGAATTGGCAAAACCAGGCACCTGCGGCGTGGGATATAACAGCATTCGTTTTGATGATGAATTCACCCGCTATGGCCTCTACCGAAACTTTTATGATCCCTATGCCAGGGAGTGGCAAAATGGCAATTCACGTTGGGATATTATTGATATGGTACGGCTTACCTTTGCTCTTCGCCCAGAAGGTATTGAGTGGCCAACCTATGATGATGGATCACCCTGTTTCAAGCTGGAAGAGCTAACGGCAGCCAATAACATATCCCACACAGCGGCACATGATGCCCTGTCAGATGTCTATGCCACTATTGCATTGGCACGATTGATAAGAGAACGCCAGCCACGCCTGTTTGATTATATTTTTCGTCTACGCAATAAGCGGTTGGTTGATCAGCAATTTGATCTGCGCAAAAAAACACCGGTGTTGCATGTCTCTTCTATGTTCCCCGCCTGTTATGGGCGTATAGCCATGGTGGCTCCTGTTACACGGCATCCAGTAAATAAAAATGGCGTGATTGTTTATGATCTTCGTTATAACCCAGAACCTTTCTTTGAGCTCAGTGTAGAAGAGTTGCACCAGCGATTGTTCACTCCGGCAAAAGAGTTACCAGAAGGAGTGGAGCGTCTGCCGCTCAAAATGGTGCATTTGAATAAGAGCCCGGCAGTTGTTCCGATGAATACCTTAACCCCAGAAGCTATGGAGCGTTGGCAGATTGATGTGGAGGCGGGCAGGCGGCATGCTGAGCTACTTCAGCAGGCACCTGCATTTGAAAAAAAGGTACAAAAGGCACATACCTTGCAGCAGTTTGAGTCTGCAAGTGATCCAGATCATGATCTCTACGGCGGTTTTTTCAGTGGACATGACCGTAAGCAGATTGATATTGTCCGAAATGCAGAGCCGCAGGAGTTGAGTAATCTACAGCTTCATTTTGAAGATAAACGATTACCCGAGATGCTGTTTCGTTATCAGGCGCGTAACTGGCCAGAAACCTTATCAAGTGATGAACGGTTGCGTTGGGATGAGTTCCGTCGGAAACGAATTTGCGAATCCGACGGAGGGGGAAGTATCACCTTGGCTGAGTACCGTGAGCGTATTGCCGCATTGAAAATCTCCCCAGATATATCAGCAGAAAAGATAGTGTTGCTGGGTGATTTAATAGAGTGGGGCGATCAGCTTGAGGCTAGTCTGTAATCCACTTATCAAGTGCAGCAACAACATTTTTAGCTTGATCCTTGCTGGAGATGTTGAATTTTGATTTCTGCATGTATTCGCCATTTCGTTTTTGATAGCGACGAATACTGTATTTTTCAGCGCCATACTCGCTTTTTGTACGATTCCATTCTTGGTAGCGGTAGATAACTGTTGACCAGGCTCCTTTAGAGAGGATCTGTTTATCCAGCTCTTTTACAATATCGATGCCGTCTTCAGAATAACTGATGGTGAGTTCGTCTACAGTTGATGCCATGGATGTAATGCCCGATGAAAGTTTCAGTGGATGAATATAGTACAGGGTAAAAGATAGAGTGAAAATATTTTTATTGTACTTTCACTGGTTATTCAGCCACCGCGCCATTACGTTTGAGCAAAGCGCTGATATCTCTATTATGATGTCCGATGGCGTGCCAAAGTGGTGTATGCCCAGTGGCATCTTTAGCATTTATATCAGCTCCGTTATTTATTAATAGTTTAGCAATGATGCGATAACCTTTTTTTACGGCAGTGTGTAGTGAGGTGTCTCCATTTTCAGCAGTGTGATTAATATCGGCCCCTTGTCGTATTAAAAATTCAAAGACATCACGATCAGCTATTTGATTGGATACGACCTCTCGTAAAAGTTGATTAATATCGACTGCGGCTCCCCGCTTTATAAGCATCTCTGCCACTTGCGTGCGCCCAGACATTACAGCATTGAAGAGAGGAGAATGGTTTTGCTTGTCCAGGATATTAATATCTGCCCCGTGCTTTAACAGTAGTTTCACAACTACCCAGCGTCCCGCCTTGGCAGCTACATGTAGCGGCATGCTGCCATCTGGATTGGCCTGGTTTAGGTCTGTACCCCATTTGATGTGACGTTCAATTTGAGCAATATCCCCCCGCTGTATGGCCGGGTAGAGCGCAAGGCTGGGTGGGTCTGGTTCACTACAAGCGGTTAAAAGCAGTAGCAAAATGAGTGCGATGGTTTTTATGGGCTTCACCTGTTTCTATAAAATAAACTTGTCATACCGCATGTTATAGGGTGCTCTGATGCTAAATGCAACCATGGCCTGCCTATGGAGCTGCGTGATAAAGTAGTTACTATGTTATTGAAAATTCTACTGACGATAGCGGTTGTTTTAGGCGCGATGTTTGCTTTACGTAAACGTGCACGTAGTGTGCAGCAATCGCCTGCACCCGTAACACTGCAACCTAAAGCCATCCCACCACGATTGCCTCACTATGCTGCGTATGGCTTGGTCTCCATTATGCTGGCTGGAGCCTTCTATTTTGTCTATCTGGAATGGGTTGATAGCCATCAGATTGTAACGGTTCGTATTATTGATACTCGTAGTGGTAATACCGTTAGCTATGAAGCCCATAGGGGGGATGTGGCGGAACGTAGTTTGCTCACTTTAGATGGCAAAATGGTTAGTCTTGCCGAGGTAGAGCGGATGGAGTTTGTTAGGGAGTAGAAGGGTGGTAACTATCGCCTCAATCCGAGGGATGTTGAGCCGGAGTGGGCGATAGTCAAATCTAGTAGTTGCTGAGTGTTTATTTAAGGCGCCGCGCTCAAAAGAGTGCCAACCTGACTGCCTAGGCTGCTCGTCTGGGCTTGCATTGCCTGCGCACCATTAGCACTCAGCTGTTCAGTGATACGGGCTGCCAGTTGCGCAGCTTCTTCTGCAGTATTGATATTGCTTGCGGATCCGGTGGGCTCACTTGCTGCACTTCGGTAGAGTTGGCTGGCACGGCCAACATTTACTGTGTCATCTGCTGGTTTGGTAACGTTAGCTGCGGTAGCGTTGGTTTCCACGTTGCTTTTACTAGCGCTGCCAGCGCTTTTTGTATCTGCACTGCCTGATTTAGAGTTGCCAGAAGATAGAATCTTGTCATTTGAGATAGGTGTAATCACAATTACTGCCCTCATGTAAGTCAAATAAATGACGTATTTATATGTAAATTAGTCTACTGATTATGGTTCTTGCAAGTTTTGAGCCAGGAAGTGTCTGTTTTATTTCAGCAGCAACTAATAGAAAGAATAGACTATATTGATAGCAGAAGTCGATTGGCGGGTAAAGAGGGGGTGAGGTTTTGTGAACCGTGTGCTGTTTTTGTGCTTTTTGTTCCCAATTTATCTATCAGCTGCGCCCCAAGCTAATGAGCACCTGGAATATACAATCTCTTATCAAGGGGCCTTCACAGCTATGGCTTCGCTTGATATCTGTGATGCTGTATTGGAAGTTTCACAGCAAACAATCCCTGTTAGTGGTGAAATGGCATATAAAGCACTGGTTGAGATAACCAGTGAGCACCATGAAGAGATGGAGAGCCTATACCCCTTTAGGTTCCAGTTGTTGAGTTATTTTAGTCGCGATATGCAGCGCTCTTTATTGTTTGAAAGACGAAAAAAGACGCGGAAAGAGCGACATGAAGTTGTTCGGTTTAATTGGGCTGAGAAGGTAACAGAGCGCTATAAGCGACGTAAATCATCCCCGGTGACCTTGGGTGCAAGTGAAGCAGAGGCAGCTAAAAAAAGTGTGGTTTTTGATCTGTTCGCTCTTTTGGGATATGAACGGGTGGATTTCAGGCGCTCTGGAAAAGCAGGTCAAAAGCTATCAGGTAGCATGTTGGATCGTCTATCGCTGTTACAAGCTGTTCGAAGCCAAAAGCTTGTTGTTGGGCAGGAGAAGCGATTCACGATATCTGATGGCAAAAAGATACTCAACTACCTGGTCAGAGTTCAAACGCGTAAACCTTTGGAGGATAGTGGCCAAAAGAGGGAGCTGATCAAGGTGCGATTTGATGCTTTTAAAGATGGCAAGTGGAAAGGGACACCTGCTCACCCAACTGTTTTCATCTGGATGACAGCAGATGAACATCAAACTCCCATCCGTTTCTCTGTTGACTATGCGATGGGCACTTTTGTTATTCAGTTAAAGCAAAAAATAGAGCGTCCATCAGCTATTGTGAAAACTGAGTCTTTGGTTCAACGACCTCAAGCGCACTGATATCAGGTATTTTGGCAGGCTCTACTACCTGCTGGCAATCTTCAAGACTCCCCGTATTAGCTGGATTGAGTGCTAAATCATCAGTGTTAATATTTGCGGGTGGCGGTGGCTCTTTTTCATCCAGCATGCTTTCAGAGTTGGCCGAATTCAGTGTTAGATCATGAGTATCAATATTTGCCGGAGGTGGTGGTTCTGTCTCATCCAGTGGACCTGTCTGACGGCCAAAATCCAGGTTATCAATATTGCCAATAGTGGCAGGTATCACTTCAGCTGCGCAGTCGATAAGGCTGCCTGTCATTGGGGGCAGTAGCTCAACTTCATCTTTTGCTGATGGAGATTGAGTGGCTGACGTTTGCGGCTGTGGTGTGGCTGGGGCGTTATCTGTTGCAGCTGGTTTGATATCAATCAGTGCCCCTGCATCACGAAAGGCAACGCGATATTTGACGGCATTGTCGAGATCGACTCCCGACTTAATTTTTATTGTTTGTCCTGAAAAGAGCCGCTCAAGCTGCTTTTCATTCGCTTTAAAAATACGACCAACTTTGGTGCGTACTTCATCTTCAGCCTGCCCCTCTATGATTTTTCCAGAGAAAAAGATGTCGAATCTTTCAGTTGACATATATTGATACCCAATATTTTGTGGTCACTCGTATAAGTATGGCAGTAACGGGCGATTTTCAGCAACTGCCATGAGTTTTGTGTCCCATAATTTAATGAATTTAAATCATTAAAAATAAATAGTGAAAAAACAACATGTTATGGACTATTTATACATATTTTTGCTTATTTGTGGGAATGCGCCCTTCTTATACTTGATAAATCTACTAAACTACTAAGACAAATGTCATGGAGATTTAAATCGCATGAGATCGTTTCACCCCACACAACCTAGACCCCATACCGATTATGCACACTGTGCAGAAGAGCTCCTTTGTCATACTTCACGTTACTATAGCTACACGGAACAGTATCTTGCCGATTTGGCAAAACAGCCAGAATTTAGCCTGGTTGGATATGATTGCCGCAACCTGTCCAGCAATCAAAAAAAGGTACTTTCAGGATTAATGGCTGAGAATCCAGGCCGGGAAACCGCCTCTCATATTATTCAGGTTGTCTCTGATGTGATTGCAGGGTTACGCGGTGTAGATGCTGAACTGCTGGAGAGGTATGAACAACGATATTTTCGCACCAACCCCCACCGTTTTACTCCGCAAGTTGATGGAAGTGGTGTCCATCTGGATGTCAAGACTGCGCCTTTGGATCCGATTCAGAATATGGCTCATCGGCTAAACATGCCTGTTGAGGTGAAAGGGCATGATGTTTTGATCCCAAAGCATGTTTTAGGAAGGCATCTCGACTCCGCAAATGCAGTTATCAAGCAGAATATTCAGGATTGTATTGTGTTACTGCATGATGGTGGATACCGGCTTAAGGATATGCCGTATCCGTCATCCAGTCAGAACGACTGGCAAAAATTACATGATAGAAGTTTTTCACCCCCCACCTTGTGGCAGACCCTATGCCAACGGATACATCTGGTTAATAAGCCACATTCGCGTCACTATAGTGCCTAGATTCTGCCGGATCCAGGTGCTCTCCCCCCTCTCTATTTTATGGAATCATAGCTTCAACCACATTGCACCAGGCCTGTGCCAGATTGTCCCGGTTATAGCCTCCACCACCAACAGCTAACATTCGACCGCTGCAATGAGCATCGGCAATATGCGCCAGTGATTTTGCAGCCTGAGCATGCGCCTTGGCACTGTATTTAAGATGTGTGAGAGGGTCGCCTGCAACACTGTCGGCACCGCACTGTAGAATGATAAATTCGGGTTGTGCCTCCGTAATGAATGCTTCTGCCTTCGCCCAAGCAGACAAAAAGGCCTGATCATCAGCATTGGGAGCCATCGGTATATTGAGCTTACTGCCTTTGGCAGCTCCTTTACCCGTCTCGCTACTTGTGCCGGTGCCGGGGTAAAGATAATTACCATCTTCATGCAAGTCAGCAAAGATCAGGTCAGGGTCTTCTTCAAAGGCATAGAAGACACCATCCCCATGATGGGCATCAATATCGATGTAGGCTACCCGTTGAATATCATGCTTGGCACGTAGGGCTTCAATGGCTATGCCGCAATCATTAAAAATACAGAATCCAGCTGCTGAGTCACGGCGGGCATGATGAAGCCCCGCGATGGGTACAAAAGCGCGTTTGGCATTGCCTTGAATGATCTGGTCAACCGCATCCAGCACACTGCCAACCACATAGGCTGTGGTTTGATAGGCATCAGGAAAACAGGGGGTATCGCCACCATCCAGGTAGCCTGACCCTGTTTGTGACATGGTCTTTACTTTGGCGATGTAATTAGCCGTGTGAAAAAGCTCAATATCAGACGGGTCTGCTTGTGTTGGTGCGCTTACTTGAACACGGCGCTGTAGACCTCGCCTGTTGAATTCATGCCAAAAGGCACCAAATCGATCTAAGCCAAAGGGGTGGTCATTGCCAAAGCCATAGCGGGCGATCTCCTCACCTGCGTAGACGTGGACGGATGGTTGACTGCTCATGATGGCGTGGCTCCTGTCAGGTCTTTTCATTTACTCTACTCTTATTGAGTAATAGCACTCATTGAGTAATAGCACTCAAGCAAATGCGGAGTGGATGGAGTATATTTTAGAGATACTCAATAACTGATTTGGTAATCCATGACTAACAGGCAATATCGATTAATCCATAAAAGAATTGAACTCAAACTCATAATGGTTTGGGTTCTCTGTCTGGCTGCCTTTAATCAAGTGAGTGCAGATGAATCCGTGCGACCGCAGGCCATGGCCCAACAAAAACAGCAGGATTTGGTTTGGGTGCCTGGCTGGCGTGATGGCCCACTTATGCAAACCCCTCGTTCTGGTTCGGCTACAGTGGCAACAGATGATGTTATTCATGTGATTGGCGGTGTGGACGGTAAAAACTTTTTGCGTTCCAGTGAGTACATTAGAGTCGGTAAGCGCGGTGATTTGTCTGAATGGAAATCAGGGTCAAAGCTAAATACCGAGCGTGGTTTTTTCTCAGCTGTGCGACATAAAAATTATGTCTATGTGGTGGGCGGAGGCCAGGGTGAGCATGGAAAAATCCTGCTGGATACCGTGGAGCGTGCTGAAATCCAGCCAGATGGCACACTGGGAAAATGGTCAATCGAGCCGTTTAAACTCAATAGCAAAAGACGTTGCACCAAAGTAGCGGTGATAGGCAGCCATTTGTATGCCTTTGGTGGATTTGGTGGCATTTTACTGGATAGCGTAGAGCGTGCCGAAATTTTGCCAGATGGTAGCCTCGATGAGTGGGTGGTGCTAACAGATACCATGACTGTAGCGCGTTATATTCATGGCGTAAAAAAAGTGCAAAACCGCATCTACATGATTGGTGGTCACGATAAGGAAAAAGGTGTTGGTATTGCCGATGTGGAGTGGAGCCAGGAAGATAGTGAAGGCTGGCTGGAAACCTGGCAGCTTTCCAAGCCACTGCAGATTGGGCGTTATGGGCTGGCCACCCTGCAGCAGGGCGATTATCTCTATGCCATGGGTGGACTGGATGGGGCGGCCTATTTAGATAGCATAGAAAAAGCCAAAATCAATAAAGATGGTAGCCTTGGTGCATGGCAGTTTACGACACCCTTGCAATCGCCCAGAGAGGGAATTAGTGCACTTATAGTAAATGATGCTGCTTATGTTATTGGCGGTACTAATCTAACTGGATATAAACGCAGTATTGAATATGCTGGGTTCAATGAACTAGGTAATATGGGCTATTGGGCAACAGCAACAGAAGCAGCGGCTAAAAATGCTGAGAGACAAAAAAAACAGGCGCAAAGAAAAATCCTGCCTAATGAAGCGGTGGTTGCAACGCACTTACAAGCTGCCCGTTATAGTTATTTAGAAGTGCAACGTGATGATGGTCTGTCCGCCTGGTTGGCGGGGCCGGTCAGTGATCTGCCCATTGGTACGCGCATTCAATTTCCCAATGGGGTTGTAATGCGTAACTTCTTTAGCAAAGAGTTAAAGCGCAACTTTCAAGTGATTATGTTTGTAGGTGAATTGCGGGTGGTAAAACGTCCCGATTAATTCGATACAAATTAATCAAAGTCAGACATGGCTTATCAAAAATTAAAGCAGCTTAGTGTTGCTGATTGCAATTAAACCTTAATAGACAGGAAACAAAAATGGCTGAAGTAACAAAAGAGATAGAAAAAGCCATTACAGGTCAGTACCCCATAATCTATCTTAATAGCACAGAAGAGCGTCGTGTTGTTAAACTACTACGTCAGCTGGCAGAAAAGCAGTCGGATGACTTTCCCGTGGTTATCTGGTCATGTACAAATGGGCTGGATATTAAAGATGTAGCTGAAGAGACAAAAGATCCGGCAAAAGCACTAAAGCTTATTATCGATGATAGCAAGCCAGGCTTTTATATCATGAAAGATCTGCTGGATTTTACCGGAAAGCCACAACTCGATAGGCTGCTGCTAGATGCCTATGAAAAATTCTGTAAACGAAATGATCTGTTTATATTTATCATCTCACCAGACAAAACAGTTCCCAACAGATTAAGCAGCGTTATTTATCAGCTGGACGTTGCGCTGCCATCTTTGGCAGAGATGTTAGCTCATCTGAATGAACTTCAAAAAGAGACTGCTACCAGAAAACTGCGTGATAAAGCATTGAAAGATATCGCGCACTCTCTCTGTGGGCTCACGCTAAATGATGCAACCCATGTTATGCATCAAATAAATCATTGTGAAAAAATAACCACTGTAGCTGTCACAAATTTAATCAATGAATGCAAAAAGCGTCGAGTAACCAGTGGAGGCATGAGCAGTTTAGAGTACGTTCCAGTTGATATGGATATTAATCAGGTGGGTGGCTTGGGTCGATTAAAAGAGTGGATCAATGCAAGAAAACAACTCTTCACCCACAAAGCACAATTGGATGATATGCCAATACCCAGAGGTATTCTTATTATGGGCATTAGCGGCTGCGGTAAGAGTCTGTGTGCCAAGGCCGTAGCTAAAACATGGAATGTGCCGCTTTTTAGATTGGACATGAATCTTATATTTTCACAAATGCATGGCAGCCCAGAAGCCGCGTTTCATAAAGTAACGCAAACCGTAGAGAGTGCTGCGCCTGCCGTGCTATGGATTGATGAAATAGAAAACGGATTGGGTCTGCTTGAAGGTGGCAACATTAATCAGTCACACGTGTTTTCAGCCTTCTTAACCTGGATGCAAGAAAAGCCCCCCTTGGTCTTTGTTGCTGCAACAGCCAATCAAATTGAATCACTGCCTGCAGAACTTATTCGTAAAGGACGCTTTGATCAGGTCTTCTTTTGTGATCTCCCCGATGATGAAGAACGGGCAGAGATTCTAAAAATACATATTAAAGCAAACAGACAAAATCCTGATGATTTTAATATTAAACATCTTACAAAAATAACAAAAGAGTGGAATGCAGCAGAGATTGAACAGGCAGTAAATGGCGGGCGAATCGATGCCACCAGTCAAGGCCATAAATTTACAACAAAAGACATTGCCAAGCATATTGATACAATCGTTCCACTCTCAGAAACAATGAAAGAACAGGTGAAAAAGATTAGGGATTGGGCGTGGGATAGAGCAACTCCAGCATCCAAAGGAAAAGGCAGAGAGCTTTCATTCAGTGATGACAATTAATTGGACTAAATAGGTTGAGATAAAATGGCAGCTTTAAATAGAGCAATGGCACATATACTTGGTTGGATTAAGCTGCAACTAAATTGCTCAGATGAAAGTGATGCCGCCTGGGAGCCGTATCTAAAAGAAGATACAAACTCACTGTCACTATTTCAAAATATCTGTAACAAAGAGCTGCAAAATGCCCTGTTTCACCTTGATGAAATAAAAAGCAAGCAAAGAGTAGAAAAGGATGAAAATGAAACATATATCATTGGAGTCACACCCAAATCAAAGGTTGAGTACCGTATCTATCGCGATGCCGCACAAATTGGCACTTTTTATTATTTAGATCGTCAAGCCTTTAAAACGCCAGAGCTGTTGATTGCCTCATTTGTGAGGATGGTTAAGGAGTCGACACAAACAGGGGAAGAGTATTAAGTAACTGTTAAGTAACTGGGGTCAGAGTAAAATTAAGCTGCGAAGGCATCGGCAGTGACATCAGCAATACGGTTAATGCGACCCAGGGTATCATCATCAAAATTGGTACCCTCAATTCGGAAATCGGTCATGTGAAATCCGAGCTTATCAAAGACTGCTTGTAAGGCTGCAGCCATACCTTCAGCAATTTCATCACGATTGGCATCAATGTCAGCATAGCTATATTTACATTCAGCCAGATAATCGCTGAGAGGATGGATAATGCGCTTGGAGATAATTTTGCGTAGATCTTCAATACTAAAGGATGCTCGGCCGCCCACTACATTAACGAAAAAATTCCGGGGATTAAAAAGCGGGTAGCTATAATTCCCATAGGCCTTGAGGCCAACGGGGAAATCATATTTTGGATCCTGGTATTTGATGGGTGAACTGGTGCCCCATTTCTGGTCGAGAATTTTTGTTTTTTTGAAAAAGCAGATCCCGACCTTATGCTCACTTTCAAAAAACTGCATGAACTTGCTCAGCGTGGTGATAAAGGGGATGTTGGCCGTTCTTAGGGGATAGACACCCTCTTTGTGCAGCATGGCTTTTACTTTGCCGCGATAGACGAAAATGCATCCCTGCCCAGGCCCCACGACAATTTGAGAGGCATTCTTTATTTCGTTACCATTGTCGCTCCACTGATAAAAGAGCAGGTCATTGGCATCGGTGTCCCACTGGATTACGGATCTAAGCTATCTCTTCAACCCACTGATCACACCCATAAGCTTTACCTCTTCTCAATTTGTTTGCTGGATTATCCCGCCGTTAAAACCAGTATAGCCAAAGTTAAGTTGAATCCCTGTTCATCACAGATGTTTAGGAAATAATATCGCCAATCATCGCCTTCCATTTGGCGGGGCCGGTTTGATGGACAGATTCACCCTGACTGTCAACGGCTACTGTGACAGGCATGTCTTCGACCACAAATTCGCGAATGGCTTCCATACCCAGATCCTCAAAGGCAACCATGCGTGATGAACGAATTGCCTTGGAGACCAGATAGGCAGCTCCACCAACAGCCATTAGATAGACAGCTTTATGTTGTTTGATGGAGTCGATGGTGGCCTGGCCGCGTTCCGCTTTGCCAACCATGCCGATGAGGCCGGTTTGGTCGAGCATCATGTCGGTAAATTGATCCATGCGGGTAGCGGTAGTAGGACCCGCGGGGCCTACTGCTTCGTTACCGACAGGGTCGACTGGACCCACGTAGTAGATAAAACGGTTTTTGAAGTCCACCCCATCAGGCAGTGATTCACCCTTTGCCAGCATGTCTGCAATGCGCTTGTGGGCCGCATCACGCCCGGTAAGCAGCTTGCCAGAGAGTAGAATCTGCTCACCTGCCTTCCAGGTTGCAATCTCCTCTGGCGTAATGCTATCCAGATTGACGCGCCGGGTGTTTTCGCTGGCTTCCAGTGTGATCTCAGGCCAGTCGTTTAAATTAGGTGGCACCAGATCGGCTGGGCCACTGCCATCGAGAGTGAATTCTAGATGGCGCGTGGCAGCGCAGTTGGGAATGAGTGCTACAGGCAGTGAGGCTGCGTGGGTTGGGAAATCTTTGATCTTAATATCCAGTACGGTGGTGAGACCACCAAGACCCTGTGCGCCAATGCCCAGTGCGTTGACCTTATCGAATAGCTCCAGGCGCAGCTCTTCAACCCGGTTTTTTGGACCACGTTCTTTGAGTTCATGGATGTCGATATGATCCAGCAGGGACTCTTTGGCCAGTAGCATGGCCTTATCTGCTGTGCCGCCAATGCCGATGCCGAGTATGCCTGGAGGACACCAGCCTGCACCCATGGTCGGAACTACGCTCAATACCCAGTCAACGATGCTGTTGCTGGGGTTGAGTACGGTAAACTTTGACTTATTCTCAGAGCCGCCACCCTTGGCGGCTACAGCTACCTGAACCTTATCACCGTCAACCAGCTCCATATTGATGATGGCTGGGGTGTTGTCGCGGGTGTTTTTACGCTCACCCGCTGGGTCGCTGACCATGGAAAAGCGCAGTTTGTTGTCAGGCTGGGTGTAGGCACGGCGTACACCTTCATTCACCATGTCGGTAATGTTGAGTTCACTGTCCCATTTCACTTCCATACCGATCTTTAGAAAGACGACCGCGGCACCAGTATCCTGGCAGATGGGGCGATGCCCTTCGGCACACATACGGGAGTTGATCAGAATCTGTGCCATGGCATCTTTGGCAGCAGGCGATTGCTCTTTCTCCCAGGCCTTGGTTAGGGCTTTAATATAGTCTGCGGGGTGGTAATAGGAGATGTACTGAAAGGCATCAGCGATACTTTGAATAAAGTCTTCTTGGCGAATAGTAGTCATGTGAGGTCTTGTCATGTTGTTAATGATGGGGCTTATTTTCCTCTGCTGGGTCAAATCCCGCAAGTTGGTTGTTTCTATTTTGCATTGGTTACTGTATTCCTCGGCTATCTTTCGACTATGATGCTGGTATGGTTCAGTTTTTTCTTTAGAGGTGGGGTGTTGAGGGCTGTAAAATCAATCTTGTTAGTTGTACTGTCGGCCTCAGTCATCTTGCTGTTTTTATCTGCTTGCTCCCTCATGGGTAGGCCAGAAGTGACTTCAGACCGAGATGAAGGCTCAGAGGGAGGCAGGCTCTATGCGCTGCACTGCTCAGCATGTCATGGAAACTATGGCCTTGGAGGGGTCGGTATCCCTTTGGCGCTGGATGATTTTTTAGAGAGTGTCACTGATCGTTATATTGCATTGACCATCCGCTTTGGCCGACCAGGGCGGGTGATGCCACCCTTCCCACGGCTTACTGGTCATGAGGTTCTGGCTATTACCAAATACATTCGAAGCCTTCATTGGGCGGATGAACCGCAGTTTAGTTCAGAGCCTGTTGTGGGTGACCCTGTAGCAGGACGTGGTCTATTTGCTGCATTTTGTGCACAATGCCATGGCGCTAATGGAGAAGGAGGGCAGGGTACCGGGGTTTCATTTTCTCGGCCACGGTTCAAATCGATTTTAGCCCCTGCGTTGAACAATGCAGGGTTTCTTGCGTCAGCCAGTGACCAGATTATTAAACACAGCTTGATTCAAGGTAGAGAGGGAACACCCATGCGCTCTGTGCCTGCTCTGGGGCTGAGTGAGCAGGATATTAATGATTTGGTGAGTTATATTCGATCATTTCAGAATCAGTTGACAAAGCAAGTGATTATCAAACGGCCAGCGGATGCTGTTTTGCTGCAGCAGTCGCCCTATTCTTACCAGCAAACTATTGAAAACGTCAAAAAAGCAGTAGCTGATAGCGACTATTCTGTTGTGCGGGAGCAGTTGTTGGGAGAGGGTATTATCGATCCTGATGAGGGGGAGAGGAAGCAGTATGTCATCTACTTTGCTAACTTAGAGATGCTCTCAGATGGATTAGGTCGTGATCCACGTATAGGGCTTTTTCTACCAGGGAAAATTGTCATAGCTGAGTATGAAGGTGTGGTTAAGGTGCTGACCAGCAACCCAAAGCAGTATGCTGCGCTGTTCAATAACATGGCGTTGAATGACTTTGCAGAAGCGCTGTATAGAACCTATCGGACAATACTTCAGGCGGCAGTATTATGAAGATATGTGCTTGCCTGCGTAAATGGCCAGTTATTATTTTAATGCTGCTGGCACCAAGCGCGCTGTGGGCCGGTGATCTGTTGATGGTGCGTTCGCAGCTCTCTTTTTCTGATACCCAATCAAAAATAGAAGAAGAGATCAATGCTTTGGGATACTTTACATCAACCCCCAGGCGTGTAGATATTGATCTGGTCAGTGCTGGATTTTCAAATGGAACCTATAGCGTTATTGCCTATGGGAAGCCGGATAAAATTAAGGCATTGGCAGAAAACTATCCTGAACTGACTCCTTTTCTACCACCGCAAATTGTGATCTTTGGTGAGCGTAAAGAGAGTTTATTAGTAGCAATGAGTCCCCTTTATTTAGCTGAGTTTTTTACCCAACCTGAGCTTATTGAAACCTTTAAGCTTTGGAATAGAGATTTACAAATCATCCTGGAAAATGTAAGAGATGCGCGCTGAGGGAAAACAAGAGCAAGAGGAAAAAGCAAAAAAGCGCCCACAAAAAAGTGTGAGTGAGCTGGAGGCAGATGTCGCCTATTTTGATGCAAGACTTTCATTGCTGGGTAAACCCAAAACCTCCTATCAAAAGGCGCAAGAAATAGTATACCGAATGCTTGAAGGTATGCTAATTCAACGACTGATTAAAAAACGTGGGGATGAGCTTAAAAAAACCAATGAAAAACAATCCACTAAATCTAAGGATGATTAATGCATATAAGATGCATTAATGCTAAACCTGAATTTAGAGCCTTTTATAATTTTAATTTACCTCAATTAGCTCAATTTTGTATTTGTTCAATAATTAAAGCTTTATCACTGTTTAGATATTCAACCAATAGAAATTAAGGCAGCACAATATAAAGCTCTGATCGGCCTCTTAAAATATTCAACCAGTTTTTTCTTCGGCTGCGTTTTTTGAGTTTCTTTTCCAATATGTCCAGGCTAGCAATAGCGGTATCATTCATTCCGATAATGATATCTCTCTCATGTAGTCCGGCATGTGCAGCGGGACTGTTATATTCAACCTCTACAATGAGTATGCCTTCGATCTCACCGGAATAACGGGGGTCGTTGGTAATGTCACGTAAGGTTGAGCCGCTTAATTGTTGATTGAGTTTTTCGCCTTTGATTTTTCTGAATTCCGGGAGTGCAATGGTTGCTGTCATATTGTGGCTGTGGCCGTTGCGAATGATCTCAATATCCAACTCTGAACCAATGGGTAGCAGGCCAATTATGTTGCGTAGATCCAGCGTGTTGCGCAGTGGCCGATTATTAACAGCAGTGACGATATCGCCAACCTTCAAACCGGCTTTGTCTGCAGGTGAATTGGGGTTGATTTGGGTGATGATGGCACCCTGCTGCTGATCAATGTCAAAACCCTGTGCTAGCTCTGGGGTGAGGTCTTGTGCGCCAACACCCAAGCGGCCACGACGGACTTCACCGTGTTGGATGAGCTGAGTCATGATGCTTTTAGCCATATTGGTGGGAATGGCAAACCCTATACCCACATTGCCGCCGCTTGGGCCAATAATGGCGGTGTTGATGCCAACTAGGCGGCCTTGTAGATCAACCAGTGCGCCACCGGAATTGCCAGGGTTGATGGAGGCATCAGTCTGGATGAAATCCTCATAGGATTCGATGCCAAGTCCACTCCGCCCCAGCGCACTGACAATACCGGATGTTACCGTCTGACCTAGTCCAAAGGGGTTGCCAATGGCGACCACAAAGTCCCCCACCTCAATTTGGCTGGAGTCAGCTGAGGGGATGGCAGTAATGTTGTCGGCTTCTATTTGGAGTACAGCCACGTCGGTATCGGGATCAGTTCCGATCAGTTTGGCTTTTATCTGACGACCATCCTGTAGCCGAATGATAATAATGTCTGCATCTTTGATGACATGATTATTGGTGAGGATATACCCCTCTTTACTATCGATGATGACACCTGAGCCAAGCCCTTGAGTGCGGCGTTCGCGTTGTCTGTCGGGTATATTAAAAAAACGCTGAAAGATGGGGTCGTCAAAGAGTGGGCTGCGCTCGATTACCCGCCCCTGAGTGGTGATGTTGACCACGGCAGGTGTGACCTGTTTTAGCATGGGTGCCAGACTGGGTATCTGTTTACCATCGACTGCGACAGGTAGCCCTCCCCATGAAAGAGTTGAAAGAGAGAGCAAGAGCAGACAGGCTAATAGGCGGCTAATAATGTTCATTTTTTACAGATCTGTTTATTTGCGGAAGTGGCTGTAGATAGATGGGGGTTGGTGTTAAAAAGTTCAAGCAGACTGTTATGGTTGTTTTGGGGTGACTGTAGGCGCATCTTCTGTGAACTCTTCACCAGCATAAATCTGGCAAAGACAGCTAACAAAATCGCTTACCAATCTTCGTATCAGAATAAAGTACATGTTCTGACCGGGGGGTATATCGATGCCGATGGGGTCAAGGTTTCCGCTGTAGTATTGCCCATCGCCGGTCAGTATTTTCAAGTGTGATGATGGAAATTGAGGTTCGCTGAATATGCAGTGTGCATTGGTATCCTGAAGTTTTTGTTGTATCTCACGTAAGCGACGGGCACCGGGCTTGCGATCAGGGTCAATAGTGACGGAGCCGGCGGGCTTTAGGTTGTATCGATTTTCAAAGTACTGATAGGCATCATGAAAGACAATGTAGGGTTTGTTAACAGCGGCAGCGGCCACATTGCCCACCTCAAGGTGTAGATTTTCGAGTCGGAAGATAAGCCGCTTGGCATTCTCCTGATATTGAGCGGCTCGTTCATTGTCAATGGCGCTTAGGGCGTCGGCTATTGCCTGGGCGATGATTTTGGCGTTGAGTGGGTCGAGCCAGACATGGCTGTCTATATTTTCAGGGCGCTGTGTAGCACGTTCATGGTGAGAGTCAGCTGTATTATCTGTGATGCGGTCATGCTTCTCCCAAACGCCCCCTTGGCGAAGGGGTAGCAGCAATAATTTTGGAAGGTCTAAGATTTTAATGATCTGCTGATTGTTGGATGCACTCTCCAGGGGATGTTTTAAGAAGCTTTCGGCTTCCTCACCCAACCAAAAAACAACCTCTGCCTGGCTCAGGCTACGCATTTGTGACGGTTTAAGGTGGGCGCTATGCGGAGAGAATCCACCTTTCATTAGCAGCGCTGGGGTACTGATGTTTTTCATCACCCCAGTGACCAGTGAGTGAATGGGAGCCACGCTGACCAAAACCTTTGGCGGTTCCGATGCACTGCCTAATGCAGGTAAGGTTAAAATAAAGACCCATAATGTGAGAGAAAAACGTAAAATCATTAGCTTATACAATGCCCGAGTTTAAAAAGTGCTAACCACTTATTAGCTATTATGTCATCAACACGACTATTTTCTGTAATTGATTCATGACCACTAATCAAATTCTTATTGAAGCCAAAGCTGTCACTCACTCCTTTAGTGGTAGAAAGGTACTGGATGCAGTAGATCTTAGCGTACATGCGGGCGAGATTCTGGCCATGATTGGCCCTAATGGTGCAGGTAAAACCACTTTGGTGCGTGTCATATTGGGGTTGTTAAAACCTGATAGTGGTCAGTGTTTCTCTGCTTCTGATCTGCGTATTGGCTACATGCCGCAGCGTATTGTTGTGGATGCTGTTTTGCCTCTGACGGTGCAACGTTTCCTGACACTAAGCCATCGTGCTACTGAGCAACAGCTACGTGAGGTGTTGAGTGAAGTGGGGGTTGAGCGGCTGCTAAAAAGCCCCGTACAGAATATCTCTGGTGGTGAGATGCAGCGTGTATTGCTGGCGCGAGCACTGTTGAGAAAGCCAGACCTGCTGGTATTGGATGAGCCGGTGCAAGGGGTGGATGTAACAGGGCAGGCGGAGCTGTTTGATCTGATCGCCAACATCCGTGATCGCTATGGCTGTGGCATCCTTATGGTCTCGCATGATCTGCACCTGGTGATGGCTAAAGCTAATCGTATCTTGTGCCTTAATCAGCATGTCTGTTGCTCTGGCCATCCTGAAGCAGTGAGTAGTGATCCTTCCTATTTGGAGTTGTTTGGCACGCACCCGAGTATGGCACTTTATACCCATAATCACGACCATCGGCACGACCTGCATGGCGGTGTGAAAAAGTCCTGTAAGGGAGATGCAGAGCATGGATGACTTTATGCTGCGAGCCCTTGTAGCAGGTCTGGGCGTGGCGTTAGTAACAGGGCCGTTGGGCGCCTTTGTGGTCTGGCGGCGTATGGCCTATTTTGGTGATACCTTGGCGCACTCTGCGCTGCTGGGTGTTGCGTTGGGGTTTCTGCTAGAGGTCAATATCAACCTGGCTATTATCCTGGTCTGTATCACCTTGGCATTGGTGTTGGTTAGCCTGCAAAACCAGCGACGACTGGCCAGTGATACGCTGTTGGGTATTCTTTCGCATAGTGCGCTTTCGCTGGGGCTGATTGTACTGGCACTGTTAGAGACGGTGCGTATTGATCTCATGGGTTATCTGTTTGGTGACATTCTGGCAGTGACGGTGATGGACATCTATTGGATTTATGGTGGTGGAGTGGTGGCTTTGGCTCTGTTGGCCTGGTTGTGGCGACCCCTGCTCTCGATGACGGTGCATGAAGAGTTGGCACAGGTTGAAGGTGTGCCGGTAATACCCGTCAGGTTGGGGTTTATGTTATTGATTGCGCTGGTTATTGCTGTTGCAATGAAGGTAGTGGGTATCCTGCTGATCACCTCTCTGCTGATTATTCCTGCGGCCACAGCACGTCGATTTGCCCAAACACCGGAGCAGATGGCGGTACTGGCAGCGGTGGTGGGTTGCCTCTCTGTGGGCGGCGGCTTGTTTGGCTCGCTCCAGTGGGATCTGCCTGCTGGCCCTGCTGTGGTGGTTGCGGCAGCACTGCTCTTTTTTGCTGCGGCCAGCTGGAGAAGAGAATGAGTCAATCCATTACGCAACTGCTGGAGATTATGGCCCAACTAAGAGACCCAGAAACAGGTTGCCCCTGGGATCGAAAGCAGACCTTTTCCACCATTGCCCCCTACACTATTGAAGAGGCCTACGAGGTTGCAGAGGCGATTAATCGGGGCGATATGAATGAATTGCAGGATGAGCTGGGTGATCTGCTGTTTCAAGTGGTTTTCTATGCGCAGATGGCCAAAGAAGAGAAGGCCTTTGATTTTGATGATGTGGTGGCGGGTATCTGTGAAAAGATGCGGCGCAGACACCCGCATGTTTTCGGTGATGCTGAGATTGCCAGTGCAGAGGCACAAACCCTGGCTTGGGAACAGCAAAAATCAACCGAACGTAAAGCAAAAGCAGGTGGTCGCCCTCATAGCCTGCTGGATGGCGTGGCCTCTGCACTGCCAGCTTTAATGCGCTCAGAAAAGTTACAGCGCCGTGCAGCTCGTGGTGGCTTTGATTGGCCAGATGTCTTTGGTGTGCTTGCCAAGGTGCGAGAAGAGCTGGATGAGGTAGCGGTTGAGCTGGAGCAGCGTGGCAGTAAAGAGCGGGTGGCCGAAGAGATTGGTGATTTGCTGATGGCCTGTGCCAACCTTGCCCGTAAAGCTGGGGTGGATGCAGAGATGGCGTTGGTGGCTGGAAACCGTAAGTTTGAACGTCGTTTTCAGGGTATCGAAAAACGTATTGCAGAGCAGAATCAAACAATGACCGAATTGAGTTTAGATGAGTTGGAGCTGCATTGGCAGGCGGTTAAGTCTGATGAGTGTCGTCAAGAATAGCTGCATAGCGAGGCTTATTCGTGCCTAAATTGGGAGAGTGAATTGATGCTTCAAAACTATGTTCAGAAAAGTACAAAAAAGGTTATCGAGAGCCTTGAGATGGCTGTTGCTGAGTTGGCAGGCATGCGGCAAAACGTCATCTCTCCGGATTTTATACTGTTGGCACTGCTCTCCCAGCCGGATTGCGAAGCCTATAAAATCGTTGAAAAAATCCTCTCTGATCCTGAAGGAGCAGCGGATCGTCTCGCTGGCCAGGTACGACAACACTATCAACACGCTACTCCTGTACATGCCAATCAAATTGTTACATCACAAGAGACGGTAGAGCTGTTTCGTATTGCCCTTGCTGAGGCAAAGAGCCTGGGCGATGAGTTTATTGGTACGGGCACCCTGTTTATTGCCCTGTTTGATGAGCGGGCAGGAGCCACAGCAACCCTGCTGAGAGACGTTGGCATCAATGCAGAGCAGGCTCGGCAGGCGCTGAAGGAGATACGGGGCGGCCGTACCCTACAGACGCAGGATGCTGAGAGTAAGCAGAATGTGCTTGAACGCTACACAAAAGATCTGACTGAGATGGCACACAACGGTGAGCTTGATCCGGTGATTGGGCGGGATGAGGAGATTGCCGCCATCATCCAAACACTCTCTCGCCGCAAGAAAAATAATCCGGCACTGATTGGTGAGCCTGGTGTGGGTAAGACTGTGATTGTTGAAGGCTTAGCACAACGGATTGCAGATGCAGATGTGCCGGATACGCTGCTCAATAAACGGCTGCTCTCACTGGATATGGGTGAGATAGTGGCGGGAGCCAGCATGCGTGGTGAGTTTGAAGAGCGATTAAAATCAGTACGTGATGAGGTGATTCAGGCTAATGGGCAGATCATTCTGTTTCTGGATGAACTGCATACGGTTGTTGGTGCTGGCGCGGGTGCGGGAGGGTTGGATGCCCCCAGTCTGCTGAAGACGGCGTTGGCTCAGGGTAGCCTACAGGTCATTGGTGCTGATACGTTGGATGAGTACCGTAAATATGTTGAGGCGGATAAGGCGCTAGAACGGCGTTTTCACCCTATTCTGGTGCGGGAGCCGAGTATTGAGGAGACGATTGAAATCCTACGAGGTATTGCGCCACGCTACGAAGCGCATCATAAAATCAGCTATACAGAGTCAGCTTTTGAGGGGGCCGCCCGTTTTTCAGAGCGCTATATTATGGATCGTCAACTGCCAGATAAGGCTATCGATCTGATTGATGAAGCAGGCTCACATAAGCACCTGCAACTGACGGCTATTCCTCATAATGTCATGGAGTTAGAGCGTGAAAATCAGCGCCTGTTGAGAAAAAAGACGGAGGCTTTTCATGCGCAGGAGTTTGAAGAAGCTGCCCGTCTACAGATGAAAATGCTGAAGGCTGAAGAGCAGCTTCAACAGGCTCGAATGGGTTGGAAAAAGGATCATGTAAAGGACGAGGCTGTCGTTACTGATGAGGATATCGCCGAGGTTGTAGCCAAATGGACCGGTATACCGGTTGCGCGTATGGCCGAGTCTGAATCAAATAAACTAGCCAGAATGGAGTCCAAACTGCACAGGCGCATTATTGGCCAGGATAACGCAGTAAAAGCGGTGGCAGATGCTATTCGCAGAAATCGTGCAGGTATAACCACCAGTCATCGTCCTATTGGTTCATTTCTTTTTCTAGGCCCTACCGGTGTAGGTAAAACAGAACTGGCACGCGCCTTGGCCGCTTTTCTGTTGGATGATGAGTCACGCATTATTCGATTGGATATGTCGGAGTATATGGAGCGGCATGAGGTCTCAAAGATGATTGGTGCGCCTCCAGGCTATATTGGCTACGGTGAAGGTGGCCAGCTGACAGAGCAGGTGCGTCGTAATCCTTACTCTGTGGTGCTGCTGGATGAGGTGGAGAAGGCGCATCCCGATGTTTTTAATACGCTGTTGCAGATCTTTGAAGATGGCCGATTGACGGATGCCCAGGGGCGCACCGTCTCATTTCGTAATACGATTTTGATCGGCACCTCTAATCTGGGTACGGAATCACTCTCACCAGATAAACGCCCAATTGGTTTTGTACAGTCAGCCACGCCGGACTATAAAGAGGCGCAACAACTGGTGCTGCATGAGGTTAAAAGATTCTTTAAACCGGAGTTTTTGAATCGGTTGGATGACATCATTGTCTTTCACTATCTGGAAAAGGAGCATGTACATAGTATTGCGACTTTGTTTATCAGAGAGCTAGTGGAACGGATGATGGTAAGGGAGATTGAACTGGATGTGGATGATGCCGTGACTGATAAAATATCCAGTGATGGTTTTGATCTGGTCTATGGTGCGCGTCCACTGCGCCGTGAAGTGGAGCGACAGATTGAAAACCCACTGGCCATGATGATTGTTAAGGGTGAATGCCCGGATAAAAGCAAGGTAAATGTGGGGCTGGTGAATGGTATTGTTACCTTTAAGATTAATGGTAAATAAAGAGGGAGTGGTTTTGATGCAAAGATGGTTTTGTATTGCGCTGGTAGCCGCTTTATTGGGGCTTACTGGTTGTTCCACCAACCCGGTAACAGGCAAGGATGAACTGGCGTTTATCTCTCAGTCGAAAGAGCTTGAGATTGGAAAAACACAGTATGCACCCAGTCGTCAGATGCAGGGTGGAGACTATGTTTTAGATCCTGCGTTAAATAGATATATTAACCAGGTTGGTCAGCGTTTAGCGGCTGTTAGTGATCGTAAACTTCCTTATGAATTTTCAGTGGTGAATGATTCGACTCCCAATGCCTGGGCGCTGCCGGGTGGCAAGATAGCGGTCAATCGTGGGTTGTTATTGGAGCTGGAGAGCGAGGCTGAGTTGGCAGCGGTGTTGAGTCATGAGATTGTGCATGCCGCCGCCCGACACGGTGCTCAAGGTATGGAGCGAGGATTACTATTGCAGGGGGCAGTGTTGGCGGCTGGAATGGCATCGAGCAGCAGTGATTATTCGCGTATGGTGGTGGGTGCTGCATCGGTAGGTGCAAATCTGCTAAATCAACGCTACTCCCGTGGTGCTGAGAGTGAATCGGATTATTACGGCATGCGCTATATGACTCGTGCAGGCTATGACCCAGCGGCTGCAGTTAAGCTGCAAGAGACCTTCGTACGACTGTCTAAATCACGCAAAAAAAAGCAACAGTGGTATGCCGGGTTGTTTGCCAGCCATCCCCCATCTGAAGAGCGGGTGAGACAGAATCGGGAGACGCTGCGCACGTTAGGTGCAAAAGGGGGTGACTGGGGAAAAGAGCGCTATCAACGGATGATAGCTAAATTAAAAAAATCCAAGCCGGCCTATGATGCGTTGCAAAAAGGGCTAAAAGCCTTGCAGGATGATGATGAAAAGCAGGCCTTGAAATTGGCCAACAAGGCGATTGCAATTGAACCCAAAGAAGCACTGTTTTACAGCTTATTAGGTGATGTTCACTATAAACAAGAGCGCTATCACAACGCTTTAAAACATTACAATCAGGCACTGGATCGCAATAGTGGGTTTTTTCGCTATTATCTGGAGCGGGGCGTTACCTGGGAGAAGTTGCAAAAGAGTGAAAAGGCACGGGAGGATCTGAAAAAGAGTGTTGAGCTACTGCCTACTGCAATTGCCTATAACGCCTTGGGCAGGGTGGAATTAACTGCGGGTCATCGTAAGCAGGCAAAGCAATACTTTGGGCAAGCGGCAGGCTCGCAATCGCCCGCAGGGGTTGCCGCAGCCACGGAGCTGATCCGTCTTGATTTGCCGGATAATCCTGATCGCTATCTTCAAACCCATCTACAGTGGCTTAACGATGGTGAGGTGATTGCGGTAGTACAAAACCAAACCAAAATAGCTGTGCAGAATGTTGGGGTTGGGGTTGGGCTGCGTAACTCTCGGGGGCGGTTATCTGCTGTAACCAGACATAGTGTGTGGGGTGTTATTCACCCTGGCAAGGTTGCAAGAATTCGATTGGGCATTCAACTTAAAAGCCAGAAGCAACTTAGTAAATATGGCGTTGTAGTGCTTGGGGCGGATATTGCAGATGATACAAACAGACGGAATTAGCGTTGCCTTTTTTGCTAATGGTTTGAGAGAATATTTAATAAATAGACTCGCAATGATTTAACTGTTTTAGATCAGGATTAATAATATTTTTGCCGGAGGTGGCACAATGAAGAAAATCATAATTGGTGGCTTGGTGGTAATGGTTGTAGGGGTCGTTGCTGCCCTGTTTTATGTGACTAACAACCTAAATACCTTAATCGTTCAGGCGGTTGAGACCTTTGGTAAGCCGGTTACCCAGACTGAGGTTAAGCTTGAATCATCCAATATCTCTTTCTTATCAGGTGAAGGAAGTTTGAATGGCCTGCTTATTGGTAATCCTGCGGGTTATAAGGGGCGTAGTGCTTTTGAGCTAGGAGCTTTGAAGATTGCTCTGGACTCTGAAACAGTGGCTGATGATGTTGTAGTGATTAAATCTATTGATATCATGGCACCCATGATTACTTATGAGCCGGGTGGTGCCGCAGGGTCAAATCTGCAACAGCTGATGAATAATGTTAACTCCTTTACTGCGAAAGAGGGTGGATCACAAAGCAAGGAGACTTCAGCAGAGCCGGGTCAGGCTCAGCAGGAAGGTGGTTCAAAGATAGTGATTAATCGGGTAACGATTACAGGTGGGAAGATCAAGATTGTTACGCCACTGTCAAAAGAGGGTTTAAGTGCGCCATTGCCAAAGATTGAGTTGACGGATCTGGGTAAGGATAAGGGTGGTATCTCGGCTGCTGATGCTTTTAAACTGGTTATGGAGAAGGTGCTGGCCGTTTCAAGTGGTGCTGTAGCAGGTCCATTGGCTGATATTAAAGGGCAACTCAAAGAGCAGGTAGACAAGCAGGTTTCTGGTTTAACCTCAAAGGTAGAGGGAGCCACTAAAGGTCTACCGGGTGGGTTGGATCAAAAAGCAGGTGAGATGGGCAATAAGTTAAAGAGCCTTTTTTAACCCGTTAGCGGTTGTGTTGATTGCTGGGGCACTCGTTGAATGTCCCAGTTTTTTATTGCCCATGCCCAGAATTCATCCAGGGTTGTGGGTTGTTCGTCAGGTAGCGGCTGATGCAGGAAGCGGAGTGCAGCCAGTAGTGCGGGTAGTGGTACTTTTCGGTTTACAGGTAGAGACTGGGCCTGTTTGCTGAGTTTGTTACCTGCCGTATCTACAGCTAGTGGTAAGTGAGCATAGGTGGGGGTTGGATGCCCCAGCAGGACTTGAAGATAGATTTGTCGGGGGGTGGAGAGAACAAGGTCTGCTCCTCGTACAATATGCGTAATCCCCTGATAGACATCATCGATAACTACGGCTAGCTGGTAGGCAAACAGCCCGTCGGCACGGTGAATGACAAAGTCGCCTATTTCATCAGCTATCGATTGTTTTATCTCTCCCTGAATTCTATCTATGAACCGGATATTTTTATCATGGGTGATAACTCTGATAGAACGTGCTTTGCGCTCAGTAGGAAGGTATTTGCGGCAGGTGCCTGGGTAGATTATCCCTTCTGCACCTAATCGACCCTGTTGGGCAATCTCTTTGCGACTACAGCCGCATGGGTAGATCATTCCTTGTTTTTGTAGCTGTTCCAATGCTGCTTGGTAAGCCTCTGTGCGCTGGCTTTGGTAGCAGATAGCCTCATCCCACTCAAAGCCAAACGCCTCCAGAGTGCGGAGAATGCCATCAGCAGCACCGGGCACTTCCCTGGGGCGGTCAACATCCTCCATTCGAACCAGCCATTGTCCATTATTGCTGCGAGCATCAAGATAACAGGCAACGGCGGCTATGAGCGAACCAAAATGTAGTGCGCCAGTCGGTGAGGGGGCGAAACGTCCGCAGTAGGGGGTGGTGGAAGGCATATGCAAAAAGCCGGCAGTGTTGCCGGCTTTTTGAGGCGAGAAGTTAGTGAGTACTAACTCATCTGTTTTTCTCTGATCTCATCCAGGGTCTTGCAGTCAATACATTGAGTGGCGGTGGGGCGAGCCTCTAAACGGCGAATACCGATCTCAACGCCGCAGGAAGTGCAGTAGCCGTAGTCGTGATTATCAAGAGTGGTGATGATTTCACCAATCTTTTTCAGCAGCTTGCGTTCGCGATCACGGGTGCGAAGTTCGAGACTAAATTCAGACTCTTGTGAGGCGCGATCATTTGGATCTGGAAAGTTAGCGGCTTCGTCCTGCATATGATGGACGGTTCGACCTGCCTCTTCCATTAGGCTCTGCTTCCAGGCTTCCAGAATCTTTTTGAAATGGGCTTCTTGAGCCTCATTCATATACTCTTCGTCATCTTTGGCCTGGTAGGGCGCTATGCCAGATGAGTAATCTTGTGCGGGTGTCTTTTTTGCTGTCATCCAAACAACTCCTGCGAGCCTCTCAATAAATAAGGGCGCTACATATACCAGAATAGTCAGGGGTCGGCAAGAAAGATGTGACTTGATGCAGCCTGATCCCACTTTAGGTAAGCTAAGTATAGGTTTAAACCACTTTTTTGCGATGGATTTTTTTGGAATATAAAATATGAATAAGAGATGCCCTATTGCACAGCGTATGCAGCACATCCACCCCTTTTATGTGATGGAACTTTTAGCACGTGCACGTGATCTTGAAGCTCAGGGGCGTTCAATTATTCATATGGAGATTGGTGAGCCGGATTTTGTCACGCCAGCCCCAATCATTAAGGCAGGGCAAAATGCACTGGGAGCAGGGCACACTCATTACACTCCGGCTTTAGGGCTGCCAGCTTTGCGGCAGAAGATTGCAGATTCATACCGTTCTAATTATGGGGTGTTGATTGATCCATCCCGGGTGCTGATCACGCCGGGTGCCTCTGGTGCATTGCAGCTGGTGATGGGGGTGTTGATTAATCCTGGTGATGCGGTGCTGATGGCAGACCCTGGGTATCCTTGTAATAGGCATTTTGTTCGTTTGGTTGAAGGTGAGCCAATTAGTGTGCCGGTGGGGTCTGAGACTGATTATCAGCTAAATGCAGACTTGGTAGAGGCGGCATGGACGCCGCAAACGCGTGCTGTTTTGGTTGCCTCCCCCTCTAATCCAACGGGCACATTGCTCTCAGTAAAAGCACTGCGTGCGATTTATCAAGTGGTAAAGGAGAGGAGGGGAGTGCTGATTGTTGATGAGATCTACCAAGGGTTGATTTACGACGGTGAGGGCTGTTCAGCACTCTCAATTGCAGATGATATTTTTGTTATTAACAGCTTTTCCAAATATTACGGAATGACAGGATGGCGGTTGGGCTGGGCGGTAGCCCCCCCTGAGTGCGTGGAGCCTATGGATCGTCTGGCGCAGAATATCTTTTTGGCGGCTTCAACCTTGTCACAGCATGCGGCACTGGAGGCATTCTCAGAAGAGGTGGCGGTTATCTTGGAAGAGAGGCGGCAAGAGTACATGCGGCGGCGGGATTATCTGTTGCCTGCCCTTCAGTCACTGGGGTTTGATATTTCTGTAGTGCCTGGCGGCGCATTTTATCTCTATGCTAGAAGTTCCAAGCTAGCTCAGGATAGCTTTCAGTTTGCTCAATCGCTTCTCAATGAGGCTGGTGTGGCAGTTACGCCTGGGCGAGATTTTGGTAGCCACAAGCCAGAGCAGCATATCCGCTTTGCTTACACCACAAGTCTGGAAAATCTTGAAGAGGGTGTTGAGCGAATACGCTGCTTTATTGGGCATTAAGTGACTGAATTGTCTTTTTGAAGCTGTGCATGCCAATAGACGGTTGCACCGGCTACAGCGGCTGGCATGGCCAGAAAATTCAGGATTGGAATCATCATTAATAGCGTGGTGCCTCCGCCAAAACCCAGGGATGTCAGGCGGCTGGCTTTTAAGCGTGCATGTTGCGCTTTGAAGTTTAGGTTGTTGTTTGCCATGGGGTAATCGGCATATTCCAAAGCCAGGAACCAGGCGTTGAAGAGCAGCCAAAGAAAGGGTGCAATGATGTTTATACCGGGTATTGCAAATAAGATCAGTAATGGAACTGCGCGAATCAAAAAATACCCCAGTTTACCGAGTTCAGATTTAAGTGTGGGTATGAGATTTTTCATTATGCTGCCGGTTGCCAGCTCTGGTGATGAGCCAGATAAAATTAGTTCAACCTGCTCTGCCAGTTGGCTGTTAAATGGAGCCGCAATTAGGTTTGCTAATACTGTAAAGCTATACATGATGATCAGCATCATCGTAAAGGCAAACAGCGGCCAGAGCAGCCAGCGCAGAAAGGAAAGCCAGCTATCTTCAGGCAGTAGTTGATCTATTAACACCTCAAATTGGTTGATGCCAAGCCAAGCTAGGAGAGAGAAGATAATGGCGTTTACCAACAATGGAATGAGTACAAAACGGCGTAAACCAGGCCGCATTATGAGTCCAAATCCTCGTGCTAAATAATTTGCACCAGTGAGGGGGTTGTTTGACATCGTGCTTGAATTCCTTGTGAGCGGATAATTAATATCTCTATTTTACCGTGCTATCAGGCGAGCTGTCTTCAGCAGATGACAAATTCACTACTACTTTAAGTGGCAGTAATATAATTGGCAGCTCAGGTTGCTTTAGACTAGAATGCAAATAATGATGCATGGGTTTGGGAAGAAATATCCTTAAAGTCATTGTATTAGGTGACATTCTTAACAAATTTATATCAAATGTATTCAGCATGTCTGGTCGTGCGATAGCTCAATGATTGGCATCATTATGCAGTTGGACGCTCCTGACCGGATTGTCAGTTATTTCAAAATTGGAAGAAAAAGGGGAAAGCCGTGAGAATTGATCACGTTGTTCGCAAAAGTTATCCATTATGTTTGCTGTTGTTGCTTATGTTTCTGGGGGCGTGTACAGCAAAATATCCGCAACTGCCTACCACGACGGGTGATGCTCGGTTCTCTTCGCAATACTTGATTGGACCGGGTGATACGGTTGAAATTTTTGTATGGCGTAACCCAGATGTTTCAACATCTGTTCCTGTCCGACCTGATGGTCACCTAACCGCTCCTCTTTTGGAAGATCTGCCTGCTGCGGGCAAAACACCAACAGATCTGGCGCGAGAGATTGAAAAGAAACTAGCTACCTATCTGCGAGATCCCCTGGTAACTGTCATTGTTAATGGTTTTGTTGGAACCTATAACCAACAGATCAGAATTGTTGGTGAAGCAGCAAAACCTCAATCGATGCTTTATCGTGATTCTATGACGGCGCTTGATGTGGTTATTGCAGTAGGTGGTATAACTGAATTTGCTGATGGTAATAAAACCAGCATTATCCGTTTTAGTGATGGTAAGCGGCAGCAGTTTACAGTGAGACTGGATGATCTTGTGCGTGATGGAGACATTACGGCAAATGTAGATATGCAACCAGGTGATATCTTGATTATCCCTGAAGCATGGTTCTAGACATTACTTATGTGGTTAACGGTTTAAGTGATTCTAGATTATGCATGATTTAATTCGTCAGCTGGTTGGCTACATTCGTGGTGTGTTGCGTTATCGATGGTGGCTGCTTGGCACTGCGTGGGTTGTTTGCATAATCGGCTGGCCAATTGTTGCCAATATGCCGGATCAATATCAAGCGTCTGCCAGGGTGTTTGTGGACACGCACTCGTTGCTGAAGCCACTGTTGAGGGGGTTGGCTGTTCAGACCAATGAAGATCATAGAATTAAGTTGATGACTAAAACCTTGTTGAGTCGTCCGAATCTTGAAAAATTGACTCGTATGACGGATCTTGATCTGAAAGCCAAAACACCAGAGGAGATGGAGCGGTTGCTGGATGATTTAAAAAAAGATATAGAGTTTAAGGGTGCAGGTGGCCGCAATGACAATATGTATACCATTGGCTATGCGAATGAAGATCCTGAATTGGCAAAGCTGATTGTTAAATCGTTATTGACTATTTTTGTTGAAAGTAATCTGGGCGAAACCCGAAAAGACCAGGATTCAGCGCACCAATTTTTAGAACAGCAGATTGAGGAGTATGAAGTACGGTTGCTGGAAGCAGAAAATAATCTAACGCAATTTAAGCAGAAAAATCTAGGGTTTATGTCGGGTAGTGCGGATGGTTATTACAATCGGCTTCGAGGTATGAAGGATCAGCTACAGTCAGCACAGTTAGATTTAAAGATTCAGCGCGATCGCATGAAGGTGCTTAAACAGCAACTGGAGGGCGAGGTTCCAACGTTTGGATTGGTTCAACAGGATTATCTTAACGATCCAGGGGTCATTGCAGCAACCTCAGAGACAGAGAATCGGATAAAAAATCTGAATCTTAAGCTAGATGAATTGCTGTTACGGTATACAGACCAGCACCCAGATGTTGTTGCTATACAGCAAACTATCAAGACGCTTGAAGAGAAACAGAAGGAAGAAGAGACGCTTGCGGTTAAAGAAGCAGAGGAGCAGGCAGCACTGGAACCAAATACGCCACCACCTGAGCTTGAGCGAAATGTAGTCTATCAACAGATGAAAATGGCTTACTCAACCGCTGAGACAGAGGTGGCTGCAAAAAAGGCCATTGTAGATGAATATACTCGCCGGATAAAAGGATTGGAATCGGCTGTAGATCGCGTACTTAATGTGGAGGCCGAAAGAGCCCGATTAAACCGCGATTATGCTACGGTAAAAAAGAATCATATTGATTTGGTTGCTCGTTTGGAATCAGCTCGCTTGAGCCGCAAGGTGGATACGCGAACTGATACCGTAAAGTTTCGTGTAATTGATCCACCCAGAGTGCCACATGAGCCATCTGGCCCTAATCGGATACTATTCAGTAGTGCAGTCTTTGTTGTCGGGTTGGGGCTTGGTACAGCGCTGGCATTCTTGTGGTCACTACTACGCCCAACTTTTGATGATCGCCGTTTTATGAGTGATATGACAGGGCTGCCAGTCTTGGGTAGTGTTGATATGGTGTGGACTGATGAGCAGAAAAAGGCGCGTGCGTCACGAGGGCTTGCTTTTACTGCTGTATTACTGGGCTTAGCTGCAACCTACGGTATTGTTATGAGTGTTTATCTATTGGATGTTGATATTGGGTTGCAGACAGAAGAGATGCGCTCAATCTATGACAAGATACGTACTTTTATTAGTTTTGATTTCCTTGTAAGTATGACAGATCCCAAAGTGTAACTGGACGCTGCAATGAGTATTATCGAAAAAGCTGTTGATAAACTGAGAAGTGATGATTCTTCCATAAAGAAGAAGGATCAGCAGCAGGTTGAGATTTCTAATGACTCTCAATGCATAAAAATGGGTGAGCATGCTGCTTATCAAGAGTCCCAAGATACCTTGCCTTCCTCGTCGGTAGAAAAGGCGGAACTTCAACAGAGTGAAGTGCCTTTGCAGCCTAGTGCGCTGAATCAGCCTGAAGGTAGAACTAAAGCAGAACCTGAAGTGCCAAGAGAGCCCGATTTAGAAATTATGGCATTGCAGATCCAGGGGGTTCTAACAGCAGACTCACAGCGAACCAGGCATGCAGAAGAGATGCGCATGATTAAGCGCCCAATTTTGCAGAATGCATTTGGCAAAAAGCATAAGCCATCAGAGTATTCAAATCTTTTAATGGTGACCAGTGCTATCGCCGGAGAAGGTAAAACGTTTACTTCGCTGAACCTGGCGCTTTCTATTGCAGCAGAAATGGATCGTACGGTTCTTATCGTGGATGCAGACTTGGCTAAGCCAGGCATGTCAAGGCTATTAAAGGTTAGTGATAAACCAGGCTTAACAAATTATCTTCGTGACGAGCAGAAAGATATTGGCAAACTGTTATTACGTACAGATATACCCAAACTTACGGTGTTGCCTGCTGGCCCGCGTCATGCACACTCAACAGAGTTGCTTGCCAGCAACCATATGAAACAGCTGTTTCATGAATTGGCAACGCGCTATTCAGATCGAATTGTACTGTTTGATTCTCCACCACTGCTTGTAACCAGTGAAGCATGTGTTCTGGCAAGCCTTATAGGTCAGATTGCACTGGTGGTTGAGTCAGGTAAGACCCCTCAACATTTGGTTAAAGATGCTTTAGCCCAATTAAGCTCTACAGATAATGTTTCCCTGATTCTTAATAAATGTAAGAAAGGTTTCCTGTCGACTCAAATGGGAAGCTATGGTTACGGTTATGGTTATGGATACGGTAGCGAAAGTGATCAACAATAAAAAACAGTTATTGCATTTGCTTCGTATGATCAGGCCATCATCTGCCTGCATGATGCTGGTGTGCGGCGTGGCTGCGCTATTTTCTACGCAACCATCTGCGGGTAGCTGGAAAATCTCTCCAAACATATCAGTTAAGGCAACCTATACAGATAATGCCGACCTTACCAGCTCTGATAAGAAAAGTGATTTTTATACCCAGGTTACACCATCGGTAGCTATTAAACGCGAAGGCGGCGGTGGAAGGGTGAAGCTCGATCTTGATTATGGAGTTGTTTCTACTGAAAACAGACCAGGAAATAGGGGACGTTCAATAGCGCATTCATTGGGCTCCAATTTGCAGGCTGAGCTGTATAAAGATGTACTCTTCCTTGATGCCAGTGCGGGAGCGTACCTGACTTCAGCAACGAGTGGGGGGCAACGAGGAGATGATACTGTAGGAGATGTTAGTGATCCTATACAAACCTATACCTATTCCTTAAGCCCCTATCTTAAGCAACATTATGGCCGCTATGTTGATATGCTTGCGCGCTATACATTTGATCAGGTAATTAATTCAGGCAAGGGCGCTTCCGATAGCCATAACAACCAGGTGTTGCTATCAATTAACAGCGGCCCCTATTTCTCACGTTTCCCTTGGGGAGCAAGCTATCGCCAGAGTGAAACAAGCAACGACAATAGTGCGAGCGATAGTGAAACTACCAGCATCAACGGAAATGTTAGCTATGTTGTTAATCGTAAATGGCGTATAAATTTGGCTGGTGGAAAGGTTGATAATGATATCCAAAGTAGCCGCTCTTCAACGGATGGTTTTACCTGGGATGCCGGTGCGACATGGACACCAAATCCAAGGACTGATTTGGATGTTTCATATGGACGACAGGTATTTGGACAGAACTTTGCGTTTGATTTTAATCATAGATGGAAGCGTGCAGTATGGAGAGCCGGTTATAGCCAGACGCTCACTGATTCAAGAACTCAGCAACTCATACACGGAACAGATGAGCAGAAATCACCTATAGATCTAGGCTCTAGTAGACAGTTTTTAGGTAACACATACAAGTACGATAGAATGGATGGAGATGATTGGGTATACGTTGCTGATTTTGATTATCCTACCCTCACGGATGAACATTATGTTGTCGAAACCTTCAACACAGGATTTACCCTAGAGACACGCAGAAGCAGTCTTAGTATTGATGCACATTTCACCCAGCGAAAATATGAGGTATCGAGAGTCAAAGGACGTGATATTGGAATAGATATTGGCTTGGATAGGCGTTTAACTCCAAAGACCGACGCTAAAGTCGGATTGTCCTGGCAAAAGAACCGCGCAGATGAAAACGCTACGGAAGACAAGCGATGGACGTTGAGCTTTGGCTTAAGTAGAAGACTTACGCCACATACGAATGCTAATCTTGATTATAACTACAGGCGTTTGGATTCTTCCGATAACAGCACTAGTGAATACAGGGAAAATCAAATCAGCCTTACACTCGCTTCACAGTGGAATTAATCTATGTATGAAGATTTTTATGGCTTAACAGGGAAGCCGTTTCAATTAAGCCCAGATGCCCGTTTCTTCTTTAATAGTAAAGGGCACAATAGGGCAATGGCCTATCTTCGTTATGGACTTGAGCAAGGCGAGGGCTTTATTGTAATTACAGGTGGGATTGGCACGGGTAAAACCATGCTGGTGCGTAACCTGTTTGATGAATTAGATAGTGCCCGTGTTGTTGCTGCGGAGTTGGTTACAACGCAAGTAGAACCTGACGATGTTCTTAGAATAGTTTGTGCCTCTTTTGGGCTTGCTCATGAAGGTGTATCAAAAGCAACACTGTTGAATCAGCTCGAATCTTTTCTGCATGATCGCTATAAAGAAGGAAAGCGCGTGCTCTTGGTGGTTGACGAGGCACAAAATCTACCGGAACGCTCTATAGAAGAGTTACGCATGTTGGCTAATTTTCAGGTTGGCGGGCGGGCATTGATTCAGAGCTTTTTGTTGGGGCAGGGTGAGTTAAAACAGACATTGCAAAGCCCAACCATGGAGCAGTTTCGCCAACGTGTTATTGCTTCTTATGATTTGCGTGCTTTAAATGAAGAGGAGATGAAAAATTATATTCTTCATCGTCTTCGTTTGGTTGGATGGCGTGAAGACCCTAAATTAGGAAATGATGTTTTTGGAAAGATTTATGAATTTACTAATGGGATTCCTCGAAGAGTAAACACGTTATGTGATCGTATTTTACTCTTTGGTTGTTTAGAGGAGAGGCATGAAATTGACTTAAGTGCGTTAAAAAAAGTCACTGATGAAATAAAGGAAGAGGGGTGGTGCTCTTCTAATGCGGCACAGCCAAAACAGTTAAATGTGGGTAAAAAACAGAGATCTGTTAAATCTTCCACAGATTCAGAACTCATTCAAAGAATTGCAATTCTTGAGGCTGAAATTGATGCCCTTAAAGCAGGATTAAGAGCAGATAGAAGAATGGTTGAAGTAATGCAGTTGAAGCTGGATAAAAATAATGAAGAAGAATATGAATAATAAACTTAAAATTTTATGCATTGTTGGAGCAAGACCAAATTTTATGAAGATTGCGCCAATGATGCGTGTCTTCAATCAACCAGAAAGTGGTATATCAGCAGAGCTTCTGCATACAGGCCAGCATTATGATGCGGCTATGAAAGCATCATTTTTCGATCAATTAGGTATTCCTGAACCTGATGTGGATTTGGGTGTAGGGTCATCCAGTCATGCGGTACAGACGGCTGAAATAATGCGCAAATTTGAACCGGCATTAGATGCTCGTCAGCCAGATCTTGTGCTTGTTGTTGGGGATGTGAACTCCACTATTGCATGTGCGCTTGTGGCGGTAAAAAAAGGCATACCGGTTGTCCATGTCGAAGCGGGTCTGCGAAGCTATGATCGGGATATGCCCGAAGAGATTAATCGAGTGCTGACAGATCAAATTTCAGAACTCCTATTGATTACAGAAAAAAGTGCGCAGGCAAACCTGGTGCGTGAAGGCATTGACCCAAAACGTATCCATTTTGTTGGCAATGTCATGATTGATACGCTCTTTGCAAATAAGAAACGAGCAGTTCCGCCAAAAGAGGTGTTGGTAGAATTGTCTAATCCAGAGATGTTTCTGGAAGCAGAGTCAGGCTATGGGTTAGTGACGTTGCACCGGCCATCAAATGTAGATGACCCCAAGGTGCTGGCAAGGTTGCTTGAGACCCTTGCTGAAATCAGTCAACGCATGCCTTTAATATTTCCAGTACATCCACGTACACGTGGGCAAATTGATGCCGCTAATTTAGCTGGGCTGCTGGTTTCAGATCGGATTGCACTATTACCGCCCTTAGGCTATTTGGAATTATTGGGTCTAATGAGTTCAGCTCAACTGGTGTTGACTGATTCTGGTGGTATTCAGGAAGAGACAACAGCATTAGGGGTTCCTTGTATCACGTTGCGTGAAAATACAGAGCGCCCCATTACAGTAGAAGAGGGTACAAACACTATTGTAGGTGCTGATCCAGATTGTATAAAAGCTTGTTTTGAACAGCTTCTTACCACTGGAGGAAAGCGAGGAAGAGTGCCAGAACTTTGGGATGGAAAAGCAGCTGAACGGGTTGCTGATGTGCTACTTCAATGGGAATCAATTCGTGGTTCTGGAGCTATGTCGACAAAGAGTTCCTGAAAGTGAAACAAATAATAGTACGCAGTAAGGATGGCCGCCTTATCAACGCGATGAGTGTTGATGTTGAAGAGTACTTCCAGGTTTCTGCTTTTGAAAAATATATCAATAGATCTGATTGGGATAAATTGCCAGGACGGGCAGAGGCAAGTGTCGATAAAATCTTGACTCTGTTTTCAGATCAAAAAATTAAAGCCACATTTTTCACTCTTGGCTGGATGGCTGAGCGTTATCCACAAATGGTACGGCGCATCGTTGATGAAGGGCATGAGCTGGCCAGCCATGGTTGGTCTCATGTCCGCGTAAGCGACCAATCGCCAGATGAGTTCCGTAACGATGTAATCCGTACACGCGCAACCCTTGAGGATTTATCAGGCCAGCAGATAAAAGGTTATCGTGCAGCAAGTTACTCGATTGGTGCTAATAACCTCTGGGCATTGGATATTCTGGAAGAGACAGGGCATATATACAGCTCCAGTATTTTTCCTATTAAACATGATCACTACGGTATGCCAGAGGCTCCACGCTTTGCTTTTCATCCGGATAATAGTGAGCTGCTTGAAGTCCCCATAACAACAGTTGAAATTATGGGGCGTAAAATCCCCTGTGGTGGTGGTGGTTGGTTCCGTTTTTTCCCTTACGCTTTTTCACGCTGGGCCATTAATCGCGTTAATGAAGCTGAAGGGCAATCGGCAATTTTTTATTTTCATCCATGGGAGATTGATTTTGAGCAACCCAGGCAAGAGGGATTACCATTTAAAACCCGCTTTCGGCACTATCTAAATCTTCAGCAAATGGAGCAAAGACTTAACCAGCTACTACAAGATTTTAGTTGGGGAAGGATGGATGATGTTTTTCTTAAGGCACAGGAGTAATTTGGGTTGAGTGAAATAAAGATCAGTGAACTGACACAGGCGGATGTAGCGCGATGGGATGCCTTTGTCCAGCGCTGTAGTGAGGCAACATTTTTTCACTGTGCTGGTTGGAAAGAGGTGATTGAACAGAGCTTTGGACACAAAACGCATTTCTTTTTTGCAGAGAGAGAAGGTGTTATCGAAGGTGTTCTACCGCTGGGCCATGTTAAGAGCCTGCTGTTTGGAAACAATTTGGTCTCACTGCCATTTTGCGTTTACGGGGGAATTGCTGCAGAAAGTGAAGAGGCTCGTACAGCATTGGAACAGGCTGCGTGTGCATTGGCTGACCGATTGGGTGTCGATTCTTTGGAAATGCGTAATCTTCAGCCTCGGAACGAAAATTGGCCAACCAAAGATCTTCATGTCACATTCCGCAAAGTGATAGATTCTGACCCTGAAGTTAACATGATGGCCATTCCCCGTAAGCAACGGGCGATGGTGCGAAAAGGCATTAAGGCTGGATTGGTGGGTGAGCTGGATGATGGCTGTGACCGTCTTTACGAAATATATGCAGAGAGTGTGCGTAACCTCGGCACACCGGTATTTACCAAGAAATATTTGAATAATCTACGCAGGGTATTTGGAGATGCCTGTGAGGTATTGATGATTACCCATCAAGGCAGTGATGTTGCTGGCGTGATGAGCTTTTACTTTAGAGATGAAGTGCTGCCTTATTATGGTGGAAGCATTGCTGCTGCACGTAATGTAAAAGGCAATGATTTTATGTATTGGGATCTGATGCGCCGTGCAGGTGAGCGCGGTGTTCGCATCTTTGATTATGGCCGCAGCAAGAAAGGAACAGGCCCATACAGTTTTAAAAAGAACTGGGGATTCACTCCGGAACCACTGCATTATGAATACTATCTGGTAAAAGCAAAGGAGATGCCTGAAATTAACCCGACCAATCCCAAATACCAACTTTTTATCCATGCCTGGAAAAAGCTGCCATTATCGATAGTCAAGGCAGTTGGTCCACTCTTAGCGAAAGATCTGGGTTGATTGAGGCAATAGCAGTGGAAGCTACCAATAAAAAACCTGCGTTACTTTTTTTAGTTCACCGTATTCCTTTCCCTCCCAATAAAGGAGATAAAATTCGGTCCTACCATCTACTGAAGTATTTGTTGGGACACTACCAGGTTTTTCTTGGGGCTTTTATCGATGATAAATCTGACTGGGAGCATGTTGCTCAATTGCAGGAGTGGTGTGAAGAGACCTGCTTTGTTGATCTAAACCCTACGGTTGCCAAAATAAAGAGTTTGCAGGGACTGTTTCTTAAGCAACCCCTGACGTTGCCATACTATGCCAACAGCTCTCTTCAGGCTTGGGTAGACCAAATGATGCAGAAACATAACATACAGCGAACGCTGGTGTTTTCGTCTGCAATGGCTCAATACCTTATGGCACCCAGATATAAAGATGTGTGCAGAGTTATTGATTTTGTAGATATTGATTCAGATAAGTGGCAGCAATATTCTGGGCGCAAGCCGTGGCCTTTGAACTGGGTCTATAAGCGTGAAGCTAAGGAGTTACTTCGCTTTGAATGTGAAGTGGCGTCGCAGTTTGATGCCAGCTTGTTTGTATCCAGTGTAGAAGCGCAACTTTTTAAAAAGTTAGCGCCGCATTGCGCCCAGCGTGTGGGCTATTTCAACAACGGAGTTGATGCGCAATATTTTTCACCCGATGAAAACCTCCCGACGCCTTATAACGAAGGAGAGAAGGTTCTCGTATTTACCGGCGCTATGGATTATTGGCCAAATGTTGATGCGGTGGTCTGGTTTGCACAAGATGTGCTTTCCAAAATAAGAGAGCAGCACCCTGACGTGCGTTTTTTCATTGTGGGTAGTAAACCTGCAGAAACTGTGCAGAAACTTGCGACGCTGCCTGGTGTTGTTGTGACCGGGTTTGTATCAGATATGCGACCTTATTTGCAGCATGCTACGCTGGCTGTGGTTCCAATGCGTGTTGCCAGGGGTATCCAAAATAAAGTGTTAGAAGCCATGGCGATGGGCAAACCCACACTGGTTACGTCACAAGGCATCGAAGGTATTGATGCTGAACCGGGTGAAGATGTGGTGATAGCGGATAGTGCTGAATCTTTAGTGCAACAGTCACTACGCCTACTGGAACAGGATTGTAGCACCATGGGTTCAAAAGCACGTGAACTCGTTTGCAATAATTTCAACTGGGATGACAATCTTCCCATAGTAGGAGAGCACCTTGAACAAGCTTGCACAAAACACTCCAAAGGATGACTTTGTAGAGGCTGGTCAATGCTGGAGATTTCCGGTAATACTTTCGTTTAGCGTGCTGATTGGAATTCTTGCGCTGCATTATCAAACGGCTTGGTCCATAATTTCTATTTGGCTACGGTCAGATACCTTTGCACATGGCTTTTTGATCTTTCCTATATCTGCTTGGCTGATTTGGGATAGGCGCCAGCATCTGGTTCATTTAACGCCAAAACCAGAGTATCGCGCGTTGGTTGTATTATTTGGTACTGGTTTTGTGTGGCTATTGGGTAATCTGGTTGATGTGCTGATTGTTCAGCAGCTTGCGCTTGTTGCAATGCTCATTTGTGGCATATGGGGTGTTCTGGGAAATCAAGTTGGCCTAGCCATATTGTTTCCTTTGCTGTTCCTGTTTTTTGCAGTCCCTATGGGTGAGGAATTGGTGCCATCTATGATGGAGTTTACTGCAGACTTTACGGTAGCACTCCTGAGGATCACTGGCATACCGGTCTATCGAGAGGGGCTATTCTTTAGTCTTCCCAGTGGGAACTGGTCAGTGATAGAAGGTTGTAGTGGGGTCCGGTATCTTATCGCATCTATAACTTTAGGATGCGTATTTGCTTATATCACATACCATAGTTTAGCTAAGCGCGTAGCGTTTATTATAGCTGCAATCATTGTGCCAATTATTGCAAATGGTCTTCGTGCATATGGCATTGTAATGCTTGGTCACCTGAGTGATATGACCATAGCAGTAGGTGTTGATCACCTGCTCTATGGATGGGTGTTTTTTGGTTTGGTGATGCTAATTTTGTTTTCTATTGGCGCGATTTGGAGAGATTCTGATGAAGTCATTGTAAATTCAAGTGAGGAGATAAGTGCTAGCGTAATTTCTGATTCTAATGTACCAGTACATTATTATAAACCTGCCTTACTCACCTTGCTGATTGTGGTTGTATGGCCATTGTTTTCTTTTGGGCTTAGCCAATCTCAATCAATGGCACAAAATATTCCCTTACAGGCGCCAGCCTCAAAAAATGGATGGATAATACACAATGAAGCAGAATGGGCTTGGAAGCCTAGTATTTTAAGGGCCGACAATGAATCTCTTCGTTTCTATAAGAAAGAAGGCAATATAGTTAGTGTTTATTTAGGGCAATATCTTAATCAGAAGCAAGGAGCAGAGTTGGTAAGCTCACAGAATAGATTAATAGCTGCTAAAGATGAAAGATGGCAACAGATCAAGGTTAATGGTGTTAATGCAAGTTTAAATGGGTTAAACGTGGAGTTGAAGCAAGGCCAGCTGAGAGGGGAGGGGGTGCAGCTATTAATCTGGCGCTGGTATAGAGTGGGTGCTGATTATACTGCTAGCAACTATTATGCAAAGCTGCTCGAAGCCAAGGCTCGCTTAATGTCAGGGCGGCAAGATGGGGCGATATTGATTATTGCCACACCCTTCCAAGCATCTCCTTCTGATGCAAAAATTATACTTCAGTCTTTTGTTAATGAAATGTTACCGCAAATTGAATCTGTGCTCGACGAGGCTTTTAGTAATGCCGAAAGCTCGTAAAGTTATAAAGCCATGAATGAGAAAAGCAATAATGCATGCAAATTTATATACCTTTGTATCGCTCAGGTAGGCATCAAATGTGCGGCATAGTCGGTATCTTTGATACACAAGGTAAACGGGAGATAGATCGCAATCTTCTCCATTGCATGAATGAGTCCCAGTATCATCGTGGACCCGATGAAAGTGGATTACACATTGAGCCTGGCCTTGGCTTTGGTCACCGCAGGCTGTCCATTATTGACCTCTCTAGCGGGCAGCAACCGCTGTTTAATGAAGATGGATCTGTTGCCGTAACCTACAACGGTGAGATCTATAACTTTATAGAACTGATTAAAGAGTTGACCTCGCGAGGACATATTTTTCAGACGTGCTGTGATACAGAAGTTATCGTACATGCATGGGAAGAGTGGGGTACAGAGTGCGTCCAACATTTTCGTGGAATGTTTGCTTTTGCAATCTGGGATCGCAATAAGAATGAACTCTTTGTTGCTCGGGACAGGCTGGGCATAAAGCCACTTTTTTATACAAAGCTTGCAGATGGCAGTTTTATATTTGGGTCAGAACTAAAGTCGCTGAAAGTACATAGCAAATTTCCACGGGCAATTGATCCAGCAGCAGTTGAAGAGTATTTTACTTTTGGATATATACCAGAACCTAAAACAATTTATAAGGGTGTGTTCAAGCTTCCCCCTGGACACTATCTTACTATTCGGCGTGGTCAGGAGCAGCTAAATCCGCAACAGTATTGGGATGTCTCTTTTTCCCCTATTCAAGCAATAAGTGAGGAAGATGCTAGCAGAGAGTTGATTGAGCGGTTAAAGGATGCCGTCAATATTCGCATGGTATCCGAAGTCCCATTGGGTGCTTTTCTTTCGGGTGGAGTCGATTCCAGTGCAATAGTTGCAACAATGGCGGGTTTATCAAAGGATCCGGTGAATACTTGTTCTATCTCCTTCGGTGATCCGAAATTTAATGAATCCCAATATGCCGCTATGGTGGCGAGGCAATACAATACTGCTCATCGTGTTGAGCAGGTTGATCCAAATGATTTTGACTTGATTGACCATCTTTCAGATCTCTATGATGAACCCTTTGCGGATAGCTCTGCATTACCCACTTATCGTGTGTGTGAGCTTGCGAAAAAGCAGGTTACAGTAGTGCTTTCTGGGGATGGGGGTGATGAGAATCTTGCGGGTTATCGCCGCTATCAATGGCATATTAAAGAAGAGAGCATTCGATCATTAATGCCGTTGTCTATTAGGCGACCACTATTCGGCTTTATGGGGCGTGCCTATCCTAAGGCAGATTGGGCCCCCAGGGTTTTTCGTGCAAAGTCAACGTTCGAAGCAATAGCAAGGGATTCGCTAGAGGGCTATCTCCACAATATGTCTGTGCTATCCAGTCAGCTGCGTGGCTCATTGTTCAGTGATACGCTGAAATCCAATCTTCAAGGCTATCATGCGGTTGAGGTTTTTCGAAAATATGCGAAAGATGCTCCAACAGATCACCCGCTTTCACTGATTCAATATCTTGATTTAAAAACATATCTTCCAGGGGACATTCTGACCAAAGTGGATAGGGCTAGTATGGCTCATTCACTTGAAGTGCGAGTGCCGATCTTGGACCATCAGTTGGTGGATTGGATTTCATGTTTACCACCAGCGCTTAAACTAAAAGATAAAGAGGGAAAATATATATTTAAAAAAGCGCTTGAACCGGCATTATCTGAAGAGATCCTCTATCGTAAGAAAATGGGGTTTTCAGTACCTCTTGCAAGTTGGTTTCGAGGGCCATTACGTAAAAAAGTGGAAGATAACATTTTGGGTGACACAATGTTAAGTTCGGGTTTTTTTAATCGGGACTGTCTGACTAAGCTGTTAGATCAACATCAGCAAGGTGCTCGCAATCATAGCGCGAGCATTTGGGCGTTGCTAATGTTTGAGTCATTCTTAAGAAAACACTGAGTTGTTCTTCATTTACACAGAAGGCTGCAATAATAAATGTCTCTAGAAATGGAAGATAAAAAGAAATATCTATATATGCACCGGACTCAGGGGAAAGGTGTTGAAGGCGTGCATATTAATGGAATAAATAATGCCATGGATAAGCTTGGCTATAAAGGGATTATTATTTCTCCTTCCAGGGTTGTAGAAACTGGTGCTACTACAATTGTAAATACTGAAAGCAATCCCAAGAAAGGAAGTTCCTATCTTAGTTTTATAAGCAAGTGGATGCCTGAACTTATATTCGAGATATTGGAGATGTTTAGCAATATTTTTCTGATAAGGAGTGGGGCAAGCGTCATTAAGAATAATGACATTCAATTCATCTATGAACGATACGCTATTTTTGGTATAGCCGGAGTTTACCTTTCACAAAAATATAATATTCCAATCGTATTAGAACTAAATTATACGTCAAAAAGCAATTTGGTAAGAAAAAGGGCAAAGCTCTTTGAACCCTTAGCTTATTATGTTGAAAAAAAGTTATTTCAGTATGCTTCAGGTATAGCTGTTGTATCAACCAAACTAAAAGACCAGCTTATTGACAAATACAGTATAAGTGAAAAAAAGATTGTTGTTACTCCCAATGGCTGTGATTTAGATATTTTTGGCCGTTTGGTGGATGAAGAGAATATTGTGCATAAAAAACAACTTGAAGATAAATTAGTTATAGGATTTGTGGGAGGGTTTTACCCATGGCATGGACTCGATCTATTAGTCAATGCATTTGAGGTATTGGCGAAGGAGCACCCGAATATTTTGCTATTACTGATTGGTGATGGCCCTGAACATGAAAATATCTCAAAACTGGTGCAGCAGAAACAACTTGCTGAAAAAGTCATTTTCACAGGAAAGATAAATCACCATGAGCTGCCAAAATATATATATAAATTTAATATTGCGGTAATGCCAAACTCAAACGAATATGGCTCTCCGATGAAAATATTTGAATATATGGCTCTGAGAAAACCATATGTTGCCCCAGATTATCCTCCCATTGTTGAGGTGACTGAAGGGCAAGGAAAGATTTTTAAGAAAAATGATCTTGAATCCTTTATTAGTGCGCTGGAAAATTATATTCAGCATCCACAAATGATGGAAGCTGATGGACAGAAAGGGCGGGAGTTAATTAAAACGAAATATAATTGGATGGAAAATGCAAAGCACTCATTAAGTCTGTTGTGAATGGTGTAGGTTTATTATCTACGCTCGGATTGTTGTAGATAAGACTTGGCTAAATAGCTATGTAAAGTTTCCTTTCCTGTGTATGTCTGCTTAAAGTTTTCTTTATCTAACATTCCAAACCATGCTAAAGGCGGGTATGCGCAGCTGTTGTATTCCTTCTCCCAAAATATTTCCTTTGCTAATTGCTGGCCTCGTTTAGCCAGTGGTTTTAGCCCCGTAGTTTGCAGTAGATCTAATATGTTGGTGGCTAATTTACCGCGATCCACATTTGCATCTGTAATGGGCAGGGATTGTTGATTATTAGCAAATTCCAGATATAGCCTACGTTGATAGCGCCACTCTATAGGAATGCGTGCCCAAAAATCCATTAGCTCATGATCAAAGAGTGGGAGACGCCATTCGTAATTAAAGAAGTCATAAACGCGCAAAGAGTTGCATATGAATTTGGCTTGGCGCTCTTGAAGATCCCAGAATTCAAATATATCAGCTGCTTGCTCTGAAGAAGAATCTGCAATGGGGCCTGTCACTGCTTCAATTCTTTCATCAAAGCCGACTTTGAGTTTATTCTTTTGTTTTGACCAGTCCCACAATGTGTAATGAGCAGCATACAGCGAGTCTAGGATTTCACGGCGCGTGATTTGTGGTTTCTCAGTAAATAATTTTGGAATATGGCTGCCGGCTACAAAATCACCTGAATGCCCAGGAATAATTATGCTGTCACGATTAATTGCTCCTTGTTTTTGTAACTCAAAAATTGCCGGCCAATCTTGTACGTGGGGAACTGAGCTAAGGTTGCCTGCATAACTAAAATGATTTTTAAATTCCTCTGTTAATGACCATTGCCTCCAGCGGTCTGCGCTGTATGGGATGTAAATCCAGCGGAACCCTAAATAGTCAGCTAATTCGCGCGAAATTTTAGATTCCCAGCTTCCTTCGATTCCATAGTTGTAACAAATTACATTCTTAACACCAGCATCGCGTAAGGAGATCCCTATTAACCTCGAGTCGTAACCACCGCTAAGAGGTAGGACAATTTGGCGCCCATTAGCACTCTTTACTAAACGGGTAAATACATCATGATGAACAGTCTCAAGTTTTTCAATGAGCTTATCTGAAGAATCAGTGAAAAAATTGGTGTGATGAAATCTGTAATAACGTTTTATAATTGGTTGCTGGTCCGAGCTAGGGTTGTAGTGCAGGTATTCCCCTGCTTGCAGTTGTTTGGTGCCCTGATATAACGTATCGGCACCAGTAACATATCCAGTGAGTATGAATTCAGATGCGGCAAGTGGGGTCTGTTGGTGTGTGTCTAGTTGGTTTAACACCCAATCGGCGTTGTCACCTAAGTAAAAAGATGATTTAGTGCTTCCGAAAAATAGAGGTATGCTTCTTAGTCGGTCGACTGCTGCCAGTACGCAGTCGTCGCGTAGTGTAATAATTGAGAATGATCCGTTTAAATTGGTGATTCTGTTTTGCCAGAGCTCGGTGTTATTACAGTTATCCAAAAGCTGAGCTAAGTCTCTGCCTGAATAGGCTATTCCTTCATAAATAGCGTAGCCCCGTGCATGGGTATTCCCATTTCGCTTCCATGATTTGCCTACATTGATAGTTATCATTACAGTTTTCTAATTGGCTTTAGTTATACGGATTATATATTTAAGGTGGTAATGGCGCAGCATACAACAATCTAGCGGGTCAAAAAAAGTAGTTTTGCAGATTACAGGCTGCTCGAAAAACCGGGTTGTTTCGGGCACCATATCTGCATGTTATTTTTTGATACTATCAGGTGGATTGTTGTCCCAAATAGTTGCTCTATGAATCTTGCTGTCGATAAGTAAAATAGAGACTTTGAAGGTGTTTTTAGATAGACTTTAACTCTTTTATATCAATGGATTATATCTAAGCTATGCAATTGCCAAACTTTTTAATCATTGGCTCGCAAAAAGCGGGAACAACCTCGTTGTATCATGTGTTGCGCAAGCATCCTGAAATATATATGCCAGATACAAAAGAAGTAAACTATTTTTTCTATGAAAATAAGTACTCAAAAGGCATTGAATATTATAAAAACTATTTTAGCAATGTTCCTCAAAGTGTGCAGGTGGTTGGAGAGGCATCCCCTGGGTATATATGCCATCCCTTAGTTCCAGAGCGTATTAAACGTGACCTGCCTGATATTGAAAAACTAATTGTAACGGTGCGAAACCCGGTAGACAGGGCGTTTTCACAATTCACGGATAATCTGCGCCATCTGGAGGCTGAGCTAACCTTTGATGAGGCGTTTGATACGGCGATGAATGAGGTATTTGAGCCAGGGAAGTTAGGCTACTTTAGCCGAGGAACATATATCCAGTACATTGAAAAATACGTGCAGCTTTTTGGTCGAGACCGTTTATTGGTGCTTGTATTTGAAGATTTGAAAACAGATCCCGTATCGTTTTACGGTAAATGTTTTGAATTCCTTGGTGTGGATCCTGAATTTCAATGTCCAGAAATGGATCGAAAATTTAATGCATCAAATATATGGAGTAATCCTGTATACAGTTGGTTTTTTAAGCGCCCTCGAAATACGCGCTTTTTGACGCCACAGTTGCAACGATTACTCTGCCGGGGCAAGCAGCGCCGTTATGAGGCATTGATGAGTCCCGAGATTAGAAATAGATTGGTTGAATTTTATAAGCCATGGAACGATAGACTTTCAGAGTTTCTTGGAAGGGATCTGTCTGATTGGAACCAATGAGTCAAGATAAATAGGCGTAAGAAACGCTTGTGTATCGTATACTTCGCATAGTTATATGAAATGCCAACTATGCTTGGCAGAACGCTCTAAGTTTCTGTCTGCATATGAAATTTTGCTGGGGATCTGAGAAATCTCGTGAGAGATATACTAGTTTCGCTTATTGTTTTGGGCGGGTTGCCTTTCATTCTCTCACGGCCATGGCTGGGTGTGTTGTTCTGGTCCTGGTTGGGCTATATGAATCCTCACCGATTGGGCTGGGGTTTTGCACACAACATGCCATTTGCCGCCATGGTCGGCGCTGTTACTCTCATCAGCTTTTTTGTCTCTAAAGAGTCAAGACCTCTTCCTAAAAATGGAGCGGTTGTGGCTTTGATTTTGCTGAATTTATGGATGTTGGTTACGAGTATATTCTCATTCTTTCCAGAAATATCTTGGGCACTAGCTTCAAAAGTCTACAAGATTCAGCTAATGATTTTTCTGACGATGATGGTTATGCAATCAAAGGAAAGAATCATTCTTCTAACCTGGGTGATTGCCCTTTCAATTGGGTTCTTTGGCATTAAAGGAGGTGCCTTTACGTTGTTGACAGGTGGTAGCTCAATGGTACTGGGTCCAACTGGAACCTTTATATCGGGCAATACTGAAATATCACTAGCGCTTACGATGGTTCTGCCTCTATTTCGGTTTCTTCATTTACATTCTGAGAATAAATGGGTTCGTTATGGCTTGCTTGGTGCTATGGCGCTGATTGGGTTAGCTATTATTGGTTCCTATTCTAGAGGAGCGTTTGTAGCTGGAGCGGCAATGTTGGTTTTTTTATGGTGGAAAAGTCGTGGAAAGCTAGCACTCGGCTTATTGGTTTTGCTTTTGGTTCCTTTGGCTTTGTTTTTTATGCCGGAGCAGTGGTTTAATAAAATGGATACCATTCAGACGTATGATGAGGATGCTTCAGCAATGGGTCGCATCAATGCGTGGTGGTTCGCGTTTAATCTTACGAAGGACTATCCTTTTACCGGTTGTGGGTTTAATTGTTTTGAGCCGGAATTGTTTCTAATATACGCACCAAATCCAACAGATTATCACTCTTCTCACAGTATCTATTTTCAGATGTTAGGCCAGCATGGGTATGTAGGGCTGATCTTGTTCTTGTTGTTCTTTTGGTTGGCGTGGCGTACTGGTTCTAGGATACGAAGAGTATTAAAAAATAATATTGAATGGCGTTGGGCATTTGATCTTGCATCAATGATTCAGGTTGGTTTAATCGGCTATTTTGTTGGAGGGGCATTTCTTGGATTAGCTTATTTTGATCTTCCGTATCACTTTGTTGCTATTTTGGTTCTTATAGACCAATTATACAAACGAGAGACAGCAACAAATCCTAAAAAAGCGGTTGAGCAATCGCCTGGTCTAGGGACTCTGGCACAAACGGTAGCGCCGGGTAAAAGGCAATGGTATGCAAAAAAATAATAGAGATATAGCTAATTCCAGCTTTAAAGAGCAGTGGCGACAGCGGTTTGAAAGGTTTGCAAGCAATCAAGATGATGATGCGGGAATTGCTGGTTGGAGCGAGACTGGATTAAAAACTCGATTGCGTTATTTTTTGAGAAGCTGGGATGTCCAACGTTCGGGAGAGAGATGGCTGGATGTGGGGTGTGGTGCTGGAACCTATTCCAGGGCACTAGTGAAGGCTGGAAAACAAGTGTTTGCAGTAGACTATTCCTATCCATCCTTGGTTAAGGCGCGCGAGCGTGAATATGGCGCGGAACAAATATGTTGGATATTGGGTGATGCCACTAGCCTACCATTACGTGATGCAGAAATGGATGGCATTCTTGCACTGGGTGTGTCTCAGGCGCTTCCAGATTCAAAGAGCCTAGTGAGTGAGTTAGCTAGAGTTGTTGCATCTGAAGGAGAAATTTGGGTAGATGGACTTAATCAATTTTGTTTTCCGAATGCTATAGAAGTCTGGAAAAGAAGACTCAAAGGTTGTCCAGATCATTTGCGCTATGAATCACCCGCCTATATGCGATCGTTATTACGTGAAGCTGGTATAGAAGATATAAAGATAATCTGGATGCCGATGCTGCCCGGACGTTGGTATCATCTACAGTCTTGGGTTGAGCGACTTCAATTTTTGTTTCAGTTGCCCATTATTTCTCATTTATTTTGCCACTCTTTTTTGATTTGTGGTCGAAAAAAGTAGCAAGTGGGGAGAGATGATTTGAAAATGCTAGATCAGGTTTTAGGAAGCTCATTAAGATCAATAGCCAGGTTTGTTCCAAATGGAGTGCTGGAAAGACGCTTTACAATTCTGATTTATCACCGGGTTCTCAGTGAACATGATCCATTATTAAATGGTGAGCCGGATGCCAAAATGTTTGACTGGCAAATGGAGTTGCTTTCCCGCCATTTTCGCCCAGTATCTCTTTTTGAAGCGTTAAAAGCTTCGCAAGAAGGGAGGCTTGCGCCGGGTACTGTCTGTGTAACCTTTGATGACGGGTATGCAGATAATGTGGAGGTGGCGCTGCCTATTCTTAAGCGCTGGGGGATTCCGGCAACTTTTTTTATTGCAACAGGATTTCTTAATTCTGGACGAATGTGGAATGACTCTGTAATTGAGACAGTTCGTCGCCTTGAGGGAAAGGAAATAGATCTGTCAGATTATGGGCTTGGTGTTGAAAGCATAGCTACAATTACTAATCGCCAGGAACTGATTGGTAAAATGCTTCGAGCCTTAAAGTATCTGCCATCAGAAGAGCGCCACTCTTCAGTGGAGTCATTTAGCCAGCTGGTAAATGAATTGCCAAGTGATTTAATGATGACCCAGCAGCAATTGCAGCAGTTATCTAGATCAGGTATGGAGGTGGGTGCCCATACAGTTAACCACCCTATACTGGCTAGGGTTACGGAGGAGGAAAGTAAGCAGGAGATTATTGACTCTGTTGATCAGCTTGAAGAGTTGATTGGAATACGCCCCCGATATTTTGCTTACCCCAATGGCAGGCCGACTAAAGATTATACGAGAAGAGACAGGCAGCTGGTTGAGCGCTTAGGGCTTCAGGCTGCTGTTTCAACTCACCATGGCGCTGTTGGGGCGGCTGCAGACCTGTTTCAGCTGCCACGTTTTACGCCTTGGGATAGGCAGCCAGAGAGATTTGCTGCGCGTCTAGCGTTTAATAATATACGGGGAGATTCAGCTGTTCCTAACTCTGGTTAGAAATTGTCAGATAGAGCTGCCCAGAGCAATCTTTCGTAAAAGACTGCGCCTCAAAGATGATAATAGTGAGTCGCTTTGCAGAAGCACTTATGAGCGTGAAGAAAATCATGGGGTTTCTGGATAGGCACTAGTGGGTGCATTTGAGCTTAATCACAATTTGTGCGTTTTCAGCCAAAGCTCAAGCATCATTAGAACCCAGACCAGCGTTCCGTAATAGGTGGAGTGCCCCTCTTGGTGCAATTTTATTGCGCTTTCCAAAAAATCCGACCGGAAAATCCCTCGTTCTTTGAGGTTTCGCACATTCTCATAAGCGAGAGCCTGTAGCTCAGGATTTGAGGAGGTCCATACGCCGAAGGGTAGACCAAAGCCATGTTTTTTCTTTGTGATAATTGCGTTAGGAACAAAATCACGAATGGCATGCTTGAAAAAATAACGTAGCTGCCCGTTTGATAGTTTCCATGTGCTGGGAACTGTGCATGATAGCTCTAGCATGCGGTCATCCATCATGGGGTAGGCTACCTCGATTCCTGCAAGATGACACATGCCAGTGACTTTTCTTATGTCATTGTCTGCTAATGTGAATTTCCAATCGAGATAGAGCATCCGGTTGAGGGTTGAGGCATTCTCTGGTTCCTGATAGCGCTGGCGCATCAAGTTTAGAGGGTGTTCGGTATCTATTTGAGAAAGGAAATCTGGGGCTAACATGCCAGAAAGATCACCGAAGCGGTTAAGGAAATTATAGGTTTCAAAACGATCCGGGAGTGGAACCCTGGCTTGCTCCACGTAGCTTGAGGATTTTCTTAAAAGATTAATTGAAGATGAAGAGAATTGTTTGGCGATAGGCTCTATAAAGCCTTGGCGTAGTATTTTTGGCAGTATGAAGTAGCGCTCAAAAATAAACTGCTTGGAATAGCGTTGGTTTCCAGCAAATAGTTCATCTCCACCATCGCCGGCTAGCAGTCGCTGGATACCATCAGCCGCAGCTACTTTTGCACAGTAGTAGGCGGGAAGTGCAGATGAGTTGCCAAATGGCTCTTCATAAGCGGCAGCAATGGTGTGTACAGTTTCTGCGATATCTTCTGGTTTAACATAGTATTCGTGCGAGTTGGTTCCAAAATGCTTAGAAGCGATACGGGCAAAGGGGATTTCATCATATCCTTCTGCGTTAAACCCTATGGAATAGGTATCAACAGCATTTTCAGATTGCTGGGCAAGTAGTCCCGAAACGGTAGAGCTGTCGATTCCCCCGCTTAGAAAAGAACCTGCTTTTTTTTGTGCTGAGGCATCCTTTACACAATCCCCAAGTGTTGAAAGCATTTCATCAGCCGCCGTATCCATGCTTCTATTGCTTTGCTCAATGAAATTTGGAGACCAATAGTTAGATATATGCCAGGCAGCACCTTTCCAATGAAGGCACTGTGCTGGCCCCAATTTTCTAAGGTCTGTAAATGCAGTCCCTGGGCTGGGAATCATATGAAAAAACAGATAGTTAAAAATCCCTTGCGGGTCAAGTGATGCTCTGACAGAAGGGTGGCTGTGTATGGTATCAATGCGGGTGCCAAATACTAAATTTTTATTGACACAAGTGTAATAGAGGCTGCCAATTCCCAGACGGTCGATAGCAAGCAATGCTTCATTCTTGGTAGAGTCAGTGAGGGCAAGAGCAAAATGGTTCTGAATATTTTCAACTACATTATTACCAAATTTCTGCCATCCTTTAATTAGTGCAGCTGCATGACCTTTTTCTCTAGCAATAGATTCCAGTTCAGAATTTGCCCAACGGGGATTGCCTAAAACTACTGCCTGGCATTGCCCCTCATCTGCCGTATAGCTAATGTCATCGGATGAAATCCATGCATTGCCTGGTTTGGCAGGCATCGGTTTAAGGGCAGCTGCCCCTGCCATAGCTTGGCTTGCCTCGCTGGCAGAGCTTAGGGGATTGGAATGCAGGTACCCAAAAAAATGTCCTTTCATTACTTGTACTCAATTATTTTTAAATGTTTTTTGACCACTAGCTGCATAGAAAATTTAGATAGATGGTGTGCTGTTGGTGTTGAATTGATTTTTGTATGGTCAGCGTTCGATTATAAGCGCTTAGAGCAGAATTGTCCTAAAGCAAAAGCTATAATTTGATGCCAACTTGATATTATGGTGTTGGCAATAATGAAGGGTTGCTTACTTAATGGTGGGTTAAAAAGGGCAGTGAACAGTGATGAAATTTTACTCCGCTTCTAGCCATTCTCCTAACCGCATTAGCTTCTTGCGAAGGCCGGGCAACGGATACTTAGCACTATATGCTTTCTCAGCATATTTTCTAGCGTTTGGATAGTCTTTTAGTTCTGTAAAAAGGAGGCCCATATTGTAACTTAGCTCGGAGGAGTTAAATTCCAGCTGCTCGGCAGCTTGATATTCCATTAAAGCCATCTTTAGATTTCCAGCTTTATGCAAGTAAATGCCATAGAGCATGTGTACTACAGGGTCATCATTAAAGATAGATAGAGTACGCTGAAAATGGCATTCAGGAGGTGCGACGGTGCCAAATTCTTTACCTTTATATTTCCAGCTATAGCGCATTATGGCATAGAGCGCTTTATGATGATTGGGGAAGGCTCGGAGAGTATAATTTATGTCATCAATCACAGTGGCGCTTCTTCCTCCCCCAGGCCGTATTTGTTCGACACTTGAGGTGAAATGATGCTCTTCCACGTTTTTAAGGCGGGGTTTCTTGCTGTGGTCACGATAGTCTTGAGGGACGCCATCCCAAGGTCCAGGCTCTATATGGGGGCATGGATTCCCAGCAAATGTAATTCTAGGTGAAGCCACCGCGTCCAGCGGAAGCAGAGTGGTAATAAAGAGTAAGGCGCTAAGCGGGCAGAACCAATTTTTTAGCATGTGGAAATAGAGTGATTCACTGTTTGATGAAAAGTATCAACGGATTCATGCTATATTAAAATGCTTTTTTAGGTGTCTGTCTAGCGGCTTGATTGGAGCATTTAGATAAGTTGTCTTGGTTTCAGTAGTTTTTATACAAAATGACTGAAGGCCATATTTTAATAGCTATGTAGGAGAAGGTAACGGGCTTCTCCCAAATAGACACAAGATATTGCGATGGTTTGGATTGGCAGTATCGCATTGCAGCAACTGACGGATGTGCTATTTGACTGCCTTATTCTCATGACTAATTTGTAATTAGTGGCACATTTTAACCCCTAGGCGTTCATTATGATAAGAATTCTCCATGTCATTCATGGCTTGCAGAGAGGTGGTCTTGAAAATGGAGTGGTAAATATAGTTAACCGTCTTCCGCAGAATGACTTTGTTCAAGCAATTTGTTGTTTGGAACATGTTGGCGAGATGGCAGAACGGTTAGGTCAAGATGTAGAGATTTTTGAAGTTAATAGAGGCAGTTATGACTTTCGCGCCCCGCTACGTCTTGCAGCAGTAATCCGCAAATGGCAGCCGGATATTATTCACTGTAGAAATTGGAATACATGGCTGGATACGGTCATGGCAAAACTAATCAGTGCGTCGAGAGCTAAGCTTGTGTGGAGTTTTCATGGCTTTGCTGACGGAGAGGTATTTCCTGGCCGCCGAAAGGTAGCGTCGCAAGTTTTATCACGTTTTACAGATAGATTGTTTGCGGTCTGCATGGATAGTGCAGAGCGTTATTCCAGTGCCTCTGGAATCGCTCTTGGACGATTTGATGTTCTTTATAATGGAGTTGACACTGGTGCTTTTGAAGCCGCTCCAGTCAAAGAAACTGCTCGTGAATGCTTGGGGCTTCCGCAAGATGCATTGATAGCCACTACAGTTGCCAGTCTAAGCCCCGTAAAAAACCATGAAGGATTATTAGATGCCATAAATTTTGCCGTACCTGAGCTTCCTGAGAAAGTATTATTCCTTTGGCTTGGTGAAGGGGCATTGCGTGATCAATTGATGGATCAAATTGAGAAGACTGCTTATGGAAAGTCAATAAAATTGCTTGGTAATGTGGATAATGTTCATGACTATTTGGCCGCCTCAGACATCTTTATTTTACCCAGTCGTCTAGAAGGGATGAGCAATGCGATTCTTGAAGCAATGTCTGCAAGTCTCCCTGTAGTTGCTCATGATGTAGGCGGGAATAAAGAGTTAGTAAAGGATAAGGAAACGGGTTTTCTTAGTCCATATGAAGAACCCCGCTCAATGGCGGATCATATTGTACAGTTAATGCAAGATACAGAGCTGAGGAAGCGCCAGGCAAAAAAGGCGCGCCAGCGGGCAGTTGACCAATTTTCTATGGATAGTATGGTGCATCGATATGCAGAATATTATCGTGGAATGGTTTTGTAGCTGTATTAAATATCATTAAAAAATAAATACTAATTTAATCTGGTAAGGAGAAAATAGTGCAGGATCCTATCGTTAGTGTCGTCATGACTGCATATAACGGGCAAGCGTATATCGGTGAGGCCATTGAAAGTGTGCTTGCTCAGTCTTTTGGCGATTTTGAATTACTGATTATTGATGATGCTTCATCAGATAATACGATAGATATTATTAAGCAATATAAAGATTCTCGAATTCGGCTGATAAAAAATGACCAAAATATTGGGATCAGCAATACACGCAATAGAGGCTTAGAGGAGGCTAGGGGCCGCTATATAGCACCACATGATCAAGATGATATTAGTTTTCCAGACAGATTAGAGAAAGAAGTCGAAGTTCTTGAAAATAATGACAATGTAGTTCTTGTCGCAGGAAGAGTTTTGGATTGGGAAGGTTCCCGTGAAGTACCATGGCCTAAACTGCCTGTGCCTTCCCCTGTAGGCTTGGCGTGGCGGCTATTTACAAAATCAATGATTACCCATTCAATTGCATGTATACGTGCAGAAACATTAAGAAAGCATAGCATTGATTACCGGCAGACCTATCATTACGCAGAAGATTACGATCTCTACCATCGACTTAGTGAAGTTGGGTCATTGGTGTTGCTGCCGGATATAATTGGAAAATACAGGTACCATGAAAGCAACACCAGTAAAACATGTGGTGATGAAATGGAGCGTAACGGAAGACGGTTTTTGTTGGATCGATACAATGAATACCTCGGTGAGAATGCCGTAACAATCACAGATATGGAAAGTATTTGGCGGTTAGCAGTTAAAAATATGCCAGCCAGTTCACATAGTGAGCTCAGATTAGTTGGGCGTGTTTTAAGTGAGTTGGTGGAAGCATTTAGAATAAAAAGAAAGGTGGAAGGAGAAGAGTTAGAACTTCTTTTAGTTGATGTAAGCAGGGTGTGGTGGAGAATAGTTGAAAAAACGGCGCTTTTTTCAGGAATGCGCGCTCTATCTATATACAATGAATTTGATAACCTTTCAAAAAAACCGCTTTCAGTAACTGATTACTCATATACTGCATTAGTATCATTTTTATTTCCTACTTATAAGAAAATTAAGTCATTCGTGAAATGACATCTTGTATATATATATTGAATATAAGCCTCGCCTTGCGGTTTTTCATAACCTACTGAATAGATAAGAAAGGTATAGGATTATATGTGCGAAGTATCTTATTCAAGACCTTATGTATTCCAAAAGTTATGCTGTGTGGTAAAAGCAGATCTCGGTATAATTTAGTAATCTCTTATAAATTAAGCTTACATAATCTTTAATGTTGAGTTTTGGTTTGAATTATTTCTCAAAGTGATAATGCATTGACACAATCTTCTAACTCTAATGAAGAGCCCTCCATCGGTGGCCGCATAATCCGTGGCTCCATCTGGATGGTTGCCATGCGTTGGTCTATGCAGCTTATGGGCTTGATCAGCACTGTAATCTTGGCTCGCCTGCTCTCTCCTGAGGATTTTGGCTTAATAGCCATGGCCATGATTTTTGTTGGATTCCTCGATGTTTTTGCTGATATTGGAGTTGATTCGGCAGTTTTGCGCCATCCAGACCCCCAAAGGGCGCATTATGATACTGCCTGGACAATGCAATTTATTATTGGATTGACGATTGGCCTTGCGCTGTTTCTATTGGCTCCTCTAGCAGCATGGTATTTTGATGATTTACGTGTCCAATTAATCATTCAGTGGTTAGCAATAGTACCCATAATTAAAGGAATGGAAAATATTGGTGTTGTGGATTTCAGGCGTGAACTGCATTTTTCCAAGGATTTTCGATATAACTTTACAGCTCGAGCGGCTCGTTTCGCTGTTACTGTAACGCTAGCTTTTTTGCTACAGAGTTATTGGGTGTTGGTCATTGGCATGATTTTCCAACAAGTTATCCGTGTTCTGCTGAGCTATTGGATGCACTCTTTCAGACCAAAGTTTTCGTTTTCAAAAGTGAGTGATTTCAAGTCGGTTTCTGTTTGGGCTGTTGCAAAAAGTGTGGGCGAATTTTTGTCTGTAAAACTAGACCAATTATTAATTGGCGGTCTGTTTGGTGTACGTGATATGGGTGCATATTTTATGAGTTCTGAGCTTGGCAAATTGATCACTTATGAATCAGTTTTGCCGGTTGGCAGGGCCGCTATGGCAGGTTATGCTCGAATTCAGAATGATAAAAAACGCTTGGCGGCTGCCTATGAGCGTGTAGCTGGTGTGCTCTCATATATTTCGATAGCAGTCGGGTTTGGGCTCGCTGTGGTTGCAGAAGATTTCACTTTTGTTGTGCTTGGTGAAAAATGGGTACAAGCTGTTCCTTTGCTCAGGATTTTAGCAGTTTCCTGGGCGCTGTCTGCCATTTCAACAGCGACATGGCCTCTCTTTGCCGCACTTGGGCGTTGGAATCTTTGGGCGCTGCTAACTTGGGGGCAATTACTTCTGCTTGCTGTATGCTTGGGGATAGTTGCTCATTACCAAGATATGGTGCTTCTGGCAGAGGCGCGTCTTGTTGCAAGTGGTGTATTTGTTATTTTTGCACTCTACCTTTCATTTCGATCATTATTCTGTGGTATGGCTGCTGTTTTTCGTGTGTTGTTCCGTCCTTTAGTATCTGGAGTGGTAATGGTTGTTGGCGTTAGTGTTTTTCATCAGGAATTTGAAGGTGTCCGGATGCTGAGTCTGGCCTTTGATGTTTTTCTTGGTGCGCTTATCTATGTGTCAACAGCTCTTCTACTCTGGTATTTTACCGATAGGTCAGCTGGAGTAGAAAAAGATCTTTTAGATCGCCTGGCATGCTGGGTTAGAAGAAAATGATACTGCCTTTTTAAGTATGCAAAAAGAGAAAGTGGAGTTTATTAATTGGCAGCCATGTTCTGAATCCACAATTAATTGTGCGGGTTTATGAGCAACCACAAATCCGAATGAAATGTGCTTCAAAAGCGGATGTTCTGCTGTACCCGTTAGGTACTACTACTGATATTGCATAAATTGCTGCAGTAGTATCCTTGTTAAAGCATGTGCCTAAGAGGGATGAAGGATAAGAAATGAATCCATATTTTTCTATTTATTTGGAAATCGCGCGAATTATTGCGACTCTGATAGTATTTCTAGGTCATGGCAAAATGTTTTATCAGCCTCTTGCTGAACATCTTGATGTCACAAATCTAGGAAGAGACGGAATCATCATATTTTTTATCTTGTCAGGTTTCGTGATTACATGGTGTGCAAATGAACGGGATAAATCGGTAATAGATTTTGCCATAAATAGGGCTTCCCGAATATATTCGGTTGCTATTCCAGGAATCATTCTTGGGATTGCAGCTAGCCTTTTTGTTTCTGCGTACATTAGCGAAGATATAAGTTATCAATTTGATAAGCCTTGGATTTATTTGCCTATCTATCTTACATTTACAGGTGACTTATGGAATCTATCTGAAACCCCACCAGGCAATTTCCCATATTGGTCGCTTAATTATGAGGTATGGTATTATGCAATTTTTGCAGCCTTTTTCTACATTCGTGGCTTTTTTCGATGGCCGGTTGTTTTTTGCTTAATGATGTTGGTTGGGCCAGGAATTCTTAGTTTGTTTCCCCTGTGGATCGCAGGGAGTTTGCTGTACTACCTTAGAAATAAAATAAGGTTATCGACGAGCATTGCCCGCGTAATTCTTGCTTTCACTTTAGGTTTGATTATTATAGTAAAAATCACTGCCGTAGATAATACATTGGATCAATATAACGCTGTTTTATGGGGTTTTCTATTTAATAATGAGTTTGAGCCTCCTTTGTTGCTAGGAGACTATTTTATCGGCCTTATTGTTTTCATTAACTTTGTTGCAGCATATAACGCTAGGCTTTCTTTCCACATAAAAGCAGATAATCTGATAAAATACCTCGCTTCGTTCTCCTTTAGTTTTTATCTTTTTCATCTTCCAATATTCACGGCTGTGCAAGCAATAGTTCCATTCAACGACTCGTTATTGGTGTGTTTATTTGTTATGGCTTGCTCATCAGTTTTAATAATTTGCTTAGCAATGCAAACGGAGCATAGAAAAGGGTCATATCGTGCTTTTTTCCGCAGCCTGGTAATCAGTAATCCCCCCATTTTTCGTCGGGACCATAAGTAGGGTCTAAGCCGCAAGAGCTAACTTCTGTTTTGGGGTGATGCCTCACAAGGCCATATTTAGCCATTCATGGTTATATGTCCATAACTAACGCGTAGCAAAGGACTGTACTTCAGCGATGGTGCCAGCTAGCCATAACGGCCAGTTGATTATAGCGCTCTATCTATGTAGATATTTATTGTGGCTTGCCCAGCTGGATGCATTTGAGACGTATGCTCTGCCTAACGGTGTCCGATCATTATTCAGTAAGTTGCCGTTGATGCCTGCATTCAGCTGGCCCTCAGTACTGCCTAAGTCGTTAACGGAATATTTGAGTATATTTTTGAAAAAAACATTTTTTTGTAGTGATTGCAGATTTCAATTATGCCTATAAATAATTAGAAAACAGCTCATATATTGCTTGACAATCATTATCCAAAATGGCTGCCTGAATGCATATATATCATGCCATTGGTGACCATAATGCTCAACACACGCATCAAAAAAATAATGACAGCTGTAACTAACAATACTGTTTTTGGTGATTTGATCAAGCCAGCACATGTTGCTTTGGAGCATGTTCGCTATCACTCAAAGCGCTTCACCTCCATCCCTATGGAGGACTTTATTAGCTTAGGTGTGCTCCGCCATCTACAGCAAACTACAACGCTACGTGAACAGATTCAGGGGCTATATCATCTGACTGAAGAATCAGAGCC
>JAJFJN010000045.1 GCA_021773975.1 Gammaproteobacteria bacterium | reverse complement strand
CAGGTGCTGGAATTCCGGCAGCGAGCGCGGAAACGGCAAATCGCTTCGCTCAAGCGCATCGATAGCCACGGTTGCTCCAGGTTGGCGCAGATGCTCAACACACTACGGGTAGTGGAGGTGTGTGACAACCCGATAAGCACGCTACATTCTTACCATCGCAACTAGCAGTATTATAAATCCAACCACGGCAGCCAAAGGAAGCACGGCAGCTTGCCAGTCACCTTTTTCAGCTTTAGGCCCATTCCCCATCCAGTGTTTAGCTGCAGGGTACATGCGAAATAGCATCATTCCCAGAACTACAGCAGCAATGATCTGTAACCACATGTCCATTGTATCCCTCCAAAAACTAAAAACCCCAGCATAGTGCCGGGGCTTTATTGTGACTACTGCGTTACTTTAGAAAATCAGTCATCACTCATCACGCCAAGGATGTGAAGAAGGCTGATGAAGATATTGAAGATGCTTAGGTAGAGTCCGTAGGTAGCAAAGATGTAATTTGTCTCACCACCATTAATCATGCGGCTGGTATCAAACAGGATAAACCCGCTCATCAGCAGAATGATTGCAGCAGACATAGCCAGTGCTAGGCCTGGGATATCCAAGAATATGTTGGCTATCATAGTCAATATAACTACCATCATGCCTGCAAACAGGAAGCCGCCCATAAAGCTAAAATCACGCTTAGAGGTAAGGGCGTAACCTGAAAGACTCAGAAAGATAATGCCGGTGCCACCAAAGGCAGTACCAACAATCTGAGGTCCATTAGGCAGAGCAAGATACTGAGTGATGATTGGTCCAAGACCAAAACCAAGCAGTCCAGTGATAAGGAAGATAACGCCAAGTCCAGCTGATGAATTAGCTGTTTTTGGCAGTACAAAGATCCCAAGCAGCATGCTGCCAATGACACAGACTAGATAAGTCATGCCAGGAGGCTGAACAACAACAGAGACAGCAGCCATAATGGCACTGAAGATCAAGGTTGCTGAAAGAAGCATATAGGTGTTCTTAATCAGCTTGTTTGTGGCAAGTGCAGAGCCAGCCTGACTAGCAACTGTGAAGTCAACGCGGTTCATAGGCTTGTATTCTCCCTCATTGGAAATACGTTAAAAGTTAGCCTTCATAATAAGAAGACGGGCAACAGCGGGTAAGCATACCCAAACAATTTGAAAGTACAACTAAAAAAAGGTTCCATAGATACTAGCGAAACCTTATCAAAATCAGGTATGCTTCGCGCTCATTCGGCGAAAGTCAGAATGTAGGAGAGGTGGCAGAGCGGTTGAATGCGGTGGTCTTGAAAACCATTGAGGGTTTGTAGCCCTCCCAGGGTTCGAATCCCTGCCTCTCCGCCATATAAAAAAGATAGCCCATTGATATATATAGGATATTTCAATGGGCTTTTTTATTTGGGGTACAAAATGGGGTACAAGTCTATTTCTAAGCTCATGGTTGTAACTTGTTACCAGTACATTGAATCCCAGAGCCAATATGGTTAGTTCTTGTTGTTTTATTGGAGCCTTATGAAATGGCTGTTGGTTCTGCTCTGGAAGAGCAGGTTCAGCAGGGATTTTATATGACCAACAAGCGTAGCGCGTTAGTTTCTACGCCATCTCTTATACCTACATATGCTCTGGATCATTGCCTGAGGTCTTGCTGTAGGCGTTTAGGGCGAATATACCACTAAGGGTTGTCGTGTTTGATTGATGGGCTGTACGGCAGTCAATAGGCTTGCTAGAGCTTCCCTGGCTCTATGCTTCATGGTGATTAGGTACTTATCTATATTCTTGGTTCACAAGCTCTATCTAAAAATGAGTGTACAACTGGTATGAGAATTAGGCTCTATCATTGTATTAAGATGGATCGGTATAGAACCTCTTTTAGCTTTCCAGTTCGGCGGTAAGCTATTAAGACAGGAGGTCTGCTAAAGGTTAGGTTGATTGTTTTGCAGCATGTGGGGGAACCAACAGCGACCATTATCACTTCCTTGTGAGCTATCTATTACGAGTATGTGTATCTATGTACTACTACCCCTGTTGGAGTAGCAGTACATTTGCTAGGTATCGTTTTCTAGCTGAAGAAGCTCCTGCTTCAACCTGTTTAACTCCAGATCCCTATACGACTGGGTATTTGCCTCTGCTGTCTCAACCAGCATATCGGCGGTATTTACTAGGCGATTGATAACACCAAATGCTTTCTGCAATGAGTTGAACAGTTCAGCGATAGTTTGTCTCATGATGAGTACTCCCTAATTAAGTGGGGTGGATATCCATTCATTCAGCGGAGCTGTACAGATTAGAGTGGGGGGGGACGTATTGAGTAGTATTACTGTGCTTGTAGTACTGCCTTCATACCCAGATTATAAAATTCGCTAGATCCTCGGTTGTATATAGTAAGAAACCATATGTAATCGATGTTAAGAATATCGGATGGATGTTTTAGAGTAGTTCTAAACCAAGCAAGGGTAGGATATAGGGTAAGTATCGGTTTAGATAAAGTGTAGTAATTTAGATTGGTTTAGATTTGATCTGCTCGATTTTTGCTTTTGAATCAGGTGTGTTGAGGTGGGTTGATACGACGGTTTTACGCTTGCCTACTGTTTTGCAGATATTTTTGACAAGCACCCCCTTAGCTCTAAGGTGAATCGCTTTAGACTTCCAGACCCCTTTGCTTTCTGTGATAACGCCTTGTTTTAGTTTCTTATTTTCGAGTTCTAATTCTTCTACTCTAAGGATGAGTTTTAAGTTATCGTTCTGTTTTTTGGCAAGGTCTTGTTCCAGTTTTGCGAACATTAATGGAATCTCTAGTTGTTCCTGTAGGCTTTTAAGTGCTTTATTGCAGGTTGAGTTAGTAATCAAGGGGCTTATTTCAATTGGTTTAAGTGTTGATGCGATATCAGGAGCACCACCCAATTTTAGTTGTCCAATTGCGCGTGGTATAAGCCAACCTGTGGTTTGTCTATGTTTAACCTTGGCTAACCAGTCTGGGTGTTTGCCTGTCTTTGCTACTAATTGATCCCATGCAAGCTTTATTGTTTTATTGGTGTAGGTGTTGTTTTGGGATGCTGCAATGCGAATCATATTGGTTATCACTTGACTTATATCAGTATCATAAAGCTTGTGATGAATGTAATTTGGGTTGTTTTTTTCAGCTTCTTTAACTCTTTCTTTACCGATCTCAATAGAGAATTGTTCATATTCACTCTTAGCATCAGAAATAAATTCCTCAAGAATCCTCTTGGCCTTCTTGCTTTTGGTGTTGATATCCAACAAGTTCAGTTGATCTAACTTTAAGACAGACATTTAAGTACCCGTGTATTTACAGTATCCAGTTGCAGAGTGTCACCTGTTTGAAATGATGGTCGGAAGAAGCACAGGTAACTTCTTTTCAGCGGGTCATGACTCCCTCCTATCCGACAGGGCTATTCTAGTGCAATAGTTCATGTTTATCCAATGAAAAGCGAACGAAAAAGCGAACGAAATACAACTAATTGCTTATATATAATCTCAAAGCATGTTTTCACCGAGTATCTGGCCGATACCTTTCGAGCTGGCGCAACCGAGCAACCTGTGAGCATAGCGATCAGGTGCGCAGGGCAGATGCCAGTGCGAGAAAGTAGCGGCTAGGAAAATAAGAACCAATATGAATCAGTATTTAAAATGATTTTCTATACCCTCCCTCCCGCCCTCGGCATTGAGGGTTCAGGGGCTTTCAGCCCTTCACCCGTCCCGAGAGCAGACGGGAGGGTTAGGGGTAGGGTTGGCGCTTTGATCGGCTCTGAGCCGCTCTCAGGCTTATTACGTTGGATTTTACGTTTTGGTTGTTGGTTCAAATGTGTATTGGTTTCGTATGAGTATGTGTGTCTCTTCGGATGGTAATAGGTTATTGCAATCGCTGCCAGCCAGGGATAGCATAGCGATGGCTGGTAGTCTGCAGGGCGGCTGTGGCAAAAGGAATTAACCGTCGTGATAAGCGAGGGCAAAAGGGGGCTTGGATGCCCGTTTTGCATACTGAGCATCACGACTCGCTTGAATAAAGGGAGTGATTGTGCAGAGAAGCATTGGTTCGACCTTGTTACATTACTTGAACAATATATTTCTTATATTGATAGTAATTTGTATTTCCTCATTCCTTCATAACCTGTTGCTTCAGTCGTTAGGTTATCTTGATAAGCACGAGATCGCTGGTAATTCTGATGTATTAACAGCTATGGTGATTTTGTTTGGTTTATTGTTTGCACTACGATTGGGTGTGTCGTTTATCCATTTAAAGTATTACGGTTTTAAGATGGCTTTTGGAAAAACAATAAAAGCCATCTCTATTATTATTCTACTTCTTGCTGGTTTAGCTACCTATTCTGCTTCTTTGCAGAACAAGGTTGGAAGTGCACTAACTAATAGTGCTGTTAGCAATAAAGTTAAAAACAAAGCTACTAATTCCATAAGCGTTTCCCACTCAGTGAGTAAAAGTAACAGTTATGAAAATACTGAAGTAACACTAGCTTTTATGGAAAGTGTTGCATCCAGATTAGAAGATTCAATCATTAAGTCACAGAAAGAGCAATTTGTAGCTAAAGGCTTTAGTTTAGAATATCTTCCAGTGATAACGAGTACTTACACAACTCTAAATGCATCGCAATGTAAGTTAGGAGTTGTTACTTCCCTTGTTAAAGGCAAAACAAGTGATGGTGCTATGAATGGAAAAATAATAACTATTATTGGTATAAAAGGGAAAGAGATGCACCGTGTGAGTTGTAACCGACTTGATGATGTAGATTTTCGGATAACAACAGGTAAATGCTTTATCAAATTAAAAGAAGTCTTTGGTACACTGCTTTAACTAAACATTGGGATCCACCTACTTAGTGAGTAATATCATAGAAGAAGCCTTCGGTGTTGTAGTATCTGAAAGTATTGAAATTATTGCTGTTATTCGGTGACCATCAGAAGCAGAAAAAAGATCATTTTTTTATTATTTTTTAATGGGGCAAGTTATGTTGCACATAAACGTCTCAATTGTGGTTTTGTTTTCTTTCCATGTTGCATATTATTAATGTCAAATATATAGGCAGGCATGACTGAAATGAATATTGAATAATAGAGAAATAATTTAAGGTATTAATAGATGCTAATGATTAGAAGCTATATTGGTTTTATCGCACTAACCATTGCTGGTTCAACACACGCAGGCCCCGCTGCTGGTATGTTTTTAGCTGGCACTTTGACCTTTGCTGGTATTTGGTGGCTACTTGCTATATTAGGTATTAGGTTACTGCCAACTATCATTAAGATAATCTGGCCTAGTAGAGTGGATGGTGAGATTGAAATAAAAGAGGTCGTAAGAAAGCAGCCTTTATCAGAGCAAGATTTGGATTATTGGGTTTCACACTTTATTGTAGGGGTGAGTGATCAGGAGGCAGAGCTAATTACTCATGCTGATTTGCCATATATAGCTAAGAAAGTACTAATTAGTTTTGACGCTATTGCTACAAAACACAATTTCAGTGTTAAGTACTTCGCAGAGTACCATGGAGTTTGTAGATACTACTATTTATTCTTTACAAATAATTCGCTTTCACTCATAGACGATAAGCTTTCAGCTGACACCGCAGCTTTTAATTCTTATTTGACTCATGTTAATAAGGAACATGGTATCGCTAGTATAAGAGGGTATTACAGTGAGTATTTGGGTAAACAGTCAACAGGGGGGGGAGAGACAGACGATCTCTGGCTGCGAATTACTGGACTGCGAGATGTCGCTTCTTGAATAGTAGCTGTAGTAATTCCCAAAAAATCATTAATGAAGGGTGGGAGTATTTATGCAATCACGCAATCTAAATAATGTTCTTTTTTGATAAGAAAGCATAGCTAACGCACACGGGAGACCCTTGGGGCGGACGGGTGGCCGGGCGGGGGATCAAATACAAGCAGAGGCAATTTACACATAATGCTAATTATGCGGCGAAGCGAACAGCGCGGTTTTTGCGTTGCGCATAATTCCGCATTATGTTCATTTGCCGACCACCGGTTATGGTTGGGTAGGCAACACCAAGCCTACAACGAAGCCAGCAATAATGGTGGGCGGGAAAGGCCAGCGCAGTGTGGTGATAAGGCTGGTTGTGCGATAGCTTAACCAGACTTAACACCACGCAAGCGGCAACGAAGGGTACGCAACCCGAACGGAGCCACATAGCCAGTCTGCTGGTTTTTAGGCAGTCTGGCGGCCCTACAAGCTGTCAGAGGACTAGCCCGGCACGATGGTTGCCGGTTTATTTGCAAGCAGCGTGACGGGCGGGATCGCTATAAACGGATTATCGGTAAGGTGTGGGTTCAGTCACCAGATAGTCACTGTGAGGGTTCAGATTGCCCTTATACTCTGGATGTGAATTTGTCACAACTTACTGTGGGTTTGGCTTGGCACTACAAGAGGTATGCTCGTGAACAACCCCTAGAGGACCGTGAGCGGTACGCTTACGCTGAGGTAGGGGCTAGGGTAGGGAAGGTTATCTGAGCCTGCTTGATAGCCTTGGTTCAGGAGCTGCGAAGTTACCACAGGACGGTTATAAGTGTCGAAAATAAGATCGTTGACTTCAATGTTAAGGTAAGCAAATATTAATTAATATTTGCTAAAGGTTTATAGAAAGGAGTTCTTGTGACAAATCATCCGCTAAATGCAATAGATAAAAGCAAGCTAATGCTTTTTGCATTAGCTTTATCACCATCGTTGATAATTATACTTGGTATACCCCCTATTTTAATTTTAATCTTTGGACTTCACCAAGCTAAGAAAAGCAAAGATTTTGGATGTATAGAAGTGGCCGTTCATAGATTCAAAGTTTTCATGTGGTGTTGTTTTATACCTGGAGTTTTATTAACAATATTTTTGTTCTGGGATAAGCATAACCCATTCACAAACCCGGATTTTCTTTCAGCTTTTATAGGTACTTTAGCTGCAGGATTATATCTGTTTATGGTAGGAGGGTTCTTTCTCAAGCCGTTGCGGGAGCATAAGGAATGGCTTGAGAAAAATGGGTTGTTTAATTTTGGACTAGATCAAATCAGCGATACTAATGGGGTGGATATAATAAATAATGATGGATTACAAGCATATTCTACGGCTGATGAATTATTAAAGTGGGCAGAGTTAAAAGAAAGAGGTCTTGTCACAGATAAAGAATATTTTGAAGCTAGGAAAAAGCTTCTAGGTAGTGATTGAAAATATAAAAATGCTTATTCATTCAATTTAGCATGGTCATGATTATCAGGGCAAAGCCGGACTGTTGCACAGCAATAGCGGGTAATCAGCGATTATGTCTAAAGCAAAGGACGGTAGGGAATTCTATGAAGATGAAATATTTATCAATATTGGCAACAGGATTGTTGATGTTCGGTGTGGTAGGTGTGACGTATGCTACACCGCTAGTAACAACTATTGATGCAGTAGTCGCTTCTGAAACTGGTGTTTTTGATAGTCCTTGGCTAGGTGTAGGTGATCTTGTCCAGCTTTCGTTCAAGTACGATGACTCATCTACTGAAATGAATCAATATAATAGTGATGGTTCTGTAAAAATAGGTAGCTGGAAAGCAGGTTCAACATTTCTATTTGCATCCGATGCTATCGTTTCTTTTAGTACAAATATACAAAACGTGGTGAGTGACCCTAACTACAACCATACAGCTCAATATACTTACAGTAGGGCCTTTGAATACTTATCGGGAGAGAAATGGTTTGATCGCGGTGGTTCAAATTATTACATGCACTTTAGCGATAGTGGACAAGCTGGGTTATCATTACATAGTGTTGGTGGTATTGGAGGTGGGTACGTTAGTACAGATTTTTTATTCAATAATTTAACATTCACCACCAAGCCAATTCATCAAGCCTCCGACCCTATTCCTGCTACGGTACCTACTCCTGCTACGGTGTGGCTGGTTGGTGTGGGGCTGGTTGGTCTGTTTGGTGTGTTGCGAAAGAAGCAGGCACAAGCTATTTGATCGCTATTGGTTTTGTCCTTTCGAGTGCGCCATATAGCGTAGTAAAATAAGCAGTTATACTGTTGGTAGTTATGGATAGAAAAACACCAAGAGATGTATTTCTAATGCTACAGGATATAGGCATTAAATTCACTGTACCTACCCATACAACAATACACCCCTATAGGGGTGTGTATTGTATTGTATGGGGGTAAGGGATACAGCACCATACAAATGTATGCTTTTGTATGGTTATGTATGGCTTAATCCAATAGATAGCAGTAATCATCAATTACCATGACTTTGCTCTCATCAATCAACTTATCCTTGGAGCGCTTAAAGGCTTTTTGTATTGCTTGTTGCTTTATATTGCCATCATCAAGCAGCACATACGCTCCTGCTCGCCAGTCGTTTAAATTGGATCGCTTTTTTCCTGTTAACTCAGGGTGTTTATTAATGTGATCATTCAAGGCTGGTTGGCCTGTATTATTGATTTGGTTTGCAAGAATTTGTAGGATTGTGCGATCTCTTTCAGAGAAACTTGGCTTCCTTACTGGCGGAATATAGGTAGTAGATTCCAGGATTGCTGACTGAATAGGTATGCCGACATCATCAAGCCAGCCCGGTATAATCTGATCCAGTAAATTAAATGAAATTTCCGTAGGCTCTTTAAAGTCTTTTGCTTTCGTGCAGCTCATAGTTACTACATCACTGGTCTTTTCGACCTTATACTCGAAGTCCATTGCAGCTTTGATTGAGCTTGATCCTCTTGCTCTATCAGATGAACCATGGCCAGAGTGATGAACTATAAGCACGGTAGCACCAGTGGCTTTCACCAGCGCAGTGATTATATATAAGAATTCTGAAAAGTCTTTTGCGCTATTTTCATCACCATTGCCAAAATTTCTATGTAATGTATCGATAATGATAAGTACTGGGTTAGGGCATGCCTTGTTTATTTCTTGATACACGGCATCGGCATTATCACGATCAGACAAGTAAGCCGGTAATTTAGAAAGATAAACATCTTTGGTTGTTCTGTTGTATTTGCTTTCTAGTGCCTTAAACCTTTTTCCCATACCACTAAACCCTTCTCCAGCCAAGTAAACCACCTTGCCTTAAACTGATTCATTGTGTCGTCCAGCCCATTAGTTTGTAATGAGCCACACGATTATGCAGATTGCCTGACTCATCCATTGCAGGTTTTTTGATGGTCTGAATTATTGCTCCTTTGGTTTTTAGTTTGTTGATGCATTGGGCTGGACTCATGATCCCATTTTTTCGAAAGTCAAAAGTACTGATGAAAGTATTTTTGTTTTGAAAGAATTGGGTTATAGCTTTGGATTGTACAGGCTGTAGTTTTATTGGGTTTTTTGAGGTTGTTAAACATTTTAAAATTGTAGTCATGTCCATGTCATTATCTCGTATAGAGAATAATCCAACACCGACAAACAGAAATGCGCTATGATACTAATGTTCAGTTAGTAATGATTAGCTCGTATCTGCCTGTCAGTACGGGCTTATTATTTGTCATTAGATTTAGATGTGATGGGTTGTTTGCTTTGGGTTAGTGGGTTTCTTTTCTCGACAATATTGACCACTAATTTTCTTATCGATATATTGTCTGCACCTAAAGCTCTTGCTTGAATTACAGTATTTATTTCATCTGCAAAAACACCAGACCTGTTTGTTGAGATTCTGATGGGTGGTGGAAGAAGGCCGTCAGCAACTACCCTTATATTGAATTCAGGCAGGGAGTTTTCATTATCTGGTTTCATTTTACCTCTCCCTGGTTTTCTTTCCTCTGGTCGATCCAGTGGTCAATATCTTCCCTCTCCCAGACGGTAATACCTGGAGATAGGGTGAATCCGGAAGGGAAATTGCCTTGGCTGATTTGTTGGTAAAGAAACGCTCTAGATAGAGCGCAGTACTCTGTGAGCTGACGCATACGCATCAGTCTTGATGGTGATTTGCTTAATTTCATCTGAGTTCATCTTTTCGTTGCTCATTGGATTGATTCAGACTACTCTGAGGTTAGATCTAATTCTGCTGGCGACATGGTGACAATTGCGTATTTATGCAAAATTGTCGCCTGCTTATGGGTGTAGCAAATAGTTCTTGCTTCACTGTGCGTTCCCTTCGTCCATGAAAATCATCTACAACAATCATCTCTTTACTTATTTTGTATAGCTCCTCAATCCCCCATCGAGCATGGTAAACGGATTTAAAATCATCCCGTGTGTATTGTTGTCCCATCAGTGTTGTGCCAATGCAGTAGGTTTCACCGGCAATGGTATATTTTATCAACCGGAGCTTTAAAGGGGTGAAGAGTATGGAAGGATACTGTTTTTTGATTTCACGTTGCGTTTCTTTTGAGGGTGATAACTGAATGATCTGATCAACTATTGGGCTGTTGCGAAAATCATTTATGGCCGTATAGGTGCTCTTTTGTAATCGAAAAATAGGATGTATGCCCGATTGGGTGTGGTAATACAGCATGGCGTAAGAAAAATAGCCGCGATCATAAACAACAACATCGTTTTCACTGAGCGTTGCCAGATGTGCTAGCGCACACCGACGCTCATTGCCATGGTTTACCAAATCAAAATCACAGGGGATCTTGGATTTCAGTTGATATAAGCAGCTGAGTAGCCCTTGTGGATAATGAGCGTTTTCTGATGGCGTTTTATAACCCCAATCAATTAATGGTCGTGGCAGATTGAGCTTGGCACCATCAACGGCAAACAGTCGATGGTTGAACCAGCGATATTGTGTGTCGTCTTCCTGTTGGTAGGCAGCTATTATCCGCTCGTTCAATGCTTTAAAGATATTCTCATCAAGCTTCTTTCTGGCTTCGGTAAATGCAGCGGCAGAAACCGGCTTTTTCTGTGGTAGAGGGAACTTCATGCGGTGACAGTTGGCCCAGAAATCCTCAAGTGTTGTGCCGTAGCCTTGGCTGTTTTTGGAAAATACCAGGCGAAAGATCAAAAACACTAACAGCAGGGAATCGATGGTTCGTTTGCGCTGCATCCATTTCTGGTCAAAGGTCTGTGCAACATCGGATAGGATGTGAACGACCTTGCCCCATAGTAGTATGAATTTCTCATCGGTATTGGTGGGCTGGTCAGTTGCTTTTTGATTTTTCAAAACTGCTCTAAAGTTGGATTGCAGCGGAAACATGAAAATAGATTTAATGCGGTCTGTTTGATCTTCGTTATCTTTATTGCTTTCTTTCTTTCCCTGCCAGTCTTTACCACTGGTTTTGCCAATCTGGTGCCAATTGCTGGCTTGATAACAGGCCCCGGAATAACGGCTGTCATCTACAAATGTCTCAATCAATACCGGGCGATAGGCATGGATGGCCTGCCAGTCATCCTGAATCTGACGGGTTACCGTCGACAATGCATAACTTGCAAGATTGGGAACATTGATCCATGGAAAAATCAAAAAGCGTGAATTATTAATGACTAGGTTTGAACGTTGTTCGCGGTCTTGCTTATTCCAGCCAATCCAGAAGGTGAATTGCTGTTAAGCAAGAGAGGCTCCCCTGGGGGACTGGTCTCGGTCAGCCAGATGCCAGACGGCACCTGAAAACAGTAGGCACCCCACGCTTGTCGATTTCTCTGCTGTTTCTGCAGTGATGAAGTATTTTATGGCGCAAGCAATGGGGTGTTTGTATTGCAGGTAATGATAGCGATCAATATATTCATTCCACAACGTGATATCGGCCTCTGTGGTAACCCGCTGACACTTGATCACACCCAGTTCATCTAGTGTGCAGTCTACAGATGCAGGCATGTCTGTGTTCTTGGACAGGGTGATTTTTTTAGTTTCCCGCGTTTTTTGTTGACGCTTTTCTGGTAGCTGGATATAGCCAAGCGTGTTGAGTTTCTCCAGTGCCTTGATACACGAATTGGTTTTATTTCTACCTGTGGCGGTCGTCCAGCCCAGATGCTCACAGACGGTTTGCACGAGCTCCGTCATGCTCAGATGGGGAAATGAGCTGACAGTTTGTTGGATGCCGATAATGTCTTTTTTAGAAAAATATCGTCCCGAAATGGTCAAC
>JAJFJN010000044.1 GCA_021773975.1 Gammaproteobacteria bacterium | reverse complement strand
ATGGTGACAAGGTAACACTGGATGGCAATCACCCACTGGCAGGGCAGGCCTTAAACTTTGATTTAGAATTGATCGATATTAAATCAATTTAGATGCATTACTCACATATAATTCAGCCTCTATTTTTCATCTACCCACAACCCATAGCATGAATAATAGAGGCAGAACATCACAGTACAGATCGAATGCTATAACGAAGTTTACTGCTTTTCAGCTTGGGATTGAGGCCAGCTGTATTTGCTAGATTTTCCCGCAACTGTTTACTCGTAACATGTGTTCGCAGAAAGACACCCACCACATTTTCATACCCCGGCATGGTTAATCTAAATGCTGACTGAAATCGCTTTTGGGTAGCTGCACTAACAAAGTAACCACTCTGCCCCATCTCTTTAGCAGAGACAAAATTCATTACCAACACCCCGCGTTTTGAGAGATGTGATAGTAGCTGGCGCTTCCAATTGGGGCTTGCCGCAATTGCGCGTTTGGGTTCACCCTCTTCCTCACCAAACAGATCATCTATAATCATATCGAAGGGTGGGCCTTGATACTCAGAGACCCAATCTCTTGCATCTGCACAAACCAACTCAGCTTCACGCTGATCAATACCAAAATAGCGTTTCGCTATTTGGATATGCACTGGATTTAACTCTACAGCTACAATCCTCTCTGGCTGAACAAAATGATTGAGCAAACGAATAACCGTGCCACCACCAACGCCCAGTACTAATATCCGCTTTATCTCATCTGGAGGATAAAAGAATGCAGGAAGCATAAGCAGATCCCACACACTGCCGCTGACAGGGGATTTTGAATTAAACTGACTATGGAAAACACCATTGGTATATAAACGTACGCTATGGCCTGCGGAGCGGACCTCATAGCGTGTATCTTTGGTCTGTTTTAGCCAGACCAGACTCATAGCGTGTTATCTACCATCACATAATCCCATTGAGAGATCTACATTCTACCTTTTCAGCTACAGGAAAAACTACGATAGAACCGATATAATCCCAACAAGCCATCACTAACTAGAGCACGCGTTTGTCTAACCCTATCCAAATTGAGCTAACCCGTCTGGCGGCCATTCTTACCGCAGCCTTGGTTGTCGGCATCTTAAGCAATCAACTTGTCTTGATGTTGCTGCTGGGGGTTATCTGTTTTTTCTGCTGGCATTTTATTCAGCTACTGAAACTGTACTATCAACTAAAAGAAAACAACAGCATCCCCCTCAGCAGCACACACACTATTTGGGGCCGCATTTATGAGCAGATCAGAGGGCTGCAAATAAAAAGCCAAAAACGTAAGCGCCGCCTGAACCGCTACTTCAGCCGTTTTCGTGAAGCAGCTACTGCACTGCCTGATGCCACTATTATTCTTGGACAACATGGCAATATCACATGGTGTAATCCTGCAAGCTATACCCTGCTTGGACTGGAGTGGCCAACGGTTGCTGAGGGCGATTTTGCACAACTATTACAACACCCCATATTGACAGACTATCTATCCCACGGTGATCACAGCCGCCCAGTTGAGTTCTCATCACACGCTGATAAAACCAAGGTGCTCAGCCTATTAATCACCCCTTTTGGCAAAACACGCAGCCAACAACTGGTAGTGGTACGCGACATCACTCGCCTCTATCATCTTGATCACGCTCGACGAGATTTTATCGCCAATGTTTCACACGAACTGCGCACACCATTGACTGTTATCTCTGGCTTTCTTGAGACTATGGAAGAGGTGCCCGCTGAATCAGGGGGCGAATTTATACCCTTAATGCGGCAACAAGCCAAAAGGATGGATGACACTATTAGTGATCTACTTGTACTCTCACGCCTGGAGATGGATGATAAAGAACCCGCGGAAGACCCCATTGATATAACTGCGTTACTCTCTGCTATTAAAGATGAAGCAGCCGCATTGAGTGGAAAGGCACAACATCAGATCAGCCTCTCTGCTGACCCCACTCTATTTCTGAAAGGCAATAAAAAAGAGCTTCAAAGCGCCTTTTCTAATCTCATATTCAATGCAGTGCGCCACACGCCTAACGGGGCACACATCCAGATCAGCTGGACTACTGATGGAAAAGAGGCTCGATTCTCTGTAGCTGATACAGGGGAGGGCATTCCAGCACGTCATATCCCAAGATTGACGGAGCGTTTTTATCGCATTGATGCTGCCCGCTCACGCGACTCAGGTGGAACAGGGCTTGGCCTGGCCATTGTAAAACATATACTACAACATCATGACAGCGTGCTAGAGATTGCAAGCCAAGAGGGAAAAGGCAGCACCTTTTCCTGCCAGTTTCCAAGATCCAGAGTGCTGCATCAATAAGGCTTGCGGCAACAACGAAGCTGAGGCCTCGGGCAGAAATAGAATGTGATATTTATTTCTCACCCCAAGCCTAATACTCACCCCTGCCGCTTAACCAATGCCTCTCGCAGTTGAGCCAGTCTAGCCAGATGAGTTTTCTCTTCCTTAATAATCTCATTAATATTTTTCCGTCCTTCACTCTGCACCTGCTCTCTCAACTCATAGTAAAAAAGAATCGAATCTTTTTCTGTCTGAATAGCGATATCGACTGCTTCAACATCACTGGTAATATTCTGAACAAGCGCATCAATGCTGACATCTGAGTTGAAAATACGCGTGGAGACAAAGGCATTCAAGTAATTATGATATTCAGCCTCATCGGTATGACTCATACTAATAGGAGCAAAATCAACAAGCAGTGCTTGGAAGGTGTTTTTATGCTCAGCCTCTTCTTCTGCAAGAAATGCAAAAATATTGCGGGCCTGTTCATCCTTAGCCTTGCTTGCCATTGCCTGATAAAAAGCCAATCCATTTATTTCTGCTTCAACGGCCATTGTTATAACTTCAACAGCTGTAAATAATACACTCATAAGATCATCCTTTCGTAATACGCACTTTAAAAATGATTATTCAACGTCTTAACAGTAAGATCAAGGGACATTTTCAGCACTAACACCAATATAAGTTCATGACTATTCACCACCACATGCCCCTCTATCGTCCCCCCAGTGAGGGAAATAACCTAATCATCCAGGTCACACTGGGATGCAGTTTTAATCAATGCAGTTTCTGCTCTATGTACAGAGAGAAAACCTATACTCAACGCCCATTGGAGGCGATTTTTCAAGATATTCACCAAGCAGCAACGCAATGGCCTGAAGCCCATCGGGTGTTTTTAGCTGATGGCGACGCACTCAGCCTGCCCACAGCATCACTCACCGCTATCCTACAAAAATTAAACTCGGCGTTGCCGCACCTAACCCGCATCACCTGCTACGCCACGCCCAGCAACATCTTGAGAAAACCGACTGAAGCGCTTAAGCAGCTACGGCAGCAGGGGCTGAAACTTATCTATTTAGGTATTGAATCTGGCTCTAATCTTATACTCAAAAAAATCACCAAAGGCGCCACTCAAAAGAGCATTGCTACCGCAATGACAAAGGCACACGATGCGGGGCTAAAGGTCTCTGGCACTGTTATTTTAGGTTTAGGTGGCACAACGCATTGGCAGGCACATATTGATGGCACTATTGAGCTACTCAATCAGGCTCCCATCACCTATCTATCGACTCTACAGCTTTATCTGGATGAAGGAGTAATAGAAGCATTCCACCAAAAATTTGGCGAACCATTCACAATGCCTGATGACAACGCCATCCTACAGGAGCAGATCAGGCTGATTAGTGGCCTAAACCCACCTCGCCCCATTATCTTTCGCTCCAGCCATGCATCCAATGCCTTGGCTTTGGCTGGCACACTACCCAAAGAGAGAGGCAAGCTACTCAAACAACTACATGAGGCATTGGATGGGCAGCGACAACTCCGGCCAAAATATCTAAGAGGCTTGTAGTATCTACGCCTGACAAGCAGCTCTATTTCAGCCATAATCGCACTCCTTTTTCTTCACGGACATGCCTTCAATGTGGTTCAAAAATCTGCGCATCTATCGTCTTACCAAACCGTTTGAGTTCTCTCCAGAAGAGTTACATGAGCGACTTTCTGAAAAAACATCCCGCCCCTGTGCAGGGCTAGAACCATCCACCTACGGCTGGAGTGCTCCATTAGGCCGGAAGAGCGAGCAGCTTACTCATGCCGCCAATGGCTATATTATGCTCTGCTCACGCAAAGAGGAGAAAGTGCTGCCCGCAGCTGTAGTCCGAGAATTTTTGGCAGAAAAAGTCGCACACATCGAAGAGGAACAGGCACGCACCGTTCGCCGTAACGAGAAGGAGGAGTTACGCCAGGAAATCTTAGTGGATCTCTTACCAAAGGCCTTTAGCAAATCCAGTCGTACCTATGCCTATATTGACCCTAAAGCAAGCTGGCTGGTTGTCGATGCTGCCAGTGCCACAAAAGCAGAAGAGCTGGTTTCACTACTGCGCGAAACCCTGGGCACGCTACCTGCCATTCCTGCCACTGTACTAAGTGCCCCAGCGAGCATATTAACCAACTGGCTAAATGGCTTAAATGTGCCTGCAAATTACGTCATTGAAGATCAGTGTGAACTGCGTGACCCAAATGCAGAGGGCGCCGTCATTCGCTGCACTAAACAGGATCTATTATCAGACGAGATCCAAGTCCACCTTAAGGCTGGCAAGCAGGCCACCAAACTGGCAATAGAGTGGAATGAACACCTGACTTGCGTATTGTGTGATGATCTCTCAATTAAACGCCTGCGCTTTATGGATATTCTACAAGAAGCATCAGCGGATGAAGGTATCGATGAAGCCAGTCGCTTTGATGCTGACTTCGCTCTAATGGCGTTAGAGCTGTCCCGTTTCATCCCTTCAATGATCGATGCCTTTGGCGGTGAAGACAGGTCATCTCTGACTTAAAAAACAACCATTAATAGACTGGGGATGCACCCAGTCTATTAATTATCGATTAAAAAAATCATCCTTCGGATCCTGATCGAAGGCATCATCCTCTCGATCAAAATCATCAAACTTCTTATCAAAATAGTCATTGGACTCATCCAGATTTCCACCATGATTATTACGCTCTGCCAATCGACGTAAAAAGGCTAATATATCCTCCATATCATCATCCTTGATCGAAGGATGGCGTGGACACTTACCCGCATTGTAATCAATGTTGCTTTTTGGATCTTTGTACTCATTACGAATATGCGCTGCCAACAGCTCATCTGACTTAATTAACCGCTCCCATTCCACAGAGAAATCGGGAGCCATACGGTTATTACCGCGGCCATCTATCCCATGACACATAGCACAACGTTTTGAAAAATAGACCTTACCCTTTGGCGCACTACCAAATACGCTGCTATTACCAGCTGTAGCGATACCACCCCACACCAAGGTAAATGTAATTACTAAAAATAGCGGGTATTTCATCTTATTCTCCTCTACTCAATACTTAATGATTTTTCATCATCAGGTTTAATTTTTTAGAACCCATAGTTCCGTTGCATCCCACCCTTTATGCCCGTGGCAGCATCAGAATGAAGGGGGGTTACTACACCGACCTGCATCGTAATCACAGGAGCCCCCCCTGTTTTATCACCTGAAAATCGAACACCCAATATGCCATCACCGTCCTGATCACTCACTTGATCAAGAAATGTTTCAACAGATGCCGCAAGTTGATCAACGCTACCATCTTTTAAACGGGCATATAATGCATCAACCTCATTCTCAACATAATATTCAGGCTGATGCACTTCACCCGTTGCTGGCCCTTCACTTTGTAATAGCCCTGCACCTATAAGCACCACCTCAACATAGTTCTGCGCCGTATTTTTTGCATCAATAGCATCAGGCAACATATGATCCATTCTTCGCAACCACTCCATTACCACAGCAAATGACATGCCAGTGTATGTTGATACCTTAAGACCTGCAGACAAACGATACACTTTGACCGCTTCAGATAAGAACACTTTATTCATTACTTCACATTGCTTTGTAGCCAAAGCGCGGTAACTTCCATCACCTACAATATTTTCTGCGGCTAGCATTATAGAAACATATGAGAGAGAACCTAAAAGCTCCCGCATTAACCCTGTTATATGCGCACTACTTTTCAACATATAACCACGAGGCATATCACTCTTTTCTCCCTGTGCTTTTTTTATAAAAGCGGCTTGAGATAGAATATATTTACGCACTTTCTTCTGCAGGCTTTCATCACTAGGAAAATTTACAGCTAATTTTTCCAAAACATTAACGGCACGATTAACATCATCGAAAGCAATACGATGGCCAACACCTTTTTTTGGTTCGTAGGTATCTGCAAAACTACCTCTCGTAGCATCAAAGTGTTTTGTTTCAATGGTTGTAAAAACAATATCAATTGCTTGTCGCACCTGTTTACGCCAATCAAACAATGTTTTGTCTTCCACTTTTCCATTTACCATATACGGCTTCAGCAGTGCATCATTAGCTAATAGCTCATGCAGATAAATCAACCCCTCCAATAAAGAAGCCTGTGAAGAGAGCCGGCTAATATTATATTTAACCTGCCAACCCATCTTATCTGTTGGCAGCTTAAGCTGTTCAGGCACGTATGTATCTTTATCCATAGGGCCTAGTGCATCTTTAAAAACCTTTTTTTCAACTGACTTACTTAATACTTTAGGCGGTGGAGAGAGCACCATCTTTACACCTCTCTCACTCTCTTTACCTTTTATTTTTACGATGCCAGCAGCTTCTCTGTTTTTCGCTTCAAGTACCCAGCGTTTTTTAAGGAAAAGCTGTTGAGTTAAAATATCAAACTCTTGAAGCAGTGAAGATAGCATCAGAGGAGCATTGTTCTTTCCAGCAGGCGATTGATCAACGCTCACCATTAACGCTTTCGCACTCAAAGAAAGTCCAATTGAACCCGGTGTAACGACCTCTGCAAAAGAACCACTACGCCATTTCAGTGTGGTTAAATCATTAAAATCCGGTACCTGTTCATAGGCGGGATAGCTATTTATATAAAGCACACTGACCGGAGAACCCTCTCCTTTCCACCCCACCAATGGTACACCCATTGACGAATCACGGATCGTAGCCACCATACCTTCACGTACCAGACTAACAACGTCATTCCAAAATGGGTCACTTTTTTCTGCTTTACTACTCCACAGTAAAAGCTCTCTATAAGCAGCCATAGCATGCAAGGGTGAAAATCTACGATCAACCAGGTTACGCCTCATCGTATTAACATCATTACCAATTAATACATTTGTTAACCGGGTTACAAGCACTTCACGAGTGAGCTCAAAATCAACCTTCTTTTCTGCCTGAACTGCAAATGGAAGCGCTATTAATAAAAATGCACTCAGCAAAAACAGTTGCTTCCAATAGCTTCTTCTCATATTAAACCTTTCATCATCAACACCCTTTTCACATGCCTGATCTAGTGATTCATCTCAACTGCTTCAGCTGACAAAAGCTGGAGCTCTACTAAATCACTTTTGAAGCTATTAAATTCTGCAAAATTTTGGAACAGCCATCCTACCGCAACAGCTTTTTGATCTTTAAGCAGACGTACTTTTACTGCTGGGTTGCTCAATTCATTCGATGCGCTTTTTATCGTTTCAAAATCACTGATATAGGCAGGCAAAAAGATCTCAGCCCGTACGGTTAGACCCGTTTCAGGCAGCTCAGTTTCTTCGCCCAAGATTGTGCGAATCTCCTTCTTACTGCCATCGGCCAAAGTCACTGCCAACTGTACAGACGCCCATTTTCCTTTCACACTGTCTGGAATAGCAACATTAAGCTCCTTTCCTGAACTTGCTGGATGCTCTGGCTCACCGTCAGGGCGAACGCTCAAATCAACTTCACCTTCTAACATAGCTGAATGATCTGAAGGCATTGCGTCAGCAGTCGCTGCTGGAGCCTGTAGCCCTTCAATAGGAGGATGCCCTGCAGGCAATGTTTCATTACCCGTAATAATGCCCGGCGCTGTAGGAGCCGCCTCTTTATCTACAGAAGAAGTGGCTCCCGCCTGCTCTTCACTTGCCTGCTCACAGGCACTCAACATAGCTATGACTATTATAGTCAACATAACGACGACCAATGGTCTGCCTTTAAAACGCAATACTGCCATTCTTAACTCCAAAATTTTAATAAAAAAATTGCCGAATAATAACATGCCAGAAAATGCCGCGCATACTTAGCGCCGCACCACTAAAACAAGGGGTTACTTTGAGGTGTTTGGGTGCTTTATGAGACTCCCCTACAACTACTTTACTGCATGATTTTGAATAAATTCTTCCAATTTCTTAACAGTAACTGAACCTACATGCCGCGCTACCAGCTCTCCTTTTGGTGAAATCAGGTAGGTCGTTGGCATACCAAGAACAGCACCCAATACTGAAACACTATCAGGCAACACCTGAAAAACGGGATAACTCATCTGCTGCTTTTTCACGAATGCGAGCAACTTTTCTAGAGGGATTTCTTCCCTGTTAATACCCCACACCACGGCATCTCTATCCTTATGCTCATTGTGAAACCGTGCCAGCTCTGGGATCTCTTCTATACATGGCGGACACCAGGTCGCCCAGTAATTCACTATAATCCACTTACCTCGATAATCTGCTAGGCCGCGCTCCTTGCCCTGTAGATCTGTAAGCGTCATTGAAACAACCTTGCTCTTCTTTTCTCCCGCTCCCGGTGTCTGCTGCTCACAGCCAACCAGCAACACCCCCATTATCAAAAAGATAATGGCAAGTAACTGCCACCTTGGGTTTTTTAACCTTTCTATTGAATTACTGAAATACATACTGACCATGCACACTGCGCATTACAAAAACCAACCCATAGGTGGTAAATAACATAAGCCCAAAAGGCAACACACTCATCAAGGCACTTCGGTAGCCAATACGCCACTGAGGCTTTATGCGCAGATGCAAGACAAAGGCATAGATAAGAATTGTCCCCAAACTCCAGCACTCAATCGGATCCCAACCCCAAAAACGCCCCCAGGCAATGCTCGCCCAATATGAACCGGCAGCCACCATGCCGCACCAGAGGAGGAAGGTCCATGACAGAAAACGACCCGTCAGATCCATCCGATCATCCTTCAACATCAAGCCTGCCGCCAATCCCAACGTTGCAAAACCAACCGCCACACTATTAAACGAGGCGTGGATAACCAGCCAGTTCGTACGTAGAGCAGGGCTCATAGGAAACACACCCCGGCTATAGGTAAGCGCTATAACGACAACCAAGGCCGCAAATGGCAGCACCACAATCCCCGCCCGTCGCAACTGAGGCCAACGCCACTGAGACAGAAGCCAAACACAGGCCATAGAGAGGGCATCAACCGTGAAATCCTCATAGCGGGTAACGATAGGGATCTGCCCAGAATTCAATCCGCGTGCCAATACCATAAGAATATGAATCAGCAATCCAACACTGGCCAAGCCTAAAGCCATTCTATCCAGCTGTGGCCAGCGGTTACGCGTAACCAAACTACGGTCACAGGCAATCAATAACCCCGCAGCCAGCAGATAGAGAAGAGCAATTATCCATTGCAAAGCGATGGTCATACTCATGTTTTTTCCAGCCCCTGTTGATGACACCAGGCATGCCACTTGTCATCAAAGACAATATCACCTCGACGCACCCAAGCTCGTACCGACCAACCATCAGCCGTTGTCACCCACTCCACTCGTCGCGGCCAAACCAACAGATGCAGAAGAAAACCGAGCAGCGTGATAATAAAGCCAGTAAAGATGGGAGCCACCCCTTTATCCAGCGCCAGATTAAAGGTCATCCAGGGCACCATGCCTCGAAACAACAGTTTGTGGCTACCCAAATCCGCCACTTCACCCGGCCGCAAAATACCTTCAAATATCACTTGATCACTCTGGTTTACCTTCAGGTCAAAAGTGGGGGGGATCGTGTTGCTTAATGCCATGCTGTAATAGAGTGGAATATCATTAAAAGGGATCATCTGCTCTTTTTTTCCTGTCCAGGGCTTATCCCACTCCTTACGCTCCACAGTGAAGTGAACATACAGAACCGAGAATGAGCCATCCGGCATCAAGCGTTCAAACCAGGCACTGTGTCCAAAACTTTGCTTGGGATAGAGTTCAAAATCCCCCAGACGCAAGGGATGATTAGAGACTACGGTCGTCTCTTTGACTGGGCCATCTCCCTGCTTGTAGCTAAAATGGCCTCGAAATTCACCCATGTATTTTCCATCCCTGACCTCTATCTCAGCCCGATCCAAACGCAGTATTGCATCAAACAATTCGGGCGGTGCCTGACGACGTTGAAACTTATGAGGCTGACCTGAAAATACCTCACCCTCACTCAACTCGATATAATCAGAAAAATCCATTGCACCACGCCAAAAACCTGCGAGTACAATCACTGCAAGGCCAATGTGGAACAAGGTCAGACCAAACAGCCCCAGAGCACCTCGCACTTGGCTGACTGTGCTCGTACTATCTGGTTTTTTCCCCAAGAAAGGAGGAGATCCAAGCAAAGACCCACTGCCCTGAATCTCATATTTAGGCTTTAGATCCCCTCTGTAAAAGGCCAGTTTATGGCGAAAAGAGACCAAAATGCCCGCACTCATATTTATAACCAGTACAACGCAGAGCGCTGTAAACCAGCCAGATCCCACGATCTGTGACAAACCCAAAGTATCAAGCCAGGAGGCAGTGGCCTCCCACTCTGTCTCCCAACCAATCTGCTCTTCAGGTGAGAGTCTGGCGCTTTGAGGTAAAGTACCCGCTGCCAGAACAACCAATGTCATTAAACCCAGCACCCACAATGCAAGGGTATGGGAGGATAAAATACGCCATAATATTTTAAGCACAGATAATAAAACCCAACGTTATTTTCAAACTAAGACTGAACAAACGATAACCGGTTCATTCTGACAACGAAATCACACCAACATCCGATCATTTTCCAATCAGGATCTATACTCCATCTGTCAGACCAAATATGGGAAAGAAACTACTAAGCCGCTATACCTTCTTGATATAGAGACTGTAGCCCAGTAGCTCTTGATTATGGCAGATTTTGAAACATAAAATGCCTTGCTATCACCGCACCTAGCAAGTACAAAAGAGAAGCTAAGATACATTTATTAACATTGGTTCACTATGAAGATACAGCATTCAATCCCCATCTTATTCACACTGCCTCTGATTATTATCGGCTGTGATGGCATCACTGATATTGAGTCCAAAAAACCCAAAATAGCCATTAACGATACAGGAGTCGACTGGTGCGCTGAAAAACACAAACTTCATTTAGAGTGCCCCGTAGCAGATTACCCAGGGCAGGATGCACAACAGGGACGCGACCAGCTTGCCAAGCAGGGCAAACTGAGAAAAAGAGGCGGAGGTGCAGCAGGCTTTGATTTCACCAAGCTCGATAAGCATGGCCGGCCACTCCCCAAAAACGCTACCCAGTGGCCTTGTGTACGCGACAACCACACTGGACTTGAATGGGAGATCAAAACCACCGACGGTGGCCTGCAGCATCATAGAAACACCTACAGCTGGTATAACCCAGATCCCACCCGCAATGGTGGCAATCCCGGCGGCCAGAATGGCGGCATCTGCCAGGGCAGCCCCTGTGACACCCAGGCCTATGTAGCCGCTATTAACAAACAAGGGCTGTGCAGCCACAAAGACTGGCGTCTGCCGGAAATAGGGGAGCTTATTTCATTGGTACATTATGGCAGGGAGAAGCCTACTATCGATACAGACTACCTCCCCAACACACCTATCAAGGAAAAACCTCAGGATGGAAGAGGAGGGGGAATATCGCCCTTCTGGAGCACCACTACAAAATCTGAACATACCGACGAAGCTATCTATAACGACTTTAGCCAGGGTGAGATGTTCTACAGAAGCAAAACAAGACGCCCCAGCTACCTCCGTCTGGTTAGAGGTAGCCAGCACAAAGCACAAAAGAGATAGCCTTATGAGACAGACAAAAAACAGGGTCCAACAAAGCTTTATCACACTCGCAGTTGGCCTGATGGCTCTAAACATTCAGGCCGGGCCACACGGCCAGCTCAATTCACCCAAGAAGGAAAACCCTTATACCGCCAATAAGCCACGGGTAGACAGAATCATACCCGGCTGGAATGACCTCGAAACACTGGAGAAGCTAAGGGCCGGTATAGCCTGGCGCAATGAACCAGGCCACTACCCCATGCGTTTTGGTGATCCAAACATGCCTCAGGTTTGCAAGCCGGAATCCGTTCCCCGCAGCACACCCACAGAACAGTTCATCGATCACCAGGACGGCACCATCACCGACACAGCCACCGGCCTGATGTGGATGCGCTGCGCTCTGGGACATACATGGGATGGCACTACCTGTCCAGGAGTGATCTTACGCACAGACTGGCCGGGCGCACTAAAAGCCACAGAAAAACACAATCAGCAGGGCGGCTTTGCAGGCTATACCGACTGGCGTCTGCCCAATATCAAGGAGCTGACCAGCATTGTCGAATGGGCCTGCTATTCACCCGCAGCCAATTTGGAGATATTCCCCAAAACCGAGAACATCTACTACTGGTCCTCCACACCTGCCATCATTACTGTAGGCACAGGAAAACACTTCCGCTTACGATTCTGGGGCACCAACTTTACCAATGGAAAAAACAGGAGCAACGACGCCACCATACGCCGGGCACGGCTGGTGAGAATCCCCGATTGACACAGACTAGAATCCACCCACTCTACACAAGCAAGAGTTTAATCACTTAAATAAGCCCAATATGGCGGGTTTATACCCGCCATACAAAGCCTATCTACACGTCAGCGACTCACCATGGCAGACATTATAGTTCCAACTACCAGAGGCTGTATTGAAGTTGGTCGCACTATGCATCCCATACTCGTACCTACCACTATACGCATAGTGTGCATGGGAGTTATAGGGAGAAGTGTCCGGGGTTCCAGATGAACCTTGTTCACCGGCCATCAGCAGATGCGGACGAAACCAGCCATGAGGTACCGCAACATGGCAACCCTGACAGGGAACATCCTCTTTATTGATGTGATAACAGTGTAGATTACTAATGCCATTACTGTAACCTGTTTGCTCATCAGCGCTTTCACTACAGCCCGGGGCACCATAGACAATGGGCTCATGGCACTTGAAGCAGATGTGTTGCTTCGGGTCATCAATAAAGGTGTTTGGTGCATCACCCCTCCTGCCACCTGACATACCCGTCTGCCCCGTATAGGGTGCCCACAGGTTGGGCCAGGTTTCAGAGCCGTGCGGCCCTTTGGCAAGCCCCAGGGCAATATAATCCTCATTGGAGTGGCAGTCTGTGCAGCTCATAGTGCTATCTGCCCTTAGGTTGCCCAACAGGGAGGACTCATAATTCGTAGCACCCATCACAAAATCATTCTTACCCACCGCCGCAACCGGATGATAAGAGGCATTGTTGGGGTTGAACTCCATGGACTGATCGGTCTGTGTACCATCCCATCCCGGGGCATAAGCCCCCTGTGAAGCCCAGGTAAAGTTATTCCACGGATCCTGTGGCGGATTAGGGCCATAGGCGTAGTAGGAGTGACACTTCAGACAGAGCTGGTACTGGTAGGCAACTTCATTCACCTCAGTAAACCCCTCAACATAGGTGCCAAGCCAGCTACCACCGCCATCGCCCCAGACAGCCGCCGCCGGGGCGGGGTCACCTATATCATAATCATCTGGCTGAACCCCCCAGACACCTCTGAGTACCGGTGCAGCATCCATGGATGTACCACCGGAGGAACCCTGATTGGGAAAGTTGGCATAATCCGGCCCGGCATCCATATTGGGTGAGACACCCTCTTGGGCATAATGAGGGTTGTGACAATCCTGACACTCAGCATGGCGCTGGTCACCCAGAACATTGGGGCCACCACTTTCACTAACATAGGAGGTTTCACGTATATTGTAATTAACTGGATCACGCGTTGGTGAATGCCGACCATCATAGGCTGGATTCAGACTCATGTGGTTATAGGTGTAGGCAAAGACCGTATCCATGTTATAGGTCTCATTAGCACTATCAGAAACATTGCCATTGTGACAGGTCATGCAAAGCCCTGACTCACCATCACCTTTCAGCAGCCGCTCATTGTTGTTTGGATTACCATGCGGCTGGTGACAGCTCTCGCAACCATTGGCCCTAGGTGTAGAGGCCGTATCAGCAATGCCTACACCCGCAACCTGATCACCCGCCACATTCTGCCCATCTATATGCCAGGGATTGTCACCCAGGTTATTCCACTCAGCCAGAGAGTCACGGTGTTTGTTACCCGCCTCCCAGCCATCTTTATTATGGCATTCAATGCATAAGGGCGAGCCATATCCCCCTACATCCCTATATGCCATGCGCAGAAATTTAGGGAACTCATCCGTATGCGGGTCATGGCAGGTGGTGCACTGCATTTCATCATTGCCATCAAGCCTGATTTTATCGGTTAAACCGACAGGGTCATTAAACTCCAAGCTATA
>JAJFJN010000043.1 GCA_021773975.1 Gammaproteobacteria bacterium | reverse complement strand
GCTAAAAATCATTCGCAACCCGCGTGATGCTTAGCTTTCGCGAGCGTTCATTTGAAGAAAATACTTTTGGCAAAAAACACTTCGCAAACCCATATGGGCGCTGGGCTACGCGCAAATCATCAACAGATTAAGTGAACGGCTCGCAATAACCGCATGTACAGTTTTTAGCCCAATAAATATCCTTGCAAGAAACATTACTGGAAATGTGATTTTGTAACTGACAAGTTAGAAAGAAGGTGGCGCGCCCGAGAGGATTCGAACCTCTGACCTCCGCCTCCGGAGGGCGGCACTCTATCCAGCTGAGCTACGGGCGCATATATAATTTGTTAGGTTGGTTACAGCAGGGCCGTATATTACAGTGTGCGGTTCATCGCGTCTATTTGCGTATCTATGTTAATGGTTCTTCTTAGCATGATTTTGATCTAATGCAGGTGCGCTGGTTTTATTGACCCCAAGTTTTAAAGCGTTTTTTGCAGTATGTTAAAAGTTGCTCGTAACTGCGGAAGTGGAGCATGAAACCCTCTTCAGCAGGTGCGTCATATTCACACCAGTCATTTTTATACTCTCGGCAGATAGTGGGGCGTGAGTCGTAGATTCTGCAGCTTCCATCTTTTTGTAGATGTGAACAACGGGTGCTGATTAATAGATACCAGCCATCTGCGTCTTTATAGGCCTCAATACCTTCGTGTAATACTTGCCACAGCAAGTGCTCAAAGTCAGCCTTGGAGCGCATGGGGCCAAGCGCTTCAGTGATGTAGGTGCAGCATTTTGTTCCGGGGCAGAAGCTGCATTTATTTTCTGCGGTTATTGTTGGAGCCGGTTTGCGTTGCGCCAAATGAGCGGCCTTCTGTATTTATTTGATGGGTGCGTTTTTTGTGGGTTTTTCTTATGGGTGTAGGGTTATCTTCTGCGCCTGGGGGCGCTGCTTCGCCCGCCTTTTTTTGGGTTACTGCCTGTGTGATGTGTTTTTCTTTCTGGTGCAGCCTTCCTGCTGCTTGGATCTATATCAGCCAGTAGGTCTGAGGTAATGGGGTCGGTGGTGAGCTTGTGGCCAATGTAGGCTTCGATATCAGGCAGTGAGAAGGCATAGCGCTCACATACAAAGCTGATGGCATCGCCGCTTGCTCCGGCACGGGCTGTCCGTCCAATGCGATGCACATAGTCTTCGGCATCTTCCGGCAAATCATAATTGATAACATGGCTTACATCTGGAATGTGCAGCCCCCGAGCCGCTACATCTGTAGCAACCATAACGGGTAGGTCGCCGCTTTGGAATCGCTCCAGCAACTGCATTCTCTTTTTCTGTGGGACATCGCCAGAGAGGATGGCTGCATGCAGGCCGTTACCTTCTAAAAACCCCCAGACTTTATCTGCCTCTCGTTTGGTGTTGATGAATATGATGGTGCGTCGTGGATCCATGTGTCTGAGTAAGCCAATGAGTAAGGGGACTTTCTCCTCATTGGATGCCATGTAGCAGACCTGTTTAACCTTGTCGGCGGTGACATTATCGGTCTCTATCTTTACCGCTTGTGGGTTATTCATGTGCTCGTAGGCAAGCTCAGTCACCCGAAAGGAGAGTGTGGCTGAGAAGAGTAGCCCAAGGCGCTTGGAGGGCGGGGGCATACGCCTCAAGAGAAAACGAATATCCTTGATGAAGCCCAGATCAAACATGCGATCAGCTTCATCCATGACAACAACCTCAATCTCCTTCAGATCGAATATATTTTGCTTAAAGTAATCTATGAGCCTGCCTGGGGTGCCGATAATGATATCCACACCCTCTTCAAGTTGTTTGCGCTGTTGATCGTAGCCGGTTCCGCCAAATACCAAGCCTAGTTTCAGGCCGGTGTGTCGCCCAAGCGTTTCAGCATCTTTATGGATTTGAATAGCCAGCTCGCGAGTTGGGGCTAACATAATGGCGCGAGGCTGGTTTAATTTGCGGTTTGGATTGGGCGGGTGTTCAAGCAAGCGTTGAAAGGTGGCAAGCAGAAAAGCGGCGGTTTTGCCTGTCCCTGTTTGGGCTTGCCCTGCAATGTCCTGTCCTGCCAGAGCCAGTGGTATGGTTTCGGCTTGAATGGGGGTGCATTGAGAAAAGCCAGCATCTTTAATGCCTTGCATGATTTTTTCAGCAAAATTAAAGCTGCTGAAGCAGGTGTCTGTAAGGTGTTTGTCTGTCATGGCGAGCTAGGATACAGTAATTTTGTATCTTTTGGGGTTGAAAACTTTGGTTTATTCAGCTCAAATAGACTTATTGGCTGGTGGCTTTGTGCCGGAGGAGGCGCAAGCTAGCGTAATCTATAATCTTCTAAAACAGATAAATACACAGCCCAACGTTACCCTGAAAGCAATTTTCGTAACTTATAATTTTGGAGAGTTTTTGTGAGTGAACAGATTGTCCATGTGACAGATGACTCCTTTGATGCAGAAGTTTTGCAGTCTGCTGAGCCGGTATTGGTGGATTACTGGGCAGAGTGGTGTGGCCCTTGCAAAATGATCGCCCCAGTGCTGGATGATATTGCGGGTGAATATGCTGGCCGCATCAAAATTGCTAAGCTTAATATTGATGAGAACCCCAATACGCCGCCTAAATATGGTATTCGTGGTATTCCTACTTTGATGCTATTTAAAGGTGGCGAAGTAGAGGCGACTAAGGTTGGCGCTGTTTCAAAATCTCAATTAACAGCATTTATTGATAGTAATCTGTGATTTTTACCGCATAAGTGCTGGACGTACTCCCCTCATCTGCTACACTATAGGTCGTTGGCGCTCATTTTGAGCGCTACGTCCTTCAACAACATAATCCCTAAAATAACTTCCGTACAGCAGGCTCAATCTAGAGTGTAGCTGTTTGCACAATCCTTAACCTTCCAATCACACACCCTTAAAATAAACAAATGAACCTTACTGAACTCAAGAAAATGCCAGTCTCAGACCTGGTCGAGCTTGCCCGTACCATGCGCATTGAAGGCATGGCCAGATCGCGTAAACAAGATCTTATTTTCTCTATCCTTAAAGCACACGCAAAGCGTGGTGAAGATATTCACGGTGATGGCGTACTGGAGATATTGCAGGATGGCTTTGGCTTTTTACGCTCGGCTGACTGCTCTTATTTAGCTGGTCCAGATGATATCTATGTATCGCCCAGTCAAATCCGGCGCTTTAGTCTGCGCACGGGAGATACTATTGCAGGCAAGATTCGCCCACCTAAAGATGGTGAGCGTTATTTTGCTTTGTTGAAGGTTAGTGAAATCAATTTCGACAAGCCTGAAAACGCCAAGAACAAAATTTTGTTTGAAAACTTTACCCCGCTATTTGCCAATAAACGCCTGAATCTGGAGATTGGCAATGGCAGCACGGAAGATATCACTGCGCGTACCATTGAGCTTTGTGCGCCGATTGGCAAGGGGCAGCGAGGACTGATTGTTTCGCCGCCAAAGGCGGGTAAGACCATGATGCTGCAAAATATTGCACAATCTATTGGTCATAATCATCCTGAATGTCATTTGATTGTATTGCTCATCGACGAACGCCCGGAGGAGGTCACTGAGATGGCTCGCTCGGTGCGCGGTGAGGTAATCTCCAGTACCTTTGATGAGCCAGCTACCCGTCATGTTCAGGTTGCTGACATGGTTATTGAGAAGGCCAAACGTCTGGTTGAGCATAAGATGGATGTCGTCATCCTGTTGGATTCAATTACCCGTCTGGCGCGTGCCTATAACACGGTGATTCCTTCCTCTGGCAAGGTATTGACAGGTGGTGTGGACGCCAATGCCCTGCATCGTCCCAAACGCTTTTTTGGGGCTGCACGTAATGTAGAAGAGGGCGGCAGCCTGACCATTCTGGCTACTGCGCTGGTGGATACCGGCTCACGTATGGATGATGTGATCTTTGAGGAGTTCAAGGGTACGGGTAATATGGAGATTCATCTGGATCGCCGGATTGCAGAGAAACGCATCTTCCCTGCTATCAACATCAATCGTTCTGGCACGCGTCGTGAAGAGCTATTAATGCCGCCGGATGAGTTGCAGAAGATGTGGATTTTGCGCAAGATCCTGCACCCTATGGATGAGTTGGCTGCAATGGAATTTCTATTTGATAAGCTCAAGGCTACCAAGAGTAACGGCGAATTTTTTGATGCCATGAGACGGTGAAGGCCATGATATTGGCAGCCGGTCGGGGTGAGCGTATGCGCCCCCTAACCGACTGTACGCCTAAGCCACTATTGCCGGTGGCCGGGCAGGCACTGATTGAATATCATATTGAGGCGCTGGTAAAGGCCGGTTTTAAAGAGCTTGTGATAAACTATGCTTACCTGGGCGAGCAGATTGTAGCCGCTCTTGGTAATGGTCAACGCTGGGGTATCAATATCCTCTATTCGCCAGAGCTGGCAGGTGCGCTTGAGACGGGTGGTGGCATCTTCAATGCACTCCCTCTGCTGGGTGATGCGCCCTTTGTGGTAATCAACGGCGATATCTGGACAGATTACGACCTAACTCATCTCACAATTTCCAAACATAAGCTGGCTCATTTGCTATTAGTTGATAATCCAGAGCATAACTCTGATGGGGATTTTCTATTATCAAATGATAGACTTTGTCGTGAAGGGGCTGGCAAGCGGCTAACCTATAGCGGCATTAGCGTCTATCAGCCTGCACTTTTTGCAGAGTGTAAACCAGGGGCTTTCCCTTTGGCTCCTATCTTAAAGACTGCGATGGCTCAGGGTAGGGTAAGTGGTGAACACTACACCGGAAAATGGGTGGATGTGGGTACACCGCAACGCCTGGAAGAGCTAAATAGAGCGCTTGCTGTATAGCATAAATTTTACTTGCCACTGGTATCCTGCTCCTTGTAACGTAAAGCCATGGGACAGGAGATAACAGACAGTCATTTCAAACCCGGTGATTTTGAACGCTTTGCTGAGCGGTTGCGTCAAGAGACAGAGCTACTGAGCAGCTGGCTGCTAAATGGCCGCTTTCATGAAGCACCCAATACAGGCGGTTTCGAGTTGGAATCCTGCCTCGTCGATCATTCATTACGACCCGCTCCTATTATTGATTCCTTTCTGACACGACTGAATGATGAGTTGGTTGTGCCCGAGTTAGCCACCTTTAATCTTGAACTTAATGGCAACCCTTGTGAACTGAATGGCCGTTCACTCAGTCGTCTAAGAGATGAGTTAAAAGAGACCTGGAATCATTGCGAGCAGGTGGCAGGTGAGATGGATGCCAGGGTGGCCATGATTGGCATTCTGCCTACAATTGAGATGCATAATCTGACGCTGGCCAATATGTCACCGCTTCACCGTTACCATGCTTTGAACGAACAGGTGCTGCGTCAACGTGGCGGTCGGCCACTGGAGTTAAGTGTTGCAGGCAATGACAGCCTGCATCTAACACATAGCGATGTGATGCTTGAATCGGCGGCCACCTCATTTCAAATCCACCTAAAAGTCAATGCGAGAGAGGGTGCTCGTTTCTATAATGCATCCAAAATTATCTCTGGCCCGATGGTCGCTGTCTGTGCGAATTCACCTTATCTGTTTGGGCATGATCTATGGGATGAAACGCGTATACCGTTGTTTGAGCAGTCGGTTTCGGTAGGGGGAAGCAAACAGACCAAGCGAGTGACTTTTGGTATTCGCTATGCTCATGAGAGCATTATGGAGTGCTTCGAAGCTAACCTAGAACGCTATCCTATTTTGTTACCCCGTGTAATGGATGAGCCGGTTGAAAAGCTTGCCCACTTGCGATTGCAAAATGGCACCATTTGGCGTTGGAATCGTCCCTTGATTGGTTTTGATGAATCAGGCGAACCGCATCTTCGTATTGAACATCGTGTTGTGCCTGCGGGACCGACTATTGATGATGCTATTGCTAATGCTGCTTTCTATTTTGGAACGGTATGTAGCTTGGCTCGTCAGCAAGAGCCACCCGAGTCCAAACTGGTATTCAAGGCTGCAAAAGAAAATTTCTACCATGGTGCCAAATATGGATTGGGTGCAGAGATGCAGTGGTCCGATGGTAAAAAATATGCGGTCTCAGAGCTCTGTCAAAAAGTGCTGTTGCCATTGGCTCGAGATGGCTTGCATAGTATGGATATTGATAAGAGTGAGATAGATGATTGGCTGGGCATCATCGAAGCGCGGGTTGCTACGGGTCGTAATGGTGCGGTTTGGCAGCGTCGCTGGGTTAAAGAAAATGGAGTGGACATGGTGTCGTTGACCAAGGTTTATCTTGAGCACCAGAATTCTGGCTCCTTAGTTCATGAATGGCCCATTTAACAATGAAACTTCATGAAATAAATCATATCCCTGAGCGACTTCTGGAAACAGAAGCTGAGAACTTGGAAGCACTACTTGGCAAGCCGACGCTAATCCATCTTCAGGGGCGGCAAGAGCCAGCACTGCTTATTACTGTGCTGATGCATGGCAATGAAACCACGGGCTGGGAGGCAGTGCGTGTATTGTTGAAGCGCTATTGTAATCAGCAGGGGGATCTGGATCTGCCACGCTCGCTCAGTCTCTTTATTAGCAATGTGTCAGCCGCCGCAAAAGGGCTGCGCCGGTTGGATAATCAACCCGATTACAATCGTGTATGGCCTGGATGCAGCTTACCTTACACAGAAGAGCATGGTCTGATGCAGCAGGTAGTTGATAGCATGGTTGATCGTGGCCTGTTTGCTAGTGTGGATATGCATAACAATACAGGGCTTAACCCTCACTATGGCTGTATCAATTCTCTCGACAACCGCTTTTTGCATCTAGCGGCTATGTTTAGTCGAACTGTTGTCTATTTTTTGCGCCCAAAGGGGGTGCAGTCTATGGCGCTTGCTGAGCATTGTCCGGCAGTGACTTTAGAGTGTGGAAAAGTGGGCACTGTCTATGGTGTTGAGCATGCAGTTGAGTATTTAGATGGCTGTTTGCATCTCTCTGAACACCCATCTCATCCAGTGGCAGAGCATGATATTGATATTTTTCATACGGTGGCAACAGTGACGGTATTAGATCATGTCAGCTTTGGGTTTGGTGAGTGTGAGTCGAATATTTGTTTTATTAATGAGCTGGATCGGTTGAATTTTAGAGAGCTTTCTGTGGGTGCTTCGTTTGGTTGTGTTAAACCAGGGCATGGCATTGGGTTGGAAGCACGAGATGAGAATGGTCGAGATGTTACAGCAAAATATTTTATGTTGGATGATGGAGAGTTACGGCTACGGACAGCGGTAATGCCCTCTATGTTAACCAAGGATCATCGCGTAATACGTCAGGACTGTTTATGCTATCTAATGGAGCGCTACTCCTGAGTTATTCATTATGCTTCAAAACAGCCCGTTCTAGGCTTTTTTGAGGGGCTAAAACCTTGAATGCAACTTGAAAATCAGTGTGTTGGTGCCTTGGGTTGGTGTTGAGTTAGTAGGCAGTAATAGGTGTTCAGCAACTGGGTTATGCATCTTAGATTAAGCCTACAGTTTTGGTCGACAATACCGCTACATTAAACTAATACCTGATGGAAACAGCAAGTTGGTAGAGTTGAATAAGCTTCAATTTTAACCTCTGTGGTGAGGACGCCTTGAGCTGTATTTTCATGTGAATCAATGCGTTGAGGGAAATATGAATAGGCTTTATGACATTAAAATTGGTACAAAAATTCAATTACAATTGCGACAAATGTCATTCTTGCTATTTTATTAGGCGAGTTTTTTGTTACTCAGATATTAGGGCTTAGTGGTGTAGAAGGGATTTTTGCTAATCTTGCAATTAATGGTGTTATAGCTTTCGTATATGGTCTCCTTGTATCACGAGCCATTACCAGGCCACTGGTAGAGGTGTTGGATGTTTTGCAGGTACTGGCTCAGGGGAAAGGGGATCTTACACACCGGTTTGAGCCAAAGGCAAAGGATGAAGTTGGAGAGCTTGAGCGTCATTTCAATACTTTTCTTGAAAAGTTGCATGGCATTATTTCTGAAGTATCTGTTTCTACAAAAAAGCTGGCAACTGCGGCTGATCAGATGAGGTTTGCCACTCAGCAATAAACTTATCACTTGATGAGCCAGCCATGCATGTGATGACAGATTTTAACATTACATCTCCTTTTGCGATTGAGCCAACTGCATCTATAGATGCAACAAATGACAAGATGATCGCCGCTGGTGTTCGAATGCTATTTGTAACCGGAGGTGATGGCACGCTATTTGGTCTTGTGACTGCAAGTGATGTGCTGGGTGAAAAGCCAGTGCAATATTTACATGATCATGGTGGCAAACGTGAAGATATTATGGCTCAAGATATTATGACGCCTCATAGTGAATTGCAGGCACTAAAATTACTTGATGTTGAAAAATCAACAGTTGGTGATATTGTTGAAACCATAAGTAAATTGCAGCGTCAGCATGTATTGGTTGTTGAAAGTAATGAGACAAAATCGGGTGAATCAATCCGGGGGCTTTTTTCTACAACTCAAATCATGCGTCAAACGGGAATAGAGATTACGGTTTCTTCCAGAGCAGATAGTTTTGCAGATATAGAGCGAGCTATTGCATCGAGTTAGATTTTATACTGCACAATTGTATTACTCATATGCACAGGTATGACTGTTGTTGTACTTGCGTTTTTTTTGCATATCAAGAAACTGTTTTTAACCTAGAAATAAAGGAGGGCTAAACCTGAAAATAATGGGTGCAGTTATACAGATGATGAATATGAAAATAGAGTTTCTTTTGGTATTTTTAAATAATTTATCAAGAACAAAGACTCTTAGAGTAAAAAGAGTGGGTATTAAGCCTGTAATGCAGACTAATTCAATAATTTGATCTTGATTTTGAGCACCTATGCCTCTTGTTATTAAGGCGAACCAAATGGCTGTTGGTAGTATGCATAGCAACCAATCCCAATCAAACCAAGTATTGCGTTTTCTAGAAAAATGCCAGGCAATGGATGAGAGCAGCAGGATTGTAACAATAGAATATAGAAATAGTGCAGCCATGAAATACTCTGGTTGTGGAGTTAATGAAATGTATCGAATACAAATGCTGTCATTCAGGAGTTCTATTCTACTTAAACTCTAATCTTAGATCATCTTACTTTTTGCCTTTCTTATTGTAGCTAATGAGATAATCCTGACCCGGATTGTAAGGGTTGGAATTATTATTAGGCACCATTAGAAATGGGATTCCTGAGTTTTGTATTTAACCTTAATGTTTTCAAGGTAAGAACGCTATAGCTTTTATAACTTGGAATATTGGAGGCTGGGTCAATGGTATCTCAACAAAAGCGGGCGCTCGTAATTGCTATTTGTCTCTTTTTTGTTTTAGGAAGTAATGGAGTATTTTCAGATTCGTTAACCATAAAGAGAAGTGATTTAAAATCACAGTTGTTAGGTGAGTCGGTAGATAAAATTGTTCAAATTATGGTTTATGTTGATACCAGCCTATTGAGTGCTGAAAATATAAAGAGAGTTGAAGCAACTGGAAACTACGAAGCTATTGCTGTTTTGCATCGCAGTATCAGTGACAGGGATTTAATTGAAGCACAGATTAATCAAGGGCGATTTGAAGAGGCCTATATTGCGATGAAAGCAATTGAAGATAGAATTTCGGCTTTGATTAAGTTGTCCTGGCTTAATGAATATAAGTTTCAAAAAACACGCAATTTAAATGAGAGCGATTTTGCTGTTAGTGATGTTTATTTTAAATACGCACAAAGAAATGCGTTGGTCCTTAGGGATTAAGTAGTTTGATTATGTTCAGCTTCAGGCATTAATGAACAATTGGTACGCCACATTAGGTTTTAATGCGTCGCCAAGTAGTTCAGTTAGATAGATATTGTTGGTTGAATGAGGGATGCTGTCCGTACTGAAAATCTGCTTAATACCTGCATTCTTAAGTCGTTCTAGGGCATTATTTACAAAGTGCCAGGGATAGCCTCGCTCAGGTTGTGAATTCGATGCAGGTGTGGGTCTACAGTTATCACCGTATCAAACCATTGAGCTAGCTGTTGCCCAATAATTTGTTGGCTAATGGCTTCCCCAGAATGAAAGGCTTTATCTTGCCGCATATAACAGAGATAGGGGGCAACTAATATCAACTTTGCTACGCCAAGTCTCCGCGCTGTCATTGCAGCTAGCATCAGTTCAATAAGTTTATGATTGGGATTATCTAGGAGGCTGTCCGAGAATAGAAAAACCTCACTTCAAAAAATAACAGCACCCTATAGCTGTTGAAGAATATTTACTGTTTGTAGCGTCATCATTTGCATATTTATCAAATGCTTATGGTATAATTCAACTCAAGAACCCTGAGAGATCAACTTGAATTGAACTATGACCATCCCTTTCAAAACCAGCCCTCTTGAATTCAATCAGCATCTGCTGTTTCCGAGCAATGTATTTGACC
>JAJFJN010000042.1 GCA_021773975.1 Gammaproteobacteria bacterium | reverse complement strand
GTATATTTTGTGCTCTTTTCACCGGCACTATCGTTTACGCATCAGGCCAGGCAGCAGGTCTTCCCAAGCCGTAACCCTGTCCTCCATCAACATTCAATGCCTGCAATGACTGCCAGATTGTTTCAGACTCAACCGCTTCTGCAATCACCTTTATCTCCAATCCATGTGCAATATCGGTTAGTGCCTGTATAAAAAACTGGTTATCCGTATTCTCATCAATCTGATTTAAGTAGCTTCCATCTATTTTCAGATAATTTATCTTCAATGAATGTAGATAGGCAAAAGAGCTGAAGCCCCGCCCAAAATGATCCAGTGCAACCTGACTTTCAAAGCGGTTTACTCGCTTAATCAGATCATGTACCTGATCAAGCATGGTGACTGCACCATATTCTGGCAATTCGAAAATAAGCTGCCTGGCAATCTGTTCGTTTGCCCATAACTTCTCTTCGAGCCAATCCAGAAAACCTTCTGTCTGGAGTGAAGAAGGTGAGATATTAATAGATAAGGAAAAATCCGGATCAGCAGCTTTTTTCAAAAGCAGTAATACACGCTCAATAACTGCTTTATCAATCACTGCACTCAATCCAAGGTTTTCAGCCATGGGCATAAATGTACCAGCAACCATCAGTTGACCTGCATCTTGATCATGAATCAGACGCACCAGCACCTCATGATGAATTATCTCTTTTTGTGGACAGCTGTAGACTGGCTGTAGATGTAAGGCAACTCTATCTTTCGCCAATGCCTGTTGAATGAAAGAACTCCACTCTGAAGCACTCCGAGCAGTCTCTTTCGCTGCATCTTTAGACACAACAAAAGAACAACTGTTTGCCTCATTTGATTGCGCCATACGCAGCGCTTCATCTGCCTCAATCAGTAACTGGGATGCATCCTGCCTGCCATCAAAAAAAGCAATACCCACATGCCCATTATCCACAGGTTGTAATTCATTATTACTACACAATCCGGCTAATGCATCTGACAAACGCCGTCCTAAAACCTCAGCTTCAGAAATACGATAATCCTCGGCTAGCAAAGCAAAATCACCACCAGAAAGGTGGGCCAGTGTATGACGGGGAATATCAGTTGCAATATTACGCAGCAGATCTGCCATTTGGCACAACAACTCATCACCGGCAGCATAACCATGTTTATGGTTATACCCTTGCAGATCACGCAGCTGAATAAGGCACAGCACAGCATAAGAACATACTTCAGGCGAAGCCATGCGATGGTTTAATGTAGCCATAAAGTAACGCTTATTTGCCAACCCTGTTACGGGATTCTGGTGCGCCTGCTCACGTAGCTTCGCAGCCAGATCTTCATGTTCGGTCAACATGGTTTTAAGCTTGCTTGATAGGCGATTCATAGCCTCTACAATACGCCTTAGATCACGTGTACGAGGCAATTTATCTAAGATTGGAAATTCACGATTACAGATAGACTCTGCCTGCCACTCAACCTCTTTTAGCGGGCTAAGCACCACACGCAACAACAGCAAACCCAAGCCTACTACAAATAGCGCGCTGACTAAAAACCAACCAAAAGTCTCACTCACACTTCCCCATAATTGCCGATAGGCAAAACCCGGGTGGCTCTGAATCAATATCCGACCTGCCTGGCTCCAGCCTGCCATTACCAGCGCCTCAGCCTCCGGCGCTTTAAGTGGTAAATACTCAATAAACCAGGCAGGCACATCCTTTACCTGAATGGATAGTTCACGATTAACCAACACCTCACCCTGGATATCTTCAAGCTTGATAAATTGGTAATAACCTCGATCAAAAATCACATCAATCATTCGTGCAACTGTAACCAAGTCATCATCCACCATATGCGGTGAAATAGATAAGCCAAGTGAGGTTGCAGAATCCTGTGCATGGGATTCAAGCTGCACCTCCAGATATGTTCTGGCATTTTGCACACTGATGAAAAATGTCCCTACAAAAACCAACAACAACAGAACCGCCAACAGTGTTACCAGCTGTCGTGACAATGTCATGACGCTCTCCCAATAGTTACAGAGATATTATTTCCCCTCATTTTCAATTTTTGTCATCAGGTCCTGCCATAGACTAATACGCTCAGACCGACCAACGCGCTTCCCTCTACCGCGACTCTTGGCAAGCCATAGCCCGTCACCATTAAAACTGTAGACGGGCGCTAAATCATCACGCTGCGATGCCACTTCAATTCGATCTATAAGGTTATCCAGTATCACAGGCTCTGCACCAGGGAAGGCATAATAAGCAAGAACCATATGCGCCTGATTCAATTCTAGTGCCTTAACATAGGTTATACGAAGTTTCTCAATTGATACGCCCATTTGACGCAGCGTAAAATATTTGGCAATAGAGTAATCTTCACAATCTGCACCATCAATAGAGAGCATTTCAATTGGGGTTGCCCAGTAATCTTCTTTACCCCAAATCTCGTCATCTGAACGAAAAGGGGTCTCATTAAAAAAATCATTGACCAATTCCAGCTGGCTCTGCTCATCTAAACCTTGATTACGCGCAATCAGCTCCTGCCAATCCATAATCCGGTTTTTTGCTGATTCCCCATATTTATTCTCTACCCAAGCCATAACCTTTGGGCTAATTCCGCCACCATCCGCAACAACGATGGAGAAGAAAAACGAGATAAGCAATAACCACAGGAAGCAACGTACCCTTTTTTCAGGCCAGCAAACTACCAAAAAATCAGCCTGTATTGAGGATGCCGTCACTAACCACTCCAGTCACTCATAAAAAGTCTCGCACGCAAATAACCCGCCTATATGAAGGAGAGCCTATGCAAGTAGTTTCGTCCATAAGCAGATAAACTTAAAAATCAGCTGCCTGGGAATTGTTCCAATTGCCCCACCCCGTTAGAATGCAGCACAATTTATTAGCTATTCGGAATCATCATGCGTACATCCCAGTTTCCACTCCAAACTGTTAAAGAGACCCCTGCCGATGCTGAGATCGCCAGCCACCAGCTAATGCTGCGCGCCGGGCTGATCCGCAAGCTGGCTTCCGGCCTCTATACCTGGCTGCCCCTGGGTCTTCGCACTCTGCGCAAAGTAGAGGCCATTGTGCGTGAGGAGATGGAGCGCATTGGTGCGCGTGAGGTGTTAATGCCTGCCATACAACCCGCTGAGCTGTGGCAGGAGTCAGGTCGCTGGGAAAAATATGGCCCAGAGCTGCTACGTGTCACTGATCGACATAATCGTGAGTTCTGCTTTGGCCCCACTCATGAGGAGATCATCACCGACCTGGCACGCAATGATCTGCGTAGCTACAAGCAGCTACCCACTACCTATTATCAGATCCAGACCAAATTTCGCGATGAGATCCGTCCACGCTTTGGCGTGATGCGTGCCAGGGAGTTTCTGATGAAAGATGCCTACTCCTTTCATCTTGACCAGGCATCTCTACAAGAGACCTACGACCAGATGTATCAAGCCTACTCCCGCATCTTCAGTCGTTGTGGACTGAATTTTCGCGCCGTACAAGCAGACACCGGCAGCATTGGTGGCCAGGCTTCACATGAATTTCACGTGCTGGCTGATGCTGGCGAAGATGCCATCGCCTTCTCAACCGAAAGTGATTATGCCGCAAATCAGGAACTGGCAGAGGCCGTAGCCCCTGCTGGTAAGCGCCCTGCTCCAAACCAAGAACTTGTAACCATCGATACGCCAGGCCAACACAGTATCGAAGAGGTAAGCCAATTTCTGAATGTACCGGCTTCATCCTGCCTCAAGACCCTGACTGTCAATGGCACGGCAGAGGGAACGCTGGTTGCACTGGTTCTGCGCGGCGACCACGAACTCAATGAGATTAAAGCAGAAAAACTGGAGCAGGTTGCTGAGCCACTCACCATGGCCAGTGATGAGGCCATCCGCAGCAGCATTGGCTGTAATGCGGGTTCCATTGGACCTGTAGAACTCAGCATTCCAGTTATTGCCGATCGCAGTGCGCTTCAAGTAGCTGACTTTGTCTGCGGTGCCAATACCGATGGCAAGCATCTCACCGGAGTCAACTGGGAACGCGATCTACCCGAGCCAACCGTGGCTGATCTAAGAAATGTGCAGGAAGGCGATCCCAGCCCCGATGGGCAAGGCACACTCACCATTGCCCGTGGTATTGAAGTGGGGCATATATTCCAACTAGGCAAAAACTACAGTGAGGCGATGAAGGCCAACGTGCTCAATGAAAATGGTCAATCTACCACTCTGACCATGGGCTGTTATGGCATCGGTGTATCCCGAGTGGTAGCTGCTGCTATTGAGCAACACCATGATGACCGTGGCATTATTTGGCCCGCGGCTCTTGCACCTTTTCAGGTAGCACTGCTACCCATGAAGCTGAATAAATCCTATCGGGTACAAGAGTCCATTGAGAAAATCTATAACGAACTACAAGACCTTGGCATTGAAGTACTGCTGGATGACCGCAATGTAAGACCCGGTTTTATGTTTGCCGATATGGAACTTACCGGCATTCCTCATCGTATCGTATTAGGCGAACGGGGGTTGGATGATGGCCAGGCTGAGTATCGGGGGCGTCAAGAGACAGAGACTCAACTGATCCCACTCAACACGCTTGTCTCCTTTATTCAGGAACAATTGCCAAAAAAATCAACGTAAAACAGGCCATAACACCATAAATCACAAAAGCAGGTTGACAGCGATGAAGAGCAACTGGAAACTAGCGCGTTTGTGCCATTCAGCAGTAATAAAGCGTTAAAATCGGCTGACATGCTGGATCAGCACCAACAAATAACATAAACAACAGGGCAATATGACAAAACAAACCTCATTTGATCGCGACGACCTTCTGAAATGCGGCTACGGCGATATGTTTGGCCCAGGCAATGCACAGCTACCCACACCCAATATGCTAATGATGGATCGAGTCATTAAAATCTCAGATGAAGGTGGAGAATTTGGCAAAGGCGAGATCATTGGTGAGCTCGACATCAACCCTGATCTTTGGTTTTTTCAATGCCACTTTCCTGGCGACCCTGTCATGCCTGGCTGTCTTGGGCTGGATGCCATGTGGCAGATCGTAGGCTTCTTCCTCGCTTGGGTCGGAAACCCTGGTCGCGGTCGGGCACTCGGTGTTGGTGAGGTTAAATTTACCGGGCAAGTACTGCCCACCGCCAAAAAAGTCACCTACCGGATTAATATGAAACGGGTTATCAGCCGTAAACTGGTACTGGGTGTAGCTGATGGTGTAGTCGAAGTGGATGGACGGGTGATTTACGTTGCAAAAGATCTTCGAGTGGGTCTATTCACATCAACCGACAATTTTTAAGGCACCAAAATACCAAGCACCAAATAAAAACAAGCTAGTATAAGTAGAATACCAATAGCAGACACAGATACATCAACAAAAAATAGAACTGGATTTATATGCTACAGCACTGACTTGCACTCAGTGCGGCTATTTCATGACAATGCTAGAAAGCAGTACTAACAATGCAAATGATGACAACAGGGATCTTCCGTCTGATTCACTGAACGTACTGCAGTTGTCTGACCCCCATCTTTTTGCCGACCCCGATGGACGGCTACTGGGCATGCACACCCTAGCCTCACTCCAGCGGGTCATAAAAGATGCAAGCAAAAGGCTCCCTTCAACTGATTTTACATTAGTCACCGGAGACCTGGTGCATGATGCATCTGCAGCGGGCTACTCTCTGCTCAAAAAAGAGCTGCTCCATTTAAACACCCCAACCTATTGTCTACCTGGCAATCATGACGACCCAAAAATACTGAATGCATCAATCTCTGGCAACCCCATTGATACACCCTTTTCAATACAAAAGAAGAATTGGTCAATCATACTGCTTGATTCAAATCTTCCCGGTAGCACCAAAGGGCATCTTGATGAAAAACAGCTTTCCCGTCTTCAAAAGACGCTTTCAAACCACCCTAACCATCACACCCTAATCTGCCTGCACCATCATACCGTACCCGTCAAAAGCAAATGGCTGGACACTATGATACTAAGCAATGCAGAAGACTTTTTTTCCATCACAGATCAACACCCACAAATTAAAGGGGTAACCTGTGGTCATATTCATCAGGCATTCGAAGCAACACGCAAAAACCTCCTCCTACTGGGATCACCATCCACCTGCTTTCAATTCACACCAGAATCAATAGATTTTGATATCGACAATAAACCCCCTGGCTATAGGCAGCTAACATTACTGCCAAACGGGACTATTATTACTAAAGTAATTCGCCTGAAACATTTTTCAAATTCAATAGACATGTCATCTTCAGGTTATTAAGGGCACCTCTACTAATTACAAACTCTATGCTCAAAAGAGCGAACTCCTCACATACAAATAGGTAGCAAAGGATAGATAAATGAATGAAAAACGCCATATTCTTGCCGTAGACGATGAACCATTTAATTTAGATATTCTACAAGAGCTGCTAGAAGAGGATTACGACCTCAGCTTTGCCACAACAGGTGAGGAGTGCATCTCACTCGCTCGCAAATCATCTTTTGATTTAATACTACTGGATGTTAGCCTACCCGGAATGAGTGGACTGGATGTCTGTAGAAAACTGAAGAAAGACGCTTCAACACAAGAGATCCCTATTATCTTTGTCTCAGCTTTAACATCAACAAAAGAGCGACTAGAAGGATTTAATGCAGGTGGCCAGGATTATATAAACAAGCCTTTTAACCAAGATGAATTAAAGGCAAAGATTCAACTATTAGTAAACATAAAATCTAAAGTTCTAGACCTAAACAAAAATATACAATATGCCACTGGAACCGCCATGACAGCTATGAGCAGTGCAGGTGAACTTGGCGTTATACTTCATTTTCTTCGTGAGAGCTTTCGATGCAGAACCTTGGCGGCACTTACTGAAAAAGCATTGGAGGCACTGAAACACTATGGTTTATCAAGCACCATACAATTAAGAACCAAGAATGAAAACATTACTATAGGGCATGAAGAAAAGATACCTGAGATTGAACGCGAGCTTTTTGAATTAGTAATCTCCAGTGATTGTCGTATTCATAGTTTTGGGACACGTTCATTATTTAATTATGATCCCGTTGTTATCCTAGTAAAAAATATGCCTACTGATGATGAGGCACTCATGGGTAGGCACAGGGATAACATTGCCATTCTTTCAGAAGGCATTCAGGCTCGATTAGAAGCCCTTCTATTACAGATTGAAGTAGATCACAAAAAGGCACTTCTATGGCAAGCCATAGAACAGACAGAAAATGCCCTAAAACAGATTACCCAACATCACGAAATACAACAACAGACACAATCTCAACTTATGGATGGTATGTCAGAGCGCATGGAGGAGGTATTTCAGAGCCTCGAAAGCAATGCCGTTCATCTAACGGGAGAAGAAGAAGAGCAACTTATTACTGCTGTTAAAACAATTCTTGAACCTGTTACGGCTCTCTATGAAGGCGGACTGGGATTAAGCAATCAAATCAATACCATCATGTCCAACGTCAAAAATGTATTAGAGAACAACTAAAAGCACTCAAATCTCTCAAAACTCCAATGCCATCAATTAAGCAATCTGCACACACAATATTACTTACATGTTTGAAATCACTCACATTGTGATCTAATGTACAGATACACAAAGCGGCAATTGAGGTATTGGTTAGGCATGAAGGTGTATTTAAATATTCAATTGAATCTAAGGAACATAAATCAGCGCTCAACGAATATATTCAATCGATAGCCAATACCCGAAATAAAAACTCTGCTCAGGAACTTGAACTAGGTAAAAAGAGCGGGGAAAATATTGAATTCCTCTTTACTCACCACAAAAATCAGGATGAAAAATCTAAAATAATTCTATTTCATTCACAAAATGCAGAACCGATGCGATTAGCCTTACAAGGCAAGTCTGGCACCATAATTGGTCGCGATTACAAAGGAGAAATGGTGTTAGCAGCTTACGAACCTATAGATGCAAAAAAGATGGGGTTGGTCGAAAAAATAGATTTAGCTGCTATTAGGGCACCCTTTATTAAGTCCGCTCTTATTCTAAGTGCAATTATTTCCATTCTAATGCTGGCTGCCATCTTCCTGATTACACGTTTAGGTAATCCAATTATACTAAGCTTAAAAAAGAACCTAAGAGACTTAAAACTATCTGAACAGCATCTACGTTTACATTACAATCAGCACTTAGTTGGGATGCTGGCCTTTGACAGAAATGCTTGTGTCAGTGAATGGAACATTGCCTGCAAAAAAATATTTGGCTACTCCCATGAGGAGGCAATAGGCCAGCAGATTAGCAACCTAGTGCAGTGTATTAAATTGATTGCTGATATGCCAGGGCCTTGCGTGCACGCCCAACTTTCACCAGAATTTCTTCTGCTGATTTTGTCCAAACAAATGGCTTTTTATTTTCATTATGCGCCTCTATAAATTGCATAATAA
>JAJFJN010000041.1 GCA_021773975.1 Gammaproteobacteria bacterium | reverse complement strand
AAACATTGTCTTGTCCTTTTGCTTGGTTGCGAGTCAGGTCGCGCCTTCACGGGCGCGTGGATTGAAACATGTACACGCATGGCTCTACTGAAAACTCATTATGTCGCGCCTTCACGGGCGCGTGGATTGAAACTGCGCACCAGCACCAAAGGCCGCTAAAGTAGCAGTCGCGCCTTCACGGGCGCGTGGATTGAAACGCATTAATGGCGTGCCTTATCTCTCTGATAATGAGTCGCGCCTTCACGGGCGCGTGGATTGAAACTAGGTACACGCGCCCTTTGCTGCCCACTTTATCAGTCGCGCCTTCACGGGCGCGTGGATTGAAACCTCATGCTTGCCGTCTGAGCTACCTATAACGGAAGTCGCGCCTTCACGGGCGCGTGGATTGAAACATTATTGCATCATTCATCTGATCTATTGCTTTAGGTCGCGCCTTCACGGGCGCGTGGATTGAAACACACTGTGTACCGGCTCGCTGTTGGTCACTACTACGTCGCGCCTTCACGGGCGCGTGGATTGAAACCTCTGTGATCTCTTCGTTTAGTCATCATTCATAGTCGCGCCTTCACGGGCGCGTGGATTGAAACATTGTCTTGTCCTTTTGCTTGGTTGCGAGTCAGGTCGCGCCTTCACGGGCGCGTGGATTGAAACATACCAAATTGAGTCTATACCGCCGTGTTCCTTGCGTCGCGCCTTCACGGGCGCGTGAATTGAAACAGGTTCAGTACAGGGTGCAGTCGGGCTATATTGAAGTCGCGCCTTCACGGGCGCGTGGATTGAAACATTGTCTGACATTGCATTACAGCGTGGCAATGTAGTCGCGCCTTCACGGGCGCGTGGATTGAAACAATAAAATGCTTATCTGTGTGGTTCATCTCTCTTGTCGCGCCTTCACGGGCGCGTGGATTGAAACAACAGTCACACATAAGATAAAAATCAGATATTATGTCGCGCCTTCACCACCGGGGAAAGAGCCTAATCCCCGTAGCTTGAGTGGCAGCGGAGCGGGAAACCTAACCGTTGAAGCCCACTGACAAAGCCATCGAAAGGATGGTGAGCGAGTTGTCGGGCCATAACGAAAGTGAATCCATAGGTAATCGCCATTTTCATTATCAATAGCTAGCGTTAGCTACAGGTGCAGCGATTTCAAGTAGATCCGTGTAACACCCCCTATCAACCAACCTCTGTTCGATCGAATAAAATCTTCTATTTTTGATGACGATTAGTTTTCGGAGGGATTACCCTCTCATTATTATTTTGCGATCAGTTAAAACGTATATTCAAGGCCAAGCATCAAACTGCTGCGCAGCGGTGAGGGAAATTCGCTGTCACTGCGGCCTTGATTGTAGCCACCGATCAGGAAGAGTTGCAGATGGTCGTTATAAGCGTATTCGCTAATAAGGGTGAGTTTGTTGGATTGATCATCCAAATTTGCTGTCCACCTCAGGGTATAACTAAGATTATTCCCCATTTCATTAAAGGCGTATTGTAACAGCAGATAGTGACGTCGCAGTAATGCCAGGCCTGGATCTAATGCTGCGCCAAGATTGGTGCGAGCAAGTCCGCCGAGTGTTGGGTGGTGCAGGTTGTCGCCGGCATGTTGACGTAGCGTGTAATAGTTCGCTGCTTCGGTATCGTTGTAACCGGCGCCGTTATACATATATTCCAGGCTGAGGGTTGCGCTGTTTTCCAGGGTGTAGGATGCACCTGCAATGCCAATAAAACGCTGTTCGGTGGTGTTGTTATATTGCGGTACAAAGGCACCACCCAGTGGGTGAGCAGAATCCAGTCGTGGATAGAGAGCATGGTTACCGCGCTTTAATGCACCATCAAAATAGGCTAGTAGCGCATCGTTTAGCGTTGCCTGTACAAACCCTGCCAATGTTTCATTCCCCCCCTCCTGCTTTGATAAAACTAGGCTGGCATTATAGTCAGCACCGATCATATCCAGTTTGAGTGCATGCTGGTGTTTAAAGTCTGTATCGGTCACTGAAGTCTCTGCTCGCATGCCGCCCTGCTGTAGGTGACTGATGACACTCACAGTCATCCAGTCATTGGGGAGATAGACAAATTTTAAGAACTCTTTTCCCTCGACTTCTTTTTTAGGGTTATCCCGGCCATTGTCACGAAAAAAAGGGTTGGAGGGGGTTCGTAGATAGGAAGGCCCCCACTGTAGATTTTCACGCCCGTAAGAGGTGAAAAGTGTCGGGGTTAATTCAAGTTGGAATAGACCTTCATTTAGGTAAATATCATGCTGCGATTTGTCATCATCCTCAGATACACCACTCTTATGCCACCAATGGTCATAACTGAAACGTGGCTTCAGCATTAGTTGATAACGGCTGCCGATAAAATTGATATCCGGCCTGAGTTCCGCATGTGCCTGAGAACGGTATAAACCGAGAAAATCATTATCCGGATTTTGCGAGGAGAGTTCAGGCTGTTGCCATAGCAGGTAGGTGAGCTGACGAGTGTGCATCTCCATCTCTAAGGCTTCGGCAGACATAGAGAAAAGCGGCTGAACGATCAAGCTACAGAGAGACAAGAGTGAAGAAAGGTATCGCCGCCGCTTCTGCATCATTTAACGAGTAGATTTAGATTAAAATTAGAATCAGCAATATCCTGGATAACAATATCAGTGAAAGAGAGGGTTGTTTTAACCTCTGACAGCGTGTCGGAAATTTCCATCTTCGAGATAAAGGGGATTTTATGTTTATCTATTTCGATGCTGTTAGTGTATTCAAAGCTGGCTTTTTTAAATAATTTACCTGAAACCGTGTAGTACTCAGCACGCTGACCAAGGCCATCTGACTTGGAGATCCAGTACTTTATTTTGTCATAGGTAACTCCTTTATTATTTGCCGTCAGCTCCAGAAGATAACAGGGCCTGCCTGCTGCATCCTCTTCAGCCAGCAAAACAGCCTCATAATCACCCGCGTAGTTGGTCGACGCGATATCGCCGTTTGAGGCCGCCCCTGTCAGCCGTTGTCGCGGCGAGATGGCTACCGGCTTACGTAACCCCGGGCGAATAAACCACATGTTTCTATCGCGCATCAGCATCATTTGCCCACGCATTCGTGAAGGAGAGGTGAACCGTACCAGCGAGTTGGCATTTTTGGTAAGCAAACGGAATTTGAGTACCTGCTCGGCCTTACCCTTTTGCTGTGTCAGGGTCTCAACACTCCAGAACAAGCCTTGCAGATTCCCCCGTGAGCGGTCGGCTGATTCCAATAGTGCCTTCAGATCGACCTCTGCCGCATGGGCTTGGGTGAAGAACAACACGATCAATGCTGGCAGCATTACTAATTTTTTATATGACACCATCTTAAACATGCCCCAATGCATCCACAATCGTGGACTTGGCGGCACGCTTGGCCGGGAAAAAGGCCGAGAGCAGTGCTAACAACATAAGAAGCAGCGATAAGATCAGCATAAAACCAATATCAAGCTGTACATTCAGTGTCACCTCGGCGGTACTGGAGGGTGGTGTGAATGTTAAGGCCATTGATTTTATTAAATAATGAATGAGAATCGTCATGACGATACCCAATGTACAACCGAGTGATCCCAGCACCCCACCTTCCACAGAAAATAGCCATTTGATCCCGCTGCGCCGCACACCAATGGCACGCAATGTCCCAATCTCGCGGGTACGTTCCATGACCGTCATCGACATGGTATTGATCACACTCATCACTGCGACAACAATCACAATGGTAAAAATAAACAGGAAGATCATGTCAAACATGGCTTTTAGCTGATGATAAAATGAGGCGAGTTCATCCCAGCGCTTAATTTCAATATCCAGCCCCTGTTGTTTTGCCAACGTTTGAATCTGTGATTTAACAGTGGAGATATGCTGAATGTCGTCCAGTAACACCACCAGCTTGTCAGCGCCCTGGGTATCATAAAATAGCTGTGCATGAGCCAGCGGCATGCGAATAAATTTGTCGTTGGTCGCGTCAACGCCGGTGTTATAGGTGTTACGTACATCCACATCCAGTGCGTTGACCATGCCTGAAAAGGTGTTGCCCATAATCACCGCGTTATCACCCGCTTCCAGCTCAAGTATGGTGGCCAGATCGCTCGCCATTTGCACTGCACTCGGTGTAGCGCTGTCGAGTCCGCCCTCCTTCGAGATGAATTCACCACGCAGTTGTTTATCCTCATCAGGCACGACCCCTTGTGCTAAAAAAATAGTCGATGTTTTACCATTGGAAATCAGCCCCGATAGATTTAAGCGGGGTGTTGCAAGCATCACCTGAGGCAGGGCGTTAACCAGCGTCTGGATTTGTTTTATCTCCTGTTGATTAAACAGGTACTTCTCAGGCTCCAAACGGCCGCGTTCGCTAAAGCCTTTTTTAAATACCGTCAGATGGCCAACCCCGCCACCATGGATAATTGATGTGGCAACCCCGGCGTAGGTCTCCTGCGTGTAGCCATGAAACAAGCTGATGGAACAAAACCCCAATGCAACCGCCAGTATGGTCGCTGCACTACGACGGCGGTTTTTATAAATATTACGCAATGCAAATTTCAGCCACATCATGCTCTTTCATCCTTTACGATGGTGCCATCCTCGAGATAGACAATGCGCTTTACCCGATCAATCAGGCGCGTATCGTGTGTCGAAAATAGAAAGGTGATTCCCCTTTTTTGATTCAGCTCACACATCAAATCCATGACACGTTCAGCATTTTCAAAATCCAGGTTCGCGGTGGGTTCATCGCAAATCAGCAGTTTGGGCTCTGTCACCAACCCCCGGGCAATCGCTACCCGCTGTCGCTGCCCACCAGACAGCTTATCTGGCCGGTGCAGGGCAAACCTTTCCATGCCGACACTTTGCAGGCAATTCAACGCCTTTTCTTTGGCCTCTGCTGCCGAAACACCCTGAACTTGCAGTGGTAACATCACATTTTCCAATGCCGTTAAAATGGGCATCAGATTAAAGTTTTGAAAAATAAACCCCATATAGCGAGAGCGTAGATCGGTTTTGACATTATCGGGCATCTCACCCACTTCATGACCATTGAGTTTCAGGGTGCCGGAACTCGGTTCATCAATCAGACCAATGATATTCAACAGCGTACTTTTACCACTGCCAGACGCCCCCCATACAGCAATCAGATCACCTTCGGCGATGCTCAGACTGACGCCACACAACGCCTTAACCTGTGTTTCACCAAGGTGGTAGCGCTTATGCACATCTTTCAGCTCAGTGATGATCACAGAGGTGTCTCCTTGAGTGGCAGGCAGACCCAGGTCTGTAGTTCTGATGGGGGCACAATACGGGGATTCGTCAAATGTTCTTCAAAGTGGGGTTGATCATCCGGCTCTTCACCACTGTCAGGAAGCCAGTTGCCGAATAACCAGTCATAGGTGTGTGTGAGTTCAGCGAGGGGGCCGGTGTGTTTTAATACCGCGCAGCGACCGCCGGGCGTGGTCATTAAATGGAAACCATTGTCTTCTATGGGAGCAAAATCCTCTGGGATAGTAATACAAATATCAGCACGCAAAGCGGCTTTTGCGGTGACATTAGGATCATCGTAGTAGACAACAAACACCCGGGAGTCAGCCTGGAGAAGGTTATGCCCCGTTCCCCAGGCAGCCAAACGCTCAAAGCTATGGGCCAAATCCATGTAGTCACCAACATGGCGTAATGCGACGACCCGTTGGGGGTCTCGATGCGCGATGGCAATCTGGTATGAGATGTGCCGGTTATCTGGCTTCAGTTTAGAAAAGTTGATTGCATCGGTGATACCACCTCTCTCGCGATATGCTGCAGGTGCTAATTGATACTGCTCTTTAAATGCGCGATTAAACGATTGCACGCTGCTATATCCAGCTTTGCTGGCAACGGAGGATAACCGGACATCGGACAGCAGCAGCTGAGCCGCAGCACGATGTAAGCGTAAGCGTCGCACGGTAGATGCGAGAGTCTCACTCATCAAGGCAACATAGATCCGATGGAAGTGGTAAGACGAGAGGTTTGCCTTTTCCGCCAGACTGCACACATCCAGCGGGCCATCCAGGTTTTGAGTCATATAAGCAATGACACGCTCAATGCGTTTTGCGTAAGATTCTCGAGTGGTATTTTTCATTATTTCCTCCGGTTGACTACAGCTTATGACGAACGAATTAACAATGTTTGCTGTTTTTACCTGAGATAATAGAAGATGGAGTGTCGGTTGTTTTTAAGCTTGAACTACGAGGTAAGCCTCAAAGGCACTAATAATCACCGATTGCCATGGAAAGCAATTACGTCTCTAGGCCACGTACCCGGAGAACAGCCTTAAAAGGCAAAAATCACCATCCCACTTAGCACTGATTCATCATAAGAAACACCGAATCAATGTGAAAAACCTTATCCCCCGCAAGTCGCGCCTTCACGGGCGCGTGGATTGTATTCCTCACCAACCTTTAATTTCATTACCTCTTTAAAATAATATCTATCACCCTTAAATTGCCGCTCATTCTCTGGCGTAATATTAGGTCGCCCATTCTTGAATGAAACCCAAATTACTTCTGTATTTTTTTGATCTAACAGGCGTATTTGGTTATAAGTTTTATGGGTAGTAAAAAAGATTAAAAACTCAGAGCCAACAATCTTTTTTATAAGAGTGCTGAGTTCCTCTGTTTCTAATCCTGGATGTAAATCTTCATGCTCGATATGGCGTAAGGCAAGTATTTTTAGATCAGAAATAACAGATTTCAATTCACTATTAATGACATTCTGTAGCAAAGAAACTGTTTTACTTGTGTAGGCTGCTGTTGTTTTCTCTTCAATGCCTGTGCCTGCATAGTAGATAACAATTAGCAGGCAGCCAATAAGTGCTGATAGAGGAAGAAACCGTGTTAAAAAACGACACGGCATAGAAGAACAATTCTTTGCTTATTAATTTTTTATGTAGTTACTGATGGCGGGGAATAATAAATGTAAAGGTAGCACCCTCTCCCTGGTTGTTTTTTGCGAAGATGGTTCCGTTATGCCCTTTAATAATCTCTTTGCAAATTGCTAAACCCAGCCCTGTCCCCCCACTGCCGGTATCAGTCATGCTGGATTGTACAAATCGATCAAATACCTGCTCTTGCTCCACTTCTGGAATGCCTATTCCTTGGTCTGTAATATTGACAGCAATGGCGGAGCAGTTTTCTTGTAGTGAGGGTCCCTTTTGAGGTAATAAAAAAGTTGAATTGAAAGAGAGATGGATCTCTTTTTCTTCGGGTGAAAACTTAATGGCATTTGAAAGTATATTGTTTATTACTTGCAGAATCTTATCTGAATCAACCTCAGCTACTGTATTTTCATCTGTAGGAAGTATTTTAAGTTTCAGTTGTTTATTAGCAGCTAGGCTATTGAGTTCTGTAGTTACTGTTTTTGCCAGTACCTTAAGGTCGTGCTCTTCTAAAATAAAACTATCGCGCCCAGCCTCTAGCTTGGAGAGATCTAATAGGTCGTTGAGTAGTGTCAGTAATCGTTGGCCACTTTTATCGATACATGAAAAATAGTGATACAACTTTTCTTGACCTACCTCTTTGGTTTTTCCTGCACCCATTTGAGAGAAATTTAATATGGCATGCATGGGGGTGCGTAATTCATGTGAGATGTTGGCAAGAAATATGCTCTTAGCTTGATTAGCTGCTTCAGCTGCTTCCTTTGCCGTAGCTAGATCAGCTGTCTTCTTTTCGACTAGCTGTTCAAGATGGTCACGATGCCATTGTAGTTCACTATTAGCCCTCTCAAGTTCATCAACCTTTTCAGCCAATTTATTGATTAGGCGTTCGGCATGTGTGATTTTTAATGCTTCGCTGTTTATCTCTAACTCTTCAGATGGAGACGATTTATCCCCTTTATGCTCTTGTAAAACCTCCTCTATAATTTTGAGCAAATCCTCCATCTCTATAGGTTTAATGATAAAGCGGGAGACACCCATAGAGAGTGCCAACTCTTTATCTTTCTCATCAATATAGGTAGCGGTGTAGAGGATAAGCGGTATAGCTTTTAGCTGAGGGTCTTTTTTTAGTTCAAGACAGAGGGTGTAACCATCCATTTTTGGCATTAAGATGTCAGAAATAATCAGATCGGGGGCTGTTTTCTTGGCTAAACCCAGCGCTTGTGCACCATCATCTGCGCTTGTTACTGTATAACCGCCAATTTCTAGCGTGGTTTCCAGTATGGCTTTTAAGTCTTTGTCATCTTCTGCAATAAGGATATGCATCGTAAGCTTTCTTGCTTTAAGCCTGCTCTGAATAGGCGAGTCATCACTGTCTATAATCAACTTTAGCTGATAACCCAACACTTTGCTTAAGGCATTGTTGTTAACTCCAAATAATCTATATGCCCTTGTTTGATTATCCATTCTGTAAGCTCATTTGCAGGCATGGGGTTCGCAATAAGATACCCTTGTGCTACATCGCATCCCATATCAGATAGTAGATTCCATGTCTCCTGTGTCTCTATGCCTTCAGCCACCACAGTCATTCCCAGCTCATGCCCTAACAAGATAGACATCTTCACAATGGCCAAAGCCTCTGCATCAGTAGTGGCATGCATCACAAATGATTGGTCAATCTTCATCTCAGAAAAAGGAATTCGGTAGAGTTGAGAAAGAGAAGAGTAACCCGTGCCAAAATCATCGATTGAAAGCGCTACCTCTTTCATTCTTAGACGCGTCAATATGTCGAGTGATTTGACCAACTCCTGCATTAGGGTGGTTTCAGTTACTTCAAAGGCAATCTGCCCCGAATGTAGATGGTATTTTCTGATCTGCTCTTCTACCCATTCGGGCAAATTTAGATCCCTAAAACTGCAAGAGTCCATATTAACGGCGATTTTAATATTTAATCCATCTTTAAGCCACTCACTGGCTTGTTGAAATGATTGCTGAAGCACTTCAGATGTTAATGCCTCCATCAATTCTGCTTGCTCAACTAAGGGCATGATAATGCCAGGCAGCAACAATCCATACTCAGGGTGATTCCACCTGATTAAAGCTTCAGCACCCACCAGTTTTCCTGAGCTAAATGAGAGTTTTGGTTGGAAATAGACCTGCAGTTCATCTTGATTAAATGCATTTTGAAGCTCTTGGGTAGTTGCCAAATGTAAAGATTTGCGCGCTTCTTTACTATCGCCATTTAATGAAAATTGGAGATTGGAGAGCAATGTTTCAAGGTCTTCATATAGAATAGGTTTGGTTAGTGTCTGGATGACATTCAAGCCTTGTTCTGAAGCTAATTTTTGTGCTGAATGTAGTACGCTTGAATCATAACCGCTAATCAAAATAATTTTTGCTGTTGCATCTTGAGTAGCCATAAAACGTAGAAGCTCTATTCCATCCCGCTCTGGCATCATAAGGTCAAGTATGATGATGTCAAAATCACTGGAATATAGCTGCTCAAAGTTATTTGGTTGATGAATGGCTGTAGCTTTAAATCCTATATCAATAGCCACATCACGGATAAATGAACCAATATCTGGCTCATCATCAACTATCAAAATTTGGCGTTTGTTATTCATACATTATTTTGTCTTAGCTTATATAAACGTCTAAAAGTTAGATTAGCTTACAATCCATCCTTTTATGAATCTAAAGCTATTCTTACCTGTTTTGCTAACTCTTTTACTTGGTATGGTTTACCCAACAAAGTTTTATTAAAACGAGCTTGCCCATTTTTTGCGAGTGTTGCACTGGTATAACCTGAAGTAAGCAGTACCTTAAGATTAGGGTTTTTTACCACAGCTTGCTCTGCCAATTCATAGCCATTCATACCACCAGGCATCACAACATCACTGAACAAGAGGTCAATCCCCTTAACCTTTGCAAGCTGCTCTAATGCTTGAGCGCCATTTTTAGCTGTAATTATTCGGTATCCCAATTCTGTTAGATAATCTTGTGCTAATTCAAGAAGATCCTCTTCATCATCAACGACAAGGATGGTCTCCTGGCCATGAGGTACATCACGCTCATCTTTTTTCTTTACTAAAGGCAGCTGTTCGTTTTTTTCAACTTCACGAGGTAGATAGAGGTGTATTGTTGTACCAATATCTATTTCAGAATAGATTTTTATATGGCCTTTTGAGCGGCTTATAAAACCAAATACCATGCTCATCCCCAGCCCCGTGCCTTTGCCTTGTGGTTTGGTTGTAAAGAATGGATTAAAAATATTCTCTTGTACCTCTGCAGTCATGCCTGTTCCATTATCACTTATAGACATTTCTACATATTCACCGGCTACTACAGTGGGATTCATATCTGCATAAACTTGATCCAGAACCTGATTAGTTGTCTCAATAATAAGATTGCCCCCATTTGGCATAGCATCCCGTGCATTAATGGCTAAATTGAGTAACGCATCTTCAAAATCTCCCGGATCAATATTGGTCAACCAGAGATCATCTGACAAGTGACACTCAACCTCTATTTGCGGGGTTACAGAGCGGCTAATAAGACTATCCATAGCCCGAACAATATTATTGATATTGGTATGCTCTGTATTTTGTGCTTGTCGTCGTGAAAACCCTAATAACTGTTTGGTAAGCGTTGCAGCACGAAGTGCTGCTTTGTTAGCTGTTTCAATATGTTTATTGGCCTTACTATCTGCCAATTTCTGATGCTTCATTAAACCCAAATTGCCAATAATAATACCTAACAGATTATTAAAATCATGTGCAATACCACCCGTTAGCTGACCAATAGCATCCATCTTCTGAGTTCGACGCAACATTCTATCTGCAAGTTTTCGCTCTGTGATGTCTTGAGTAATCCCTACAACATGCTTTGTTTTTCCATATTCATCTAATTTTGGCTCAGCTGCTGTATATACCCACTTTTCGGTACCATCATTTAACAACAATCGATACTCAATATCCCAGGGCACCTCTTCTTCAATCTCTTCTTGAATATAAGCCAGGGTAGATTCCTGGTCTTCTGGATGGATGTTTTTGGTAAATTCAGCAAAGCTACTCTTATTATTATCAAGATCTAATATTCTTAGCAACTCATCGGAGGCTGATAATTCACCTGTTTTTGGGGTGAGTTTCCAATTGCCAATATGAGCGATTTCCTGGCCTTTAATAAGATAGCTATCACTTTCTTGAAGCGCTTCTTCAGCTGATTTCTGCTCAGTAATATCTTCAACGCTCGATAAAATAAAGCGCTCTCCATCTTTATCTAATAATCTGCCTTGCAAGCGTACTGGAATTAAGTGCCCATCTTTATGAAGATACTCTTTTTCATAAGGCCCATACTGCCCTGTTATTTTAAGATCTCTCAGTTGCTGCTGTTCTTCCTCGGCATATTGTTTGGGTGTAATATCCCAATAGCTAAGCTTCAAAGCCTCGTCAATGGTATAACCAATAATCTCTGCATAAGTAGCATTGACATCAATCAAATCACCATTCATTTGGCATAGCGCAAGCCCAACTGGAGATTGATCAAATAACGTACGGTTATAAAATTCACTGGCTTGCAGTGCATTTTCAACAACTTTTTGTTTTGTAATATCTGTACTGACATGCACCAAACCATCCACATCCCCCATGGGACCAAAAGGCGATAGCGTAAATTGTTGCCATTTAGTCTCTGAAAACTTCAGCTCGAAGCTATCCAGTGCACTAGATTCACCGATATGCTGACAGACTGGGCACTCTTCCTGGCGAAGCTGCTTACTATGAAAAAGATCATGACAGTGCCTGTTAATCAACTCATTTTCTGATTGCCCGGAAAATTTTTGTGCTGCTTGGTTTGCTTGATGGATGATGCCACTCTGATCAATGAGCAGGGTCGGTAATGCAATGGCATTATAGGTGCTAGCACCACGTGCCATAGCCTGATAAGGCCTACTAAGTGTGGTGCGAATAATAGAGAGATAGATACACCAAAATGAGAAAAATTTAAAAATATGTCCTAGTAAATTAAATTTATCGAAAATAGAGGCATAAGAGGTAAAAGAAAATTCAGCTAATACAGTAAAACCGATAGACATCAAAAGCAGATATAGAATGTTTTTTTCTAGCCTTTTTCTATGCTTAAAAAGTACAACTCCAGCACCAATAAGAATGCAGATAATGATGTATTCACTGTTGATTTTGAACGCTGTAAGTCCTTCTCCTTCAATTAATAGCGTTGGTAATACGCCATTTAATGCCAACATGGAGATGAGCAAGAAGTAGAGGGAAAAACCAATAAAAACAAAATTGGTTTTAAGTTTATGGGTAAGAAAATAAGAAGCAGAAAGCAATAGCAATGCCTCAAAATAACGGCCAAATATCCAAAACTCTAATGTAGTTTGAGTTGCATTGCCGCTAAATATATCCATGCCTTTATAGGTTAAGACATGCATAATATCCATGCAGGCAACCCAAAAATACCCGACACCCAGATAGGTCAAAAAGTGATTGCGGGTAAATGAATAGGTGTGCCAAGCTACCACAAACATGGTTACAGCTACCGTAATAGCAAATAACTCTGCGATGATATGAAATAGCTGGTAGCTGTGCGCTTCAGTGGCAATTATGAGAAGCGCCACCACTATAGGGATGACAAGCTCTGTCTTGCTTTGAAACAAGGCGGTAGATTGCAGAGTCTTTGAATCCATTGCTCTTTGGGCTTATTCCACTATTGTATATGTACCAATTATCCTTATTGACAGAAGTCAAAAATCAGCTTCTACCCACAATGTTTGAGTATAGGTTATTTTTTGCACATGACTAGCTGAGTGCCTAACTTTGCAATTCAGCACATTGTATGAGTGATATGGTATAAATGATTTATACCATCCCGTTCTCCTCTACAGAAATTGTCCCTTTATAAATTCCTTATTTTTTGAGCTATTTTATGTCTACCCTGCTATTTCGATTAAAAGATGTCCCTGATGATGAAGCAGAAGAGATCCGTGACCTGCTGAGAGATAACACCCTTGAATTTTATGAAACCTCTGCCGGCAATTGGGGAATTTCACTTGCTGGAATCTGGATAAAGGATGAGACTCGCTTAGCAGAAGCCAAGGCATTGATTAAAGAGTACGAAAGGATCCGTCAAACCAAAATCAGGGCAGAATATAGTGAGCAAATTAAGGAGGGCAGAGAAAGAAGAATAATCGACGTGATAAAAGAGAGCCCCTTCCGTTTTCTTATCTACATAGCAGCTATAGTGCTGGTGCTAATACTATCAATAAAACCTTTTTTAGATCTCGCTAATAGCCAGTAGTTATCCTACGATGCGGCAGGTATCAAATAAATTTTTATCTACAGACTTAGGCTTTTCAGTTACACAGAACTATTTACAGGGTAAATATATAGGATATTCCAACTACCATAGCAACTATGTATAGTTGCTTAACTATTATCAGCGTATATTTCTACTCTATTTTTACCACTATTCTTAGCTCTATACAGTGCTTTATCAGCACGACATATCAGGTCATTTGCATCATTAGCATCTTCAGGGTAAGTAGCTAACCCAACACTGACAGATATACAGCCAAGTGGTTGCTTTTCTCGATATTTAAATGGATGCTCACTGATACATTCTACTAATTTAGAGGCCAATGTTTTAGCTCCAGCTTTATTTGTTTCTGTCAAAATCACAACCAGCTCTTCTCCACCATAACGAAATGCAATATCAACTTTTCTAATTGATGACTGTATAAGTGATGCCATCTCCTTTAATAATACATCACCTGCCTGGTGCCCATTGGTGTCGTTGTAATTCTTAAAGTTATCAATATCCATCATAAAAAATGATAAATCCTGATTGCACCGTTTTGATCTTTCTATTTCAGCTTCTATCGTATCCAGAAAAAACCGTTTATTGTATAAGCCAGTAAGTCCATCAGTAATCGCCATATGTTTAGTCTGTTCAAACATTCTCGTATTTTCTAGTGCAACAGCCAGATGTTCAGCTACACTTTCGAACAGATTAAGATCTGTTGGTTTAAATTTTTCTGGCTTGTCTTTATAAGCACATATTAAACCCAGCACTTCACCTCTTCTATGAAATGGCACGGCAATAATTGAATTAATATTCTTACCCGCTATTTCCTCTTGTTTAATATTTTTATCTGTATCTACATCTTCAACTAGTACGCATTTCCCAGACGACGCAATGGACCCATAAAATCCTTTACCAAGGTGTCCTTGCAGTATTGTTACTTTTTCATCAATAAAACCAGTATGTGAAGCAACCTTCAGCTCTCCTGTCTCTTTGTCAACTAGCATAATCATCATACGGTCTACTTCCATATTTTTACTTATGTCATTTACAAGTCCAAGCAACAGCTGCTCAGTCTCATAGCTAGCATTTAATGTTTTACTTACATTGTATAGTGCATAGATTTCCAGCAACCGCTGATCAAGCTCATTTTTTGTATCTTCTAGAGACGAGGCCATTTTATTAAAACTAACAGCTAAATCACCTATCTCATCTTCTGTTTTAACTGGCGCTCTTACTGCGAGATTACCATCAGAGATTTTATGGAAAACCTTCATCATATGATGCAAATTTTTCGTAATAATTACTGATACTAAGAGTGAGATTATTCCAAGATATATAATAAATCTGATAACCCATATCCATACCATATCAACATTATTTCTTCTTATCTGTTCATTGATTTCTTGTATAGAGAATTTAAGGCTGATTGCGCCAAGTACATCACCTTCTTTTCCATATTTATGACACCCGTCATCATCTGCACATCCTTTAGCTTTAATCTGATAAGGAATCACAACCCGTGCATCATCTTGCGTAAATTGATAAAGTGCTTTTCCAGAGTCTAATACCTGCTGATCAAGTTCGTCTTTAGCTCTTTCTATCTCATTTATTGGGGTAAATTCCCGGGTGCTTTTTATTTCATCATTAATTACTTCGATTTCTTCTTTTAATAATTCTACTTCCTCTAAAATCTCATCCTTTTTATCTTTATTAATTACACTATTTAACTGATCATTTAGGACGGCTATCTCAGTTTGCATCCTTTTCTTTTCTTGCTGCAACTGAGGGATAACATCCCTTTCATTGACCATCCGAAATAATTCATCTGTTTTTTCCCCTCGAATAATGCGAATTTCTTTAAGTTCCTGCAGCTCATCTCGCATAGATTTAAATAGTGAAAAGCGCAAATCCATTTTATCTTCGCGCATCAAAGTATTGAGAGATATTCTAATATTTTCAGCAAACAAATATGTCCAATCCCTAACTGCTTTTTGAGTTATTTGGGTCTCTTTATGGGCGTTATACGAAATATCAATAATCGTGGATACAATTAGCACCACACCTAAAGCACAAATAAATTTTGTGTTCAGTTGTAATTTGCCGATTTTTTGTAAAATTATATTTAACATATATAAATTCAAAACATAGATCTAAACTTCTTCTCAAATTTGTCATGTATGCTTTTACGATCTTTAATTGCCTCTTCTCGATTATATTTATATTTTTTATCTACCTGCTCGGTAAAATGCTGATCTTTATGCATGTGACATTTATCGCATACCTCAGGATCTGAGGCGGCATATAACTCACCTGCAACTTTGGCCTCGGTTTCTGTAAAAGATGGCTTTTCATCATGCAAAACTTTGTACTTGCTACCTGCACCATGGCAGGCCTCACAACCTACGCCTTTCATGTTAGGTGTTTTTTTTATATTCTTAAATCCACCTGGTTTTCTGTAACCCGTTGTATGGCAGCGAATGCAATCTTTATTTATGGTGTAGTCTTTAGATGGATCCATTCCCACCTTTTTTTTAGCTGCCTTACGTTTGCCTGGTTTAAGCGCTTCAAAAGCCTTAGCATGGGCACGTTTTGACCAAGACAATCCCTCTTTTTTATGGCAGTTAATGCAGGCTTCATTGCCAATATATTTTGGTTTTGCATACACTGTTGCCGTTATACTGCAAAGCAGCAGGATGATACTAACCCTTGTAATCATCAATCTAATTTTTGTATCCATAGTTTCCACTCTACAATGATCACACACCTAAACCTCATTAATACGACTTTTAATCAAATAAATTAGGCACACCACAAAGCAGGAACAGCATTTAAAAGCCATTGCCCGCCTCTTCTATTCCTCTTCACTGTTCTTCTTGTTGCGGTACTTCCAAACATAACTTGAGCTTTTAGGTCTACCTTTCCAGGAAGGCCATTCCTTCATTACAAGCAATTGAGAGTGCAATTAAGAATTGAAAACTCCAATAGACATAACCACCCACGGCATAGCCGCCTGCCCTGCACACGAAGAGATGCAATGCAGGCATCCCTATTCTTTCTGTATTGCTGTATAGCTTGTGGAAGTGTGGCGAGGTGGTACAAAAGCAGGGGGGTGTTATGAAAAAAAAGGGGCGTTGTATGTTTCTTTTTACCTTATGAGTATCGCATCTTACTTAATACTTTGAGACTGATGAGATGGGCACGCTCCTTAAGCACGGCTCATTATAGCCAGGACAAGAAGCGTTAATTCAAACCCACTAAGGAGCATGTCCATGAACAAGAGTAATACTGTTGGCGTTGATCTGGCAAAGAATGTTTTTCATCTGCACATTCAAGATCCTAAAGGCCATGTTCTCCAGAAAATCAAACTTAGGCGCAGCCAGTTTAAGCATCTCCTCGCTACAACCCCTGTCAGCCAAGTTGTCTTCGAATCCTGTTCAACATCCCACTATTGGTATATAACCGCTACACGTCAAGGACATCAAGCCAGACTTATCCACCCCGCCTATGTAAAGCCCTATGTTAAAACCTACAAGAATGACTTCCATGATGCTGAAGCGATCTGTGAAGCGGGTAGCCGACCTACCGTGCGCTATGTCGCAGCCAAAACCATTGAACAACATGATATTCAGTTATTACATCGCACTAGACAACGAGTTGTGCAGCAACGTACGGCACTAGTTAATCAAATTCGAGGGCAATTACTTGAATATGGCATTGCCGTCCCGAAAGGCATTAGTCCGATTCGCTCTCTATTGGCAGGCATACTTGAAGAGGGTGAAAATGAGTTAACACCACTGCCTAGAGAGCTTTTTGATTCACTGCGACAAGAATTGTATGGGCTGGATGATCGTGTCAAAGCATTGGACAAAAAGGTAAAGCAGTTAGCCAATGAACATCCCATCTGCCAGCGACTAGTAAAAATACCGGGCATAGGCCCTATGATTGCCACAGCCCTGATCTCAGCTATTGGTAACGCTAGCAGCTTTAAAAATGGACGGGAACTATCCGCATGGCTTGGATTGGATTGGATTGGTACCAAAACAGTTTTCAACAGATGGTCAGCAGCGTTTGCTCGGCATCAGCAAGCACAGTGATGGGTATATACGCGCCTTAGTAGTGCAGGGTGCCATATCAGCCATAACACGTTGCAAGGGTCGATGTGATAGCCCGTTGGTGTAGGCAAGACAATTACATGGAACAAGATGAGTTTGCTGTGCTGGTGAATGCGATTGCCCATGCTGGATGTGGTGTTGGTTTTTGATTTTGATTTTGGATGAGCGTACTGAACATATCACCAGGTTATTATGCAGTTTCCTGTAATGCTTCTTCTGTATGTTGTATCGGAAGACAAATACGAAATGTAGTGCCTTGCTCAAGCTGGCTCTCTACTTCAATGTTGCCACCATGTTTTTTTACAATACCGTAAGATAGGGACAAGCCAAGGCCAGTGCCCTGGCCCACAGGCTTGGTGGTGAAGAAAGGCTCGAAGATTCTTTTCAGATGCTCTGGATCTATGCCCTTGCCGTTGTCGCTGATTTCAATCCAGACCCGATCATCCTTCAGGCCAGTACGTATTGTGATGGTGCCTTGATCCTTTATGGCGTGGGCCGCATTTACAAAGATGTTCATGAATACTTGATTCAGCTGTGAGGCGAGGCATTGTATCTGTGGTATTTCACCGTACTTTTTTATGATTTCGACTTTATATTTGAGTTCGTTGCGTGCCACATTCAGTGTGCTATCTATTCCCTTGTGCAGGTCTATCCACTGCCACGTGGTGTTGTCTACATGGGAGAATTCCTTAAGATCCTGCACTATCTGTTTTACCCGGGTAACGCCTTCTTGCGATTCTTTAATCAGCTCAATAATATCGCTTTTCAGGTAATCTACTTCTGCCTCTTTTTTAGCCTGGGTTACTCGCTCTAGTGCTTCTGAATTCCTGGGCAAGAACTGTTCACTCTGTTCATACGCTCCTAATACCGTTAACAGCTGAGCGATGTGCCCTCTTAGGCTATGTATATTGGAGCCTATAAAGCCCATGGGGTTATTTATCTCATGGGCCACACCCGCTGCCAACTGGCCTACGGAAGCCATTTTCTCGGATTGCAGCAGTTGGTTCTGAGCCGCTTGTAACTTTTCGATCAATACCTGCTGCTCATCTTTCTCTTTTTGCAGCTCTTGGGCAACACGTAGACGTTCTGAAATATCCCGAGCCACATATACCATCCCGAGGGTGTTATCTTCTGAATCGCTCAGCCTGGCGCAGGAGACATGAACCGGGATGATGCGTCCGCCCTTGGTTTTGTATCGTGTTTCATACTCACGCAGTGTGCCGTTGTGCGCCAATTTATCAGTTAAGTTGCCCACATCATCCGAGTCATACACAAGCATCGTGATACCTTGCCCCATCAACTCGTCGGCCGCGTAGCCAAGCGCCTTGGTGGTGGTTTGATTGATTAGCGTTATATGTCCCTTGTCGTTCGTTACAACGAGCATGTCTGCGATAGAGCTAATTATATTGGCTACATAATTCTTGGAGACTGTTGTTTCGCACAGTGTATCCACCATGGTATTGAATGCCTCGCCCAAGACTCCAATTTCATCCGTGGACTCTACCTTAACCCGCTTGTTCAAGTTGCCTTTGCCAAATGCCAATGCGGCCTCTTTAAGTCGAACAATCGGGCCAGATAGACTTTTGGCAATCACAAGGCTGACTAGCAGTGCAATAGAGAGGGTGACTGCGCCGATTATGAGTGTGCTGTTGCGGGCTGAAGCCAGCTCGACTTTCATTTGACTGGCGTCATCGAGCAGCAACAGTATGCCGATTATGTTGTCGTGCCAAATCAGTGGCGTGGCGGTCACCAAAGATGATCTGCCGTTGAGTGCTTGGCGTGTGCTGCGGAATCTTTTCTCAATGCAAGGGTTTTGAGAGGCTGCGCCACCACAGACTGCCGTAAAGTAGCTGTCTGTTTGTTGTAGCCAGCTTTGGTCAAAAGGTACTGCTCCGGTGCTTTCAAAAGATCCAGTAGCAGCATGAAATAAGGCAGCAGATGAATCACCGGCAATGGTTGCCAGCTTTGCCTTATCAAGCACATAGCCACCATGGACTATGCCAATTTGTTGTCCACCGCGGATAATTGCCGATTCGGCGTGAATCTCAAATCTCCCTATTCTTGGGTTGAATTCAAATTCGGCAATATGATGCTCACCTTGGCTGCTAAGTGAGGTCGCATGCTGTGTTACAAGTGCTCCCGTTTGCCCGCTGTATGTGCTGTGTATAATGCGGCGATCGTTATCGAGGACTTCAAGAAATGATAGATCCAACCGCTCTTTTATTTGAGGGAGAACGGCTTTTAAGTCATCCGTTACATTGAGGGCAGCGGCGTAGTAAGTAGCCTTGACGATGTTGCTGTCTAACGCGAGGAACTGTGCATAGTTGGAAGCAGCATCCAGCATGCTTGATATCTCATGCGTGACCAGGCGCTCCGCGTTAACTCTGCCTTTTTGCTCATGAAAATGGTATATCGCTTCTTCCATTTTGGATTGCTGCACGTAGAGCGTGGCAATCCCTGGGAACAGTATGATGATGAGAAATGCGAGGGTAAGTTTAGTTTGAATGCTCATTGCATGCGGTGTGATTGGGCATCAATGCTATAGGTCGGGGTGTAATCCTTATTCCAGGTATCTTTGGAATTAACACCAATCTGAGGCAAGGTGGATCTGTGCATGGCTCATAAACCAGTATAATCCTGGAAGCTTGCCTTGCGGGCTGTATCTTCCATCATGCGGATATCATCATAGTTGGCATCATTCGGGGCCATGAAGTGCGATATCAGCGCCTTTTCCAATATCTTCATTCCCTCTGGATCCTTGTGCATGTTTAATAGCAGGTCGAGAAAGGCCTTGTGGATGGCTGGGTCTGCCTTGTTACTCATGACTACGGGTGGAATCCCTGCGCCACCGGGGTGCAGGTGCTCGATAATCTTTACATTCAGTGCATCGGGGTCACCGATGGTACGGTCATAATCCAGCACCAGGGAGTCGACAGAGCTGGCATCCACTATGCCCTGAGATACCAGGCGAATGGACTCTTCATGGGAGCCTGAGACTATCACCTTTGAGAAATACTCCTCCCAGCTATTTGCCCCAAGTTGGATCAGCTTATAACGGGGCATGTTGTAACCAGAGTTGCTTATCGTTTCGTTAAAGGCGTAGGTTTTCCCCTTAAGCTCTTCCCAGCTGCTTAGCGGTGAATCCTTGCGGACGATGGTATAGGCGTAATATTTACCAGGCACATCCTCGTAACCCTTGGCGTCGGGGAAGGTGCCCTTTTTCATGGCCATTACCGGAGCTGCCATCAAATGGTAACTATCTTTTCTAGACATTTGTACATAGGGTAAACCACAGACGAAGCCTACTTGAATGATGCCTTTCTCTAATAAGGAATTGGATTCGTCATAGGAGAGCCCCGATATGACATCAACATCCCAATCAAGTTTATCGGCTACATATTTGGCCAGATCTTCATAGACGTTCAAACCTTTGTCGGAGACAAAGGCTGCGGTCACCACCATTTTTACCTGTTGCGATTCAGCCATGGCGTTATGGCTCAGGAATAATGAGAGTGTAGCTATACAGATCCATCTAATTAGCAACCGATTGAGTTTGGTGCTGTTTGTCATCGATACCTTTGGATAATCAATTTGGCTCTTTTTGAGTACCTGCTCAGCTTGTTATCGGCAGCTGTGCATTTAAATTGAGGTCTGCTCCTGGGGTGCCTGTCAGGACTCATGCCTGATAGACCTAGGGATGTGGGCGCGTGGAGCGGGCTGGGACGCTAATCACCAAATAAATGGTCTCTTTAAAAAAATATCAATGTTATCTTGGTGGCACATTCTGCGTTAATAATTTATCTAGGTTGTTTGCGAACAATTGCCGGTCACTTTGACTTAAAGTAGATGGGCCACCGGTGTGTATTCCACTGGATCGTAGCGTGTCCATAAAATCCCGCATATTTAAACGTGCTCTGATATTGTCAACTGAATAAAGCTCACCTCGAGGGTTAAGTGCATTCGCTTTTTTTTCAATCACCTCTGCTGCCAAAGGAATATCACTTGTAATCACAAGATCTCCCGCCTCAACTCTTTTGACTATTTCATTATCAGCCACATCAAAACCTGCAGAAACCTGAATAAATTTAACATGGCGTGACCGAGGTATCTGTAATGGTTGATTAGCGACCAGTGTGATTAATACTCCTGTACGCTCTGCTGCCTTAAACAGGATCTCTTTAATCACTGTGGGGCAAGCATCTGCGTCTACCCATATCTTCATAATAATGCCACTTTAGTTAAATGTTAGATTGGTACAAATTATTTGTTCAAGACATCCTTTGGCCTCTATCCATCACCGCCCTCATGGCTTATCCTGTAAAAATATGTGTGACTATAACCCAAAAATTGCTAATCGATTTCGTGGCTTTCTTCCCATAGTGGTAGATGTTGAGACAGCTGGATTTAATTCAGAGACAGATGCCTTGCTAGAGATTGCGGCTGTGATGATTCGTATGGATGATGAGGGTTACTTACATCCTGCTAAGACCTATGCATGCCATGTTGAGCCTTTCCCTGGTGCAAATTTAGACCCAAAGGCATTAGCCTTTAATGGAATTGATCCTGAACAGCCATTACGCATGGCGTTAACAGAAAATAAAGCATTAGATCAGATTTTCACACCGATTCGCGAAGCCGTCAAAGCCAGCCATTGTAATCGTGCTATTTTGGTTGGGCATAATGCGGGATTTGATCTTGGCTTTATAAATGCGGCGGTGAAACGCACCAAATTCAAACGCAATCCTTTTCATCCTTTTAGCATCTTTGATACCGTCTCCTTTGCCGCCTTAATCTATGGGCAGACTGTATTGGCTCGTTCTGCTGAGGCTGCGGGGATTGATTGGGATGAACGTGAAGCTCACTCTGCCATTTATGACGCAGAGAAGACAGCTGAGCTTTTCTGTCATATCGTCAACCATTGGCAAACACATGCGCCAAATACTATTGAAGCTATGTTGTAAAAGTATCGGTGTTGTTCACCAAGGTAGTCACTTACACCGCATTTAACTGTGTATGCACAACATTTAGCCACCTTCTATAATCGAACAAATAAATAAAATCAGATAAACCTCTCAACGAGCTAAATGACATTATGCGTACAATTATGCTGATGAATTCTAAAGGGGGGTGTGGCAAAACCACCCTGGCTACCAATATAGCGGCTTGGTTTGCGGACGAAGGCAATAAGGTTCTATTAGCTGATTTTGACCCCCAAGGCTCTGCATTGGACTGGTTGGCGGCTCGTCAAGACTATACTGGGATCCCAGATATCGTCGGTATTAATGCCGTAAAAGAAGAGGTTCATCCAGCCAAAGGAACAGAATATTTGATTATGGACGTACCCTCAGGCATCCATGGCAAAGAGATTAATACTGTTTTACGTCAGGTTCAAACCCTCATTATTCCCGTTATGCCTTCACCAATTGATATCCGTGCCTGTTCGCGTTTTATACAGGAATTGCTTGTCACCCGTCAGGTATCACGACACCGCACCCGTATTGCAGTTGTAGCTAACCGTGTAAGAGAAAACACCATTATCTACCAACAGCTGGAAAAGTTTCTCAATAGCCTGAATATCCCCTTTCTCACCTCTTTACGCGAAAGCCAGAACTATATTCGCTCCGCAGAGCAGGGTTTAGGGATTTTTGAAATGGCACCCTCAAGTGTTTATCGAGATCTGGTGCAGTGGGATCCCATTCTTGAGTGGCTGGGTAGTAAAAGTAGTTTGCCTGAAGTTCCAAAGAAACAAACGGCAAAAAAGAGTTAAAACTGGGTTTGTTTTATATAACATTGCTACCTCGGACTATATGTCTTTTCACACATAGTCCGAGGCTATTTCTCTGGTTGCGCCTACTGACGTATTAGGCGATTTTCTGTTCCAGTTGCTGAGCAGCGGGTTCTTCTGTCACAGTTTCCTCATTTGCTGCTGTTACAGGAGGCTCTAGATTTAATGCAGGAGGTTCCACATGCAGCTCAAGCCCTGCACGATAACTCTCCATAGCCTTTTCAGGCTCCTCCAATTGCTCCAGCAAAGCGCCTAATTCACGATAAGTGGTTGAGGATGCACAGATATTAAGGCTGGATTCAAAGTAGCTTCTAGCCTTACCCCAAAGTTTACAGCGCAAACATAAGCGACCTAAGGTGAGAAGCAATATGGCATCATCCGCCTTTCTGCTTAACCACCCTTCAGCTGTTGAAAGTTGCTTGCTGGGCTCACTGGATTCAATTTGCCCGTAAAGTTCAATAAGCGCCTCACTCCACTGTTTGCGCATGGCATCAAATACCAAATCGCGCGCCTGGTCATTACGCCCTCTTTGCATTAAATGCTGCGCGTAACAAACAACCAGTGCTTCGTCAGTGTGGCGTTTGCGTGGTATCTCCTCCCATGATTGCAGCAATCTGGCTCGATCATCATCAGCTGCCGCTTTTCCCAAAAACGCTTTGTATATATTAATTTCTAGCGCTTCCAGTTCATCTTCACCAATAACATTCCGTTTACGCAATTCGGGTAGGAGTTCACGCAACCGAATCCAGTCACCCAATTGCTCATAGAGTGTCTTTAGTAACTTCAATACTTGAGTATGATGGGGAGCAATACTGCGTAGATGTTGTAATGTGGCCAGTGCCTGCTCCTGCTGCTCATGAGCCATCTGCAACTCGGCCTGGGTCAAGCCAACAGCAACATCTGCAGTTGGCATACAGGAATGAGCCAGCTGTAGATAGTGATCGCGCCGGTCATAGGCTTGTTGCTGTTGTGCAGAGCGCGCAGCAGCCAGATAATTGAGTAGCGGGGTTTCTGAGTGATCAGCCAAACGTAGCAGATGTTTTTCTGCGCCTTTCCAATCTCCTTCTGATAGCTCCAACAACCCGCGGTTTAAGGCTTTTCTGGCTCGTTTTGCACTATGGCGAGAACTCCAGTCGCGCATTTTGTCTGGGGCAGATAAAAGATTATCAAAAATACGCAGTGCCATGTACATGCCGGAAAAGACAATAACGAGCGCAAGCACAAATAGCGCAAGACTGGACTCAAATGTCCACACATCGTAGCCAATTAAAACATAGCCACTATCTTCACGAACACCCAGTGCAACAAAGGCTGCAATGCCCAATGCGATCAAGCAGAAGAAAAGCAATTTCATGATGCAGATGCCTCCAAGCCAACAACCTTCATTTTTTCACGCAACAGACGTAAAGAACCTGAGATGTCAGGTAGTTCAGGTCGGATGTTGACTTTAATTAGGCCTTCCAGCTCTTCTGCCATGGCTTGAGCAGTAGAATCATCCTTTACTACAAATTCATTTAGCCATTCTTGAACAGTCGTCAGGCTGGAATTATATAACCCGGCATCAGAACGCAGAATAGCGAAGCGCGCTGCCTCCAGTTGCATGCGTAGGTTCTGATAGATGAAGTAACGCTGCTCAGGCGGCATCATTGCTGTGACGGGTGCGTCATGGCGCCGGACAATAACCAGTGATTGGAAACCAGCCCAGCCCTGTGCCAGGAGCTCTTTGGCTTTAGCAACAATATCTTCCAGCGCAAGCGCATCAGAGGTTTTGGTTTTTACATGGATCTCTGGTGCCGAGGCGTCAATCAGGCGGAGTTTATCAACCTGTTTAACCATGCTGCCCAGGGTGGCTGCTTTGCCAATGGTGTCTAGCTTGACCAGTGTCAGCAAGCCAGACATTTCACCAGCAAGCGCCTCACGCACCTCTGTCCAAAGCGGATCACCCGTCGCTTTTAGACGGTCATCTGCAGCTTGGAGTGCAGAAAGGGCGGTTTTCTCATCACGTTCTAGCCGTAACCGATGATTGGCTACCCGCATCAGATATTCTGCTTCAGCGGCCATCCACTGACTACCCGTGCGGCCAATGCTACGGCGCACGTCTTCAAGTGTGGTCTGTAGCTCAGATTCCCTCTGTTGTAGACGCTTGTTCCCAGTTTCAAACTGTTGTTGCTGCTTTTCAAAGGCTTCTGTCTGCTTATTGAAAGCGGCTTTCTGGATATCCACTATCTCCCGGTGTGCAACAATGTCTCTTTCGCTGCCCGCAAGTCCAGTGCCGATGGCATCTACCTTGTCGCGAAGATCTTTGCGGTCTGCTCCAGATGTTGTGATCTGGCTTTGGAGTTGTTCTTGTAGCTGGTTCTGCAACAATGTTTGCTGTTCCAAGAGTAGTCGTTGTTGCTCGTTGGCAAACCAGTATCCACCGCCGCCAAGCAGCATGATGCACAGAAACGCTATGATTGAGATTATTAGAGCCAGAAGCGCGGAGGAGGTTGATTTGGCAGGTGGGGCCGTTTCTTCAGTAAACCCTGCCTCTTGCGGCTCATCATCGACCGCCGTTACTTCAACTTCATTTGCAGTCTCTTCAGTTTCGTTGATGGACTCAATTACTTCTGATTCCGCTGCCTTCTCTTTATCATTGCTATCGGTCATTTTTTTTACCGTTGCTGTCAGTCGTTCTTTGGTGCCTAAAGGGTGGACTCATTTAGGAGCTTAAAAAATAATTGATGCTGTTAAACGTGATATTTAAAGTATCTATTTTTAAAACAGCTTTACAATGGATGATCCTTGTTAAGCGCCTTCTGGTTATGTACTTTTTATGTACTTTGTCCAGATCTAAAGTGGCGAAAATCAATCCAGCCTCAAACTAAAATATGAAATAAATCATATTTCTTGAATTTCTATTAACTATGCTCCGAGCATAATTTTTATACCACGTAACATAAAATAACACGATTATATAATCAATAGAAACTGCTTCACGGCAATTTTTCTATGGTTAACCAGCAACGCAGTGCTTTTAATACAGATTGATCATCAGCTCGCGCTGCAAGAATAATGTCTCTACAACCTAGTTTTTGCGCCTCTATTTGCATCTGCTTGCTAACCACAAGCAGGGGGGTGATACGTAATTTCTTTATCCCTTCTGCCCCTAGCAAGGCAACAAGGTTATGCAAAATATCAATACTGGTAGCCGTGACAATATTGACTGTTGTGAGCCAGTTGGCCAATAACTCAGTGGGGTCTGCTTTAGGTTTGCAACGTTGGTAGACCTCGGTATAAATAACCGCTGCACCGCGCTGCCGTAACGTATCACCTAGTAAAGAGCGTCCGCCATTGCCACGGAAAATAATAATTCGACGATCTTTAACATCATGCAAATTCTGCATTTCAAGTAGCGCTTCACTATCGAATTTATCAGTAGGGGTGATATTCACCACCACCCCAGCTTTTTCCAACATAGCGGCTGTACTTTTACCTACAGCCGCTACTTTTAGCCTGCTCAGTGGGGTTTTGTCTCCCAGCAGCGCCAGGCCATGGCTAACAGCATTTGGACTAATAAAGATGGCTATATCAAATTGATCAAGCTGGGCAAGCTGTAATTGTGTGACCTCAGGGTTTTCTGGAGCAGATATTTCAAGTGCTGGAAAGCAGATGGGATGCCCCCCGTGGGCACGAATCAATGCGCACAGAGGGGCAGATTGATGCGCTGCCCGGGTTACCAGCACACCTATTCCCGCAAGATCACATGCAGTCTTTGACAATGCGGGCATCCAGAGCTAATAAGGTTGTCAATTGAACAGTTAGTCTTCGTAGAGTGCTTTGAGTATGCGATCAGCACCCAATGCAAGTAGCTCATCTGCTACTTGAATGCCTAACTGCTCTGTTTTGGCGGCACTGCCCCGCGCCTCTGATCGCAAAATATTGCTGCCATCAGGTTCACCAACCAGTCCACGCATGTAAACCTCACCATCTTTCAGTTCTGCATAACCGGCAATAGGCACTTGGCAACCACCATTAAGGCGATGATTCATGGCGCGCTCTGCGCGTACACGGATTGCAGTTTCTTCATGATGAAGTGGCTTCAATAGGGCATTTACACGTTCATCATCTGTTCGGCACTCGATGCCAACTGCACCTTGACCAATAGCTGGCAGGCTTTGTTCTGCGCTGATAAATGAGGCAATTCGATCACTAAATTCCAAACGAATCAGACCTGCTGAAGCAAGAATAATGGCATCAAACTCACCCGCATCCAACTTGGCTAATCGCGTATTAACATTGCCTCGCAGGGGTTTTATCACCAAATCAGGCCGCCTTTCACTAAGCTGAGATTGGCGACGGAGGCTTGATGTGCCGACACAGGCGCCCTGAGGCAGCTCATCCAGGCTGGCATATTTGTTAGAAACAAAGGCATCACGCGGGTCTTCACGCTCCATGATGATGGGTAGGTGTAACCCCTCTGGCAGCTCAACGGGAACATCTTTCATTGAGTGAACTGCAATATCGGCCGTGCCTTCCAGCATGCCCTGTTCCAACTCTTTTACAAACAGACCCTTGCCGCCAATCTTGGCTAGCGGCGCATCCAGTATACGGTCACCTTTAGTGCTCATGCCCAGCAGCTCAATCATTATCCCAGGGTGAGCCTTCTTTAGCTCTGCTGCAACATGTTCAGCCTGCCACATGGCAAGTGGCGATTTACGGGTGGCAATACGGATGATTTGCTCAGGCATTGGGTTTACTCATTATTATAAAAAGCGCAATTTTATCGGTTAAAGCACAAAGGTTAAAGGTTGGATATCTTATTTACCCTTTAGCCACTGTCTTATTTTAGGTAGGTGCCGTCGACTGATTTGCAGCCTTTGGTTAGTACCATGGAGTTTAGCCAGGGTTTGACCTTCCCTGTTTTTCTCTAAACCTATTAGGTGTTTACTGGAGACCAAAGCATTACGGTGGATACGCATAAACTGATCACCAAAACGCTCTTCAAATGAGCAGAGAGGATCTTCCAGTAACACCTCTCCACCTTGATAGTAAGCACACACATACTTCTGATCTGCTATGAAATATATGATCTCAGCGGTAGGGATGCGTTGAATTCCACCTCGAATATTAGCGCAAATATAACTATTGGCTGCTGCACTCTCCTTTTCTTGAGCTTGCTCTATTACCTGGATTTGGACACGGTTGATCAAACTGGCTTTATCCAATGCCTTACGCAGTCGATTAAGCCGAATGGGCTTCAGTAGATAATCCACTGCATTACCTTCAAATGCCTCCAAGGCATGATCACTATATGCTGTGGTGAAAATAACCGCTGGGGGCGTTTTACGCTTGGCAAGCTCGGCTGCAGCTGTTAGCCCATTCATACCCGGCATGCTGATATCCATTAAGACCAAATCCGCACTTATTTCAGCACATTTTTGTAGTGCCTCATTGCCATTTTCTGCCTCCCCCGCCACTTCATAAGGGGAGCCAATTTCATCCATAAGGCTGCGTAGTCGCGCTCGTGCCAGTGGCTCATCATCAACAATTAGTATTTTCATGTACTTAGGGCTTCCAGGGGTGGGGGAAGACAAGGCGAACCTGATAGTCACCCTCAATCTCACTTATGGTCAAATGGCCTTCACCATGAAACAGACCGTCAAGCCGCTGACGTATATTGTCCATCGCCATATGGTTGCCACTATTGTGTCGAGGGCTGTCCTCTGGTGGCAGAGAGTTTCTAATACTTAGGTTGATTTGGCTACGACGATAGCGCCCAGCTATCTGGATTTTTCCACCGTTGGGAGATGGCTCAATACCGTGATACACCGCATTTTCTAACAGCGGCTGTAGTATCAACTGCGGCATAGTGGCATTCTCAGGCAACTCATCCAGATCCCACTCAATCTGAAGTCGCTCTCCCAGACGCTGTTTTTCAATGCGCAGGTAGCCACGCGCCAACTCCAGCTCATCTCCCAGGGTAGCTCTATTCTCCGCTGATGAAAGTGACGCCCGAAAGAGATCAGCCAAATCATGTATGGCCTCTTCTGCAACCTCTGGGCGTGTACGCGTGAGGCTGGCAATGGTATTCATGCTATTGAATAGAAAGTGTGGACGAATGCGTGATTGCAGTGCCTGTAGATGTGCCTGTGTTTCTGCTACCGCCTGTTGCCGCCACAAAAACTGGATATGAAGGTAGTGCAATCCCAGTGCCGACATAATCATACTGATGCCAAGGCTTCTAAACAGAAAGCCGGTGTGGCCATCTATTACCCCCAATGGCTGATCCGTATGGTTCAGCAACTGAAAAGCAGCTTCACTAACAATAAGGGTAATACATTGAATAATTAGCCAGGCAAAAATACCGGCTTTAATATTGCCTTGCTGGTTTAGCCAGAAACGAAATTTACAAAGTAAGGCAGCACTGGCAAGGGCTACCCATTGTATAAAAAGGGAACGCAAACTAAGCTCATGAACGAGTTCCCCTGAAGTAACATCTGCACTCAGCGTTAGCACCATAGCCAGCAGTTCTGCCGAGACAATAGTGATCAAAAGATTACTGATAGCACAGAAGTCAGGCAAAAAACCGGCCTCTTCTGCTCTCTTCGGTATGGGTTTTTTCTGCTTTTTACGCATCTCACCTTCAACTCTTGGGTATAATCCCCGATATCAAGCCCTCAGGAAGCCGCTTAATGAGTGACAATAACATACCCGAAAAACCTTGGTCTGGCCGATTTAATGAGCCAACAGATGCCTTTGTTGAGGCCTTTACCGCCTCCGTAAACTTTGATCAACGCCTTTATCGTTACGATATTCAAGGCTCTATTGCCCATGCCACCATGCTGGCTAAAGCCGATATTCTCACTACCGCTGAGCGTGATGAGATCATCTCTGGCTTGGAGGCCATTCGTGAGCAGATTGCACGCGGTGAGTTCAAATGGTCGGTCTCACTAGAAGATGTCCATATGAATATTGAATCTGCACTGACCCAGCGTATCGGCGATGCAGGTAAAAAATTACATACCGGACGCTCCCGTAACGACCAGGTTGCTACCGATATCCGGCTCTATATGCGCGATGAGATTAAAATCATCTGCGCTGAAATCTTACGTCTGCAACAGGCATTGCTGACCATGGCAGAGCAGGAGGCCGATACCGTGATGCCCGGCTTCACTCATCTACAGACAGCTCAACCTGTTACCTTTGGTCATCACATGATGGCCTGGTTTGAGATGCTGCAACGTGATCGCGAACGCCTGGCAGACTGCAACAAACGGGTCAACATCATGCCACTGGGTGCCGCCGCCCTGGCAGGAACCACCTACCCGATTGACCGCCATTATACGGCTGAGTTGCTGGGTTTTGAGCGACCTGCCGAAAACTCACTAGATGCCGTTAGTGATCGTGACTTTGCCATTGAGTTTAGCGCAGCTGCATCACTTATCATGATGCATCTTTCCCGATTCTCTGAAGAGCTGGTCATTTGGTCATCTGCCCAATTTAGCTTTATTGAGCTATCAGACAGCTTCTGCACGGGCTCCTCCATCATGCCGCAGAAGAAAAACCCGGATGTGCCTGAGCTGGTACGCGGAAAAACAGGACGGATTTTTGGACACCTGATATCACTGCTAACCCTCATGAAGGGACAACCGCTGGCTTACAACAAAGACAATCAAGAAGATAAAGAGCCACTATTTGACACCATTGATAATCTCAAGGGATGTCTCAAAGTATTTGCCGATATGATTCCGGCTATCAGTTGCAAACATGACAACATGCGCAGTGCCGCAATGCAGGGCTTTGCGACAGCAACCGATCTAGCCGATTACCTGGTGCGTAAGGGAACACCCTTTCGCGATGCACACGAGGTTGTAGGAAAGGCGGTAGCATATTGCATTGAAAAAGATAAAGACCTTTCCGCCTGTGCGTTGGAGGAGTTACAACAGTTCTCCAGCAACATTGAGCAAAATGTATTTGATGTACTGACTTTAGAAGGCTCAGTAGCTGCTAGAAATCATATTGGTGGCACGGCGCCTCAGCAAGTTCGACTGGCTATAAAAAGAGCACATCTAAAAATAGCGGAATAAAACTTAAGTTTTATCCCAAATTGCCGCTATTGACCTCGTAGTACAGGCATCATTATTTTAAGCGTGCATTTAAAGCTAGATTGAAGGATTAAAGAGATGGCTATAAATCAAAACAATATTTCCGAACGAGAGTGGTTTAAATCATGCCCCATTGCCTTAATGGCATTAAATGAAAAAGGTTACATCTGCGGTGTAAATCCTGCGCTTGAGGCGATAAGTGGGCTTTCTTCAGCACATTTTCTAAAACACAATCAAGAGAGTTTACCTTCATCCATTCATCGTCCCCTTTTGGAGAACGAAGAACTTGTACACCTACATGGCCCCGGCCTTGAGTGCTGGTTACAGCGTGAGACACGAAAACTAAAAGGCGCAGATAGCGAAGAGATCACACTGCTCTATTTTCAAGATGTCACAGAGAAACAGCAGCTCCAGCAGCAAAACAGTCAACTAACAGAACAGGTGAAAGAGCTGTCCATTACGGACACACTGACTGGCTTGACCAATCGTCGTGCCCTAACCCAGATGCTCGACACGCAAATAACACGCAGCCGACGCTATCAAAACCCGCTTAGCCTGGCGATTACAGAGATTCTTCCACAAAACTCAGAAGTGATTTCAGATAAGCTGATTCTCACCGTAAGCAACTATCTACGTGATCGATTAAGGTGGGCTGATGTTCTTGGTCGCTGGGAAGGCAATCGCTTCATGCTAATGCTACCTGAAACCTCTAAAGAGGCAGCCTGCACCTTGATTGAGAATATTAGCAAAGGCGTTACGGATCTTGCCTCAACAGGAGGAGAGCAACCTCCAGCGTTTCAACTACGGTTTGGTCTGGTTGAGTGGAGCAAAGGATTTGACACAACCCGTTTTACCCAGCAGGCGGAACATGCTTTAGATGCAGCCGACGCATCCATGGCCTCCTGATTTAATATTTTTAGGTCTATACAACGGTGGCGGAAAAAAACAAGGAGGATGTTGACCGAAAGGCACTTCAGAAAATCCGCCGCCATTTTCAAAGTCTGCATCAAGAGCGCTTAGAGCGCATACAAAAAGAGCTGCCACCTCATCAGCAGAACTTTATCCGGCTTTTATCTCTACTGTTTCACATCAACCATCCCATGCTGCCGGGGTATGTGAATAGTACAACTCCCGCTGGATTATCTGATTTTACACCCTCCAAGGATCAGCTCCGCATTGCCAAATCAATTAGCCGAAGTTTTTCCTACCAACAACGCGCCCTTCGTAGCTATTTAATTCATGGCATTTATCTTATGGGCAGCATGGGCAGCATTGCACACACGGACAAAAGTGACTTTGATATCTGGCTTATTCATGATCCACAGCTCGACACAGAACAACAAAATGCACTTAGTACCAAGGCCAATCTATTAGAAACCTGGGCTGATGAACTGGGACTGGAAGTGCATTTTTTTGTCATGGATGTGGAATCTTTTCGGCGAGGCGATCGCGCTACTATTTCCCATGAAAGTAGCGGCACTACCCAACAACGCCTGCTGCTGGAAGAGTTTTACCGAACAGGCATATTAATTGCTGGACGATACCCATTATGGTGGCTGGTGCCACCAGAGCATGAATCCAATTATCGGGATTATGCCAATCGTCTAATAAAAAAGCGTTTTGTAAACGATTATGATTGTCTGGATTTTGGCGGGTTGGAAAAAATATCCGTTGAGGAATTTTTTAGTGCCGCACGTTGGCAGCTCTTTAAAGGGGTCGAGTCACCCTATAAGGCGGTGCTGAAAATTCTATTGATGGAAGCCTACGCACGTGAATACCCCAATATCCAGTGGTTATGTCAGGAAGCCAAAAAAGCCATCTATAGCGGCTGCAAAGATCTTACAGAGTTAGATCCTTATGTTCGTCTCTATCTGCGGGTTGAGCAATACCTACTGGAGCGTAATGAGCCTGATCGTTTAGAGCTGGCTCGACGCTGTTTCTACTTCAAAACAGAGCAACTCCTTAGCCGCAACCAGGATAATCAGAAAGGCAACTGGAAAGCCGAGCTGCTGCTATCTTTGGCTACAAAGTGGGGTTGGGGGCAGGTGGAGTTTGCTTCTCTGGATTCTAAAGATAACTGGAAGGTTGATCGAGTAACAGAAGAGCGAAATCGTTTAGTGCAGGAGCTTTCATATAGCCATCGTCTACTTACAAATTTTGCGCGCGAACACGCACAAGAGCATCGTGTAGACCCCGCAGAACTGACCCTGCTTGGCCGTAAACTCTACGCTGCTTTAGAGCGTCGCCCTGGCAAGATTGAGCACCTTAATCCTGGAATATCCAATAATATGCTGGAGGATCAGCTCTCATTACAGCTTGTAAAGCGCCAGAATAAAAACAATATCTGGTTTCTTTATCGTGGAGAGATTACTGAATTAAACCAGGATACCATTAGTCCACTAAAAAGCAGCACCAGCCTGGTAGAGCTGCTCACCTGGTGCCATATAAACCAAATCACCAGTCGTGACACCCAATTTAGGCTCTACCCCGACAGCTGCCCAATTGTTAGTGCAGACATCCGTGCTTTATTAGATGCACTGCGTACCTTTTGTCCACATGACCAACAACCCCAAGTGCCATTAACAGCATTAGCTAATGTGCCATATATGGTCTCCTGCTCTCTATTTGTTAATGTGGGTCAAGACCCCCTGGCTCATTTAGTAAAACAGGGAAAACTACTGACCAGTAGCCGCTGTAATCCACTCAGTTTTGGTGCCATGCATGTCAGCTTACTGTGTAATCTAGAGCAGCTTATTACCACCAGCTGGGGTGAATTATTGGTCATCAAGCATAATGGTAAAGCAGGATTGCTTGAGAGTATTTGTCAATATCTGGAACTTGCGCTACAAGCACCTCCAGGAATGCCTCTGCCGATTGTAAATGCACGAGGTTTCTCTTCAAATAATGCCAATAGCATTGCACAAAGAATTGAACAGGTTTACCGGGATGTTTATCGTAATTTCAGCCAAAGTGGTAATGGACTGGATAGTCGTTACACCCTTCAGATTGAAGATAATTACTATCTTATTCAACGTAATGAAGAGAAATTTACCTGGTTTGAAATGGATAGCATACAAGCACTTTTAGAAGAACTTGGACAACCATTAACCCGTTACCGCCCTACTGCAGTAGATTCACAAACCTTAATAAACAATCCCATTCCAGCTATTTTGCAACACAATCAGCCTGAACGAATTCAACTCTTTTTCTACCCTGCAAAAGGCTATACAAACCTCTATATTCTTGATGAGCAGGGGGCGCTATTCAGTCAACGGATTTATGGTGCTGATGAGCAACATCTGCTCGTTCAACAACAGCGTTTTTTTGAGCAACATCTAAATCGACGTGATCTTTTATCAGCTATAGGGGATCTACATCCCAGTGAGCCTGTTAAGTACTACCGTCTCTCTAAAAATTCAGATGGGCAATGGCTACTAACAGATCGGCACCCACCCATTGGCGAGATTCCCTTCAACTACCTTGAGCTACGTCTACTCAGTGATAATACTGATCTGACAAAAGGGCATTACAGTCTGGTCTGTCGTAATAAAGAGTTCAGCGCCCTTGAGTATGGTGATGAACTTTATACCGCTGTCGCCGAACAGGTTCAATCCTGGCGAACAGGTGACAAAAGCTACCCATTATATCTCACGGGTGTAGAGCTTTCCGGAGCAACAGCCAACCTCAGCAACCGTACTATCGAGATGCTTCATCTTAAAAAGCGACTGGAAACACAGCTCAATCAAGCGTTAACTAAGCTAAATAACCACTCACCATCACTTTCAGCATAATCTACAGCAGTTTATACTCCCCCTTACCTAAGGTAGAGAGGTTTTTCCGAATGAAAACCACGCATTGTCTAGTCATTCTATTGCTTGTAATGAGCGGTCTATTAAGTGCCTGTGGGCAGAAAGGGGCGCTATATATGCCCGAACAGCCACAGCCGCAAGAACAAGAAGAAGAGAAGAAATAGAGCCACATAATTATGGATCACTTTAAATACCGTGATGGTCAACTGTATGCTGAAGATGTGCCATTGGCGCAGATTGCCCAGCGCTGGGGCACACCTTGCTACGTCTATTCCAGAGCTACACTAGAACGCCATTGGCACGCCTTTGATAATGCATTTAAAGCGCAACCTCATCTGGTTTGCTTTGCCGTTAAAGCCAACTCTAATCTTGCCGTGCTGAATGTACTGGCCAGACTGGGTTCTGGTTTTGATATTGTCTCAGTGGGTGAATTAGAGCGTGTTTTAGCTGCTGGTGGTGATGCCAGAAAAGTCGTTTTTTCAGGTGTTGGCAAACGCACTGATGAGATGCGCCGGGCATTAGAGGTAGGGATTCGCTGCTTCAACATAGAGTCTGCCCCAGAGTTAGAGCGTCTCAATCAGGTTGCAGGAGAGCTAGGGGTTCAAGCGCCTATCTCCGTGCGTGTCAATCCTGATGTTGATGCAGGCACACACCCTTATATCTCAACCGGATTGAAAGAGAACAAATTCGGGCTTGAGATTGACCAGGCACTGGCTGTCTACAGTCGAGCCACCCAACTAAATAATATCCGAATCTCTGGTATTGATTGCCATATTGGCTCACAGCTCACCTCTCTGCCACCCTTTCTAGATGCATTGGATCGTGTGTTAGTAGTGGTAAAGAAGTTAAAATCCAGAGGCATTGTGCTGGATCATCTGGATTTAGGCGGAGGCTTAGGTATCCGCTATACTGATGAAAAACCGCCACTTCCTGCAGAATATGCATCCGCATTGCATGAGCGTTTGGGTGATTCCACTTTAGAGATCTGTATCGAACCTGGCCGTGCAATAGCAGGGAATGCCGGTGTACTATTGACCCAAGTTGAGTACATCAAGCCAACCCCCAATAAGGATTTTGCAATTATTGATGCAGCTATGAATGATCTACTGCGCCCTTCACTCTATCAAGCAGTTCAAGAAATTATCCCTGTTGTAGAAAGTGATGATGGCATTCCCGGTTGCTTTGATCTGGTTGGTCCAGTCTGCGAAACAGGTGATTTTTTAGGTAAAGCGCGTGAGCTAAAACTTAAAAATGGAGAGCTGCTTGCGGTACGATCCTGCGGTGCTTATGGATTTACTATGAGTTCAAACTATAACTCCAGGCCACGAGCCGCTGAGATTATGGTTGATGGTGATCAGATCCATCTTATACGTGAACGAGAAACAATTGCAGACCTATACCGAGGTGAAGCGCTGCTGCCTTAATCTATACTAACGATGCAGTTACATATCTATTCAGGATTACTTGGCATTTTGAAATATGCGGCGCTTTTTTTTTAGTCTACTACTTTTATCACTACTGCCACTCAGTGTTGCTCTCTTAGCCTGGCTTAGCTTCGAATCGGCACCACAAGTTGAAGTTGCAGACACGCTTACCCATGAAGATATCGACCGGGCACGTAAAATAATCGCACAGAATAACCCCAATCGACTTAAAGCAGGGGACATTCATACTCTCAGTTTAAGCGAGAAAGATTTAAGTCTAGCGGCCAACTATCTAATAAGAAATACAGGTTCTGGCGGTACCATCATTAAACTGCTACCCAACCAGCTTAAGCTCCAAGCTAGCATTCAACTACCTAAAAACCCTATAAACCCCTATCTAAATCTAAAACTGACGATTGCAGAAATCGAAGCTAAAACCACTGTATCAGAGCTGCATATTGGTCAATTGCCCATCCCCAGTCGTCTTGCAGATTTTATTTTGGTTGAGATTATCCAATACCTTTTTCACAGTGAAGATAGGAAACTAATTAAAAGCACCATAAAAAAAATAAGTTTATCCAATGGTTACATGCAAATTACTTATAAATGGAAACCCGAACTAATTACCAAAGTTAAATCTCATCTCATCTCACCAAAGGATCAAGAGCGCATCCGCAGTTACTACAGCAAGATGTCAGAGCTAACACGACAACCTGGATTAAGGCATCGATCATCCATTATGTATCTCATGCGGCCTCTATTTGCCCATGCTCAGTTTCGCTCAAAAAACGGTGACCCCATTGCAGAAAATAGAGCAGCACTGATTGTATTAGCCAGCTATGTTATTCCAGGAGGCTTTAATGCGCTGATGCCAAAAGTGTCAGATTTACCTCTACCTCGCAAGCATGTGCTTACGTTAGATAGACGCAGTGATTTTGTTGAACATTTTTTAGGCTCGGCTGCATTAGCTGCAACAGGTGATGCAAAACTAGCCGATGCCATTGGGTTATACAAAGAGGTTGCTGATTCAAAAGGACATAGCGGATTTAGTTTTACTGATCTAGCCGCAGATAGAGCCGGCACCCGTTTTGGCGAAATGGCAACAGCCTCTGTAGATCACGCACGTAGCGTGCAACAGCTGCTTGCCAGTGATGCTGTCGAAAAGGATCTAATACCCAAGATTCGTGATTTACCAGAAAATATGACCGCGCAAGAGTTCACCCAACGCTTTGGAAAGATTGGCAGCCCTGAGTTTAATAAACTGAAACAGCAAATTGAACTACGCATCTCAGCATGCAAACTCTACCGCGAAACCAACTAACTTCATTACTATTTTAAGTGCAAAGCTAACTCAATAAAATCCAGCTATTATCCCATCCCACTCTTTTATTAAGTATTGACCACTACGCCATCTTTAAAGACAAGCACCTGCTCTTTCGGAAAGGCAATCCACGCCTCATTGGTGGTTAATGGCTCAGTAGCAATTACAGCAACCCGATCAGCATGCCCAGCGATTTTGCTAAAATCCAATTCAATATCTCTATCCTTAAGCTGTGCCTTTGAAAATGGATACTGCCTTACCAAGTATGAGAGCGTTGTAGTGCAGTATGCAAACATGCAAATGCCATCTGAAAGAAGGAAGTTGAATATGCCATAGGTAGCAATATCATCTGCAATCCTTTGAAGTTCACCTGCAACCTCTTGTGGTGTTGGTCGTTCAGGGAAACTTTGTTTTAATCTTTCAAGTATCAGACAAAAAGCCTGTTCGCTATCCGTAGAACCGACCGGGAGATAGCTTCCCTGAAAGCTCGGATGAAATGATTTTAAATCACCATTATGAGCAAAAACCCAATATTGCCCCCAGAGTTCACGCGTAAAGGGGTGAGTATTTTCAAGCGTTACCTCACCAAGGGTAGCTTTACGAATATGCGAAATAACATTGCAAGATTTTATGGGGTAATTTTTAACCAGGGATGAGATGGCCGACCCCGCTGAAGGGGATGGATCAAGAAAAGAACGACAGCCTTTATCCTCAAAAAAGGCAATACCCCAACCATCTTTATGTTCATCTGTTGTACCACCACGCTCACAAAACCCCTTGAATGAAAAACAAATATCGGTTGGAACATTGCAGTTCATACCAAGTAGTTGACACATGATGGCGTTCTCAAAAAGTAAACAATAGAAAACCATTCTATCTTAATTAACTACGATAGCGCGCTATAGCTGATGATATGCCTAAGCCCAAGCCTCCGGTTTCACCAATAAAGGTGATCCGGAGCAGGCTTTAATTATGCAGTTTTATGGTACTAATTGGAGAGTGACGTTTGTGAATAATGCAGAATTTCAGCTCTAATACGTGAGCGAAAAGGCTCTGGAAGACGAGACCATGCTTCAGCCACCGTGCGCGCCTCTGTGTTTATATTATTGTTTGTCTCTTCTCCAAACATTAACCAAGAAGGTGTCACTTCAAGTGCAGACGCAATTTCATCGATTTTTCTAGGACGCAAACTGCGGCCGTTCTCAATCTTCTGAATTACTGCTTGATTGGTTCCAGCATTTGCTGCCAGCTGATCTTGTGTCCAGCCTTTCTCCCGCCGTCTACAACGTAGCCTTTCACCAAGTGAAAGTGGATAAGCAGGTACTCTATTAAATTCAGTCATAAATCAACTCCCTCATAGGGATAAACTTCTGTTAACCAAGTGTCGATTTAGCTAGCGGCATAAAAGCAAAGGATCTTTAGGTTCCCTATTACTGCATAACAATAGCATTTAATTGAACTTAGGCAGCACTTAGAATAGAAATTGATAGCCCAATTTATTGGCTATTTAACCATTGAATGTATTGCAAAATAAGCATTGTTAGATAGCTATTTGCCTATCTATTTTAAATATTCTTTAGAAAATCCACAGGGCGCCATTTTAGTAGTAAATCAATAAAAATCAGCACGTTAGCAATCTACTATCCACAAATTAAAAGAGGATATTATCTTATGTTTTAATCCATCCGCAGATAAAAAACCATAGCGACTAAATAAGCCGCATAATCTATTGAGTTGCGTGAATCAGAGCACCGTACAGAGTGCGTTTTATCCCTTATTTACTGCTAATTTGAGCTATTTTCCATGCAGTAATTTGTGATCTAGATCACGCTTTTAAGGATATTAAATTAGCGATTAAAAGCGGCTGAAAGAAGTAGATTCCTAATTCTGCTTAAACAGCGTTATTTAGAATGTGGAAAACCTTGCTTTAACCCTCACTCTTCTTGGTTATCTTGTGCACTATTTGTAGGAATAATAGAGTCACTATCCACTTGAAAAGTTCCGGTAAAAAGTTGGCCATTGGATTTTGCCATCCACCATGAGTAGATAGGTGAACCAAGAATAGAGAGCAGCAAGCCTGTAACTGCACCCGCGATCGGCGACCCTATGAGTAGATTCAATAGGCCATAGATTTTTCCCAGGGATGTTAGTAACAGAAGAGGGATTGCAAACAGCCCAGCACAGAAACCCAGCAGAACCGTAAGCTTAACCAGTGAGCCGTAGTTCAATCGCACCCTGCACTGACCATATATTTCGTTATTCATAAAAATTGTAATCAGCGGTTATGTGTCAAACGTTGACCAAGTACGCTCTCATCGAGCTTGCCCTGGTGATAGGCGAGGTGACCATTAATAAAGGTAGACTCAATGGTCGAACGAAAGATCCGGCCTTCTACCGGTGACCAACCGCATTTATAGCGTACATCCTCGCGCTCAACACGTTCACGTTTATCTAAATCAACCAATACCAGATCAGCCCAGTAACCTTCACGGATATAGCCACGGTCTGGAATATCAAATAGCCTTGCTGGCCCATGACTGGTTTTCTCAGCAATCAACTCCAGCGAGAGCAGTTTATCGTGATACATCTCCAGCACCATTGGCAGCGCATATTGCACCAGAGGCAGCCCAGCGGGGGCATTGAAGTAGCTACTGCACTTCTCATCCAGAGTATGAGGCGCGTGGTCAGTGCCAATCACATCGATCCGCCCATCTATTAACGCCTGCCGGATGGCATCCCGATCCATGCGTGACTTGATGGCAGGGTTGCATTTGATAAAGGCCTGCTTTTGCTCGTAGTCTGAATCATCAAAGTAGAGATGATGCACACAGGCTTCGGCAGTGATTCGCTTGTTATCCAGCGGCCCTTTTTGGAACAGCTTCATCTCGCGTGCGGTAGAGAGGTGCAGCACATGCAGGCGGGTGCCATGCCGTTTTGCAAGATTAACCGCAAAGGATGAGGAGCGAAAGCAGGCCTCTTCACTGCGAATTTCTGGGTGCGACTCCATCGGCACATCTTCGCCAAACTGTGCTCGAAAGGATTGCTCATTGGCCAGGATGATAGGTGTATCTTCGCAGTGGGTTGCGACCAGTATTGGCGCATCACGAAAAATCGCCTCCAGTGCCTCCTCCTTATCTACCAACATATTGCCGGTAGAGGCGCCCATGAAAACCTTGATGCCACAAGCCTGCTTTGGATCCAGCGCTCGGATAACATCGATGTTGCCATTGGTTGCCCCCAGGTAGAAGGCATAATTGGCCAGCGATTTTTTAGCTGCCAATGCATATTTATCTTCCAATGCTTCCAGTGTGACTGTCAGCGGGTTGGTATTGGGCATATCCATAAAACTGGTAATACCCCCCGCCACAGCTGCACGGGACTCAGTGTAGAGATCCCCTTTATGCGTCGACCCTGGCTCACGAAAGTGAACCTGATCATCAATCATGCCCGGCATCAAAATCTTATCTGCGGCATCTATAACTAAATCAGCCGGTTTAGCACTTAGATTGCTACCAATCTGCTCGATTCGCCCATTGCGAATCCAGATATCCTCTTCGGTAATTCGTCCATCATTAACCATGCGCGCATTGAGTATCAGGGTGTCTTTCATAGGATTGCCTTAGTCGTAATCACGGTCTTTCCATGTTCGTAATGCTGCAAACAGAGCTGCATTGTTATTTAATGGTGTTTTCGCCCACTTTTCTGCTGCTGCAATCACTGTGGGTATTTGAGTGCGCAAGAAGGGGTTGGTTTTCAATTCCAGTGAGAGGAGTGATGGAACCGTTGCTTTACCCTGCTGACGCACTCTTTGCGCCGCTTTTTGACGCGCTTTTATTGCCCGATTTTCAGGCTCCACCCAAAGAGCAAAGCCCAAATTAGCCTCTGTGTATTCATGGGCACAATAGAGTAGGGTCTTTTCGGGCAGCTTGGCAATACGCTGTAGTGATTCTGCCATCTGCTTCATGGTGCCATCAAACACCCGCCCACAGCCGCCGGCAAAAAGGATGTCACCACAAAATAGCAAGCCATCCCCAGAGTATGCAATATGGCCTGCGGTGTGGCCAGGCATCTCTAGCACCTTGAGACTATCACCCAGCCAAGGCAGTTTAACGTCAGCACCCTCAGTCAGAGGCGCTGTTATCTCCGGGATAGATTCATCTGCCGGTCCATATACCTTCGCTTCAGGAAATACCCTCTTTAACTGGCTAATGCCTCCAGTATGATCACGGTGATGATGGGTAATTAAAATAGCACCCAGGGTAAGCTTTTCATGCTGCAAATAATCCAGCACAGGTGCCGCATCGCCAGGGTCAACCACTGCTACCGCTGTGCTACATTCACTCTTTAGCAACCAAATGTAGTTATCAGCAAAAGCTGGGATGAGGACAATATCGAACATGATTTTTATTTATAAAGGTCTTTGGGGTCAATAAGCGGCTCACTGATCACTTCCAAACGATCACCCCTTATCGCGTTATAAAAACAGCTGCGTCGACCAGAGTGGCAAGCCGGGCCGGTTTGATCAACCTGCAACAGGATAGTGTCACCATCGCAATCCAGCAGCATATCTTTAAGAACCTGAACCTGTCCGGAAGATTCACCTTTACGCCAAAGTTTTTGCCGTGAACGAGACCAATAACAGACCCGGCCTGTCTCCAGCGTCTCAGCCAGTGATTCTCTGTTCATCCAGGCCATCATCAACACCTCGCCACTGTCATGCTGTTGAGCAATAGCAGGCAGTAGCCCATCCTGGTTAAAGGGCAATGTTTTCACTGCATCAGCCCAAGACAGGCTCTCTCCCTTTTTGAAGGATTCAGTCTCTTTCAGCATAGCATCTCTCTCAAATTTAAATTTTTGCTGGATTACATATTCTATCCTGATCGATGATGTTTTTGCTTCCTACACGGAGTAGAATTTAAACTGTGACTAACTATACTGACAAATTGAAGCGTGCTGGGCTAAAGATTACATTTCCCCGGATCAAAATCCTGGAGATACTTGAAGCACACGCCGACCAACACTGCACCGCAGAAGGCCTCTACAAACTGCTTTTACAGCAAGGGGAGGAGATTGGTGTAGCAACAATATACCGCGTACTCACCCAGTGTGAACAAGCAGGATTAGTAACACGGCTTCAGTTTGACGATGGCCCGGCCATGTTTGAGTTGAGCCAGGATGACCACCACGACCACTTTATCTGCACTCGTTGCGGACAGGTGGATGAATTCCACGATAATATTATCGAAGCACGGCAACAAGAAATTGCGGCTAAGGCCGGTTATATGATTGCAGACCACAGCATGATTCTTTATGGCATCTGTGCGGCCTGCCAGAAACAGTTGAAATAATAAGATGCAGATCTATCGCGTATCCTTTATCAATCATGGCAAAATTTACGAGCTTTACGTCCAGACGGTTCGCCAGGCTGAGCTTTTTGGGTTTATCGAATTTGAAGATATTGTCTTCAATGAATCCAGCGGTATCGTCATCGATCCAGCAGAAGAGAAACTAAAGGATGAGTTTGCAGGTGTTACGCGCACAATGGTGCCCATGAATTCAGTCATCCGCATTGATGAAGTCAAGAAAAAAGGCATCAGCAAAATATTGGATTTGGATAAGAATGCCAATGTGACACCCTTTCCAACACCCATCTACCCACCAGACCATAGTAGCGACTCCTAAGGAGAATTGAGTGAAAAAGTATGAAGCCATTCATCAGCAGTTACTGATCCGACGTGAAGAGCTAAATCAGCGGATAAAGAAGCTCTCCAATAGCGCTCGTCATATAGATGAGCCGCTAACCGCTGATTTTGCTGAACAGGCTGTTGAGCGTCAAAATGATGAGGTACTAGAGGCACTGGGTGATGCAGGTCGCCATGAGCTAGTCCAAATCAATCATGCTTTGGCACATATTGAAGCAGGCGAATATGGTATCTGTGATAGCTGTGGTGCAACCATTCCTCCAGCACGTCTTGAAATACTGCCCTTTTCTGATCTCTGTGTGGCATGCGCAGAAAAGCAGGCTGCTGAATAAGCAACTCTACCATTTGCTGTGTTGGCCTTTATTTATTACCTATTCAAAACCACATCTCATTCCCGAATGTCAGCTCTCACTATTCCATAAGCATGCTTATTAAAGTATTCTGCGCCAGGTTTAGAGGTAACCTCTAAAACCGTAGTAAAAATGCGCAATAGAGATTACAGGCACACATAATGCATGGAAGATTGCAGACGATACGTTAATTACATTAAGTTGAGCAGTTATGGCAGATGAAAAAGTAGAATCCAAATTAGAACTATTTGCTCAGACCTACAGTGCTGATCTATTGGTTAGCCAGCCTACTATAGGGCCAGACGACCTTGCGCATCAGAATCAAGCCTACGCAGGGACAGGCGGCACCAGTCAGGGTAACCATGGGCGGGGGTTTTCTCCTGCATACATGGATACTGAAACCGGCGAGACAGTGGCATCCTCATTTACAGATGGTCGACCCGCTCCCATCCATCTTCTCTGCGGGTTACCCGACGAGTGGATACTGGATCAGGGCTACGATAGTGAGGGACCAAAACTGAAAGAGAGCATTGTTGTTGGCTTTGTTAAGGACGATAAATTCTATACCCGAGCAGAAGCAGCCAAAGCTTGCGCCCATTAAGATTGCGGTAAAGATCCACTAAAAAGAGCCTAACCGGCTCTTTTTAGTTTTTCATCCTTGAAAAAATCTCGCGTAAGGGAGAATACAACAGGGCTTAACAGTAAAAGAGCCAATAGATTGGGTAGCGCCATCAAACCGTTAAGTGTATCTGCTACCAGCCAGATAAAACTCAGTTTAGCCGTAGCACCAATGGGAATGGCAATAATCCAGAGAACTCTAAAAGGGATGATTGATCGCACGCCAAAAAGATATTCAACGCATTTTTCACCATAAAAACTCCAGCCTAGCAGGGTGGTAAAGGCAAAGACGCTCAATCCCAATGTAACGACATAACCACCAAAATTGGGCAGTGCCTGCTCAAAGGCAGCTGATGAGAGTGCCGCACCTGTCTCACCACCCGTCCATGCGCCTGAAATCACAATCACCAATCCTGTGATACTGCATATAACGATGGTATCAATGAAGGTTCCTAACATAGCCACTGTGCCTTGTCTGACTGGGCTATCAGTTGCTGCAGCAGCATGTGCAATAGGCGCACTACCCAACCCTGCCTCATTGGAGAAGATGCCACGCGCCACCCCCATCTGAATAGCCAACATAACAGAAGCACCCGCAAAACCACCTGTGGCAGCAGCTGGAGTAAAGGCATCAGTAATAATCAAAACAGTAGCTGCGGGGACCTCAGATGCATTGGTCGCTAGGATTACCAATCCTGCACAGAGGTAAGCAATAGCCATAAACGGCACCAGTTTGCCAGCAACCTCAGCAATACGCTGAATACCACCAATAAGCACCAATGCAGCCAGAGCCGCCATTACCAATCCAGTAATCCAGTGAGGAACAGCGAAGCCGATAACCCCGGAACCCAAGGCATCTGCCACTGAGTTGGCTTGCACGGTATTGCCAATACCAAAACCAGCCAGTGCGCCAAAGATAGCAAAGACGCTGCCCAACCAAGCCCAGCGTTTACTCAGGCCATTCTTGATGTAATACATCGGGCCGCCAACATGATTGCCCAGCTCGTCAACCTCTCTGAAATGAACCGCACAAACGGCCTCTGCATATTTGGTAGCCATACCAAGCAGTGCTGTACACCACATCCAAAAGAGCGCCCCTGGTCCACCAATAAAGATAGCGGTAGCTACACCCGCTATATTGCCGGTTCCAATCGTGGCGGCAAGTGAGGTCATCAATGCGTTAAATGGGCTAACATCACCCTCGCCCTCGCCTTTACGCCCCCGCCAGAGCATGTGAAAGCCATATCCAAGGTAGCGCAGTGGCATACCTTTTAAGCCGATCATTAGAAATAGACCCGTACCCAAAATGAGCACCAGCATATATTTGCCCCAGACCAGGCCATTCAAAGCCTCTATCAGCGTGGTGATCGTATCCACATTTAATCTCTCTTGTAGTTGATAGCCTAACTATACACTTTGCTTATCGATCGGCCCACGCGCTTGTAGCTAACTGAAAAACAAGCTAACTTAGAACCATACCAAATAGAACAGTGAGTCATGTGACATACCCTAACACCTTCAGAGTACCCCTCTTTTTACTCATTCTGGCTATGCTGGCCGGATGCACCTCTTTTGCCTCCAAAACCGAAACAATGGCAGGGAATATCTCCCGTGCCATGCTTAATCAGGATGACCCTGAAATTGTACGCACCGGAGCACCCGCCTATCTTTTACTATTGGATGGGATGATAGAGGGAGCACCTAATGACCGCGCACTATTAATAGCAGGTGCACGGCTTTACAGTGCCTACGCAATTGGTTTAGTCAAAAACACAACTCGCCGTGAGCGGCTGAGTACAAAGGCTAGAGACTATGCACGCCGAGCACTCTGTAGCACCCAGCCCGCAATCTGTAAAAATGAAAAGAGACCATTTAGAGAGTTTGCTCCCCATATTGATGAGATTGGGCAGGCTGATCTAAAGGCACTCTACACCTATGGCACCAGCTGGGTAGGCTGGATTCAGGCACACAGCAGTGATTGGGGGGCTTTGGCCGATCTACCCAAGGTTGAGTACATTATGCAACGGGTTGTGACCCTGGAGCAGGAGCATGACCGGGGACGTGCACAGCTATATCTTGGTGTTATGCATACACAACTACCACCTGCTATGGGGGGCAAACCTGAGATAGGAAGAGTGTATTTTGAGCAGGCCATTAAATACTCTAATGGTAGAGACTTAATGGTCAAGGTTGAATTTGCCCGTCGCTATGCGCGATTGGTGTTCGATCAACGATTGCATGATCGGTTATTAAAAGAGGTACTGAAGGCCAAGCCAACTGAACCAGAGCTGACTCTAAGCAATATCCTGGCACAACAACAGGCTAAAGAGCTACTAACTGATGATTACTTCTAATCTGGAGTCCTAATGCACCATCTTTTAATTTTATTACTATTTGGTTTTCTACTCTCCTTTCAAACCCAGGCAGCTACCCTAAAGATTGCCACACTGGCCCCAGATGGAACGCTCTGGATGAAACTCATGCGGGAGGGAGCAAAAGAGGTAAAAGAGGCCACCCATGGGCGCGTTAAGATCCGTTTCTATCCCGGTGGGGTGATGGGCAATGATAAAAGTGTATTGCGCAAGATCAGGGTAGGGCAACTACAGGGTGGCGCACTTACAGGCGGCGGACTGATTCCTATCTGCCAGGCATGCCAACTCTACAGTCTTCCTTTTATATTTAACTCATATGCTGAGGTTGATTATGTGCGTAAACAGATGGATCCACTGCTCAATAAAGCGTTAGAGGATAAAGGATTTGTTGGCTTTGGTATCAGTGAAGGCGGGTTTGCCTATCTGATGTCAAATCAACCACTGACCCAGGTTAAGCAGCTAAAAGAACAGAGGGTGTGGGTTCCTGAGGGTGATCAAGTCAGTCGTACTGCCTTTGAATCACTGGCTGTATCCCCCATCCCTTTGCCACTAACCGATGTGCTTACCGGATTGCAGACAGGACTTATCAATACCGTAGGCACCTCTCCAACAGCCGCTATCGCCTTACAGTGGCATACCCAGGTTAAATATCTTACCGATATGCCATTGCTCTATCTCTACGGCATGCTGATTATTCAAAAGCAGGCTTTCCAGCAGCTCTCAGAGCAGGATCAAGCGACGGTAAGGGATGTAATGGAGAGCACCTTCCACAAAATCAACGAGCAGAGCCGCCAAGATAATATCAGTGCTCAGAAAGCACTACTGAGCCAGGGCATTCAATTTACTCATCCATCACCCACGGATATTACCCAGTGGCAGACAATTATTGACCAGGCTGTGAACCATATGGGGGAGGAGGGTGTCTATTCCTCAGAGATGCTAATAACGTTACGTCGGCATCTAAAAGACTTTAGAAGGTCAGTGAAAGAATAGCCCTTTTTTTTACATGAAAACTGAAAAACCGAGCGAGTTAGTCGGAAATAAAATTTGACCAATGTCAAAACCGCTGGTATAAATCGCAGTTCTTTTTATTTGACCACAATATTTTAGCTATATGGTCGATTATTGTTTTACACAACTAATGCCCCAAAACAGTTTCAATAGGACTAGAAATGGGGCCTTCGCGGAGATAGATAGCATGAAAAAAACCATTATCGCAATGGCTGCTGCCGGAATGGTAGTATTCGGAATTAACGCCCAGGCCCGTTCTGGTGAAGATGTATTCAACGCCGTATGTAAAAACTGCCACGCAGCTCCTATGGCTGCTGCTGTTATGGCTCCAGAGGTTGGCAATAAAGAGCAATGGACTCCACGTATTGCCAAAGGCGCAGATGCTCTGTATGAAGTAGCCATCAACGGCTCTAAAGTAAACCCAGCTATGACCCCTCGCGGCACCTGCCCAGATTGTTCTGATGATGAGCTGAAAGCTACTGTTGACTACATGATCAGCCACAGCAAGTAAATTGTATATTTAAGGCTATCGTCTGATAGCCTTATCGAAAGGCCGGAGATTGATGATCTCCGGCCTTTTTTGTGCCTGTCTGAAAATTATTATTTCTGTCTGCCCTACAATCTTCTATATATTAAAGGGTATGCCCTCTAAAAATCTTTTTTCTGCTGTTCCTGGCCTATCTCAAGGTGAAAGCTTTGACGAGCTTCTACGCCATAAAAACATTCTCATTGAACGTATTGTCAGTACGGACAAAATTGAAGCCAAACTCTATAATCAGCCACAGGATGAGTGGGTAGCCCTGCTGCAAGGAAAAGCCAAATTGGAGTTGAGTGGCAAAGAGATCGATCTAAGCCGCGGAGATACCTGCTTTATTCCTGCCCATACGCCGCATCGTGTTATTGCCACCTCGACTAAACCTCGCTGCATCTGGCTGGCTATACATATCTTTGCGGATGATCAGTAATGAGTGGGCGCTTCTCCCAGATACTGCAACGTGCCAAACAGCAGATATCCACCATTGAGAACAGCCTGCTGGTGCTATTGCTGACCGGCATGATCCTGCTGGCGACTCTTCAAATTGTAATGCGTAATGGCTGGGCTACGGGGTTGAGTTGGGCTGATCCCACCCTGCGTGTGGCGGTACTCTGGATTACCCTTTTGGGCGCTATGGCCGCCACGCGGGATGATAACCATATCCGGATTGACCTGCTGACCCGTTTTTTACCAGAGGGGCTAAAGTGCTATACGCGACTGGTGACAGATCTCTTCAGCGCCTTTATCTGTGGCGTGTTGGCCTGGCATGGCGGCCGCTTTGTCTACTTTGAGTGGCAGGATGGCTCTATCCTGTTTGCCTCTGTCCCAGCCTGGATCTGTGAACTGATTATTCCGCTGGGATTTGGCGTGATGGCGTTGCGTTTTCTGCTTACCGGACTGTTACGGATCAGACCCCAGAGGGCAACATGATCCTAACAGGGCTGCTGCTTATCTTTTTGGCCCTATTGGGTGCGCCTCTGTTTGTCATTATTGCTGCCAGTGCCTTGCTGGGGTTTTACCAATCAGAAGTAGACCTCTCTGTAGTGACCATCGAATTTTACCGCATTGCAGAGATGCCTGTGCTGTTAGCCATCCCACTATTTGCTTTTGCCGGTTACCTATTGAGCGAAAGCCAAGCACCACAACGGCTGGTGCGTGTTACCCATGCCTTACTGGGGTGGCTTCCAGGTGGGTTGGCGATAGTCTCCTTGGTGGCCTGTGCGCTCTTTACCGCCTTTACCGGCGCTTCCGGCGTAACCATCGTAGCCTTGGGGGCTTTGCTCTATCCAGCACTAACGCAGGCCGGTTACAAACAAAATTTTGGATTAGGGTTGGTGACAACCTCTGGCAGCCTGGGGCTGCTCTTTGCCCCTGCACTGCCTTTGATTCTCTATGCAGTCATCGCTCAGCAGCTCGGGTTAGGCAACGGTATCACCGTAGATGATATGTTTCTGGCGGGCATTCTGCCTGGGTTGCTGATGCTGACCATGCTCTCAGTCTGGAGCATCTGGTCCAGCCGAAATCAACCGCTATCCTCCTTTTCCTGGACAGAGGTGAGGGTGGCATTGCGTGAAGCGGTTTGGGAGATGCCGTTGCCTATCGTGGTACTGGGCGGGGTCTACAGTGGCTATTTTGCGATTTCAGAGGCCGCTGCGGTTACTGCCTTCTATGTGCTGGTGGTGGAGGTAGTGATATATCGTGAGATCACTCTAAAGGCTTTGCCAAAGATCATCCGGGAATCGATGGTGCTGGTGGGAGGCATCCTGGTTATTTTAGGTATGTCTTTGGCCTCAACCAGCTATCTTATTGATGCAGAAGTTCCCGCTCGCCTGTTTGAAACTGTACGCTCCCTGGTAACAGATAAGATCACTTTCCTTATCCTGCTTAATCTGTTTTTGCTCATTCTGGGGACTATGCTGGATATCTTTTCTGCCATCGTACTAATGGTACCTTTGCTACTTCCTATTGCGCTGGGCTACGGTATCGACCCAGTGCATCTGGGTATAATTTTTCTGGCGAATATGCAGATTGGTTACTTCACTCCACCTGTCGGCATGAACCTGTTCATTGCCAGTTATCGTTTTAACAAACCAATCCTTCAGCTCTACAAAGCAACACTGCCCTGGTTTCTAATTCTGTTGTTGGCCGTACTTATCATCACCTACTGGCCAGCACTATCACTCACCTTGGTGGGAAGAGGGTGAAATTTTCCCTCTGTCATGCAGCCGTTTAACAAATCGCGGCAGATAGGCCATGATGACCAATAACCCAAGTGCAATCAATGATTTTTGTATCAGCGCATCACCTCCCGCCAACGCCTCTTTTCCTACGTAACCCAGATAGGTGATAGCCGCAACACCGGGTAGCGTGCAGATAAAGGTGGCTGTGATATAGGGGTAAAACTTGATGCCTGTCAGCCCCAAGGCATAGTTGAGTAGGAAAAAAGGGAAGATGGGAACCAACCGGACAAAGGCAACAAAATACCAACCCTCTGCCTCAACCCCCTTAATCAACTGCTTAAATCGCCCATGACTCTTACGTGCAATCCAGTCAGCTGCAACATAGCGCGCAATCAAAAAGGCTAGCGCAGCACCCAGGGTTGCACCTAACAGTGAATAGAGCGTACCAAGCAGTGGGCCAAAGAGTGCGCCACCCAGCAGCACAAAAATGGACGCAGGCATCAGTAGAATAGTTGCCATGATGGTAATCAACATGTAAACCAGCGGGCCGTAAGACCCCGCACTACCCAGCCAGGCTTCAAGCTCGGCCATATCAAACTGGCCACGATGGGCTATTAGCCAAACCGCTGATCCCAGCAGCAGAATCAATAGTGTAATCCGCCTGATTTTGTTGCCGTTTAGTTTCAACATGCTACAGTGAATTGAGTTTAATCTATTAATTTTAATGAATGTCCACACCCCTATTTAACAAAAATCTATCTGAAACAGACTTTCATGCTAGCCCCGGGGGGATGAGGCAGATGAATATGCTGAATAAACTGCTTCCTGCTGCGCTTATTTGGGTAACCGCTACTTTTCTGGTGCATGAACTTTGCTCACTGGATATATGGTGGCATCTGGTAATTGGCAGGGATATTCTGCAAACCCTTCAGATCCCAGAGATTAATATCTACTCCGCCGGTGCACTCAATCAACCCTACCATGATTCGCATTGGTTATTTCAGATCGCATTAGCTCTCTCTCACTCCCTAGCTGGTCTTAATGGCCCGATATTTTTTATGGTGCTTGTCTGGGGTGCAACACTTTTTATCATCTACCGAGAGACTTATAACTATAGCGGCACAGCAGTGGCAGTGTTTACTACCTTTCTGGTAATGGGTGCATCCGCTGAACGTTTTTTGCCCCGACCAGAGATCATCACCTTTCTGATGATTGCGCTTTTTTATGCGTTGTTACAGCGCGCTAAATACCAAACAACCACCCAGATGCTTCTTTTGGTCGTACTACAAATCATCTGGGTTAACAGTCATGGTCTGTTTGTAATTGGCCCCTTTATGCTGGGGTGTTACTGGCTAGTACATGCCATTAATTTTTCTCATGGCAAAAACAACCACTTTCACCGCCTTTCAATTGCACTATTACTGGTTTGCCTCAGCATGTTGGTCTCACCCTATGGCACGGGTGCTCTGGAATATAGCTTTCTGCTATTTAGTGAAGTGGGCAAAGATGCGCCTGGCTATATGCAGGTGGTGAATGAGCTGAGTCCTACCTTTGGTACAGCTGCAATGGGTGCCTCGGCCTTCTGGTTTTATGTTGCCCTCATGCTGCTAGTATTAATCTCAGTTGCCCTCAATCTAAAACAGCTTTCTATTCCACGGATATTAATTGTTGGAGCGCTCTGTCTAGCCGCATTTACTGGGCGACGTAATATCGTACTATTTGCACTGGTTTCAGCCCCCTTTGCCGCAGAGCATCTCTCCTATAAATTATCTCAACTTACCGTTAAGCCAGTAACGGCTAATTTTCTAAAAGGAACAATGCTGGCTGTACTTCTGGGATGGAGCAGCTATCCACTCTCAGGTGCTTATTATCTTGATATGGAGATTCCTGCCCGCACTGGATTAGGGGTAACGCCTGATTTCTTCCCCCATGATTTGCCTGAATTTATACGCCAACACAACATTCAAGGACAGGTCTACAACACCAACCGACTGGGCGGTTTCTACCTCTATCATCTTTACCCTGATCAGATTCCATTTATGGATGGCCGTTGGGAGATTTACGGTGCACCATTTTTTGCTGCAAAACAGAAGGCACTGCACAGCTTTCCAGCCTGGCAGCAATGGATAGCAAAATATAACATTCAATCTGCACTGCTACATCACACCTCACCCGAATCTATCTTATTGGCTCCAGCACTGTATCAGGATCTGAATTGGTCATTGGTCTACTATGATTTTTCCGCCTCATACTTTGTAAAAAATGAAGCCCTTGGCACCGCACACCCCATTACTTTTTCTTCTACTTCAGCACTGCCTATAGAAAGTGTACGTCCAGATAGCCGTTTTATATTGAATGCTTTTTATCGCAATATGGGATTAAAGCCACTGTTGCTTGCTAATCTTGAACAGTTACTTTCTACAGACCTGCATAAACAAGAAATACTCTTTGAACTTGCTAAAACCCATTTAGAGCTAAATCATATAGAGAAAGCAATTAAATATTATTTACAACTACTTGAGTCAGATAGTTCACACACCGAAGCACTTTCTGATCTATCCTTTATCTATTATCAAAAGCAACAATTTAAAAAGTCACTGACATACGCAGAAAGAGCCGTAGGCAGTGCGCCAAATAATCTGGATGTGCGGTTCAATCATAGCTTGGTACTTGTCGCATTAAACCGTAAACAAGATGCAATTAATGAACTTAATTCAATCCTCACCGTTAAACCCGATTACGCAAAAGCAACCTATCTACAGCAGCAACTAAGACAAAAATAACTATGATTCACGGTAAAAGAGTTGCGGTAGTGATGCCAGCTTTTAACGCTGAAGCAACACTAAAACAAACATTCAGTGAGGTGGATTTAACCTTCGTTGACGATGTTATATTGGTAGATGATGCAAGCGCTGACCACACCGTAAGTCTTGCCAAAGAACTCGGCATAAAAACCATCGTTCATTTGCAAAACAAAGGCTATGGTGCCAATCAAAAAACCTGCTATCAGGTAGCACTGCATCGTGGGGCGGATGTCGTTATTATGCTGCACCCCGACTATCAGTACACACCAAAGCTTTTAGTGGCGATGGCCTCAATGGTAGCCGTAGGCGCATATGATTCTGTTCTTGGCTCCAGAATACTAACCGAAGGCGCGTTAAAAGGCGGCATGCCGCTCTATAAATATATAGCCAACCGTGCGCTTACTCTATTTCAGAATACCTTAATGTCAAAAAAACTCTCTGAATACCATACTGGCTACCGCGCTTTCTCCCGAGAGATTTTAGAGACGTTGCCACTGGGGGAAAATTCAAATGATTTTGTATTTGATAATCAGATGCTGGCACAGATTGCCTACTTTGGTTTTTCTATTGGTGAGATCTCCTGCCCAACAAAATATTTCAAAGAAGCATCCTCTATTAATTTTCAACGCAGTGTAATTTATGGATTAGGCGTAGTTCAAACATCAATACTCTATCGGTTAAATAAATGGGGCCTTACCCAAAGTAAAATATTTGATACAGAAGGCAAAAGATTAAATTAATATTCTGTGCTGCTTATTTAATACACAACATTAACAACACAATCAGGAGCTATTATGAGATACATAACTTTTGCATTATCTATAATGATGCTGTTTCTATTGATAGGCTGCCAGACACTACCCAGAACAACAGGAGGTAACATCGAGGTTGCAACGCAAGGCGCCAAGCTTGGATTATATTTTACAGACCGTGAAAGGGCATTGGTTCACCATCATTATCAATACGCCAAGAAGCATAATAAAAAACATAAAAAGAAGCCGAAACATGTACCCCCTGGCTTAGCTAAAAAGAAACAACTGCCTCCTGGCTTACAAAAACAGTTAGTAAGACATGGCACCCTACCACCCGGATTGCAGGGCAGAAGTCTACCTATTGATTTAGATAAGCAAATGCATAGATTGCATCAGGATTATATTAGAGTGATTGTAGGATCGGATATTGTTTTGATGAATAAGAAAACACGCGTCATATTCGATGTGATGTTGGGTGCTGCTCTTATATGCGTTTTATCATAAGCTCTATATAATATGTTCCCATTTTTCACCAACCTCGGTTTCTCCCATGACTAAAGCGCTGCCTAAAGACCACACCCATGAACTAGAAGCGATCATGAATGAACGCATCATGATTCTGGATGGTGCCATGGGCACTATGGTGCAACGTCACAAATTAGAAGAACAGGATTACCGGGGTGAGCGCTTTGCAGATTGGCCGGCCAATCTCAAGGGGATGAATGATCTGCTGGTACTGACCCAGCCCGATGTGATTCAGGGCATCCATGAGCAGTATCTGGAGGCCGGTGCGGACATTATCGAAACAAACACATTTGGTGCAACCCAAAGCGACCTGATCAAATTCCAACTCTCTGATTATGCCTTTGAGCTGAATGTTGCAGCCGCTAAGCTAGCCAGAGAAGCCGCAGATAAATACTCCACCCCAGAAAAACCACGATTTGTCGCCGGTGTATTAGGACCCAATCAAAAGACCGCCTCCGTCTCGATTGATGTGAATGACCCCGGTGCGCGTGCCATCACCTTTGACGAACTGGTAGAGGACTACACCGAAGCCACTCGCGGCCTAATTGAAGGTGGCGCAGACATCCTGCTGATTGAGACCGTCTTCGATACCCTCAACGCCAAAGCAGCCGTCTTTGCCGTGCAACAGGTATTTGATGAGGATGGCATCAAGCTGCCCATCATGATCTCCGGCACCATTACCGATGCCGCAGGCCGTACCCTCTCTGGTCAAACCACTGAAGCCTTCTATAACTCCCTGCGCCATGCTAACCCTATTAGTTTTGGTCTCAACTGTGCTTTGGGGCCTGATCAGTTGCGTCAATATGTGGAAGAGATTTCACGCATCTCAGAGACACGAGCCTCTGCCCACCCCAACGCCGGTCTGCCCAATGAGCTGGGTGGTTATGACCTCAGCCCAGAGGATATGGCAGGCAAGATTGCAGAGTGGGCAGAAAGCGGTTTTCTGAATATTATCGGCGGCTGTTGTGGCACCTCACCCGACCACATCCGCGCTATTGCCAAGGCCGTTGCCCATATTGCACCGCGCAAGCCGCCCCAGTTATCGCATGCTTGTCGCCTGGCCGGAATGGAGCCGTGCAATATAGAAGAGGATGCACTCTTCGTAAATATCGGGGAGCGCACCAATGTCGCAGGATCAGCCCGTTTTAAGCGGCTGATCATGGAAGAGGATTATGAAGCCGCACTGGAGATTGCCCGGCAGCAGGTAGAGAACGGCGCTCAGATCATCGACATCAACATGGATGATGCCATGTTGGATTCTGTCCCCTCCATGGTGCATTTTCTCAATCTGATCGCTGGTGAACCGGATATTGCCAAGGTTCCCATTATGATCGACTCCTCCAAATGGGAGGTGCTGGAAGCCGGACTCAAATGCATCCAAGGCAAGGGCGTACTGAACTCCATCTCGATGAAAGAGGGGGAAGCCAAATTTATTGAGCAGGCCAAGCTGATCCGTCGCTATGGTGCCGCCGTAATCATCATGGCCTTTGATGAAGAGGGGCAGGCTGACTCATTTGAACGCAAGATTGAGATCTGTAGCCGAGCCTACAAAATCCTCACCGAAGAGGTTGGCTTCCCCGCAGAAGATATTATCTTTGACCCTGCCGTGCTAACAGTCGGCACCGGCATGAAAGAACATGACCGCTACGGTCTGGATTTTATCGAGGTATGTGCGGCCATCAAAAAACAGCTGCCCCATGCGCGCATCTCAGCCGGTGTCTCCAACATCTCTTTTGCCTTTCGTGGCAACAACCCCGTGCGCGAAGCAATCCACGCCGTGTTTCTCTACCACACCATCCAGGCCGGATTGGATATGGGTATTGTGAATGCGGGTCAGTTGGCCATCTATGATGACCTGCCAAAAGAGCTGCGGGATCTGGTTGAGGATATGATACTCAACCGCCACCCCGATGCCACTGAACGGCTACTGGATGTGGCTGAGAAATACCGGGGTGATGGCAGCGTTGCCGTCTCAAAAGAGGATCTTAGCTGGCGTGATCAATCTGTCAGCAAGCGCCTTGAGCATGCCCTGATCAAAGGTCTCACAGAGTATATCGATGCCGATACTGAAGAGGCATTGGCTGAGCTGGGTCGCCCACTGCATGTGATTGATGGCCCCCTAATGGCAGGCATGAACCATGTAGGCAAACTATTTGGTGAAGGGAAGATGTTCCTGCCACAGGTGGTTAAATCTGCACGCGTAATGAAAAAAGCAGTGGCCTGGTTAGAGCCTTATATGGAGCAAGAGAAGGAAGGTGGCGGTGCACAATCAGCTGGCCGCATTCTACTGGCTACCGTTAAAGGCGATGTGCATGACATCGGCAAAAATATCGTGGCCGTGGTGTTGCAATGCAACAACTATGAAGTCATTGATATCGGCGTGATGGTGCCTGCTGAAACTATCCTGCAACAGGCGCGTGAACTGAAGGCAGATATCATCGGTCTCTCTGGCCTCATCACCCCATCACTGGATGAGATGGTACATATTGCTAAAGAGATGCAGCGGCAGGGCTTTGATACACCGCTACTAGTAGGTGGAGCCACCACCTCCAAGATCCATGCTGCGGTAAAGATCAATCCAGAGTATGAAGGGGCGGTAGTGCATGTAATGGATGCCTCACTGGCTGTAGGTGTTGCAGGCAAACTACTATCAGCCACCCAACGGGATGATTACATTCAATCCATCAAAAGTGATTATGCTGAAGCGCGTGAAGCGCGCTTAGGCAAAAATGAGCAGCGTAAACTGGTTTCACTGGAAGAGGCACGTGCCAATGCACTGCAGACAGATTGGGCAGCAGCTCAACCGGTTAAACCTGCCCAACTTGGCATCCAGGTATTTGATAAAATCTCACTGGCAACCATAGCCGAGTGCATTGATTGGAGCCCCTTCTTCTTCACCTGGGAGATGAAAAAACGTTACCCCGCCATCCTGGATGACCCTGAAAAAGGAACCGAGGCAACCCGCCTTTTTCACGATGCGCAGGCCATGTTGAAACAGATCGTCGATGAGGATTGGCTTCAGGCAAAAGCTGTGATTGGTCTCTTTCCTGCTGCCCGTAGCGGGGCAGACGATGTTGTGGTTTACACCGATGATACCCGCAATGAAGTTAGCGCTTACTTTCGTTTTATCAGGCAACAGATAGGTAAAAAGAAAGCGGGAGAACCCAATCTCTGTTTGGCTGATTTTATCGCCCCAATAGATACTGGGGTAGAGGATTATATTGGTGCCTTTGCTGTCACAACCGGTATTGGCATTGAGCAGAAACTGGCTGAATTTAAGGCTGAGCATGATGACTATAAAAGCATTATGCTCAAGGCTCTGGCTGACCGTCTGGCTGAAGCACTGGCTGAGTGGATGCACCAACAGGTACGCATAAAACTCTGGGGCTACAGTGCTGATGAACAACTCAGTAATGATGAGTTAATTGCTGAAGAGTACCGGGGCATTCGACCTGCGGCTGGCTACCCATCCAGCCCTGAACACACCGAAAAAGATGTGCTCTGGCAGCTGTTACAGGCCGAAGAGAATACCGGCATCACGTTAACAGAAAGCTATGCCATGCACCCTGGTGCTTCTGTGAGTGGCCTCTACTTTGCTCACCCCCAGGCACGTTATTTTGGCACTGGAAAGATTAACCGTGATCAAGTGGAAGATTATGCACAGCGCAAAGGTATGGATATTGAGACTGCCGAGCGCTGGCTGGCACCCGTACTTGGCTATTCAGCCTAGACTCAAAATAAGTATTTAATTCTTTGTTACAAGAAAAATCCTCAATATCAGTTATTATTAAGCCTATAGGCTGCAAAAAGCAGCCACTGCAACCCAGGAGAATGCATGCAAGTTGAAAAACTGCGCGATATAGTCATCAAAGCACTTGAAGATATGAAAGCCAAAGACATCGTTGTAATCGATGTTAAAGGCAGAAGCAATGTCACTGATATCATGGTGATTGCTAGCGGCACCTCCGCCCAACACGTTAAATCCCTTGCTGAAACAGTTGCCTTCACAGCTAAAGAGGCTGGAGAGACCCCTTTAGGTTCGGAAGGCGTAAGCGAAGGTGAATGGGCACTAATTGACCTCAATTGTGTCGTGGTTCATGTCATGCTGCCCAAGGTACGTGATTTCTACCAACTGGAGCGATTATGGAATCTGGATATATCCGCCGTTGAAGTGGCTGCTGAAACTAACTAGCACTACATGCTGGCAGGGTTAAAAATGGGTGCTGCAAAGCAGTGCCCATTGGATCCGCTCCACCTACCTAATATCACCTAATGGATCGTTTCGATCGCATCTTTCAGCTTAATAACATCCTGCAAAACAGCCGCCACCCAGTCTCACATAAACGACTAGAAGAGCAGCTGGAGTGTTCACGAGCCACTGTAACCCGCACGATTGAAGACCTGCGGGATCGTCTCAATGCACCATTAGAGTACGATCGAAAAGCCAATGGCTACTTTTATAGCCATCAGCTCGATCAGATGTTTGAGCTACCCGGTCTCTGGTTCAATGCCTCTGAGGTTAATGCTCTATTAGGAGTGCAGCAACTACTAACAAACCTGCAGCCTGGCCTACTGGATAACTACCTTGACCCACTGCGCCAACGGATAGATACCATCTTGCAGCATGAGCATGCCAGCAGCGATAACATCATAAATCGCATTCGCATCTTACGTATGGCCGCACGCCCAGCGGGTGAATATTTTCAGATGGTTACCAACGCACTCGCACAGCGTAGACAACTGTCTATTGAGTACCATGGGCGTGGTAATAACACGATTACACAGCGCAAAATCTCACCACAGCGACTCATTAATTATCGGGATAACTGGTATCTTGATGCCTGGTGTCACCTACGTGGTGCTCTGCGCAGCTTTGCTTTAGATGCCATCCAATCCGCACAGATAGTGACAGCGGCTGCAAAGGAAGTCGGTGACAAACAGCTAGATGAGTATTATACAAGCGCCTACGGTATCTTCTCAGGTAAAGCAGACAAACAGGCGATACTCCACTTTGTGCCTGAATGCGCTAGATGGGTATCGAATGAGCAATGGCATCCTGACCAACAGCGTTGTTATCTTGAAGATGGCAGCTATGAGCTTTGCATCCCATACAACAATGCCAGTGAATTAATAATGGATATTCTCAAATATGGTGCCGATGTAAAAGTAATAGCACCCAACGAGCTACGCCAACAAGTAATGGATCGACTACAGGCTGCTGCCAAGCTATATTGAAATTCGTGCAATGCGCCCAATTTCGAATTCTGATAGAATTCAAACCAAATGATTTTGCCCTGCCTTCTTTACCAAATCCATTGAAAATAACTATCACTTTACTGCTACTTCTCTTCGCAAGCGTTACATCTGCGGATGAAGGAATAGCCTGTCTACTAAAACATTATGATGAATACATCGAAAATCGAATTACCTTATTTGAAAAAGTAGATGTGGTGTATAAAGCAAAATACCCAAAAATTTATAAAGTATATAAACCTGTATTAGCAGGACAAAGATTGTTTGAAAAGATAAACCAGCTTGTATTTCACCATTTTATTGAACATGACATCAGTAAATTAAAACTCCGACATGGTTTTATTAATGCCACTCCAAACTGGATCAAAGATGCATGTAATGGACGCGATTGCGTTAATGCACTGCATGTAAAACTTACAAAACTCCCTGGTTTTAATACACTTTATGCACAATGGTCTATCGCTAGAAAACAGACTAAAAAATCATATGCACAGAAAGGAATCGCTCAAGCAGGCAGCACCTATTTTAAATTATTAGGCGAGAAGGATGTGTTACCTCATGCCCTTAAAGACATGCGCTACTATGGTTTAAAAGTAGATAAGCTGGTTTGTGAATAGCATCTCTACTACCCACAAAGCCAACTTATCCCTCTTATATTCAAGCCCGAAGTTTTAAAAGACATCGCTCTCCCAATTCAAAACTTACCAAGCCACTAACAATCAACCCTGTTCCTAACCAGATAGCAGGCGTAGTGGTTTCATTGTTCAATACAGCTCCCAACAACAATGCACTGGCAGGCGTAATAAGCGCAATAAGTGTCACCCGTGTTATCTCCATTAATCTTAATAGATGATAATAGAGCGCAAACCCCAAGAAACCCGGCAAAAGCACCAACCCACTGTGTTAATGAAAGCGACTCGTAATACCAAATAAAAATCCAGGCTCACTGCCACTCCACTGTATGGCAAGCGGGGTCATAGTCCAGATAAGTATTACACCTATGTAGGCTGCCGGAACTGACATCTCTATTTTTCTCCTATTAAAAACCCACAATAAAAAAGGCCGCAGGTATTGCTACCTGCGGCCTTTTGAAAAAAACACTTTAACTCATTCTAAATCATCATATTTTCAAATAAACGCGCAGGCAAAATAGTTCGCCACATAGATAGGCAAACAGCTCGTACAGCTCGTTTATTTGTAATGGTGATACTCATGCTTATTAGCATGCAGGGCAATATCTGAAAGGTTAACTACAATTTTATAATCACAGGCTCATCATCTGAGCCTGTGCCTCTGTTATAAAACAACGAGATTAACCACAACAGGAGAATAGCTATGCATCAAATCAATCAAGTTTCTAAAGTGATAGCTCGTTTTATAGCATCTGTTTTTAACCAACAGATCAAAACATCATCTCAAGAATTTATGCTTGCTGGCTATCAATACCATCGGGCAGAGGGGGTTTGGTCATTTTTACAAATTGGTGAGGCATTACATCTTCAAAGAGAGCCTCACAATCAACATGATCCAAATGCCATTGCGGTTTACTTCAAAAATGACATGTTGGGTTATATCCCCAGCAACAAAAATCGACTATTAGCACAAGTAATGGATCACGGAGAGAAGCTAGAGGCATGCATAACTCAGCTTCTATCTGATTCAAAACCATGGCGCACTGTAAAATTCAGTGTCTTTTCAGGAAATAAAGGGCATATTTAGCAGCCAATAACACTACAAATGTAGTGGAAATAGATTAAACTAATGCCATTACAAAAGCATTTCTCGTTTATACTCGCCGCCCCGCATTCAGTCAGTGGGCAGTAAATAAAAGAGATGTGTTGGTAATAGGGATTTATGCCGAGATTAAAACAAGCTATCAGGGGTTTAAAATCTCAGCATAACCATAGGAATGTAGCATGCATGATGTGGAGGTAATGACAGATGTCAAAACAGCAAAAGGTAGAGATAATACGGACAGTTATGGGATTGGCTTTTTTAACCCTGGCTGTATTGGTTTCTCAGTTTATTTAACACGATTATAAATCAACACTATCTAATTTTATGAAAGCCCCGCGAGTGCGGGGCTTTTTTTATGCATAAAAACAATCATTATTAGTACGCCAAAATGCTGCTCAGCTAACAAATTAAATCAATCGCCGCACTTTAAATCTACGACCCTTTATCTTTCCTTCTGACAACTGCTTAAGTGCTTTTTTTCGGATACTACGGTCAATGGCAACGTAAGCAATTCGATCAAAAATATCAATCTTACCCACCTTATCTGCTGGGATGCCACCATCACCTGTCAGTGCCCCAAGAATATCACCTGGGCGAACCTTATCTTTACGGCCACCATCAATACAGAAAGTAACCATTGGTGACTGAAGTTTAAAGCCCTCTTCAATCTCACTGCCTTTGAAGGTTTCAATCTTGATGGGGCTTTTGAGATACTCCTCCAGTGCATTGACCCGATAGGCTTCAGAGGCAACAAAAAGGCTAATCGCTATACCTTTTTTACCCGCACGACCGGTACGCCCGATACGATGAATGTGCACCTCTGGATCACGCGAGAGTTCAAAATTGATCACTGCCTGTAAATCCTTGATATCCAGCCCACGTGCAGCAACATCAGTGGCAACCAAAATAGGGCTGCTTTTGTTGGTAAACATTACCAACACCTGGTCACGCTCTTTTTGATCAAGATCCCCATGCAGCGCCAGTGCTTCAAAGCCACGCTGTTGCAGCTCATCCACTACCTCCTGGCACTGCTGACGGGTGTTGCAAAAAATCACCGTTGATTCTGGTTTATGCTGAGCCAGTAGGGTAGTCAGGGTGTTAACCCGTTGTCCCTTCTCAACCTCATAAAAACTCTGTTTAATATGCGTGTCACCGTGGGTTGCATCAACTGTAACCATTACTGGGTCACGCTGAAACCGACTACTCATCTCCTTGATCGAATCAGGGTAAGTCGCAGAAAAAAGCAGGGTCTGACGTTTATTGGAGGTATGATTGATAACCGTTGCGATGTCATCATAAAACCCCATATCAAGCATCCGATCTGCCTCATCCAAAACCAATGTTTCAACATTACGCAGCTCAAGTGTGCCTTTTTCCAGATGCTTCAAGATCCGCCCCGGTGTACCAACCGCAATATGCGCACCATGTTCTAGCGACCCCACTTGTGGCCCAAACGGTTTACCACCACAGAGACTCACCAGTTTGATATTAGCTGTACTGCGCGCCAGCCGTCGAATCTCTTTTCCCACCTGATCCGCCAACTCACGGGTAGGGCAGAGCACCAGAGCCTGAATTCTATATTGGGCCACGTTTAATTTATCAAGTAGCCCAATACCAAAGGCTGCTGTTTTACCACTGCCTGTCTTTGCCTGAGCAATAAGGTCTTTACCCTGCAATAGTGAAGGTAGGCTGGCCGCTTGGATTGGCGTCATCTGCTGATAATCCAGCGACTTAAGGTTGGCCAGCATTTGCGGAGCTAGGGGCAGGGATGAAAAATTAGTGGTCACAGGAGGCTCTTTATATCTTGGGGATTTGGAGGGCAAGTTTTGCACGTTGCCGTTCATAATAATAGGGGCAACCCCGCATAGGCAATCTACACTGTTCCACTAATATGAAGAGAAGCCATACCCGGCTTCCCGATGTAAAATGCCCGGCTAACCCGTAGAAATTTGGATACCACTATGCAGCAACCAGAAAAAATGCCCGAAAAAACATCAACCAATTTCAATAAGCTAAAGAAACGGCTAGAACGCCAGGTTGGCAAGGCCATTGGCGACTTCAACATGATTGAAGAGGGTGATACCGTTCTGACTTGCCTCAGTGGTGGAAAAGACTCTTACACCATGCTGGATGTGCTGCTTAATCTACAGAAGCGTGCACCGATTGATTTTCGTATCATTGCGATGAACCTGGATCAGAAGCAGCCGCTATTCCCCGAGCATGTATTACCCGGCTACCTCAGCACCTTGGGTATTGAGTTTCATATTATTGAAGAGGACACCTATTCAATTGTTAAAGAGAAGGTGCCAGAGGGGAAAACCACCTGCTCCATGTGCTCTCGCCTGCGCCGAGGTGTAATCTACCGGGTTGCCAAAGAGCTAGGGGCTAATAAAGTAGCGCTGGGCCATCACCGGGATGACATCGTACAAACGCTGTTTCTGAATATGTTCTTTGGCGGCAAGCTGAAGGGGATGCCACCCAAGCTGCGTACTGATGATGGTGAGCTAACCGTTATTCGTCCGCTGGCTTATTGCCATGAGAATGAGATCATTCGATACGCCAACCGACGGGAGTTTCCGCTCATCCCCTGCAATCTCTGTGGTACACAAGAGAATCTACAGCGCCAAAACATCAAACATATGTTGCAAGAGTGGGAGAAAGAGTACCCAGGTCGCACCGAAACCATCTTCCGTGCCATGCAGAATATCGCTCCCTCACATCTGGCAGACCGTGAACTGTTTGATTTCGAGTCACTATAAACCAAGCAATGATTCTCTACCTCCACGGACTTAATAGCGCGGGCACTGCGGGCAAAGCCATAACCCTGCGTGAGTCACTGGCTCCTATTCCGGTTGTCAGCCCCAGCTACCCAGCACACCGGCCAAAGCAGGCAGTAGCCGAGTTGAGCCAGTTGATTGAGGAATTAATCAAAAAAGATCCCAAGCTAATGATTGTTGGTAGCTCGATGGGCGGATTTTATGGTCAATATCTGGCGCGCCAGTTTCCAGTTACTCAACTGATAATGATCAATCCCGCACTTCAACCCTGGGAATTACTGGATCAACGGGAAGGAGAGCAGCAAAATTTTGTCACAGGCGAGCGCTATCTCTTAACAAAGGAAGAGATTCAGCAGACTCGCAATTATGAGATCAAAGCCATCAATGATGGCATGCCGACTACCCTATTTCTCGACAGGGGCGATGAGACCATCGACTATCAAGTGGCTGCGGATATGTACCGTGATTCAGGGGAGTTGAAGATATTTGAAGGGGGCGATCACCGCTTTCAACATATGAAAGAGGTGATCGCCTATATTCAGGCGCACTATTAGCAGGACAGAATCTAACCCGCCAAGCGGCCAAAGATGCGAAACCCTGCCACATAGGTTCCAATCGCTGAACCCAGTGTACTCAATATAAAGACCAGCAAGATACGAGAGACCCGGTTTTTCCACCAGCCTTTGATATGAACTGTATCTTTACGTAGCTGAGTAAAATCCCCCACCTCGGGTTTACGCAGATAGATCTCTGCGGCAGCTGTCACCATGCCTGCACCAATCGTTGGATTAAGCGAGGTAAGCGGTGCCGCCACAAAAGCCGTAATAACCGTCAATGGATGCGCGGCTGCAATCAATGCACCAAGCGCTGATAGGCCACCATTGATCAACACCCAGTCAGAAATAAGTTGCCAACCCAATTCGGGGCTACGCGCAAAACCGATACCAAAACCGACAAAAATCAGTGCCACAATGAACCAAGGGATCAATTTCGGCCAAGTACTTGAGGTTGGCATCTGATCCAGATTTTTAATCTTTTCACTTGGATTTTGGATACCCGCTTCCAGATAACTTTGAATACCCTTAAGGTGGCCCGCCCCTACAACAGCCAGCACATTCTCATGCCCATCACGCAGCACCTCTTCCAACAATCGTGCCGCCATGTACTGATCACGTTCATCAATCAAAGGTACATAAAGTGCTTTCTGCTCATCTGCAAATTGAGCAAAGGTGGTCTCAAGAATATCACCCTCTTTCAGGCGCTCAATCTCCTCCTCTGATACCTCCTCATGGGAGATAACACTGGCAATCAAGCCAGTAAAGAGTGCAAACCGTTGCCACCAAGGGACATTATGGGCAACCCGCTTGAGGGTGACACCAATCTCCCGATCAATCAGTAATATTGGCCGGTGGCTATCCTGCGCAGCCTTGATAGCTTCACGTTGTTCAGCACCCGGTTCAATATCAAACTGCTCGGCCATGCGCTGCTGAAATGCACCCAATGCCAAACTGGCAATGACCATCAGCACCTTCTTTTCGCGCATCACACGGAACAGATCCATGCGCGCAAGTGAGTCTGGATCTATGAGTGAATTATAACGACTGGGACATAGCTCGACCGCTACAGAGTCATACTCATCCGTCGACAGCAATTCCTTAACTTTCTCTGCACTGGCACGTGAGACATGGGCCGTACCCAGCAGGGTTATACGGCTATTGCCTATCTGGATATTGACTATGGGTTCCTGATCGTCACTCATCTTTTGGCTTTATTCTAAATTGGGGCTAAATTGGAAGGGCGTATGATAACAGGATGTAGGCGCTTTCAGTGGTCAAATAGGCTATTGCAGAACAAAAATCCACTATGCTTGACGCAAACTACTACCGATGCCATAACATGTACCCAATTAATCCTCTGCTAACAGGGAAATATAATGCCACGCCTTTTTATACGCCGTCTCGCTTTACTGATTATGATTATGTTGCTTACCGGCTGCCAGGCACTTGAGGTTAAACAACAGCAAAACGCTCTCGATAAGGCCCTGCATGCCTACGAGACCGCAATGCGCTGGAGCTACATCCACCAAGCCTATAGCCTAAAAAAACCAGAGCAGGTCAAGGGCATTGAGATTCCTCAGGGACTTGAAAATATCAAAGTAACCAAATATGAAGTTTTAGAACCCGCCATCATTAACCGCACACAAAACAATATCGCCAATCAGGTTGTATTTATAAGCTATGTTGAAAGGGATCGACAAAAAGAGAAGACTCTCACAGACCATCAGCTGTGGGAGTATGACAAAGAAGCAAAACGCTGGTATCTGATCAGTGACATACCCGCATTTGTAACGGTACCGAAAATGCGTGCTTTACCACTGGATAAATAACCTAATGCATCACCCACAAAAATTACCTTCATCTGCTGCCTTTCTAGTCACTGCCGCTGCCTTTGTTATCCTCGTTGCTGGTCTGCGTGAAGCACAGCCTATATTGGTGCCTTTTTTACTCTCAGCCTTTATTGCCGTCATCGCCATGCCACCACTGGTCTTTTTGCAACATCGGCATATTCCAAAAGGGTTGGCACTTACGCTGGTTATTGGTGGCGTGGTTGGTGTGGGCATGTTGATGGGTGCACTGGTGGGAAGTGCGGTGGATGACTTTTCAGCACAGCTGCCCAGCTACCAGGCAAAGCTTGAGGTGCAGACGGTCAACCTACTAAATTGGTTGGCAGGGATGGGGATCGAAATCTCCAAAGAGGTGGTCAATAATCTACTCGACCCCGTAAAGGCAATGAAGATGGCGGCTCAAGGGTTAAACACCCTGGGCGGGCTGCTTACCAATGCCTTTCTAATTCTACTCACCGTTATTTTTATCCTGCTCGAAGCTTCTAGTTTTCCCACCAAGCTGCACCTGATCTTTGACGATCCAGAGCACTCCTTCAGCCAGCTTGAGCGGTTCACTGACAACATTAAACAGTACATGGCCATTAAGACTGGCACCAGCCTATTGACGGGTATCGTCATCACCGCTTGGCTCTGGGTGATCGGTGTGGACTACCCCGTGCTGTGGGGAACACTGGCCTTCCTGCTCAACTATGTACCCAACATTGGTTCTATTATCGCTGCTATCCCCGCGCTGTTATTGGCTTTGGTGCAGCTTGGGCCTGGAGCAGTGCTCTGGTCTGCACTGGGGTACCTGGTAGTCAATAATCTGGTGGGTAATGTCATAGAACCCCGCTTTATGGGACGAGGCCTGGGGCTTTCCACCCTGGTGGTTTTTTTGTCTTTGGTGTTTTGGGGCTGGGTGCTTGGACCCGTAGGGATGTTTCTCTCGGTACCACTCACCATGACACTCAAAATAGCACTGGATAGCAGCGAGGATACCCGCTGGATTGCTATTTTACTGGGATCAGAAATAGAAGAGACAAAGCCCAGTTAATCCAGACATCAAAAGTGATTATGCAACAGAAAAAAGTGTGTCAACACGCTTCAGGCATCAATCTAATATTAGTTATATCAACTACCGATCGTAATACCTATTTGGTGTAGAATCCAATCCCAGCTACTCCCCCAAAATTTACAATCTAGTCTAAAGTTGGGGGGATTCTCAGCTGCAGGCTGCCACAGTAATTATGCATTTCCAACTACCTACTGGCAGGCGATTTATTGATAGTTCAAAAGGTACAGCATATGAATACGGTCAATAATGACTTACAGAGTGATCTTTTGAGAGAGGTTGCACCAAAAAAGAAGTCTAGTGCACTTCCCAAGATTATAGTTATTGCAATATTGGCCCTCACTGGAATAACGAGCTTTTATCTATTTTATAACAGTGCGCCAGTCAAGATTGTTAACATACCTAAAGCAACCACACCAAGCACAAAGGCAATAGTGAGCCCTACATCCAACACTATTCAACCTGCACCTATAATAAGATTGGCACCCACAGCTAAAATACCCGTATCTGCCGCACCAAAAACAGAACCAACAACAAAAATCACACCGCCTCCTGGTGATTTAGCTAGAGTCGTTATTGCCGAATTCAAAAAGAAAAAAGGGCCAACTAACCTACAGCAGCTCTTAAAATCCGCAAATGAATTTAGCACCAAGGCCATGCATGCAGATGCCTACCTTCTCTATTTTTTTGCAGCCAAACAAGGAAGTAGCAGCGCCGCACTGGTATTGGCAAAGATGCATGATCCCGCACATTACTCACAACAAACCAGCATGATGGATCAACCTGATTTGGTGCAAGCTTATAAATGGTATCAACAGGCAGCCAGAGGCGGCCAAGCTACTGCCCAAAAGGCGCTAAATAATTTCCGCGCCCAAGTGGAGCAGATGGCTACTAATGGTTATGCTGAAGCAAAAGAGTTATATCTACAGTGGCAGTGATTTGGAGCAAATCAATGATAAATAAACGAGCAACACTTCCTACTGTATTGATTCTAATTTTACTCTTCAGTAGTACTATGCCTGCCTGGGCCGAACGGCAAAAACCTCTTTTGATGCCCGGCAAAAGCTCACTTTATCAACGTGTTTTAGCAAGACCTGGTGCTAAACTGCACATCTCGGCTGGTTCAGCCCATGCACTAAATGAGATCAAACCCTTTACCGTTTTTTATATCTATGGAGAGCGTAAGGTTGGTAATGATGAATGGACAAAGGTCGGCACTGACAGCCATGGCAATACACAAGGTTGGGTTGAAAAAAAGCAGCTTATACCCTGGAACCAAGTGCTTACTGTGGCCTTCCGCAACCCTGCCATGCAAAATCGTGTGCTTCTATTTAAAGAGCGGGATGAACTAAAAAAACTGATCCAGTCAAACGACCAAGCACGCTACCAGCAGCTTTATCAAAGAGCTGTAGCGGGAACACTTGATAATAGCTCCCCAATAATTGCCATTCAGCCGGAGCACCATGTTGATATTCAAGAGGACTTCTATCTAGTCCCAATTCAGCAACATGAGGATATCTACCTGGGCAATGAACAGGCCATGATGTTACAGGTCACTACAGTACCGTTAAAAGAGAGTGCGCCATCCCCACAAACACCAAAGATGGAAGCCACACCTAAACCCACGCCTAAATCAACGCCATCGACTAAACACTTTCGTTCTGGCTTGGTCTTTGTAACAGATGCCACCAATTCCATGGGCCCCTACATCGACCGTACCCGCGAAGCTGTGCGTAAGGTTTACAAATCGATTGAGCAAGCAGGGCTAAATGATTCAGTCAATTTTGGTCTGGTGGCCTATCGGGATAATCTCTCTGTAACACCTGAGCTGGAGTATCTTGCACGCACCTTTGTTCCACTGAAAGAGGGCACCAATCCAAAGACATTTTTTAAGCGCGCAGCAGCCCTTAAACCCGCAGAGATTTCAAGCCAGGATTTTGTTGAAGATGCCTACGCCGGCATCAAACGCGCCATTAATGAATTAGATAAAAATGATTACGCTGCACGCTATGTTGTATTAATCACAGATGCCGGTGCCCGCTCAGCAGATGACCCACTTAGCAGTACAGGCTTAAATGAGGATGAGCTAAGACAGTTGGCGCTGGAAAAAGGCGTCTCTATCTGGGTGCTTCATCTGCGAACACCCATAGGTCAACCTAACCATGAAGCAGCTGCTCGCCAATATAAACATATCTCTCATTATCCTGGCATAGGTGATTTCTATTACGGCGTGAAGATGGGCAAAGTCAAAGAGTTTGGCCGAGTACTGGATGCCCTGGCTTCACAAATAACAGAACAGGTACGTTCAGTCACCGAGATTGATAAACTGGCAACATGGTCTGAAACGGGTAGCAACCCAAAGCAGACCGTTAAAAAACCATCCGCGGCTAATAGCCAATTAGCTGAATTTCAAGAAAAGGTAGCAAAGCTGGGTTATGCCTTGCGCATGCGTTACCTACAAAGCACCCAGGGTGGCACTGTACCTGAAGTATTTAATGCCTGGTTGGTTGACCGTGATTTTCAAAACCCAGCACTTTCAACCTTAGATGTACGTATTCTACTAACACGTGATCAATTAAGTGATCTGCAATATGTACTAAAACAGGTTTTAATTGCAGCAGAAGATGGGCTACTATCGCCGCGTAATTTTCTTAACGATCTGAAAAGTCTATCCGCCACGCTCAGTCGTGACCCGGATGAAATACAGAGCAGTACCAGAGCCACCGGTTCTGGTGGAAGCAATCTGGCTGACTTGGGTTACATGCGTGAATATATTGAAGACCTACCTTATACCGGTGAAGTAATGAATCTCTCACTGGATAATTGGGCAGACTGGCCTGCAAAACGCCAGCTCAAATTCACCCATCAATTGGAGCGCAAGATTAGCTACTATCAAGCGCTTCATAATCACACTGATCTTTGGATCTCTCTGGATGGTGGCCCAATAACCGGGGATTCTGTATTTCCCATTGCTTTGGACATGCTGCCCTGAAATACGCTGCAACCCATATACCAAGCGGAAGCCTGACCGGAGATGAGCAGGTACTCATCTATCATCTGCGTGATGTGATAATGACCCGCATGGCTGAAGGCATTGAGTTTCGTCTCACTGTACCTAGCCTGCAAATTTCCCTGGGTGAAAAAATCGCACTCATTGGTCATAGTGGCTGTGGTAAAAGTACGCTACTGGATATTCTCGCTATGATTCTGCAGCCCACCAGTGCAGGGGCATTCCGTTTCAGGCCAGAAAAAGAAGCTCCGCCCATTGATGTAGTAAAAGCATGGTCACAAAATGATCTCAACTTCATGGGTGATCTACGCAAACATCGAATCGGCTATGTTATGCAAACAGGCGGACTCCTTCCCTATCTAACAGTACGTGACAACATTAACCTCTCACGCCAGCTTTTGGGTATGCCAGATGATGGAACAGTGGAAGAGCTTGCAAAAAACCTTGATATTGCGCGCCACCTAAACAAGCATCCAGATCTATTATCAACCGGTGAACGGCAACGTGTTGCTATTGGCCGAGCCTTGGCACACCACCCCTCTATAGTTATAGCTGATGAGCCAACCGCTTCTCTAGATCCCATTGCGGCCAGAAAAATTATGGCACTATTTATAGCGTTAGCAGAAGAGCTAAATATAACTGTAATTATTGCCAGTCATGATTGGAAACACATTAAGCAACTTGGGTTACGTCGACTTGCACATCGCACTACCCAAAACAGCGCAGGCACTGTAACTGAAACAAAGGTCACAGGTTGATTATTAATCCAATAATGAAAGTGATGATATAACGTGGCCAACCCCATCCGAAAAATGCGCAATATCTTTAAACTGGCATTAACTGACTACTTTTATGAGTGGCAAATGTCCAGCTGCTTTGTATTAGCATTAGCCGCTGTATTAGCACCCATGATGATTCTATTTGCTCTAAAGTTTGGCATTATTGGCAGCATGGTAGAGCAGCTGATTGAAGATCCTCGTAATCGAGAAATTAAACCCGTAGGCAGTGGCCACTACAACTCCGAATGGTTTAATTCCGTGCGTGAAAAACCAGAAGTGGCTTTTATTATTCCACGTACCCGAAGCCTTGCCGCCACTATGCAACTTAAAAGTAATGCCTCTACACGTATCATCCCAGCAGAGCTCATCCCAACAGCAGAAAAAGAACCCCTATTTTATAAAGACATATCCATACCTACCGGGCTACATCAAATCGTACTTTCCGAATCAGCCGCACATAAACTCAAGGTTGCAGTAGGTGATCAAGTGGATGGCAGTTTAAATCGCCGCCATGATAATCAAAAAGAGCGCGTGCATATTAAACTGACTGTAGTCGGTATTACACACCTTGCAGCATTTGCCCGTGATGGTGCCTTTGTCCCTTTAGATCTAATTATTGCCACAGAAGACTTTCTTGATGGCCGCGCTGTTCCTGCATTAGGCTGGCAAGGTGATCTTCCTCTTGAAAGTGAACGTAGCTTCCCTGGTTTTCGTCTTTATGCCAATACAATTGATGATGTTGCCGCTCTTAGAGATGGACTGGTTGCCAGCGGCATTGAAGCCAGAACCCGTGCAGCAGATATCGACATTGTCCAAACTATGGAGAAAAGATTAAATGCCGTATTCTGGTTTGTTGCCGTCATTGGCTTAACTGGGTTCTCTTTTTCATTGGGTGCAAATCTATGGGCCAATGTAGATCGAAAAAAGAAAGAGCTAAGTGTATTACGTCTGGTGGGATTTAGAACATCTGATATTATTTGGTTCCCTGTACTACAGGCACTGCTAACGGGAATATTGGGCTGGGCACTGGCAAGCTTAATTTATTTAGCTGTTGAAACCAGCATCAACCGCATGCTAATTACCCAAGTTGACGAGGACAATCCAGTCTGCCGATTATTGCCTTTACATTTTGAGGTGGCCCTAATATTTACTGTTGGTGCCGCTGTATTAGCTGCAGCACTTGGAGGCTATCGAGCCGCTAAAATTCAACCATCGGATGGTCTAAGAGAGATTTAATAGATCAGCCATATAAGCCTCAAACAGCCCATATTATAAAGCAGGAAACAAATACTGGGGGGTTACCCTATCCGTCAAAAATAATGCCTATTGATAAGATTATCAATAGATTGAATTTGAAGCTATTCAGCGCTCAAAAATAACCGCATTACAGTTAAAAAAATCAACTCGGTTGCGCTACTAAACCAGCCTAAAATCGAAGCAAACTAATCACGAACAAGTTTCCACCTCTCTTCTATAGCCAATCTGCCATTAATGTATTTACGCAAAGTGTAATTAAAATGCTTCTCACCATGCTCTATGCTATGTAGCATTTCGTAAAATTGGTTAAAGTTTTTTTGATCTTTTTTTCCTATATTTGATTTAACCTGCATTATTGCGTGCCGAAGCCTCTCTTCAATTACAATTTTATTGGCTGTTACTGATACAGATTGATAGCTGTTTGCATTACCAAAATAGAAGGGGTGCTCGTCTGATTTAAATTTTTCATCTACATGATATTTTTCAATATCAATATGCAACTCATTTGAAGAGTTGGTTGATAATTTTGCTGTAAGAATAAGTGGTTCATTTTTAACTGCAGGATTAAGCTCTGAGCCTATGCATTGAAATGTAGAACCTGTGCCTTTCCAGTTACCTGCTAAATTTTTCACTATTACATTTATACGTTTTTTATCATCTGCTGTTAATGGCTTACTATTATCAAGATCATAATATTTATCCCCCAATAAAACATAATTAGGCGACTCTTCATAACAGGAGGTTGCAAAGCTAGAATGACTGGCCAGTAATGCACTCAGTAACATGGCTAACCCAACCTTGTTGGTATGTCTCATATTTAAGCGCCCCATTTTAAATGCATAGTAATAGAGTTACTGCAGATCTTTTGTGTAACTAAATATAATTCACCTATTACACTATTCTAGCTGCAATTATCATTCAGTATTGCTCTGCTTATTTTTATGCAGATCAATCAGCATATTTTCCATGCGTTCCATACGTTGCTCCATTGACTCGGTATGTTCTTTAATCCAGTGCACTTCACCCGCCTCACCTTCACCTGATTCACGATCAAACTGTTCATGCTCACGTTGCAGCACTTCAAGTACGATACCAATCATCATGTTTAAAAAAACAAAGGCAACAATAAAAATAAAGGTTAGGTAGAAGATCCAACTAAAAGGATAGACCTCCATGGTTTCATACATGACATCTGTCCAATCTTCAAAGGTAGCCACACGGAATAGTGTCAACATAGAGATGCTAATATTCCCCCATAAACCTGCGTTGATATTACTAAAAAAGGTACTGCCCATTGCGGCATAGATATAAAAGAAAATGAACATCAGCAATGATACATAACCCATTCGAGGAATAGCTTTAACAAAAGCATTCAGCAATACTCGTAATTCAGGAATAACTGAAACCAAACGCAACACACGGAAGATACGCAACAGCCGTCCCAACAATGCCATTTCAGATTCATCTACCGGAATCAAGCTTGCTGTTACGATGATAAAATCAAAGATGTTCCATCCTTTACTAAAGAATCTTTTAAGGCTGTTATCTGCAATCATGCGGATGATAATTTCCGCCAAAAAGATAAGTGTGACTGCAATATCCAAAACCTTAAACAGAAGCTCAACCTGAGGATTGATAGTGTAGGTTTTAGCGCCAATCACCAATGCAGAAACGATGATAATTGCGATAACAAACGTCTCAAATGTTTTATTTTCACGAATACTAATAAAACGTTGCTGTAGGGCTGTGATGTCAATGATCATAAGGTGGGGATTTTACAATTTAGCAGGTTGTTATGAGCCATCCTTGGCACCGGATTTACAATTAATTTATTAAGCCATCTTTCGCAGCTCATACTCCAGGATACCTTCTGCGCCCATAGCTTTCAGCTGGGGAATAAGGCTGCGAGTGCTACCACTATCAACTACAGTCTCAACTGCCAGCCATTGTTGATCATAAAGATGACTAACTGTTGGTGCATGCAGGCTAGGTAAAATGGCGACTATCTCTTCAAGTTTTTCTTTTGGCACATTTAGTTTAAGTGCCACCTTGCGACGAGCTGCCAGTGCCGATTGCAGCATCATTGCAATCTGTTCAATCTTCTCTTTTTTCCTGGGATCAGCCATTGCTGTTTTGTTGGTAATAAGACGTGTCTCTGTATGCAATAAATCACAAACAATACGCAAACCATGTGCCTTAATAGTGCTGCCTGTTTCAGTGATCTCAACTACAGCATCAACCAAGCCTTCAACCACTTTAGCCTCGGTTGCACCCCAAGAGAATTCCACTTCGGCCTCAATACCCCGTTCAGCCAAATAGCGTTTGGTGAAGCCAACCAACTCAGTAGAGATCTTTTTACCCTGAAGATCTTCAACCGACTGAATAGGCGAATCCTGAGGAACAACCAATACCCAACGACAAGGTTGATCTGATGTCTTTGAGTAAGTCAGCTCACATATTTCAACAACATCAGCTTCTGTCTCCAATATCCAATCATGTCCTGTCAGACCCAAGTCGAGCGTACCATTGGCAACATAAGGTCCCATCTCTTGGGAGCGCACCAGAGCACAGCTAATCTCAGGGTCATTGATACTAGGAAAGTAGTTACGTGAGCGCAGCTTTATATCCCAGCCAGCCTGTGCAAAGAGTGAGATAGTTGATTTTTCCAGGCTGCCCTTGGGGATGCCTAATTTAAGTAGTGCCATGATTAAACCTACAGTGATAGTTAAAGTCTGAGTCCACCAAAACGTTTACGCAGACGAACGTTTTGAAAAATTATGCCACTGATCACACCGAGCAAAAACAGTAGCCCAGCTGTTGGCAGCAGCCAAAAAGGTAACGATAAAAGGGCATGTTTGTTGTTTAATTTACTTTTAACTTCTTGAAGCTCTAGAGTTAGATTTTTTACCCGCCCCTCAGCTTCAGTAAGGTTGGCCTTTAATGATGCTTGATCTGGAAACGTTATTTTACTTTGCTCAAGCACCTTGTCTCCTTGCTGCAATTTACGACGCAACTCAGCAGCAACCGCCTGTAGTTCCAATAACATCACCTGGGCTGGCTTTTCATCTGAGATAAAGTGACTCTCAATCCACCCCTCGCTTCGGCTGGGTAAACGCACTTGAGTAAAACTTCCTTTTGTTTTTAATAACTCAATAGGCGTGCCACTGGCTAACAACTGTAGCGGGGCGGCACTGCTCTCTGGTTTTTCATAAAGCCCAGCCAGCAACTTATCTGTCACATATGCAGCAGAGAGAGGAGATGACAGTAGTAGCAGCAACAGCCCAAACACAAAAGGATTTTTTTGAAGCATATCGCTATCCAGCAATACCACAATGGCGCAGCAGTGCATCTACCCTTGGCTCCCTGCCTCGAAATGCACAAAACAGTTCAGCAGCATCCTGTGAACCCCCTTTTTCCAGTATGTTATGCAGAAAAGATTCTCCACTAGCCGCATCAAAGATGCCATTCTCTTCAAACAGAGAGAAGGCATCTGCAGAGAGTACTTCCGCCCACTTGTAGCTGTAGTAACCCGCACCATACCCCCCAGCGAAGATATGTGAGAAGCCATGGGCAAAGCGATTGAAAGCAGGGGGTCTAATTACAGCAACCTGATCTCTAACCTGTTCTAAAATTTCATAGATACGGCCACCCTCTTGAGGGTCATACTCCAAATGAATACGGAAATCGAATAAGCTAAACTCAAGCTGCCGCATCATCTGCATAGCCGATTGAAAATTCTTCGCCGCATACATCTTTTGATAAAGTTCATCCGGTAGGGGTTCACCCGTCTCAACATGACCAGAGATTAGATCCAATGCCTCGCGCTCCCAGCACCAGTTTTCCAAAAACTGACTCGGCAACTCGACGGCATCCCAGGCCACACCGTTAATACCCGAAACCGCATGGTAATCAATGCGCGTTAGCATGTGATGCAGGCCATGCCCAAATTCATGAAACAGTGTCTCTACCTCATTGTGAGTGAAGAGGGCAGGTTGGTCGCCCACGGGTGGCGAGAAGTTGCAGGTAAGATAGGCCACCGGGTCTTGCTGTTTATTTGAGGCCACCATGCGACCCACATAGTCGTCCATCCAGGCACCGCCACGCTTGTTTCGACGTGCATAAAGATCAAGATAGAACTGTCCTCGGATCTCACCCTCTCTATCTTTAATCTCAAAGAAGCGCACATCTGGATGCCAAGTATCAACATCTTTGACTTCACTGATCTGAATACCAAAAAGTCGCTCAACCACCGCAAACAGTCCTGGGATAACACGCGTCTCAGGAAAGTAAGGTTTCAACTCTTCCTGAGTAAATGCATAGCGTTGTTGGCGTAGCTTTTCAGCATAATAACCGGTATCCCAAGCCTCTAATTTTTCTACCCCATGCTCTTTTTTGGCAAAAGCCAACAATTCAGCCAACTCTCCTTGCGCTTGGGCATGGGAACGCTCTGCCAGATCTGTCAGAAAGCCAATGACTTCATCTGTTGAACGAGCCATCTTGGTGGCCAGTGAGCGTTCGGCATAATTTTTAAACCCAAGCAGATTAGCCAACTCATGGCGCAGTGCAAGCAGCTGCTCCATGTTTTCACTGTTATCCCACTTGCCCGCATCAGGCCCCTGATCAGATGCGCGCGTAGCATAGGCTTGGTACATCTCACTGCGCAGTTCACGATTATCAGCGTAGCTCATCACCGGCATGTAAGAGGGAAAGTCCAGAGTCAACATCCAACCCTCTTCACCTTGCTGCTCAGCTACCTGCTTGGCCAAACCGAGGGCTGATTCCGGCAACCCAGCCAACTCTGCTTCATCAGTGATCAGTTTGTTCCAGGCATTAGTGGCATCCAGCAGGTTGTCGCTGAAGTTACTGGTAAGCTGAGAAATAGCCAGGTTAATTCCTTTGTAACGCTCTTTCTTCTCAGGGGGCAGATCAACACCCGAGAGATGAAAATCCCGCAGTGCATTCTCCAGCACCTTTTGCTGGGCAGCATCAAGATCACTACTCTGATCTGCTACAGCCTTATAGGCTGCAAACAGCTGTTCGTTTTGTCCTACCTCAGTAGCATATTCACTCAGTTTCGATAGGCAAGCATTGTAGGCCTCACGCAACTCATCACTATTCACCACTGAATTCATATGACTCACGGGAGACCAAGCGCGACCCAGCTTGTCATCCTCCACATCCAATACTTCCACCAGATTTTGCCAGGTTGCCGGGGCTGTGCTATCCACTACCGACTGCACCAGGCTGCGACCTTCAGTGATCAATTGATCAATAGCAGGCTCGATGTGCTCCGGCTTAATTTTGGAGAAAGGCGGTAGGCCAGGAAGATTTAAGAGTGGATTATCCATAGGGCAGATCAGCTAGGTGAAAAGGTTAATAATATCATTATGCTCACAGGCATTCAGTGTGAAATATACCCAAGCTTGCCGCTATATTGACAACAAATAATACAAATGTGCTGATAACCCACTGCAAACTCCGATAAACTCTCTGCTTGAAACAGAATGAAACCAGTCGCTACCTCTACTCCTACAGAGAATTATTTGCCATGAACAATATTCGAACATTTGAAGATATGACACCCGTTATTGCAGAGGATGCCTGGGTAGATGAAGCGGCGGTTGTTATTGGTGATGTTGAAATCGGTAGTGGTTCAACCATCTGGCCCAGTGTTGTTATACGTGGTGATATTCATCAGATTCGCATCGGGGAGCGTACCAGTATTCAAGATGGCACCGTGGTACATGTCACCCACGATAGCCAATTTGTACCCGGTGGCTTTTCAACTACTGTGGGAAATGACGTAACCGTCGGACACAATGTCACCCTACATGGCTGTGAGATCAAAGATCAATGCCTGGTTGGCATGGGTTCAATCGTACTGGATGGTGCTGTTGTGGAGTCTCAAGTGATCATCGGAGCAGGCAGCCTGGTGCCGGGTGGCAAAACGCTGGAAAGTGGTTATCTCTACGTAGGCTCACCTGTCAAACAGATTCGTAAGCTGACCGAAAAGGAGTTGGCTTTTTTTGAATACTCTGCCCAGAACTACCAAAAACTAGGACAGCAGCATAAAAACCATACATAACGAATAAGGTTAGATTGTGATTCGCGCGCAACTAGTGCTAAAACATATTTACCAAAGTTAATTTAGATAAGGCACACAGCTAATTACAGTCCACATCCGGCATAGCACCTGCTTCAATAAACTCCTCATAGCTTTTATATTCATTTGGTAAATTCATATAGTGCTTTGATTTTTCAAAAATTTTATCTTTATTAAGGTTAATTGCTCGTGCTAAATAACCACAAGCAGCTTTTTTATTACCCCAAGTTTGATAGATCACTGCTATTAGGTAATTAGTGATTGAGGCACCATAAAAATTCCCTGTTTTTTGAAACAAAAAATCTGCTTTCTTAAGATATGAAAGCGCTTTTACATTACCTGCATCATATGTTTGTTGCTGTTTATAGTGGTCAGCATTGTCATGATAATGTTCTGATGAATAGTAGATGCCAATCCGTTGGTAAGCTTCCGCTTCACCCATTTTATTATTATTTTCTTTATAAATTATAAGTGCTTGCTGTAGCAGTATTTCGGCCTGTAACGGCTTATCTGCTTTAATTAATTGTTGTGACTGATCTAACTTTAGATTTGGATCTGATGTCTCAATCAACTGTGTTGTCGAGCAGGCTATAAGGGCAACTGGTAATAATATAGCTAAATATTGTTTAATTCTCATATTGGTTGCATATTAATTTCACAAAACCTCGTTTCTCGTAGATTGAGCAATAGTTGCTGCTTCAGCAATTAGATCATCTGCTACTCCAAGCTCTATTAGCGTTGCTCCCAGACGCTCGATAACCGTATCAAAGGGTTATTGCTAAGCCCCGCCTCTTCAACTAAATGGCTATGCGTGTCACGTAATGATTTGCCTGAGTAGAATGGAGAACCATCAAAGCAGATCGCAAAAATACCTTCTGATGTCTACGTGCATTTCCGATATCTACACCTTCACAAAAGTGCTTTATCCTGTCATCTGCCAGCACTTTATTTATAAAACAGATCAACTGCAGCATCTACTGCGCCTATGCCCCCAATTCTTTCAAACAGACTCTTCACCCTGTTTCCTCCCCGAATAATAATGACTTAAATATTTATAGAAGCTCCTAGCCTAAATATCAATCACCTCTACAAACAGTGCCCTTTATAACGGTATACTTGCGCGATTGGTTTATCAGTTTGGATAAAGGTCAAGATTTGAATACTCAAAAAAATGTGGCGAGCCCTGACACATCCACCTTTCAGGGTCTTATTTTTGCCCTTCAGCAATATTGGGCAGACCAGGGCTGCGTTATTTTACAGCCTTACGATATGGAGATGGGGGCAGGTACCTTTCACTCTGCAACCTTTCTGCGTGCCATTGGCCCAGAGCCTTGGAGTTGCGCCTATGTGCAGCCTTCACGCCGCCCAACTGATGGCCGCTACGGTGAGAATCCAAACCGGCTGCAACACTATTATCAGTTTCAGGTCATTCTCAAACCTTCACCACTGAATATTCAGGATCTCTATCTCAACTCACTAAAGATGTTAGGGATTGATCCCTTGGTACATGACATCCGTTTTGTTGAGGATAACTGGGAATCACCCACCCTCGGCGCATGGGGTCTGGGTTGGGAAATTTGGCTGAATGGCATGGAGGTCACGCAGTTTACCTATTTTCAACAGGTAGGTGGACTCGATTGCCGCCCAGTCACTGGTGAAATTACCTACGGGCTGGAGCGCATTGCCATGTACCTTCAATCCGTTGAAAGTGTATACGATCTGGTTTGGGCTAATGGCCCTAATGGCCCTGTTACCTATGGTGATGTCTTCCATCAAAATGAGGTTGAACAATCAACCTACAATTTTGAACATGCCAATGTCGAAGCGCTCTTTTCTTGGTTTGATACTTGTGAATCTGAAAGCCAAAAATTGATTGAGCAGGGGCTACCACTGCCTGCCTATGAGCAAGTACTTAAAGCATCACACACATTCAATCTGCTGGATGCCAGACAGGCTATCTCTGTCACTGAGCGCCAACGGTTTATTCTGCGTGTCCGGTCACTCTCACGCGCTGTAGCACAAGCTTATTACGAACGCCGGGAAGCGCTTGGATTTCCCATGCTGCCTCAACAGAAGGAGGCATCCAATGGTTAAGCAAGATCTACTTATCGAAATCGGTACGGAAGAGCTACCACCCAAGGCACTTGACCGTCTCTCTATGGCCTTTCAAACCAGCATTGAATCTCAGCTAAACCAGGCTGATCTTAGATTTGAATCAATACAGCGGTTTGCCACACCCCGCCGGTTGGCACTGCTTATTACTCAACTTGATACTGCTCAGGCTGATCGTGAGGTTGAGCGCAAAGGCCCCGCTGTAAAAGCGGCCTTTGATAAAGAGGGTGATGCTACCAAAGCGGCTGAAGGTTTTGCCCACTCCTGCGGTGTGACTGTCGCTGAACTGAAACAGGTGGATACACCAAAAGGTGCTTGGTTGGTTTTCCAGCAAACCCAACCGGGCCAACAGACCGAGGCATTTATTCCTGCCATGGTTAAGCAGGCACTGGCCCGTCTTCCTATTCCAAAGCGTATGCGCTGGGGTGCAGGTGATGCCGAATTTGTTCGTCCTGTTCATTGGATTGTGATGCTGTTTGGCGATCAGACCATCGACTGTGAGATCATGGGGCTTAAAGCAGGGCGCACAACCCACGGCCATCGCTTTCATCACCCCGATCCTATTGAATTGACTTCACCGGCTTCTTACGCCCAAACACTACTTGATCCTGGCTATGTGATTGCAGACATCAATGCCCGTCGAGAAAAAATTCAGGCACAGGTCGAACAGATTGCTTCCAAAGCTGGAATGGTTGCCGCCATTGATGAGGCACTACTCGATGAGGTGACTGCACTCAATGAGTGGCCTGTTGCTGTTATGGGTACATTTGATAAACGCTTTTTGGAGGTGCCTTCAGAGGCTCTGATAAAGGCCATGCAGGAGCATCAAAAGTATTTCCCTGTTGTAGACAGCAAAGGCTGCCTACAGCCCCACTTTATCACCATCAGCAATATTCAAAGCCAAGATCCCACACAAGTCAGTGCAGGTAACGAACGGGTTATTCGCCCACGTTTTAGTGATGCTGCTTTTTTCTGGGGGCAAGATCTCAAGCAACCATTGGAGGCCCTGATCCCGAGGCTTAAGGATGTGGTCTTTCAAAAGCAGCTGGGATCACTGTATGACAAGTCGCAGCGCATCTCACAGCTGGCTCAACTGATTGCGGAACAGCTTAACTTCGATTCAACGGATGCAGCCCGTGCAGCAACACTTGCTAAGTGCGATCTGCTTTCCAATATGGTGGGAGAGTTTCCTTCACTGCAAGGTGTGATGGGGCGCTACTATGCACAACATGCAGGGGAGGGCAGTGATATCGCTGCTGCCATCGAAGAGCAATATCTACCACGCCATGCTGGAGACAATCTACCACAAACCAATTGTGGCCGAGCCATTGCCATTGCAGACCGGCTGGATACCCTGGTTGGCATCTTCGCTATTGGTAAAAAACCAACGGGCGAAAAAGATCCATTTGGCCTGCGCCGTGCAGCATTAGGTGTACTTCGTATCTTGATTGAAACCCCATTAAAACTTGATCTTGAGGTTCTGCTCCAGGCTACAGCAAAGGGGCTAGCTGATAAGTTGGATACCAGCAATACAGCCAATGAGGTATTTAACTATATGATGGAACGGTTGAATGCCTATTATGCCGATCAAGGTATCTCAGCTGATTTGATAGATGCCGTGCTTTCACGTCACCCAACCCAACCTGCTGACTTTGATCTGCGTATTAAAGCGGTCTCCCACTTTCGTCAGTTACCAGAGGCTGAAGCTCTCGCTGCTGCCAATAAACGCATTCAAAATATCCTACGAAAAACAGATGAGACATTCCCTGAACAGGTAGATATCAACCTACTGGTAGAGCAATCGGAAAAGAGATTAGCCGAACAGATTGAAGCACTTCAACCTAAGGTTGAACCGCTTTTATCACAAGGTCTTTATTCCGAGGCATTGCAGCAGCTTGCTGTATTGCATGAACCTGTAGATCAGTTTTTTGATGATGTTATGGTGATGTGTGATGATGAGAATCTACGTCAAAACCGTCTGGCACTTCTTTCATCATTATCTGGATTATTTCTGCGCGTTGCCGATCTATCACGCCTACAAACAAGCTTAAATTAAGCTGTAAGTACTTACTAACTATAACTATGAAACTTGTCATACTAGACCGCGATGGCGTTATTAACAAAGACTCAGCTACCTATATCAAACACCCTGATGAGTGGATTCCTATTACTGGAAGCTTAGAGGCTATTGCTAAATTAAACCATGCAAATTATCGAGTGGTAGTTGCAACAAACCAATCTGGGCTTGGGCGTGGTCTATTTAATATTGACCAGCTCCATGCCATTCACCAAAAGATGTTTGATGCCCTTGCTCAACAAGGGGGGTATATTGATTCAATATTCTTTTGTCCACATACACCTGATGAAAACTGTGGCTGCCGCAAGCCCAAGCCAGGTTTACTTTTGGAGATAGCTGACCGTTTGAATATTGATCTATCTGAAACTATCTTCATTGGTGATAGTTTAAAAGATATTCAAGCTGCACAAAATGCCGGAGCAAAAGCTGCCCTGGTACTTACCGGCAATGGCAAAACAACCATTTCACAACTAAATGATAGTGATAACATCCCAACTTATAATGATCTAGCTAGCGCAGTAGATGCACTAATAGCTACAACCAAATGATTCTATTTCGTTCTTCTCTCTACTTTTTATGTTTAATTATCATCACAGTACTTATCGCTACTGCGATTATTACTGTCGGTTTACTTTTCTCCCATAAGCAACGTTCAAAACTCGCTAACTTTTGGGGTATGAGTAACCTTTGGCTACTATCAAAAATTTGTGGTTTAAACTATGAAATCAAAGGATTAGAAAACATCCCAGATGGTGGATGTATCATTCTTTCCAAGCACCAATCAGCCTGGGAAACAATGGCGCTTCGTGGATTGCTGCCTCCAAGCCAAACATGGGTTTTAAAACAAGAACTTCTTTGGGTACCTTTCTTTGGTTGGGCACTAATGGCTCTACAAGCTATCGGTATTGATAGGAAATCTGGCCGAACAGCCATGAATCAGGTGGTCAAAGAGGGGCAAAAACAGCTGGCGAAAGGGCGAAATGTCATTATTTTTCCTGAAGGCACTCGAGTAGCTCCTGGAGAGCGTGGCCGCTATGGTGCAGGTGGTGCCATCCTGGCACACCACACTCAATTTCCTATAATCCCTATTGCACTTAACTCAGGTATCTTCTGGCGAAGAAGAGATCTAAAAAAATATCCGGGTACTATACAGGTGGTTATTGGTTCTCCTATCCCAATAGAAGGATTAAAAAGTTCTGCTATTAATAAAAAAGTAGAGGAGTGGATTGAATCCACTATGGAGACACTTCCAAAAACAGCAGATTTTTAATACCTATTAATCAATAAGTTGTATTAAACATCCAGGTTTTCAACCGTTAAAGCATTATTCTCAATAAACTCTCTTCTTGGCTCTACCTGATCGCCCATTAAGGTTGTAAAGATCTCATCAGCCGCAATTACATCTTCAATAGTAACCTGCAATAAACGCCGAGCACTAGGATCCATTGTAGTCTCCCATAGCTGCTCAGGATTCATCTCACCCAGACCTTTATAACGCTGAATATGTTGTCCTCGCTTAGCCTCTTCCATTAACCAATCAAGTGCTTCCTTAAAGGTTTTAACCGGTTTGCTACGCTCACCACGTTGTACATAGGCATCATCGGCTAGCAACCCATTAAGTTGTTGACCAAGCGCTATAAGCTTCTTGTAATCAGCACCTGAAAAGAACTCTTCAGAAATGTAAGTGGGGTGCTCTATTCCATAGGTTCGTTTAATTATTTTGAAAGAGGGTTTTCCATCCTGCTCAGATCTTTCTAATGAATAGCGGTGAGAAAGACCTTGATCAACATTCAAACGACCTGTCATCTCATCCATCCAGTCAGATACTGCTTGCTGATCAGTCAGCAGCTCTGAAGTGACTGTTGGCATATAGATTAGTTTTTCAAGAAAGGTTTGCTCATAACGACGTGACAATCTATTTACAGTGGCCATGGTCGTAATAAATATCTGTGCAAGACTCTCCATTGACGCACCAGTCAGAGGTGGAGCTTCTGAATTTACACATAGTGAAGCATTTTCTAAGGCTGTCTGTAACAGATATCGATTTAGATCATCATCATCTTTAAGGTATTGTTCTTGCTTGCCTTTTTTAATTTTGTATAAAGGAGGTTGAGCAATATAGATATGACCGCGTTCTACCAACACATTCATTTGACGGTAAAAAAAGGTCAATAGCAGAGTACGAATATGAGCACCATCTACATCCGCATCGGTCATGATAATAATACGGTGATAGCGTAACTTCTCAGGATTAAACTCTTCTCGACCAATCCCACAACCTAGAGCTTTAATCAACGTTCCAATCTCAGCAGATGAAAGCATTTTATCAAACCGTGCTTTCTCAACATTCAGTATCTTACCTTTCAGAGGCAAAATAGCCTGATTACGTCGATCCCTACCCTGTTTTGCTGAACCGCCAGCGGAATCACCCTCCACCAGGTATATTTCTGATTGGCTAGGGTCTTTTTCTTGGCAATCAGCTAACTTACCAGGCAGCCCCGCAATGTCCAGCACGCCTTTGCGCCGTGTCATGTCCCGCGCTTTACGGGCAGCCTCACGTGCTCTCGCAGCATCGACCATCTTTCCAACAACAATCTTCGCATCAGCAGGATGCTCAAGCAAAAAATCATTTAGATTTTCTGAAAGAAGGCTCTCCACAATGCCTTTTACTTCAGAAGAGACAAGTTTATCTTTTGTTTGGGATGAAAATTTAGGATCAGGAACCTTAACTGAAAGTATCGCAGTCAAACCCTCCCGAGCATCATCACCTGTTGTATTAATCTTATGTTTTTTACCAAGCCCTTGCTGCTCAATATATTGATTCAATGTACGGGTTAAGCCGCCTCGAAAACCGGCTAAATGGCTACCGCCATCTCGCTGCGGAATGTTATTTGTGAAGCAGAAGACCCTTTCTTGATATGAGTCATTCCATTGCATTGCAACTTCAACAGTAGTGCCATCTCGCTCAGAAGAAAAATAGATGACCTTTTCATGTAATGGAACCTTATTTTTATTCAAATGCTCAACAAAGGAGCGAATACCGCCTATATATTCGAATACATCTTGTTTATCTTTACCTTCATCTTTAAGGACAATTCGTACCCCAGAGTTCAGAAAAGAGAGTTCACGTAGACGTTTAGCTAAAATTTCATAATGAAATACAATGTTAGTAAATGTTTCATTACTAGCTCGAAAGGTTATTTTTGTCCCGGTTTCATCAGTATCACCAATGATAGCTAATGGAGCTTGAGGTTCCCCCATTACATACTGTTGATAATGAATCTTTCCATGCTTTTTAACGGTTAATTCTAAGCTTTCAGATAAAGCATTTACTACAGATACGCCTACACCATGCAAACCACCTGAAACCTTATAAGAGTTATCATCGAATTTACCGCCAGCATGTAGCACCGTCATGATAACTTCTGCTGCTGAAATATTTTCTTCAGAATGAATATCTACTGGAATACCACGACCATTATCCGATACTGAAATCGATTGATCTTCATGCATAACCACAGTGATTTCAGAGCAATGACCCGCTAATGCTTCATCGATAGAGTTATCTACTACCTCAAATACCATATGATGCAAACCCGAGCCATCATCAGTATCACCAATGTACATACCAGGGCGCTTACGTACAGCATCAAGACCTTTTAATACCTTAATACTGGTTGAATCATACGTCATATGGATGCTCCTAATTTTGATAGCCGCATTATACACGCTTGCTACCTACACCGCTTATGTAAAGCCCATTACATAGTCAGTTAATTAACTTCAGATATCTGCCCATGTTTCACGTGAAACATTGTCGATGAATGCAATGTAGAAAAATAATCTTTGCTGATTCCAGTAATAAATACCTGTAAACCTAATTGCATTAATTCATTTAAAAATAACACTCTTTTTTTATCGTCCAGTTCAGCCGGAAGGTCATCAACTAAAAAAATGGGTTTAATTTTACTTTCATTAGCTGCTATTTTTGCTTGCGCTAAATACAACGCAGCAATAATTAATTTTTGCTCCCCGCGTGATACAACCTTTTCTGCGGACTGGCCTGCAATTTCAATCTTTATATCAGCTCTATGTGGGCCAACGCTTGTAAAACCTCTTTTAAGATCATCTTTTTCTCTTTTTTTTATACTCTCAGCATATGTTTCATTCTCAGACCAACCACGATAATAATTAATTATGATGTCATCTCTACCAAATAAACTATTGGTTTTGTCATTGAAGATAGGGGATAGCTTTTCTAAATATTGCTTTCTCATAGATTCAACTTGAATTCCATTTTTAATCATAATTGAATCCCAAGCAAAAGCTGTTTTCGGTGATTTTCTTAATGCAGCATTTCTCTGTTTCAGAGCTTTATTATAATTAGTAGCAAATTTGATAAAATTTTGTTCCACGTGGAACACACCCCAATCTATAAATCTTCTTCTGTATGTAGACCCTCTCTCTAAAATCTCATGTGACTTCGGAGTTAAAACTTGTAGGGGAAGGGTTTGTGCAAGAAGGGACAGGCGATTTACAGACTCTCCATTAAGTTTTATTTTTGTTTTGCCTCTTAATTGTTTACTTAAACCAATGGAATTCTGGTGATTATTTTCAATATCTAGCTTTCCATAAATAACAGTATTAGTTTCACCTGATGTAATTAAAGGCCCAATTTCTACTCCCCTGAAAGAACGCCCTCTTCCTAATAGATAGATTGCCTCTAATATCGAGGTTTTGCCTGCACCATTGCTACCCCAGAAAATATTTATAGAAGAATTTGGCACTATTTCAACATCTTTAATATTTCTAAGATGGTGTATGCGAAGCAAACTTAAAGACATTTTGCTTAACTTTGCTTAACTGGTAATTAGAGGAGTAAACGAATTACCAATAAATAATTAAAGGCGCATAGGCATTACAACATAGCGGCTTTCATTATTGCCTGCAGCATAAATAAGGCAGCTACTATTTACATCGCCTAATTCAATATGGATTTTTTCTGAAGAAATAACTGATAAAACGTCTATCAAGTATCCCACATTAAAACCGATAGTAAGATCTTCACCACTGTATTCAATCGCAATTTCTTCTTCTGCTTCTTCTTGTTCGGGGTTATGAGCAAGAAGTTCTAATGTATTCTTTGATACCTTAAACCTGATTCCACGATATTTCTCATTTGATAAAATAGATGCACGTTGTAAAGCATGACGCATCTCTTCTCGATCTGCTTCAACTTTATTATCGGTACTACGTGGTAACACGCCACGATAATCTGGGTATTTCCCATCAATAAGTTTTGTAGTAAAACTTATATTTCCAATATCAATTTTTGCATGATTAGCACTAATCTCTAAGTGCACATTATCTTCTGAATCACTCAGTATTCTGTTTAATTCTAATACCGCTTTTCTAGGTAAAATAACCTCTACATCCAAGGACTTATCATAATTAGCCTCACTTAAAGCTAAACGATGCCCATCTGTTGCAACAGTACGTATTTTTCCTTCTTTTACCTCTAACAACATGCCATTTAGATAATATCTAACATCCTGTTGGGCCATTGCAAATTGTGTTTTTTCAATGAGTCTTTTTAAAATATTGCCCGGTATAGAAAATCGTTCATTGCTTATACTAGCTTCAATAGCTGGGAAATCTTGTGCCGGTAGCGTACTTAATGTAAATCGACTTCTACCAGACTTTAGTATTGCACGTTCTTCATTGAGATCAATTTGTAAATCTGCATCTGTAGGTAAAGCTTTACAGATATCAATTAGTTTTCGAGCAGGTAAAGTAAATTCTTTATCAACATCACTTTCAATCTGTGTTTTTGTTTTTAGCTCAACCTCTAAATCAGTAGCTGTAATGAGTAACTCATTATTTTTTATTTTAATAAGCACATTAGAAAGAATTGGGAGTGTTTGCCTTCTTTCTACGACTCCACCAACTTGCATAAGAGGTTTTAATAAAGCATCTCTACTGAGTAGTATTTTCATGATATTGCTCTCTAATAAATAATAATATTATCTTTTAAATAACCTTATTATTATTATTAAGGGATGGATTTTATGTGAATATGTTTATTTAAATATTAATTATCAATTAGTTAGAATGATAATTCGTTGTGTTTTGCTTATGAATAACATGCTATGTTAGCTGTTTAAGAGTTGTGAGTAATATTTAAAACTTTTTGGTTACTCAGTTACTCTCAGTTTACTCACATTAATTAGTGAGCGTTCTTAACAAGTTTCCATAATCTTCTGCAATTCGGGCATCACCTTCTTTTAGTTCTGCAACTTTACGCGTTGCGTATAAAACAGTTGTATGATCTTTACCACCAAAAGCATTACCAATTTCAGGTAAGCTATGGCTAGTTAACTCTTTTGCGAGTGACATAGCTATTTGTCTTGGTCTTGCAATTGTGCGAGTTCGTTTACTGGATAACATATCATTGACTCGTATTTTAAAATATTCAGCTACTGTTTTTTGAATGTTTTCAATAGTGACCTGTTTATTATGTGCAGCTAGTAAATCTTTTAATGCTTCTTTTGCAAAATCAAGAGAGATGGGTTTTCCAGTAAAGCGCGCACTTGCAATAATTCTGCGCAGAGCACCTTCGAGTTCACGTATATTTGATCGAACTCTTTTTCCGATAAAAAAAGCGACCTCATTGGGTAAATCAACATCAAATAAAAGTTGTGCCTTACGCTTGAGAATGGCGACACGTGTTTCAAGGTCAGGTGGTTCAATAGCTACTGTTAAACCCCAACCAAAACGCGATTTTAATCGCTCTTCTAAGCCACTAACCTCTTTTGGAAAACGATCACTAGTTAAAATAATTTGTTGCTGTGATTCAAATAAAGCATTGAATGTATGAAAAAATTCTTCTTGTGAACGTTCTTTTCTAGCAAAGAATTGAACATCATCAATGAGAAGTGCGTTAAGTGATCGGTAGCGCTTTTTAAAAGCATCAATGGTGTTGTTTTGTAGTGCTTTTACCATTTCTGAAACGAATGCTTCAGAGTGTAGGTAAACCACGCGAGCTGAAGGATTGTTATCTAAAATAATATTACCAACAGCATGCAATAGATGGGTTTTTCCTAAGCCTACGCCGCCATAGATAAAAAGAGGGTTGTAAGCAGTGCCTGGGTTTGCACCAATTTGAATAGCGGCTGCTCTGGCTATCTGGTTGGATTTCCCTTCAACAAAAGTATCTATAGTAAAATTTTTATTAATATTATTTGCTAGAATGACATCAGCGTTTTTTATAGCCTGAGGTGCTGTGGGTTTTTGAATATGCTGAAGGCCATGAATAGTTGAAATGTCAGGTTTTCTTGGTTTGCAACCAATCTCAAGTGCTACGGGTAACGGATCTACCCCTTCAAGAGTCTTGATATAAGAATTTATTAGATGGATGTAATTATTTTTAACCCAGTCCAAGACAAATTTATTAGGTGCTAAAAGTTGGATACGTTCTGAGTCTTGGATAGCGTGTAGAGGTCTTATCCAGGTGTTGAACTGCTGGGAAGGTAGTTCTGCTTCAAGGTGATTAAGACACCTTTGCCAAAGGTTCAATTTAGAAAATACTCCAAATAAAGACAGTTGTAGTCTGTGGTATGTGGTTTAAAGAGTAGATAAAAACCAAGCTGTTATGAAAACGCACCATACTTAGTGAATCTAAGTGAGTCTACCCTGGTTACTGAGACTTATCCACAGGGTAATAGCTTTGTAGGCAGCTAATTTCTAAAAAGAAAAAGTGGTAAATAATTTTTCATTCAGCTTTTATATGTGTTGACATTTAGCCTATTACATAAGTATTCTATGCGACCTTTTTTAAATGGCTTGTCCGTTCTGGTACGGTTGGGCTGAATACCGGAAGATAGCAATGAAAAGAACATTTCAACCTAGTACTCTCAAACGCGCACGTACCCATGGTTTTCGCGCTCGCATGGCAACCAAAGGTGGCCGTAAAGTTATTAAAGCACGACGTGCTAAAGGGCGTGCCCGTTTGACTCCGTAAGCTGAATACTCATTTGGTAGCGGAAAATTATAATTTTCCGCAGTCTGCCAGGTTACTTAAAGCTGTTGAATATAGTCGAGTATTTGAGCAACCGATAAAGTCTGTTGATAACTGCTTTACCATTCTCTGGCGAAAAAATAGTTTAGATTATCCTCGTTTAGGATTAGCGATTTCCAAGAAAAATGCCAAGCGTGCTGTGGATCGCAATCGTATCAAACGCCTTGCACGAGAAAACTTTCGCCTAGAATCAAACCGCCTCCCGAACGTAGATATTGTGATACTGAGTCGCCGTCAGATTATTGAACACTCTAATCCTAAAATATTTCGTTCCCTTAATAAGCACTGGGAAAAAATAATCCGCCATGGATAACATTCGATTTTTACTGTTTGGTGCTCTTGCACTGCTCCTGTTGATGATTTGGCAGGCTTGGCAGCGAGATTATGGTCCACAATTGCAACCTCCTGTGGAGACAACCAGCTCAATAACACCATCTATAAATACCGATACACTGGGTACTGTTCCTAATATTCAGGCAAAAGCATCTAATGCTTTAACAGCTGTGCCACAAGCTATGGAGGAGATTACAACCCCAACGATTAAAATCACCACTGATTTGCTTGATATTGAAGTAGGAACACAGGGTGGTGATATTCTGAATGTCTATCTACGTGATTATCCACTGTCACTAAAGACACCAGATGTAAAATTTAAGTTATTGAATTCAGGTGCGACAAACCGCTTTATCGCACAATCTGGTTTGATTGGTTCAAACAAAGAGACAGCACCTACTCATGAGGCAATCTTTCAAACCAGTCAACAGGAATATAGGTTAGCTGAGGGTGAGGACACACTGGAAGCAGTGCTTACCTGGCAGCATCCATCAGGCATTATCGTTAATAAGCGGTACATTTTTAAACGTGGCAGTTATGAGATAGAGCTACGCCATGAAGTAGAAAATAGCAGTGGTCAAAATTGGGCAGCGCGTGAATACCACCAGCTACAACGGAGTAGGCCACCAGAGGGTGAAGGTAATCGTTTACTTTATACCTATACAGGGTCAGCTATTTATACCCAAGAAGGTAAGTATGAAAAATACTCCTTTGAGGATATGGATGATGCAGCACTTAACCGGGATACCACTGGTGGCTGGATCTCTATGATTCAGCACTATTTTCTCGGCGCCTGGATTCCACCGGCCGGTGAAAAGACACATTTTTACAGTAATAAATTATCAAATGACCGGTATTTGGTTGGCATGTATTCACCATTGGTGACCGTGGCTGACGGTAAGCGTTATGAATTTACCAGCCAACTTTTTGTTGGACCTAAGCTGCAAGAAGAGATGGGAAATGCGGCTCAGGGTTTGGAACTTACAGTAGATTATGGCTGGCTGACTGTTTTAGCTAAACCTATCTATTGGCTGCTACAGCAGATGTACTCCATATTTCAAAACTGGGGTTGGGCTATCATCTTTCTGACAATCATCATCAAGGCTGCATTTTTTAAATTATCTGAGGCTAGTTATAAATCCATGGCCAACATGCGTAAGTTGGCTCCACGGATGAAGGCGCTTAAAGATCGCTACGGCGATGATAAGGCCAAAATGAATCAGGCAACCATGGAGATGTATAAAAAAGAGAAGATTAATCCACTAAGTGGCTGTCTTCCCATCATGGTTCAGATTCCGGTGTTTATTGCGCTGTATTGGGTATTACTGGAGAGCGTTGAGCTACGTCAGGCGCCATTTATCCTTTGGTTAAAGGATCTCTCATTGCAAGATCCTTATTATGTGTTGCCAGTCATTATGGCGGCCTCCATGTTTGTGCAGCAAAAGCTTAATCCAGCACCTGTAGATCCAATGCAGGCTAAGATTATGCTGAGCTTACCATTTGTGTTTGGTATCTTTTTTGCCTTTTTCCCTTCTGGTTTAGTGTTGTATTGGGTTGTCAATAACCTGATATCTATTACTCAACAGTACATTATTACTAGAAGGATTGAACAAGCAGCGAGTTAGTTAACCCGGTTTGTTTTAATCGATGTATCCCCAAGATACCATCGCTGCCATTGCCACCCCGATGGGGCGTGGCGGCGTTGGTATCATCAGAGTATCCGGGAAGGCTAGCCAAGCAATAGCCGAAGCAATTCTTGGCACTCTCCCAGAACCACGCAAAGCACTGTTTTCATCTTTTTTAGATGCTTCTGGCACTGTTATTGATGAGGGCATCGCTCTCTATTTTCCTAATCCGCACTCTTTTACCGGTGAAGATATTCTAGAACTTCAGGGGCATGGTGGTTCTGTTGTGATGGATATGTTGTTGGCAGAGGTAATAGAGCAGGGAGCCAGGCTGGCACGGCCGGGTGAATTTAGTGAGCGAGCCTTTCTTAATGGCAAACTTGATTTGGTTCAGGCAGAAGCCATTGCTGATCTTATCGAGGCAGATACTGCAACCGCTGTGCGCTTGGCTAATCGATCTTTACAGGGTGAATTCTCCCGCTGTATCCATGATTTAGTTAATCTCATCACTCAACTTCGTATGTATGTAGAAGCAGCAATTGATTTTCCTGAGGAAGAGATAGACTTTCTTTCTGATGGAAAAGTGAGTACTGACTTACAGTTAATCATCGATCAAATAAAGGATATTCAAAAAAAAGCACAGATTGGTCGATTACTGCGAGATGGGATGCATCTGGTGATTGCGGGTCAACCCAATGCTGGAAAGTCCAGTCTTCTAAATGCACTGGTTGGGAGAGATACTGCAATTGTTACTGAGGTACCGGGTACCACACGAGATCTACTCAGAGAGCAAATTCAAATTGATGGTATGCCGTTGCATCTAATCGACACGGCTGGTTTGAGAGAGAGTGCGGATCGGGTTGAGTTGGAAGGTATTCGCCGTGCAAAAGAAGAGATTAATCGAGCAGACCATATCATCTGGGTCTTTGATGCTCAGGCAGATCCAGATCATAGCACTTTGGATTGTCATAATTTACCAACAGACATTCCCTTAACGCTCGTACGAAACAAGATTGATTTAACTCAGGGCACGCCCAAAATTTTGGAGATACGTGAGGGTGTTGAGGTGTCTGTCTCAGCCAGCACAGGCGAGGGTATGGATTTGTTGCGAGAGCACCTCAAGCAGAGCATGGGTTATCACGGTGCTGCTGAAGGGGAGTTTATTGCTCGCCGGCGACATCTCACGGCACTGAAAAAAGCAGATGCTCATCTAATGCATGGACAAACTGTTTTTTGTGAAACAGGCAATGGTGAGCTACTTGCTGAAGATCTGCGGCAATCGCAAAATAGCCTGTCAGAGATTACCGGTGAATTTTCTGCAGATGATCTGTTAAGTGAGATATTTTCCAGCTTCTGCATCGGAAAATAATTTTACTGCAAAGTCCTTATTTGCCTTATAGACAGCATCACTTAGCCTGGGCCATGGCTCGCACCAGCCGGTCAATGGCCTGGTTAGTAGTGCGCTCAAAGCTTCTACCGATAAAGAGTGCGACCCCCGCCCATAACAGTACCCAAAGGATATGCCAGGGGAAAAAAGCGGGTTGCAGAAAGCTTGTCATTATAAGTAACGAAGCAACCAATATCGGCGGAAAAAGATAGATAAACTTTTTCATGGTTGTCACGCCCCCCAGTGTGGCTCTGACACCCACAGAGTTTTCAGATACAGAAAAGTGGAGCACCGATGCGCCCATCAATGCAGGCTGCTGATTACTATGCATCCCCTGCCGGTATTTTTCAGTGAGTGTTAGGCAAGTATCCGAGATTGAAATATGAATCAGCCAATTTATAGCTCACGAGCCTGCGGTTGGGGCAATAAAAACTGTTATAGAGTTTATTCTGACCGGCTGGATCTGGATTTTCTTATTATAAAAAAGACCTTTGTTATCCCTGCCAATGACCTTGTTGATATCTGGACAAGCAAGCCGACAACACTTAGGTCACTCTCACGCATGGGTGGGCTCAAGGCAGTTGGCAGAGGGCTAAAGCTGGATCTGGCCGATATGTTTGAGCATGTGGGTATTGAATGTAATAGAAAAGGGTTTAGGTTTCTCTTTTTTGCCCCAGAGGATCCAGCAGGCTTTATGGCGGCAGTTAAAAGCAACCTGATGCAGAAGCCAAAATAGTACAGTAGGTAATTGATGGTTATGGTGAAAACTGGCGTATCAGGCGATTAAAAAATTTCCGTGTTTCACCTGAGTTGACCTGACCATAGCGCAGCCCAATATAGAGCCGGGTAATTTGAGTAATTGAGTCAGCCAGATCTGGCCGCTGTTTTATAACCCGCTGTGCATAATCCTTTGGCCCCTCTGAATGGAATCTGGGTAGATTTTGCTTGGCAAGTTTTTTACAGAAGTGCTGATAGGATTTAAGTATAGGATCTATCCTTTTGCGGCTACTGCGTAAAATCCCAATGGTGATGATGAGAGTAATGAGGCTTGCAACGGCAACCATTGCAAACCCAAGGGTTGAGCGTTTTAGAAAATCCAACCCAAAGAGTGAGAGCAGCTCTGTTTGCCGTTGATTGGTGTAACCCAATACCCAGCGGTGCCAGCGTGCATTGATAAAATCCACACCAAAACCAAGTTGTCTGATTAGATTTTTAAGCAGGCCCGGATCCAAATTTTGGAACTGAATGGGTGCCCCTTCAGCCAAATTACTAAGATCAATAGCGCGCTCAATGCGTTCCGGTGCAACGGCGGCAGTGGGGTCAATACGTACCCAACCTTGATCTTCCAGCCACACTTCAGTCCAGGCATGGGCATCGGACTGACGCACGATAAGATATTCGCCGTGAGGGTTAATCTCTCCACCCTGATAACCTGCTACAACACGGGTTGGAATACCTGCAATGCGCATGAGCAGGGTAAAACTGGTGGCGTAGTGTTCGCAAAAGCCTCGCCGGGTCTCAAATAGAAAGTCATCAGCTGGGTTGCTGCCAAGTGCAGGTGGAGAGAGGGTGTAGATAAACGCTTGCTGATTAAAATGTCGTAGGGCTGCATTGACAATATCCCTATTTGAGGCAGCGGAGTTTTGCCATTGGCTTACCAGTTCACGCATGCGTGGTGTGATATTGTCTGGCAGGTTGAGTCCCTGTTGGCGTTTTGCATTGCTTAGGCCAGAGCTGGAGTAATCGGTATATGAGAGCTGCTTATAGTGGAAACGCTTTGTAATGGGTTTTTTGGTTTGGATCTGAAAATCTGGAAGTTGGTGTGTATTTGGAATATTGCCAGCGGGTAGATCAAGTGAAAATAACCATTTTTGATGGTTGGGTTCTAAAGTGACTTCATACTGTACAGGCACTCCTGTGACACGGTAGCTCTCAGGTTTTCCATAAACAGGCTTTCCTGTAGTCCAGCTGTAACCATCGGTATCCCACAGCACCAGACCGCGCCAATAGCGTTTCTTGGGTTCCGGGATTTGACCACTGAAATCTACGCGAAAGGCGACAGCACGAGATTGACTAAGATGACTGACACTGCCGGGAGAGATGGTGTCAGAAAAACCGGTAATGGCACTTTGGCCATCCAGTCCTAAATTCCATAATGGCCCACTTAACCTGGGGAATAGAAGAAACAGAGCAACCATGATGGGCAGGGCCTGCCCAATCAAAATAAGCGCTTTGCGCAGGGAGAACCAAGGGCTTTTCAAGGGTTGAATAAAATTGACCTCAACCAACATCATAGTTAGCCCCAAGGTGACGAGCATCATGATAGAGGCCAATAACATGCTCTGGTCATAGAGAAACTGAGTGATGATGATAAAAAACCCGATGAGTACAGTGATATAAACATCACGCCGGTGGCGAAGCTCCATCAGCTTTAATCCTAAGACCACCACCAGCAGGCCAACGGCCGTCTCTTTACTCACAGGTCGGGTTTGATGCAGGGCAACAATGGCAAAACCACACAGGCTGAGTAACAGCAGCAGAAAACGGCCAGGCAGTTTTTCTGTCTGGTTGGCTGCGGCCAGCCGAAGAAGAGCAAGTGCGAAATAGAAGCCTACCAACCAAAAACTTAGGTGTTGATAATGGGGAGCTACCGCAATACTGAGTAGCAGGAGATGTACAAATAGGACCCGGGTGGGAATGCTATTGTGGACCACCGCGCTCATTTTGGTGGCTCACTCTCAAAACAGGCCAATGCAGCCAGACATTGATGACGGTGGGCCTCTCCTCGTGCAGGATTGATAATAATTCCCGGCAGTCGCAACCCATATTCATCCTGGGATTCACAGGCTAAGAGTACGGCACGGCATAGGCGGCATAACCGCTCTTCGGTAGCAAAACCAGGTAGAGCATCCCAATCGATCCAATGTTGATTGGCTCTGTCGCCCCCAAAAAGTTTTGTCTTTAGCCCCTGACCTTTGGCGGCTGCCTTCCAGTCAATATGGCGAGGCGAATCACCCTGGCGATATTGACGCAGACCGGCAAAATCATCGGTGCCGACACCTCGATCACCGGTTGCACTGGGTGTATAGCTGGGGGGGTTCAAATGCTGTGTATTAGGCCCCGGCTCAGGGTAGACAAGACAGCACAGATCCAATTCGACATAAGACCAGGCACGCAGCAACCCCAGTGGATAGCTAGTAGATATAGTAAATCGCCCCGGCTTGAATATACCGCGCCTAGTGGCTGGGAGACGCAGTGATAGCTCCCCGGATTCATTGCTGTTGAGATCAATACCCGACATGATCTTGCCTGCAACTTCAAGAAGAATGCCGGGTCGGGGTGAGTTGCGCCGGTTTTCCACCTGAATGGGGAAGCTGGCTTCCTGGCCTGCAAAAATAGGTCTAGCCTGCTTAGGCTGTAACTGCAGGCCCAAAAGATTATGCCAGGTATGAATGATGGCAATGATGCCAAGCCCCACAAGTAAAAAGGTCAGCATAAACCCCAGGTTGTTGGCTGAATTAATAGAGCCTGCCAACATGGCGCACAGAAGTACGCCGAAGAGAAAACCATAGCGGGTGGGTAGAATATAGATTCTTCTAGCAGTCAGCTCAGCTGAACCCTCTTTGTCCGGAGTGGCTCGGCGAATAAAACGTGAAAAATTAAGTGTTAAATCCACTAGGGTATGGGCACAGAATCTAATAAGTAGTGACTTATGGCATCACTCTCATCCATGCCTGTATCGGCAGTTGAGTGGAGGCGATGACCGACAGTGGCAGGAAGTACCGCCTGCAGATCTTCGGGGATTACCTGAAAACGTCCATCCAGCAAGGCCCAGGCCCGAGCGCTTCTCAGTAGTGCCAAACCAGCTCGGGGTGAAAGCCCATTGTGAAATTTAGGTGAAGAGCGGGTAAATGCCAGTAGATCCTGACAGTAATCCAGCAGAGCATCGGAGACATGTACTTTAGGTACCTGTGCCTGCAGCTCCAATAGGCGTTGTGAGGTGATGGCTGGCTTCAGTGATTGCAAGAGCTCTCGCCGGTCTTCACCTGCCAGCAGTGCGCGTTCAGCCTTTTTATCAGGGTAACCCAGGCGGATGCGCATGAAGAAGCGATCGAGCTGGGATTCTGGAAGAGGAAATGTACCGATCTGGGTGGCTGGGTTCTGTGTGGCTATCACAAAAAATGGATTGGGCAGGGGGCGGGTCTCCCTTTCTACTGTGACCTGGCGCTCTTCCATGGCCTCAAGTAAGGCGCTTTGGGTTTTGGGCGTTGCACGGTTGATCTCATCTGCCAATACCAACTGGGTGAAAACTGGACCTTGATGAAATTGGAACAGCCCCTCATTCTGATTAAAGATAGAGACCCCGATAATATCTGCAGGCAGTAGATCACTGGTGAATTGAATGCGTTGGTATTGTAACCCCAACAGTTTGGCGAGCAGATGGGCGAGGGTGGTTTTGCCCACGCCGGGAAGATCCTCAAGCAGCAGATGGCCGCGTGCCAACAGGCAGGTGAGTGCAAGACGTAGCACCTGTTCTTTGCCGAGGATGATCTCTCCGGCCTTGGAGATGATCTGATCCAGCTCTGCATGAGTGGCGGAGTCGGGTTGAAGTGACTTTATAGCAAGTGATTCGAACATAGAGGTTTGTCCGTTATATTTAAGATTATAGGCATTTGCAGTATTAAATGTTTCGGCAGCGATTACATAAGCTAAAATAGCGTTTTCCGTAATTAGGCCTGTATCACTTTCATAATGTTTCATACAGATCGCTTTGACGTCATTGTAGTGGGTGGTGGCCATGCTGGCACTGAAGCTGCATTGGCGGCAGCACGCATGGGCGCCCGCACCCTGCTGCTCACCCACAACATCGAAACCCTGGGGCAGATGAGCTGTAACCCGGCGATTGGCGGCATTGGGAAAGGCCATCTGGTGAAAGAGGTGGATGCCTTGGGCGGCGTGATGGCACAAGCTGCTGACCGGGGGGGCATCCAGTTTCGCACCCTCAATGCCCGCAAAGGGCCTGCTGTCAGGGCAACCCGTGCGCAGGCAGATCGGGTTCTGTATAAAGCGGCTGTGCGGTCAGTATTGGAAAATCAGCCCAATCTGGAGATATTCCAACAAGCCGTTGATGATCTGATAGTAGAGGGTGAGCAGGTAGCAGGTGTGGTAACCCAGATGGGGCTAAGTTTTCGTGCTCCAACTGTTGTATTAACAGTAGGGACTTTTTTGGGTGGACGCATCCATATTGGTCTCTCAAATTATGAGGGAGGCCGGGCGGGTGACCCACCTTCTAATGCACTGGCAAAAAGATTGCGAGAGTTGCCATTTAATGTAGAGCGGTTGAAGACGGGGACGCCACCCCGAATTGATGCGCGTAGTATTGATTTTACCGATCTTCAGGCGCAACCGGGTGATGAACCCGTTCCGGTATTCTCTTTTATCGGCAGCCCGGCAGATCACCCCCGGCAGGTCAGCTGCCATATCACCCATACCAATGAACGCACCCATGAGATTATCCGGGGTGGCCTCTCTCGTTCCCCCATGTATGCCGGAGTGATTGAGGGGGTTGGCCCTCGCTATTGTCCTTCGATAGAGGATAAGGTTGTGCGCTTTGCAGAGCGTAATTCACACCAGATCTTTATTGAGCCAGAGGGTTTGGAGACCCATGAGATCTACCCCAATGGCATCTCAACCAGTCTGCCGTTTGATGTGCAGTATGCATTGGTGCAGTCCATGAAAGGCTTTGAAAATGCCCGGATTACCCGGCCCGGTTATGCTATTGAGTACGATTTTTTTGACCCCCGTGATCTACGTCCCTCACTTGAGACGCGTCATATTGAAGGACTTTTTTTTGCCGGCCAGATCAATGGCACCACAGGTTACGAAGAGGCGGCAGCACAAGGGTTGTTGGCAGGAACAAATGCAGTCTTGAAACAGCGTGATGAAGCACCTTGGTCCCCCCGTCGGGATGAAGCCTATCTGGGTGTACTGGTGGATGACCTGATAACCTGCGGTACCAGTGAACCCTACCGGATGTTTACCAGCCGAGCTGAATATCGCCTGCTGCTGCGGGAGGATAATGCAGATCTGAGATTGACAGAAAAGGGGCGGCAACTGGGATTAGTGAATGATCATCGTTGGGCGATCTTTGAAACCAAACGTGAAACCATCGAAACAGAGCAACAGCGACTGCGTGACTGTTGGGTGCATCCCAGTAAGATCCCGCAAGAAGAGGTGCAGTCTATTTTAAATGGTGCACTGTCGCGTGAGGCCAGGGTGTTGGATCTATTGGCCAGGCCACAGATTGCCTATGCAGATTTGATGGGGTTAACAGGGGTTGGCCCAGGTGTGGATGATCCAAAGGTTGCGGAGCAGCTAGAGATTCAAGCTAAATATGCGGGTTACATTGAACGCCAGCGCGAAGAGATAGATCGGCAGCAACGAAGTGAGGAGGTCATATTAGGTGAAGACCTGGATTATGACCAAGTGCGGGGACTTTCATCAGAGGTGCGGGAGAAATTGAAACGGAATCGTCCGCTAACTCTGGGTCAGGCATCACGTATGCCTGGCATTACGCCCGTTGCAATTTCACTGCTGTTGATACACATAAAACGTGGACCTAAAACCTAAAAACCACAGTAAATGTTTTCGTTATTTAAAACTTTTGTTAGAGCTGAGCTTTCGTGATGGAAAAAGACAACAATCAGATATTTAAGCGGACTCTGGCAAGCGGCATCGCAGATATGAATCTGCAAATCTCGGAAGAGAAGCAAGATGCCATGCTTGCTTATATCAGCTTATTGAATCGGTGGAATAAGGCATTTAATCTTACCGCGGTGCGTGATCAAGCTGAGATGATTCCCCGTCATCTACTGGATAGCTTGTCAGTAAGCGCTTACTTGCAAGGCTCAAAGATTCTTGATGTAGGCACTGGAGCTGGGTTACCAGGAATACCTTTGGCTATTGTTCATCCAGAACTTCAGTTTACGTTATTGGATAGTAACGGTAAGAAAATACGCTTTGTTCGGCAGGCTGTAATGGAGTTGGGCCTGAAAAATGTACAGGCAGAGCAGCTGCGTGTTGAGGCTTATAAGCCACCTTTTATGTTCGATACAGTGGTAACGCGAGCCTTTGCAGCACTGTCTGAAATAGTTGACCTGACCTCACATCTGCTTTCCCCTACGGGATGCCTACTAGCAATGAAAAGCCGTCAGACACAGGATGAATTAGCAGCCTCAGATCTGCAAAATAGATCAGTTGAGGTCATTCAGCTTCAGGTGCCGCAGCTTGATGGTGAGCGTTATGCGGTGTTAATACAGGGTCAAGTTGAGTGATCGCCTTTTGCCTATGGCCACCATGGGTAAAATGTAGAAATTTGATTCTCATTATATGTAAGCTTTTCCCCTTCCCTGATATGCAGGCTGGATGTATGCTGCACAGTTCTATTTTTATATCGGCCAAACAGCGCTAATCAAAGTTGTTTGGTAGATAATTCTATCGATAAAGCCATGGCTCGAATTATCACAGTTGCTAATCAGAAGGGCGGTGTCGGTAAAACGACTACGTCGGTAAACCTCTCAGCGGCAATAGCACGCAAGGGCAACCGCGTGTTATTGGTTGATCTTGATCCCCAGGGTAATGCCACAATGGGTTGTGGGGTAAATAAACATACCCTGAATAATACATGTTGTAATGTATTGCTGGGGGAGATTCGCCTGCATGAGGCAGTGGTTAAATTAGATAATATCGGGATGGATATCCTGCCAGCCAATGCAGATCTGACAGCAGCAGAAGTGGGGTTGATGGATCTACCGCTTAGAGAAAAGCGGTTGGGTTTGGCTCTGGAAGGGGCGCAGGATGAGTACGACTATATTTTCATTGATTGCCCACCCTCACTCAATATGCTCACAATAAATGCATTAGTGGCATCGGATGGGGTGTTGGTGCCATTACAGACAGAATATTATGCACTGGAAGGTTTGTCGGCACTGATGAAAACAATAGAACAACTTAAAATAAGCCGTAATCCAGATTTGCAACTTGAAGGCATACTTCGCACCATGCATGATCCCCGTAATAATCTTGCGGTAGAGGTATCGACCCAACTGCTTACCCATTTTAAGGATAAGGTATACGACACTGTGATACCTCGAAATGTGCGAGTGGCAGAAGCGCCTAGCTATGGCCTGCCTGTGTTGATGTATGATAAGTCTTCTCGTGGGGCGCTTTCTTATCTGGCATTGGCTAGTGAAGTTTTGCAACGGCATGCACAGTGCCAACCAGCTTCTGCTTGATTCTCAATTAATTTTTAACCTTAACCTGTAACTAATTCAACATGGCAGCAAAAAAACGTGGTCTTGGACGAGGTCTGGACGCCTTGTTGGGTGGTGCTCTCTCTGAAGGGGCGTCTGCTACAGAAGATAGTGGTAGTAATTCAGACGGTAGCAACCTTGGAATTCTGCCAGTAGATCTGATTCAGCGAGGAAAATTTCAGCCGCGCCGGGATTTTGATCCGGATAGCCTGCGTGAGTTGGCTGATTCGATTGCAGCTCAGGGTGTGGTGCAACCCATTGTGGTTCGCTCAATTGGGCAGGGGCGTTATGAGATCATTGCAGGCGAACGCCGCTGGCGTGCATCTCAACAGGCCGGTCTAAGCGAAATTCCAGTTGTTATTCGTGATGTATCTGATCAGACGGCGATGGCGATGGGTCTGATTGAAAATATCCAACGTGAAGACCTGAATCCACTGGAAGAGGCGGGCGCACTTTATCGCTTGTTAAATGAGTTTGAGTTGACTCACCAACAGATAGCCCAAGCGGTTGGAAAATCCCGCACCACAGTGACTAATCTGTTGCGGTTGTTGGAACTTAATGAAGATGTTAAAAATTTCGTAGAAGCAAAAAAAATCGAAATGGGTCATGCACGTGCGCTGCTGGGTTTACAGGCACAGGCTCAAACAGATGCTGCCAGAGAGGTGGTTAAAAAAGGGTTATCTGTACGAGAGACAGAGCGGCTCGTTCGCCACCTGCAGGGCAATGGTTCCGTAAAGCAGAAAAAAAAGTCAAAGGAAGACCCTAATATCTCTCAGCTTCAAAATGACCTGTCTGAACGTTTGGGTGCGCAAGTAAAGTTTCAACAGGGAGCAGGCGGAAAAGGCAAGCTGGTTATTGCCTACAATAGCCTTGATGAGCTAGATGGAATCTTAGACCACATAAAATAGTTAATGCACTATAAATCCTCATTTATTTAACCACATCGATTGACCTAATATCTGAATCCGCCTATACTGCGCGCCTTTGAATTCGCCCGGTATTAGTGAGGCGCTGGGGCTTCAGGATGCAAATTACAAATAAAAGCCAAGCCTTGAAGTCTGTTATGGCACAGCTTGTAATGACCCTGTTGCTCTCCACGGTACTGGTAATTGCTGGGTTGCACCACGCCTATTCAGCATTGGCAGGTGGCTTGATTGCTAGCAGTGCGAATGCATTTTTTTCATTTTGGGTGTTTAGCCACTATCGTGCTCAACATCCGAATAAGCTGGTGGCTCGGCTCTACGGAGCAGAGATAGCAAAGCTTATCCTGGTAGGTGCGCTGTTTGCAGCGGTTGTCCAGTTGATAGATCCGCTCAGTGGCGGTGCCTTATTTGGCGTGTTTATGATAGTCCACTTGATGCCCGGATTGATGAGCTTATTTAACTAAATTTAATAATTGAGTTTGAGAACAGAAAGAGATGGCTGGCGATACCCTCACTTCTAGCGAATATATCAAACACCATTTAACCAATCTGACCTTTGGTCAGCATGCTGATGGTTCATTAGGCATAGCCCATAGTTCGGCGGAAGCCGCGCAGATGGGTTTCTGGGCAATTCATGTGGATACCATGTTTTGGTCGCTCTTGCTGGGTGGGCTTTTCATCTACTATTTTAAGAAAGCTGCCGACACTGCTACAGCAGGTGTTCCAGGCGGCCTTCAGAATTTTTGTGAATGGATCGTTGAATTTATTGATGAGAGCGTACGCGGCTCGTTTTCAAGTAAAAATGATCTGGTTGCTCCATTGGCTTTGACCATCTTTGTTTGGATTTTCCTGATGAACCTGATGGATCTGGTTCCAGTTGATTTGATTCCACTGATTACAGGTTGGTTTGGTATTCACTTTATGAAGGTTGTGCCATCGACTGATCCAAACGCGACTTTTGGCATGGCGATTGGTGTTTTTGGTTTGATGCTTTTTTATAGCATTAAAGTAAAAGGCATTGGCGGTTTTATGGGTGAGCTTACCTTTATGCCATTCCAATCAAAAAACCCAGTTGTTCAGGCGATATTGGTTCCGATCAACTTTCTACTTGAATTTGTTAGTCTGATTGCCAAGCCAATCTCACTAGCGCTTCGTCTCTTCGGTAATATGTATGCTGGTGAGATGATCTTTATTTTGATTGCCATTATGTACAATGCAGGTTTAGCACTTGGCCTGTTTGGTAGTGTGCTGCAGTTGGGCTGGGCGATCTTTCATATCCTTATTATCACTTTGCAAGCGTTTATCTTTATGACACTGGCGATTGTGTACATGGATATGGCTCATAACGAGCACTAATTTACACATTTACATTTATTCACTAACTAACTCACCAATTTAAGGGGAGAGCAAAATGACAGAAGCAACAGCAATGTTGTACATCGCCGGAGCACTTATGATGGGCCTTGGTGCTCTAGGTGCTGCTGTAGGCATCGGCGTTCTAGGCGGCCGCTTTCTGGAGGGTGCTGCGCGTCAGCCAGAACTTATTCCAATGCTGCGTACCCAATTCTTCATCGTTATGGGTCTGGTTGATGCCGTACCTATGATTGCTGTAGGTCTGGCAATGTACATACTGTTTGCAGTTGCCTAATTCACAATTGACTGCGAAGCGACTTTCAGTCGAACTGAAAGCGAGGTAATAACAGTATGAACATCAATCTAACTTTATTCGGCCAGCTCATCTCTTTTGCCGCGTTCGTTTGGTTCACGCTAAAGTATGTCTGGACACCGATGATGGGCGCACTAGAAGAGCGTCGCACCGGAATAGCCGATAGTCTGTCTGCTGCTGAAAAGGGCAAGCATGATCAAGCGCTTGCACAGGAGCGTGCCAAAGAGATTTTGGTTGAAGCTAAAAATCAAGCTTCTGAAATCAAATCTCAGGGTGAAAAGCGAGCATCTGAAATTGTTGATGAGGCAAAAGATGAGGCTCGTGCTGAAGGTGAGCGTCTGCTAACAGCAGCACGTGCAGAGGTTGATCAAGAGGTCAACCGGGCTCGTGAGCAGTTGCGTACACAGGTTGCTACTCTGGCAATTGCTGGCGCAGAGAAAATCCTTCAACGTGAAATCGATGCAGCGGTACATAAGGACGTTGTCGATTCTATCGCCAACCAGATCTAAGGCACGACTATGGCTGGAGAAAAATCAACCATCGCCCGTCCCTATGCAGAGGCTATTTTTTGCCGAGCAAGCGATAGCGGCAAGTTGGATCATTGGTCTGATACGCTAGGGTTGTTAGCTGCCATTGTTCAAGATGAAAGGGCAGCTGCGGCAATTTCGAATCCAAAGCTTGAGAGTGATCAGAAAGTTTCACTGATACTGGATATCTGCGGAAAGCACCTGGATGGTGAAGGTCAGAATTTGGTGAAATTACTGGTACGGAATGGTCGTCTCAGTGTTCTACCCGAAATCGCCTCACTCTATGAAGGGCTTAAAAATGAAAGCCAGGGAAATCTTGATGTGCAGGTGCTATCTGCCTATAAGATGACCAAAGCCCAAGAAAGCGCACTTGCAACAGCCTTGAAAAAGCGTCTTGGACTTGAAATCCGGATGACGAGTGAAATTGATCAGGATCTAATCGGCGGCGTGATCATACGCGCTGGAGATTTGGTGATCGATGGATCTGTAAAAGGCCGACTGCAAAAACTAGCCACCGAATTAGGAATTTAAGACGAGAAGCCATCATGCAACTCAATTCATCAGAAATTAGTGATCTGATCAAAAGCCAGATCGAGAAATATGAGCCAGAAACTGAGGCTCGCACAGAGGGTACCATTGTCAGTTTGACTGACGGTATTGCCCGCATCCACGGTCTGGCAGATGCCATGTCCTACGAAATGCTGGAGTTTCCAGGCAATACCTATGGTCTTGCTTTGAATCTTGAGCGTGACTCTGTCGGTGCTGTTGTTCTGGGTCCTTACACACACCTCACCGAAGGCGACCCTGTAAAATGTACAGGTCGTGTTTTAGAGGTACCTGTTGGTGAAGGTCTACTGGGTCGTGTTGTTGACTCACTGGGTCAGCCTATTGATGGCAAAGGCGCTATCGAAGCCGCTGGCACTAAGCCGATTGAAGAAATTGCACCTGGTGTTATCGCCCGTAAGTCAGTTGATGAGCCGGTTCAAACAGGTCTTAAAGCTATTGATGCCATGGTACCTGTTGGTCGCGGACAGCGTGAACTGATCATTGGCGATCGCCAAACGGGTAAGTCAGCGATTGCGATCGATGCCATCATCAACCAAAAAGGTACAGGTGTTAAATGTATCTACGTTGCGATTGGTCAGAAAGCCTCGACCATCGCACAGGTTGTTCGCAAACTGGAAGAGCACGGCGCTCTGGCTCACACCATTATTGTTGCAGCTTCTGCCGCTGATTCAGCTGCACTACAGTTTATTGCACCTTACTCTGGTGCCACCATGGGTGAGTACTTCCGTGATCGTGGTGAAGATGCACTGATCATCTATGATGATCTGACCAAACAAGCTTGGGCCTACCGTCAGGTATCATTGTTGCTGCGTCGTCCACCGGGTCGTGAAGCCTATCCTGGTGATGTATTCTATCTTCACTCACGTCTGCTAGAGCGTGCATCACGCATCAGTGCGGCGCATGTTGAGAAGATCACCAACGGTAAAGTGAAAGGGAAGACCGGTTCTTTGACCGCATTTCCAATCATTGAAACTCAGGGTGGTGATGTATCGGCGTTCATACCGACCAACGTAATCTCCATCACTGATGGTCAGATCTTCCTAGAGGCTGACCTGTTCAACTCAGGTATTCGCCCGGCCATCAACGCGGGTCTTTCGGTATCGCGTGTGGGTGGTGCTGCTCAAACCAAGATCATTAAAAAACTGGGTGGTGGTACTCGCCTCGTACTGGCTCAGTATCGTGAGTTGGCTGCATTTGCTCAGTTCGCATCAGATCTTGATGAAGCAACCCGTAAGCAGTTGGAGCGTGGTGAGCGTGTGACCGAGTTGATGAAACAGGCTCAGTACTCCCCTCTCTCAGTTGCCGAGATGGCAGTTTCATTGTTTGCTGCAAACGAAGGCTACCTGGATGACGTTGACGTTAACCAGATTGTTGCTTTTGAAGGTTCACTTCATAGCTATATGAAGAGCAACCAGCAGGCACTGAGTGACAAGATCAATGCTGAAGGTAACTACAATGACGAAATCATTAAGTCATTGCATGATGCGATCAAGGATTTCAAAGCCAACCACACTTGGTAGGCTAAGAGATAGACAAGAGACAGCATTTAGGCATATTCAATAGAGAGCAATCATGGCAGGCGCAAAAGAAATTCGCACCAAGATCGCAAGCATCAAAAATACGCAGAAAATCACCTCTGCTATGGAGATGGTAGCGGCCGCCAAAATGCGTAAGGCTCAGGAACGCAAAGAGGCTACGGCCCCTTATGCGGAAAAGATGAAGAGTGTCATCGGTCACCTGTCCCATGCACATCCTGAGTACAAGCACAGCTTCATGATTGAACGTGAAGTTAAGCGAGTAGGTTACATTGTTATTTCATCTGACCGCGGACTTTGTGGTGGCTTGAATAATAACCTGTTTCGTCAGTTGGCCAGAAATATCAAGGTGCAACAAGAGAGTGGCATCGAAGTTGAATTCTGCACCATTGGTAAAAAGGCGTTAGGTTTTTTTCGTCGTTACGGTGGTCGGGTGATGGCAGAAGCAACACAGCTGGGTGAGGCGCCACGCATTGAAGACTTGATTGGTGTTGTTAAGGTGATGTTGGATGCTTATGAAAACGGAGAAATAGACCGTATTTATATTGCTTACAACCACTTTGTTAACACCATGACTCAGAATCCAACCGTTGAACAGTTGGTTCCGATTGCCGGTGAGTCAGAGGAAGAGCTGAAACATCACTGGGATTACATCTATGAGCCTGATTCGAAAGAGGTTCTGGATGGATTGCTGACACGCTACATTGAGTCACTAACTTACCAAGGCGTTGTTGAAAACGGTGCTTGCGAGCAGTCTGCACGAATGGTTGCAATGAAATCTGCATCAGATAACGCAGGCGAGCTGATTGATGAACTGCAGCTGATCTACAACAAGGCACGCCAGGCAGCGATTACCCAAGAGATCTCCGAGATCGTGAGTGGTGCAGCAGCGGTATAGTGCTAAGTTGATTTCAGCTTGAGCGAACCGAATTTTTTAGAGTATTAAATTTTCAACCTGACCAGATCAGGCAAGAAAGAGGATTAACTAATGGCCGGTAAAGTGGTAGAAATCATTGGCGCGGTGGTGGACGTAGAGTTCCCTCGCGGTGAAATGCCTAAGGTCTACGATGCGCTTAAAATTGAAGAGGTCGGTCTGACCTTGGAAGTCCAGCAGCAACTAGGCGACGGTGTGGCTCGTGCTATTGCCATGGGATCTACCGATGGCCTGAAACGTGGTCTTGACGTTGATAACACAGGCGCACCTATACAAGTTCCCGTAGGTCAGGGCACTTTAGGACGCATCATGGATGTATTGGGTAACCCAATCGATGATGCAGGTCCTGTAGAGACTGATAAATACATGCCTATCCATCGTGCAGCTCCAAAATTTGATGAGCAATCAAGTTCACTGGAAGTGCTTGAGACCGGTATTAAGGTTATCGATCTGATCATGCCTATTCAGAAGGGTGGTAAGGTTGGACTGTTTGGTGGTGCGGGTGTAGGCAAAACCGTTACCCTGATGGAACTTATCCGTAATATCGCGGTTGAGCACTCTGGTTTCTCTGTATTCGCCGGTGTTGGTGAGCGTACTCGTGAAGGTAACGATTTCTATCACGAAATGGCTGAAGGCGGCGTTCTGGATAAAGTATCACTGGTTTATGGTCAGATGAACGAGCCTCCAGGTAACCGTCTGCGCGTAGCATTGACCGGTTTGACCATGGCTGAGAACTTCCGTGACGAGGGTCGTGATGTTTTGTTGTTTGTAGATAACATCTATCGTTATACCTTGGCAGGAACCGAGGTGTCAGCACTGCTTGGTCGTATGCCATCAGCTGTGGGCTATCAGCCAACATTAGCTGAAGAGATGGGTGTGCTGCAAGAACGCATTACCTCAACCAAGACCGGTTCTATCACATCATTCCAAGCTGTATATGTGCCTGCGGATGATTTGACCGATCCATCGCCAGCAACCACCTTTGCTCACTTGGACGCGACCTTGGTGCTATCACGCCAGATTGCTGAGCTGGGTATCTACCCTGCTGTGGATCCCCTAGATTCAACCAGCCGTATTCTTGATCCAAACATTGTTGGCAATGATCACTATGACGTAGCTCGTGGTGTGCAGGGTACTCTGCAACGTTATAAAGAGCTGAAAGATATTATTGCTATTTTGGGCATGGATGAGCTATCTGATGAAGATAAGCAGTCTGTAACACGCGCTCGTAAAATCCAGCGTTTTCTTTCTCAGCCTTTCTTCGTAGCTGAGGTATTTACCGGTGCGCCAGGTAAATACGTTTCGCTTAAAGATACATTGATTGGTTTTAAAGCTATTTTGTCAGGTGAGTATGATCATCTGCCAGAGCAGGCTTTCTACATGGTTGGTGGTATCGACGAAGCAGCTGCTAAGGAAGAGAAATAAACCGCTCTTCTAGCTCTGGAGATATATGATGGCAATGACAATACACGTAGACATTGTTAGTGCAGAGGGTGCAATCCATTCTGGGCTGGCTGAAATGGTCTATGCACCTGCAGTAATGGGAGAACTAGGTATAGCGCCTCGCCATACTCCGCTGGTTACCCAGCTTAAGCCGGGTGAAATTCGAGTAGATGAAGGCGATGGTAAAGAGATACAGCATTTCTTTGTCTCGGGCGGAATTCTTGAGATTCAGCCGCATGTTGTCACTGTACTTGCTGATACTGCTATTCGTGCAGCCGACCTTGATGAAGCAGCAGCACTAGAAGCCAAACGCCGTGCTGAAGATGCGCTGGCTGGTCAACAAGCTGATTTTGAGCATGCTAAAGCCCAGGCTGAACTAGCAGAGGCAGCAGCACAGCTAAGAGCTATCGAAAGATTACGTAAAAAGTAATATCAGTTAGTTTAAGTTGCGTTAAATAAAAAACGGCTCTTTATTAAGAGCCGTTTTTTTGTGCCCTTAATAATTCAGGTATAATCAAAACCTATATTAATAATGACATGGAAATCGAATGAAACTTGGTGTTGTCATTCTTGCTGCTGGAAAAGGAACGCGTATGCGTTCTTCACTACCAAAAGTTTTACATAGGCTTGCTAATCGCCCATTGCTGCGGCATGTGGTTAATACATCTAATAAGCTTGATCCTACACAAACTATTGTTGTCTATGGGCATGGTGGGGAAGCTGTTCTACAGGCTTTTTCTTCTGATGAGAAAATTATCTGGGTGGAGCAGGTTCAGCAACTGGGTACAGGGCATGCTGTGGATCAGGCAACCTCTAGTCTTGTAGATGTTGATCGTGTGTTAGTTCTGTATGGTGACGTACCACTTATTAAAGTTTCAACACTCTCTTCGCTTATTCAAGCGGCATCAGAGAGTGACTTGGCACTGCTTACAGTTAATCTGGAAAACCCCACAGGCTATGGGCGTATTGTGCGAGATGCAGAAGGTGTAGTGCAGCGTATTGTTGAGCATAAGGATGCAACATCTGAAGAGCTAGAAATTACAGAGATCAATACAGGTTTTTTGATTGCTGATAAAAAAAGGCTGATAGATTGGTTGTTGCGTGTTGATAATAATAATGTTCAAAATGAGTATTATCTTACAGATATTGTTGAGCTTGCTGTTGCCGATGGAGTGGATGTAAAGGTTGCACAACCTGACGATTCAACTGAAGTAATGGGTGTGAATAATCACACTCAATTGGCTTTTCTAGAGCGATATTACCAACTGAAGCAAGCCGAGTTGTTGATGCAGCAAGGTGTTGCACTTCTGGATCCATCGCGATTTGACCTTAGAGGTGAGTTGATTGCTGGTCAGGATGTCCAGATTGATATCAATGTAATCATAGAAGGCCGCGTAGAATTGGGGGATGGTGTACGCATTGGTGCTAATAGTGTTATCCGTAACTGTAGCATTGCTGATGGGGTTCAAATACTCGAAAATTGTGTGATTGAAGATGCCACCATTGGAGCGGAGAGTGTTATTGGCCCATTTTCGCGTTTACGGCCAGGCACTAAGCTTGCAGGTAGAAACAAGGTAGGCAATTTTGTAGAGATTAAAAAGTCTGACATCAATGAAGGCAGCAAGATTAATCATCTAAGCTATATTGGTGATTCTCTTGTTGGAAAGAATGTGAATATTGGTGCAGGCACTATTACCTGTAATTATGATGGAGCCAATAAGTTTCAAACGGTTATTGGTGATAATGTCTTTATTGGGTCTGATTCACAGCTGGTTGCTCCTGTTAAGATTGGGGAAGGTGCTACTATCGGTGCAGGGTCTACAATTACGACTGATGCACCACCAGAAATGCTGACACTTAGCCGCAATAAACAATTCTCTGTAAAGGGTTGGAAGCGACCTGTAAAAAAAATCAATAACTAGAGGCAAGACTACTATGTGCGGAATTGTTGGAGCAATTGCACGGGAAGATGTAACACCAGTTTTATTGGAAGGTCTGAAGCGCCTAGAGTATCGGGGGTATGATTCTGCTGGAGTTGCAATCAGGACAGCAGATGGCCGACTGCAACGTGTTCGTTCAGTAGGCAAAGTAGCTGCTTTAAAAGAGCTGCTGGATAAGAGTACAGTTAAAGGTGATCTTGGCATTGCGCATACCCGCTGGGCAACACATGGCATGCCTGCTGAGCGGAATGCTCATCCTCATATGAGTGGAGAGCAGGTTGCCATTGTACATAATGGCATCATTGAAAATCATAGTGAGCTGCGCAAGCAGCTTGAGTCACAGGGCTATATCTTTACATCTGAAACAGATACCGAGGTAATAGCCCATCTGCTTGCTAGTCTAATGAAAAGCAATCAGGATCTGATTCAGGTTGTGCGACTAGCTATTACTCAACTTGTTGGCGCTTATGCGCTGGCTGTGGTCAATCCCGAAGATTCAGAGCGGCTAGTTGTTGCTCGCGCAGGTAGTCCATTGGTTATCGGTGTTGCTGAGAAGGGCAATTATATTGCCTCGGATGTTTTTGCTCTTTTGCCAGTTACACAGCGCTTTATATTTCTTGAAGAGGGTGATATTGCAGAAGTGCGACGTGATGGTGTCACCATCTTTGATAGTGAAGGGAATGTAGTAGAACGGACAATTCAACAGTCTCACCTTGCCGCCTCGACTGCTGAAAAAGGTCCCTATCCTCACTACATGCTCAAAGAGATCTACGAGCAGCCAGCGGTTATAGCTGAGACCCTAGAGGGGCGCATTCATAAGGGTCGATTATTAGAAGAGAGTTTTGGTCACGAAGCAAAAATGCTGCTAGATAAAACAGAGGCTATACATATTATTGCTTGTGGCACTAGTTACCATGCTGGGTTGGTTGCAAAATATTGGATGGAAGAGGTTGGCGTGCAGTGCAGTGTAGAGGTGGCGAGTGAATACCGTTATCGTCGGGTTGTAGTACCAAAAAATACATTAATTATTACGGTTTCCCAGTCGGGTGAGACGGCAGATACTTTGGCTGCACTTCGTGGTGCAAAAGACGCAGGTTATCTGGGGAGTCTCTGTATCTGCAATGTACCAGAAAGCTCACTGGTTCGAGAGTCTGATGTTGCGCTAATGACACGTGCCGGACCAGAAATTGGTGTGGCCTCCACTAAGGCTTTTACTACTCAATTAGTTGCTTTTCGCCTACTTACAATAGCACTTGCCCGTCGGCAAGGGATGTCTCGGGAGCAAGAGAAAGAGCTGGTTGATGAGCTACATGCTTTACCCCGCCAGGTTGAAGTGGTGCTTGAGTTATCAGATGCGATTCGTGAGATGGCAAATGGTTTCGCTAAAAAAGAGAATGCGCTGTTTTTAGGGCGAGGTACTTTTTACCCTATTGCACTTGAGGGTGCTTTAAAGTTGAAAGAGATCTCCTATATTCACGCAGAAGCCTATCCAGCTGGAGAGTTGAAACATGGTCCACTGGCATTGGTAGATGCTGAAATGCCTGTAGTTTGTGCCTTGCCCGATGATCCGTTATTAGAAAAGGTGCTCTCTAACCTGCAAGAGGTTAGGGCACGTGGTGGTGAGCTATTCCTGTTTAGTGACCGCACGGTCAGTATAGATCTGGATCATTACCAAAATCTAACCCTTGATGATATATGCCCAAGCACGGCACCTATTGTCTATAGTATTCCCTTACAGCTTCTTTCGTATCATGTGGCTGTATTGAAAGGAACAGATGTTGATCAACCAAGAAATTTGGCGAAGTCAGTGACTGTAGAGTAGGTTTGATTATTTTGCATTGATCTCTTTGTGCACGGCACCAAGGTTACGTATCCAGATGTCTTTTTGCTGAAGTTGTAATGATAGTTCTTCCTTAGCAGCAATAGCGACAGCCCGGCCAGAATATGAGCCATATAATAAGGGATACCATGGTTGTCCATTACGAGAGGTTTTGAAATAAGCGAGATCTCCAGCCAGCTTGTGTCGTTTGATATAGACATAGAGGCTAGGCTTATCTTTTAATCCAATAACTTGAAGTGTATATGTTGTTGGATCCTGTGAGAGTATCCAGCTCTCTTGCTTTATATTTTCTAGGCCTGTTTTAGGTTTGGGTGTTGTTTCTGCTGCAATAGATAAACTTTCTGAAATATCAGTAATTAATTCATTAGTAGGGATAGGCTCTTGAATGGCAGGAGCTGTAATTGATGCAGGCGGTGTTGTGGTTTTTGGTGGTTCAGGGGTTTCTGTTAACTGAGTGTCAGCTTTATCATCCTCTAGAATCGGTACTTCTTGTATCAACTCCTTAGCTTGTGTTTCAGGTGCATTAGATAAAGTTGTTATAACACTATTTTGCTCAGGTATTTCTATGATGGGTTTAAGCACTTCAATAGATCTGATTTTGGGAGGCTCATCGGTTGCTTGAACAGCTACTATTTTTGGCTCTGATAAGGGGAGTAATTCCTGGGTAGCCTCTGATTTATCTTCAGCGATTATATCGTCTATATGCAAATCAGTAGATGGAGCTTTATTAAACACAGTATTGATATCATCTTGAAATAGTAAGAGTGCAACGATAACTGAAATAAGCCCCAAACCAACGATTATTAATGCTATAGGTCGATCTGCAAGATTAGAATTTTTTGTTTGTTTTTGTGCGGTTGTTTGATGGTCAGGTAGTTTTGTTAATAGGTTTTTGATTCGCCCGGGTAGGCCACGACTGGCACGAGCAATCTTTTCAATTTGGTCTGAAGTTAATGCAAAGGTTTCCAACGTACCCCAGCAATTAAGCAGCTTGGTTATATAGGCCGTGGTTTGTTCAGGATTTAATGGCGGTATATTCAAGGTCTGAATATTTTGAGTATTAATAGCTTGGATGTCTTTTGTTTGCAGCAGATCATCGATTGCAGGTGCAGCAAATAAAATAATATGTAATAGGTGGTTATGTTTTGAGGTTGATAATGATTGCAATTCCAGCAGTTCAATCACTGTGTCTATGGGCAGTACATGTGCATCATCAATAGCAATAACGGGAAGAGCACCATCGTACCGCAGTGATTCAAAATGGATTAAAAGAGCTTGTTTAGCTTGGTCATCAGTTTCACCAAGATTAAAATATTGAGCAAGTTGATTATAGAGTTGCTCCGGGTGCATTGTAGGATTTGAATTGATGCGACAGCATAGCCAGTGCTTAGGTGATTGTGATTGGAGTTGTAAAAGAAGTGTTGTTTTACCTGATCCTTCTTGGCCTTTTATTAATGGGATGAGTTTGGTGTTTTCAGCCAGGTTACTTATGAGATCTAGGCATTGAGTCAGTTCGGGATAGGCAAAAAACTGGGGTTGGCCAGATTCCACTGTGCTATCAGTGGAATCTACTGGCATATCCCCAGAATGGGTGATGTTATCTGTTTGCTTTTCCATATTCATTTAGCGTGGCTTTTAGATCGTCATGCTTAAAGTCATCAGTAACCAGGGATTTTCCAATACCCTGGAGTAGTATAAGGCGAAGGTTTCCATCCAGTACTTTTTTGTCCACTGACATTAACTCTTTGAAACGCTCAGGGCTCAATTGTGCAGGTGGTGCTATTGGCAAACCAGCGCGTTCAATTATGGCAACAATACGCTTTTTTTCGCTATCTGTTAGCCACCCCAGTTTTTGAGAAAGTGTGGCAGCCATACAGATCCCTGCACCAACCCCTTCTCCATGAAGCCAGTCGCCATAGCCCATGCCAGTTTCAATAGCATGCCCAAAGGTATGACCAAGATTAAGTAGGGCGCGTTGGCCTGCTTCAAGTTCATCAGCAGCAACTACCTGTGCCTTATTTTGGCAGGAGCGTTGTATGGCATAAGAGAGTGCTGAAATGTCTCTATCTAGTAGCTTATTTAGATTTTGCTCTAACCAAATAAAAAATTCCGCATCTGTAATAAGGCCATATTTTATGACCTCTGCCAGGCCAGCTGCCAGCTGGCGATCATCCAGTGTGTTGAGTGTGTTGGTGTCGGCAATGACACAACGTGGTTGGAAGAAGGCGCCAATCATGTTTTTGCCTAGCGCGTGATTTAGCCCGGTTTTTCCGCCAACAGAGGAGTCAACCTGTGCCAATAAGGTGGTTGGAACTTGAATAAAGTGAACACCACGCTGGTAAGCAGCGGCAGCAAATCCTGCCATATCTCCAATAACACCGCCTCCCAGGGCAAGTATGGTACATCGCCTATCAAAATGGTTGTTTAATAGGGCATCAAATATATGGTTCCAAATCCCTAGTGTTTTAAACTCTTCTCCATCTGGAAGGATGACGGATGCTGTTTGAAAGCCGTTGAGTGCTTTTAGAAGCGGCTCAAGGTAGAGCGGGGCAACAGTTTCATTGCTGACTACCATAACCTGTTGGCCAGGGATGTGGCGTTGGTATAATTCGGCTTGCCCTAACAGACCTGTACCAATGTAGATAGGGTAACTTCTTTCACCAAGGTCAACGTGCAGGGTTTGAGTGGTAGATTCCACGTATGCTCCATACCTGTAATTGGATAGAGGTCTATTATCCTAGAAAGTGCTGTTTGGCGCTATTAGTAGTGGTTGGTTGCTTTTATATGAAGCGTGTTCAGTACAGTTTATGCTTCAGTAACCAGCTGATAAATCTCTTTTGTTACAGAAGCGGCATTGCGTTTTTCAGTTGATACAACGTGATCAGCAACCTGTCGATATAGAGGGTCGCGCTCTTCCATTAATTCCTGCAATTTAGCTAATGGGCTTTCAGTTTGCAGCAAGGGACGAGATCGATCTTTTTGTGTTCGGGCATATTGCTGATCTGGAGAGCAATATAGGTAGATGACTAGACCGCGTGCTGTGAGGTGTTGCCGATTGGCTGCAGCTAGTACAGCTCCACCACCAGTAGATAAAACTAATCCTTTTAGCTGGGTTAGTTCATCCAGGATGGCTGTCTCTCGTTTTCTAAAACCAGCTTCACCCTCAAATTCAAAGATGGTGGGGATATCTACCCCAGTGCGTTTCTGGATCTCTAGATCGCTATCCTTAAAATCAAGACCGATTTTGGTTGCGAGTTGTTTTCCGATGGTGCTTTTGCCAACCCCCATTGGGCCAACAAGAAAGATGTTTTCAGTACGTTGCATGTAGAGGGTATCTAAAATTTAGTCCTGGTTTATATAGCGAAGGTTTATTTTAGTCTAAAGCCCAGATCAATTCAGGTCTATTAACGTATGCCCAGTGTATCTTTTAGTATTTTTGGTGTGACAAAGATGAGCAGTTCTTTGTTTTCATCTCTTTCAACACGTTGTTTGAATGCGAATCCGATATAAGGCAGGTCACCGAAGAATGGGACACGCTGAATATTTTCAGATTTAGTGCGCTCAAATACCCCGCCAAGCACAATGGTTTCTCCATTCTCTACTAAAACAGAGGTTTCGACAGAGCGTCTGTCAATGGGTGGTACGCCGTTACGCTCGTTTGTCCAATCTGGGTTATCTTTATTGATGATGATGTCCATGATAACGCGGTCATCGGGTGTGATGTGGGGTGTGACCTCTAATTTTAAAAGTGCCTCTTTAAAGGAGACGGTTGTTGCGCCACTGGAAGACGAGACTTCGTAAGGAATCTCAAGGCCCTGTTTAATAACGGCTTTATTTTGATCGGAGGTAACGATGCGTGGGCTGGAGATGATTTCACCTTTGCCTTCTACTTGCATTGCGTTGAGTTCGAGCCTTATTAAGTGAGAGGCCATTTTTCCTAAAATGAAGTTAATAGCGCCACCACGGGATGCACTTAGTGTTTGAGGTAGATTAACAAGAAGTGCTTGGTTGCCGCTACCCGCGGGGGATTCAAGGCTTGTTGATGCCACTTCACCATGAGCAATATCACCTGCTAAACCGCCACCCACTTTTAGTCGACTGCCTTCCAAAATGCGGCCACTACCTACCATATCACCTACGTTTGATTTTTGAGCACCAAAGCCTAGTTTTACCCCAAGGTCTTTGGCAAAGTCGTCATTAGCAATGACTACGCGTGATTCGATAAGCACTTGTCGGATAGGGATATCCAATAGTTCAACAAGGTTACGAACCTCTTCCAGTTTTATAGCGGTATCTTGTACCAGTAGGGTATTTGTGCGTTCATCTATGGTGACGCTGCCTCGTTCAGAGAGTAGTTTGTTCTCTTCACTCTTAAGTAGAGCAGCCAGATCGGCTGCTTTGGCATAGTTAACCTGTATAAATTCAGCACGCAGAGGAGCTAGTTCTTCGATTTGGCGCTCTGATTCGAGTATGAGTTTTTCGCGGGCAGCGATCTCTTCGGTTGGCGCAACAAGTATGACCTTGTCGGTGCGTCGCATTGAAAGGCCTTTGGTTTTTAGGATGATATCCAAGGCTTGATCCCAGGGGACATTCTTCAGTCGCAGGGTGATGCGCCCCTGTACTGTATCGCTGGTTACCATGTTTAGGCCGGTAAAATCGGCCAATAGCTGTAGAACAGAGCGTACCTCAATATCCTGAAAGTTGAGGGATAGCCGGTCACCGGTAAAAATTTGCTTATTACGCGCGATATCTTCTTTTTGTGCCTTGGTTAGTGGTTGAACTTCTATGGTATAGAGTGAGCCTGTCTGATAGGCCAGGTGTTGGTAGTCACCTGTAGGAAAAATCTCTATTTTGACATTATTATCAGATGGGGATGCCTCAACAGTTTGTACAGGCGTTGCAAAATCAGTTACATCGTATTTACGCGTTAGTCGTTGAGGTAGTGTTGTATCTAGAAAATCAACAACAATGCGGCCGCCTTCTTCACGTAGATCTACCAGTGTGCTTGGGTCTGAGAGGGTGATCATGATGCGCCCCTCTCCTGCATCGCCTCGGCGGAAGTCAATGTTTTCAATAGCTCGCACTTCAGATGCGCTGTGGATACGGGAAGTTACCGCCTCTTGAGATTGCCCTGTTTGCAGTGCTGTTAGTTGGTCGGTATTAGTATTTCCACCTTCAATTGTGATGATGGCTTGGTTTCCTTCCAAGCTAATATTGTGTGGAACTGAGGCAACTAAGTTGATAACGATACGTGTGCGTGAACCGGCTTCAATTGCAGTAATGCTTCTGGCCATGCCAACACTAATAGGATGAGTCTTTTTTTCCAGGGCGTTTTTGATGCCAGAAAAATCCAGGGCAATACGCGCAGGATTGTCGGTAGTAAAGCTTGTTGGCTGTGTGAGTGGTCCAGATGCAGTGAGGATAATTTGAACACGGTTGCCGGGTAGAGTGGTTGACTTAATGCTCTGTAATACCACACTAGCTGTAGCATAAGCGGATGAAAATCCAGTGGTTACCAGGATTAGCAATAGTGTTTGGATCAGCACCGTAGTTTGGCGGTAAGTGGCTGCCCAACGGTTTGCCTGGCGCTGTGATCCGGATTTGACCGGCTTGCTATTCATCTTTATTTCCTCTGCTTTATTCATTCATCATCACTCAGTGACAGTGAGGCTGGTCGCTCTATATAGCCTGATAACCCATCGGGTACGATCTCAATAAGCTCAATTCGGTCTTCTAAAATTCGGGTAATGCGTCCATGGTTTTGGCCTATGTAATTACCTGGCTGAATACGATAGATGGTGCCCTCTTGCGATCGAACAAGACCCCAGGCTTCTTCATTTCTTTCCAGTGTTCCTACCATGCGAAGGGAGTCTAGAGGGAAGTCTTCAAGCTCTTCTTTGCGACGTAATGTGTCAGGCCGAATGCCATTATCGGTAAGTTCCTGATCCATTTCAGGCTCTTCTCCGACAGAGAAGGCAAAAGGATTCCGCTTATCTGAAGCAGTATAAAGAAAGGTCTCTATGGGTTTGATCTCTGGAAGCGGTGAAATGCGACCTGCTTTACGGGCTTTGACCTCATTGATAAAATTGTGAAGGTCACCCATTTGATCATTCTCACAGGCAATTAGTAGTAGGCAGCTGATAATAGTGGCTGTACTTTTTAAGAGACGGGGGGAGAAGTTAAATTTCATTATTCACCTCCCTCTTCAAGATAGCGGTAGGTCTTTGCTGTTGCCTCTAAAATCAACTTCTGGTTGCGTGAGTCGCCCCGTTTTCCACTTATGGCACCTATATTTACAGGCTGAATTCTTACATCATGAATAGTGACAATGCGGGGCAAGGCAGCCAGTCCGCTGATAAATTCCCCGAATTCGTGAAATCCACCATGAACTTTGAGCTTTATTGGAAGCTCAGCATAAAATTCTTTGGGTACCTCCCCTGCGGGCTGGAAGAGTTCAAATTCCAGTCCGGCAGCCAGGCCGGTTTGGGAGACATCAACGAGTAGTTCGGCAACCTCTGTTTTGTTAGGCAGTTGGCGTAGCATGGCACCAAATGATTGCTTCATCTCTTCCAGCTGTTGTTTATATTTGTCTAAACTGGCTGCTTTGGCTTGTTTTTGTTCAAAATCTTTTCGTAAGGTGGCCTCTTCTTTTTCTGCTCGCTCAAGCTGCAAAAGCTGCTCTTGGGTATCGACGTAGTAGAAGGCAACAGATAGCAGTGTGCAGACAAGAAGGATTAGTACAATCTTGACCGGCCAGGGCCAGACACCGATGTTGCCGAAATCCAGCTCGTTTAGTTCATCAAGGTTCACTGGTTGTTCCCCTCGGAAGGATTTTCTTGCTGAGCGCTCAGGCGAAAGTTGTTAAGACCAGTGCCTGTTTTGTCTTTTGTTTCAATGACCAATAGGCGTGGCTTGCCCAGCCACTCTGAGGCTTCAATTTTACGCATATAGGCAGATACCCGGGCATTGGATTGGGCGCGACCATCAATTCGGATAAGTTTTCCACTCTGTTCAACCTTTGTTAGCAGTGCGCCTTCAGGAACCGTTTTTACTAGCTCATCAAAAAGATGGACGACACCGGGTCGGCTGCTTTGTAACTCTTGGATAACTTCCATGCGTGCCAGTAGTTTTGATTTGGTTGATTCCAGATCTTTAATCTCTTTAATTTTACCTTCTACGGCGGCAATCTCTTTTTTTATAAAATTATTTCTATTGTTTTGGTGTGTAATCATGCCTGCAATATGCATATGACCAACAACTAATAGCAGAGCGGTAATAACCATCATGCCGCCAACTGCAACGCCAAACTCACGTTGACGCTGTTTACGAAGGGTTTCGCGCCAGGGCAATAAGTTAATTCGTGCCATCTTAGTCGAAGCTCCTTAATGCCAGGCCGCATGCAATCATCATGGAGGGGGCATCGTTACTTAGGCTCTGAGGTTTTACTCGTGATGACACTGACATGTTTGCAAATGGATTTGCAATAATGGCGGGGGTTCCCAGTTTCTCTTCGATTAGCTCGTCAACACCGGGAATGGATGAGCAGCCGCCAGCCATGACGATATGATCGACACTATTATAAGGGCTGGAGGAGAAGAAAAATTGCAGTGACCGACTTACTTGTTGAACCATCGCTTCACGAAATGGGTCTAGCACCTCAGGGATGTAGTTGTCGGGTAGGCCACCTTGGCGCTTGGCCATGCCTGCTTCTTCGTAAGAGAGGCCGTAGCGGCGTTGAATCTCTTCGGTTAATTGACGGCCGCCGAAGTTTTGCTCTCGAGTGTAGATAATTTTATTATTGTGTAAAACATTCATGGTAGTTGTTGCCGCACCCACATCGGCAACAGCTATGGTTTGATTTTCGCCATGATCAGGGAGTTGTTCGGTAATTTGGGAAAAAGCATTTTCCATGGCGTAGGCTTCGACATCGATCACCTCAGCGATGAAGCCTGCAATTTCAATAGCGGCTACACGATCATCTACATTCTCACTACGTGAAGCGGCCAGTAAAACATCCATCATCTCAGGATTTTTTTCAGATGTTCCCAGTACCTCAAAATCCATATTCACCTCTTCTAGTGAATAGGGAATATATTGGTCAGCTTCAAGTTGAATCTGCGCCTCCATCTCCTGGTCAGACAAAGATGCGGGCATGGTGATGATTTTGGTGATGACAGCAGAGCCAGAAACAGCGACAGCAATATGTTTAGCGCGTGAGCCAGAGCGTTTCACCACATTTCTTATGGTTTCTCCAACGGCATCGACATCGGCAATATTTTTTTCAACAACGGCATTGGCCGGCAGCGGTTCAACAGCATAGCTTTCTACCCTATATTGAGCGCCGCTGCGCCCCATAGAGGACGTTTTGCTAAACTCTAATAGCTTAATCGCCGTTGAGCTAATATCAAGCCCAATGATGGCAGGTTTCTTGCGTTGAAAAAAAGAGAGCATGCGGTGCTTATTCTCGCTGTATTAACATGGCCTTAATGAGAATGTTAAAGATTTTGCTTTAACTAGGTTGTTTAAGTATATAGCAGTAAATAAAAAACAAGTGAAGTGTTTTTTTTATTTCCATCAAAAAACGGATGCTGTTTTTTTGTTATCATAAGTCATCTCTCCCCTTATATTCTGGGGTCTTCCATTTAAAAAAACTGTGACAAGGTGCATGAAGCGGCTCATTAAATTAATCAAAATTGGAATAATATTTGTGAGCCTTGGCTTTCTGGCTGGTCTCCTTTTATTAGCTACGGCTTATTATTATATTGAACCGGAGCTGCCATCGGTTGAAAGTCTGCGTGATGTCCGTCTACAGGTGCCGTTGAGAATTTTTAGTCGGGATCGCCGATTAATAGCTGAGTTTGGTGAGAAGCGTCGTGTTCCTCTCACTTATGGTGAGATCCCTGATCAGATGGTCATGGCCTTTCTTGCCGCTGAAGATGATCGTTTCTTTCAGCATCCAGGCGTGGATTATAAAGGTATTTTACGTGCTGTACTCAAATTAGTGCAAAGTGGCCACCGCCGACAGGGTGGTAGTACCATCACGATGCAGGTTGCAAGAAATTTCTTTCTGACTCCAGAGAAAACCTATATTCGCAAGCTTAGGGAGATTTTTCTTGCGTTGCGTATTGAGGCTGAGTTGGGAAAGCAGGATATATTTGAACTCTATCTTAATAAGATCTATTTTGGACACCGTTCATATGGCGTGGGTGCGGCGGCCCAGGTCTATTATGGTAAACGGGTGGGAGAGCTGACATTAGCAGAAATTGCCACCATTGCGGGTCTACCTAAAGCACCATCCAGTAATAATCCGCTGACCAACCCAAAGAGAGCGATCGAGCGACGCGACTACGTGCTCAGGCGTATGTTAAAGCTGGGGTTTATTAAGTTAAGTGAATACAACCTGGCGATCAAGGTGCCAGTGACGGCCTCATTGCATAGCCCAAAACCTGAGATTGAAGCCCCCTATTTTGCAGAGATGGTGCGCGCTGATTTGGTTCAGCGTTTTGGAACAGAGGCTTATACCCAGGGTTATCAGGTTTATACCACGCTGGATAGTCGACTACAGAAGGCGGCTAATGATGCTGTACGCAAGGCATTGATTGCCTACGATCGACGACATGGGTTTCGTGGTGTGGCACAGCATTTGGATTTATCTGAAGTATCCACGGAGCAGGAGTGGGATGATTTTCTAAGCGATCAGAAAATAGTGGGAGGACTCTGGCCTGGCTTGGTTACCCAGGTATTTGAGCGCTCAGTAGCCGTTTATTTAGGCACAGGTAGATTTGTTAAGATTGAATGGGATGGTTTGAAATGGGCCAGAGCTTATGTCAATGAAAATCGGCGTGGCCCTGCGCTCAAGGTTGCTGGAGAGATCCTGGTGGTGGGGGATCTGATTCGTGTTCAAAACCGGGGGGTAGAGGCAGAGCCAGATTGGCACTTGGCGCAGATCCCGGTTGTAGAGGGGGCCTTGGTCTCAGTTGACCCGAACAGCGGTGCATTAATCGCAGTAGTGGGTGGGTTTGATTTTTATAATAGCAAGTTCAACCGGGCGGTTCAGGCCAAGCGCCAGCCGGGGTCAGGTTTTAAAGCCGTTATCTATTCAGCAGCGCTGGATGAAGGTTATACCGCTGCCAGTCTGATCAATGATGCGCCGGTGGTATTTGATGACCCAAGTCTGGAAAGTGCTTGGCGCCCTGAAAACTACAGCGGCAAATTTTTTGGCCCCACTCGCCTGCGTTTTGCCCTGACCAAATCTAGAAATCTGGTCTCTATCCGCTTGTTGCGGGCTATTGGCGTCGATCGTGCGTTGGAGCAAGCAGAAAAATTCGGTTTTGATCCTACTGATTTGCCCCGTAATCTGTCATTGGCACTGGGAAGTGGTGCTGTAGCGCCATTGCAGATGGCAATGGGCTATTCCGTGCTTGCTAATGGTGGGCATCGTGTTGAATCTTATTTTATTGAGCATATTGAGGATGGGCAGCGCAATATTGTCTACAAAGCCAGTCCCCTTCGGGTGTGTGATGTCTGCATGCTTGAGCAAGAAGAGGGGTTGGCTGCGGAAGAGTTTGAAGGGCCGCTACAGCCTATGGCACCTCGGGTCATTAGCCCAGAGAATCACTATTTGATGAATTCCATGATGCAGGATGTGATCAAACGAGGCACAGCTAGAAAAGCACTTGTGTTAGGGCGAGATGATCTGGCAGGAAAAACAGGCACCACAAATGATCAGCGTGATGCCTGGTTTAATGGCTTTCATCCAGATCTGGTGGCTATTGCCTGGGTGGGATTTGATTCATCTAAACCATTGGGTAGAGGTGAGGTGGGTGGTAGAGCTGCATTGCCAGCTTGGATTGATTATATGAAGGTTGCGTTGAAAGACGTTCCAGAGCATCCGCTACAGATGCCTCCTGGTATGGTGACAGTACGAATTGACCCAAATACAGGCCAGCGTGCGAGTGTAGATCAACAGGATGCAATATTTGAGGTGTTTCGTCCTGAAAATGCCCCTAAGGAGCGGGTTGCTCCTGGCGAGAATTTAGGAGATGGCTGGAAGCCAACGGCTTCTGATGCACCGGAAGAGATTTTTTAGTACGTGTCCCATAACAGAAGAAGCAGTGATCAGCGCCAACGTGTTGCCTATGAAGCAGCCTGTATTTTGGCCGATGGGAGCTGTCAGGATATTCGTATTGCCCGCCGTAAAGCAGCAGAAAAAGTGGGTGCTACAACTCAGTTTGAATTACCTACCGAAGAGGAAATTGAGCAAGCACTAAAAGTACACCAATCACTGTTTCAGCGTGAGCAGCAACCTATCGAATTGAATAACTTACGTCAGCAGGCGGAAGCAGCAATGAAAACGCTGATGCATTTCAACCCCCGTCTGGTTGGTTCAGTGCTTGTGGGTACTGCAGAATCGGGCAATAAAATAGAGTTACACTTATTTGCGGACACACCTGAAGAAGTGATCCTATTTCTAATGGATCAGCAGATACCCTGGGATGATAAAGAGAAAACAGTTTATTACAAAGGTCATGTGAAACGGATTTACCCGGTGTGCAGCTTTCGTGCAGGGGAAACAGAGATCGAGCTTACACTTTTTCCAATAGAGGCTTTACGTCAAAAACCACTGGGACCTTTGGGTGATAGACCCCTGCAACGAGCCACTTTAAGCCAGTTGCAGGAGCTAATGAAAAAGGGTTAGCTAAGATCTTTTATCCAGTGGCACATAAGGTCGTTCAGTAGCACCCAGATAAAGTTGTCGTGGACGCGCAATGCGGTGATCAGGATCACCAATCATCTCCATCCAGTGGGCGACCCAACCGGCTGTTCGGGCGATGGCAAACATCACGGTAAACATATTCATGGGTATGCCCAGTGCCCGATAGATAATACCTGAGTAGAAATCGACATTGGGGTAGAGCTTGTGAGAAATAAAATAGTCGTCTTTCAAGGCAATCTCTTCGAGCTTCATTGCCAATTCAAACAGCGGACTGTTACCAGTATCCGTCATATCTTCCAGCACTTCATGACAAACTTTTCTAATGATGGTTGCCCGAGGGTCATGATTTTTATAAACCCGGTGGCCAAACCCCATAAGTCGGAAGGGGTCATTTTTATCCTTGGCTTTGGCAACATACTTTTCGACATTGGATACATCTCCAATTTCATCGAGCATATTGAGCACGGCCTCATTTGCACCACCATGAGCTGGCCCCCACAGGGAAGCAATCCCTGCTGAGATGCAGGCAAAGGGGTTGGCTCCTGAGCTGCCAGCAATACGCACGGTTGAGGTGCTGGCATTTTGTTCATGGTCGGCATGTAAGATAAATAACTTATCCAGTGCCTTGGCTGCAATAGGGTTGGGTTCAAACTCCTCACAGGGGGTGGCAAACATCATGCGCATAAAGTTGGAGGTGTAGTCCAAATTGTTTTGCGGGTAGATAAAGGGTTCACCTTTGTATCTTTTGTAACTACAGGCAGCAATAGTGGGCATCTTTGCAATCAGCCGGTGGGCAGATATTTCGCGGTGGCGGGCATTATGGATATCGAGTGAGTCATGATAGAAAGCAGAGAGGGAGCCAACAACACCAACCATGGTGGCCATTGGGTGGGCATCGTAGCGAAAACCGCGGTAAAACATCTGAAGAGACTCATGGATCATCGTGTGATGACCAATGATGTACTCAAACTCTGTAAGCTCTTCTGCGGAAGGCAGTTCGCCGTAGAGTAGCAGATAGGATACTTCCAGAAAGCTACTATGTTCTGCCAGCTGTTCAATGGGATACCCACGGTAGCGTAGAATGCCTTTTTCACCATCAATATAGGTGATAGCACTACGGCAGCTGGCGGTTGCCATAAATCCAGGGTCAAATGTAAACATCCCTGTTTTTTTATATACAGAGGTTACATCAAATGTTTTTGGCCCTGTGCTGCCTTCCAATACCGGAAGCTCTAATGATGAGCCGTCAGAATTAATAGTAAGAGTTACGTGTTCTTTTTCCATATTGCTATTCCTCGAATCGATATCAACAGGTTGCAACGAATCCATTCCGGCAGTTGGTTTTTATATTAGTAAGATTAGCATTATGGCGACAATTTTTTCGATTACTTAATGATTTACTTTAGGATTATGAGCGTGCAATAAAAAAGCGCCTCACTAGGAGGCGCTTTTTAGTAAAGCATAATATCTCTGAATTAGGATCAGCGGGCATACCGCTTGCGGAACTTGTCGACGCGACCGGCTGTATCCATCATTTTCTGTTTGCCGGTGTAGAAAGGGTGGCAAGCTGAGCAGACTTCGATATGCAGATCCTTACCCAGTGTGGAGGAGGTGGTGAACTCATTGCCACAGCTACAGTTCACTTTAATCTCATTGTATTCAGGGTGGGTTTCCGCTTTCATGTTTGCCTCGAAAATTATCCATTCTCCCGCACTGTTGCGGGGAAAACGGCGCATATTAGGCTAATATTGCGCTGTGTGCAAGCAGCAGATGTTAGTAAAGAGTGAATGTGTTTAGAGTGGATGGGTATTATTGTTGCTTGATGTAAGTGGGGTTTTGCTGCGTAGTCCTCTTCTTCACAGTAGGCCCTTAGGTTGTTCATAAAGAAATTGTTCTAGCAGATTGTTAAGGAAGCGTAGACCAAGAGGGGTGGGTATAAATGTGGCATCATAATTTTTTAGTAGCCCAGCCTGAATGGCTTTTTCAATAGGTGCTGCAATAGTAGTGAAAGGAAGGTTGGTACGCTCTTCAAACAATGCTTGGGTAAATCCCTGATGCAGCCTTAGGGCATTCATCATAAACTCCAGCGGGATCTCATCTCTATTCAATGTTTTTTGTCCGGAGAGGGCGTGGTTAGTACCAGCAGCTGCAAGATAGGGTGTGGGTTCAGTGAGTTTCCAGCGGCGTGTTATTGATCCATCTGGGTGTGAAGACTTGCCATGAGCACCTGCCCCAATACCCAGATAATCGCCAAAACGCCAATAGTTGAGATTATGGCAACACTGCTCACCAGGCTGGGCATAGGCGGATATCTCATACTGGTTGTAACTCTGTTCGCTGAGTAGCGCTTGCCCCTGTTGTTGTATCTCCCATAGATTGTCTTCCAAGGGTAGATTGGGTGGTGAATGATAAAATGGAGTGCCAGGTTCCAATGTTAGTTGATAGTAGGAGATATGCTCCGGCTTTAGCTCAATAGCCTGCTCAAGATCAAACTGAGCCATTGCTATACTCTGACTGGGCAGACCAAACATCAGATCCAGATTGATCCGTTCAAAACCAGCGGCCCTGGCTGAGTGAAAGGCAGCAATAGCCTCATCAGATCCATGGATGCGCCCCAGTCGTTGTAGAGACCCATTATCAAAGCTCTGGACACCGATAGAGAGACGATTGACTCCAGCGGCTCGATAATGCTCAAAGCGCCCAGCCTCCAGAGTGCCTGGGTTTGCCTCAAGTGTAATTTCTATATCAGGTGGGCAGGTAATTCGCTGCCGAACACCTTGCAGTAGATTTTCAATTGCACCACCAGAGAAGAGGCTGGGTGTGCCGCCACCGATAAAGATGCTGTGCAGTGGTCGGTCATAAACCTGGAATAGCTCACTCTCCAGATCAGCTAGTAGGGCGTTGGTATAGGCCTCTTCATTTAAACCACCCTTCAGCGCACGGGAGTTGAAATCACAATAGGGGCATTTTTGAATGCACCAGGGGGTGTGAATATAGAGGGAGAGTGGAGGTAGTTGGAAAGCAGGCATTAAATGTAAAAGGGAGCAGAGGCAAGCCGCCTCTACTCCCAATATCTGTTATCAGGTTAAATTACGTGCTTGTAAAAAGGCCAGCTGAGAGATGTCGCTCCAGCGCCTTGCCTGATTGTAGAATTTAGAATAGGAGGCATAGGTCTTTTTGGTAAAGGCATCCTTATTGGCCAGGTCAGCGACCACTTCTTCAGAAATCTTACGCAGCTGTTTTAGTACATCCTCTGGATAGACGCGCATATCCACCTTATGTTTGTTCAGCAGGGTATCCAGTGCGGCTGGGTTGCGTGCCGTATATTCGGAGAGCAGATCCTGGTTGACCACCCGACAGGCGTTGAGCACGATGGATTGCAGGTCCTTTGGCAGGGCTTCCAGCGCCTTCTTATTGATGATCGCCTCCAGTGTGGTTCCGGGTTCATGGAAGCCGGGGTAGTAGTAATATTTGGCTGCTTTGTAGAGACCAAAGGCCAGGTCGTTATAAGGACCGACCCACTCGGTGGCATCGATGGCACCGGATTGCAGTGAGGTAAAAAGCTCGCCGCCTGGCAGGTTGACCGGCGTACCGCCCAACCGTCTCAGCACCTCGCCACCCAGACCGGGGATGCGCATCTTCAGTCCCTTCATATCAGTCAGACTGTTGATCTCCTTATTGAACCAACCGCCCATCTGCACCCCGGTATTTCCAGCAGGGGCAGGCACCAGCCCAAACTGGTCATAGAGTTCTGTCCACAATTTTAGGCCATCGCCGTAGTACATCCAGGCGTTCATCTCCTGGGCAGTCAGACCAAAAGGGACGGTGGAGAAAAACTGGGCGGCCTCACTTTTGCCTTTCCAGTAATAGGCAGAGCCGTGGCCCATCTCAGCGGTGCCGCGGGAGACGGCATCGAAGGTCTCAAAGGCAGGCACCAGCTCTTTGGCACCGTAGACCTTGACCCGGATGCGACCGCCACTCATCTCATCAATCAGTGCTGCCAGCTTATTGGCTGCAGTGCCCAGCCCAGGAAAGTTCTTTGGCCAGGTGGTGACCATCTTCCATTTATGTTCTGCCTTGGCGTGAGCTGATCCAGCGCCAACTAGGCCAGCGCCAACAGCGAGTGAAACCCCCCCTGCTTTTTTGATGAAGTCACGACGTTGCATACGGTTATTCTCCTAATTATGGATGCTAAATAGTTTGAAGATTGGCGTAGGCGGCCACCAGCCATTTGGTGCCGACATCTTCAAAGTTGATCTGTACCCGGGTGTTGTTGCCCTGGCCTTCAGCATTGAGTACGACCCCTTCTCCAAATTTGGCGTGCCTGACCCGTTGGCCCAGCTGAAAGCCTGAAGGCTCAGTGCGAAATGAGGTGTTGGTACTGTGTCGGACAGGCTGTGAAATTTGGGGTTGACTGCGGATCTCTTCCACCAATTCAGCGGGGATCTCACGCAGAAAACGGGAGGGACGGGGGTAGCTCTCTTTGCCGTGCAGGCGACGGGTCTCAGCATGACTGAGATAGAGCTGCTGCATGGCACGGGTCATGCCGACATAGCAGAGGCGTCGCTCCTCCTCCAGTCGTTCGGGGTCATCGGCAGAGAGGCTGTGAGGGAAGAGCCCCTCCTCCAATCCACCAATAAAGACCAGTGGAAACTCCAACCCTTTGGCAGAGTGCAGGGTCATCAGCTGGACACAATCTTCATATTTATCACCCTGTGCTTCACCTGCCTCCAGTACGGCATGAGAGAGAAAAGCGGTTAGATCATCCAGCTCATCATCAGCGGACTCATGGGTGAATTGGCGAGTGGCGTTGACCAGCTCCTCCAGGTTTTCGATACGATCCTGACCACGACCATCACGGGTTTTCTCAAAATGTTCAACCAGTTTGCTGCCGGCAATAACGTGCTCGGTGATCTCTGCCAGGGTTAGTTCTGCTGTGGCAGCCTGTAGCTCTTCGACCAGTTCAAGAAACCCACGCAGGGCATTGGTTGCTCGTGCGGTCATTCTGCCACCCTTGAGCAGCTCATGTGCGGCCTTCCACAGGGAGCAGTGAAAATCGCGGGCATGGGCACGTACGGCATCCAGGGTGCGAGGGCCAAGACCACGCGGTGGCATGTTTACCGAGCGTTCAAAGGCGGCATCATCGTCTGGATTGGAGACCATGCGTAGATAGCCCAGCGCATCTTTGATCTCAGCACGCTCGAAGAAGCGCAATCCACCGTAAACCCGATAGGGGATCTGAGCCTGAATCAGGCTCTCTTCAAACTGGCGTGACTGGGCATTGGAGCGGTAGAGAATGGCCGCCTCAGCCCGTTGATGGCCTTGGGCGATAAAGTCACGAATACGATCAATAACAAAGCGTGCCTCATCTACCTCATTGAAGGCAGCATAGAGCTGGATAGGCTCACCCTCTTCACCATCAGTCCAGAGATTCTTGCCCAGCCGAGAGGGGTTGTTTTCAATGAGCGCATTGGCCGCTTTGAGGATGGTGCTGGTGGAGCGATAGTTCTGCTCCAACCGCACCAGTTGTGAGCCGGTGTAATCGCTTTGAAATTGCTGGATATGCTCAACCTTGGCACCACGCCAGCCGTAGATGGATTGATCATCATCACCCACGGCAAACAGGTTATTACGGCTACCCGCCAATAGCCGCAGCCAGGCATATTGGATCTCGTTGGTATCTTGAAACTCATCAACCAGGATGTGCTGAAAACGCGTCTGGTAATGTTGCAGAATATCCGGCCGGTCTCGCCACAGTTCATGGGCACGCAGCAGCAGGTCGGCAAAATCGAGTAGACCGCCACGTTCACAGGCGCGTTCGTATTCGTGGTAGATGTGGATCATCTGCTTTCGATACGGGTCGCCACCATCATCCAAATGTTTAGAGCGTAGCCCTTCATCCTTGCGGGCATTGATGAAGTACTGCGCCTGCCGGGGTGGCCAGCGGGCATCATCAATGTTGAGTGCCTTCATGGTGCGCTTGATCAGACGGAACTGGTCATCTGAATCCAAAATCTGAAAATTCTGAGGTAGACCAGCATCTTCCCAGTGGGCGCGCAGCAGCCGATGCGCCAACCCATGGAAGGTGCCGACCCACATGCCACCCACCGGCATGTTGAGCAGATTTTCGATGCGATCGCGCATCTCTCGCGCGGCTTTATTGGTGAAGGTGACGGCCATGATAGACCAGGGTGACGCATGCTCAACCTGAATCAGCCAGGCAATGCGGTGTACCAGTACACGGGTTTTACCGCTACCAGCACCGGCCAGCACTAACATGCCGCCTGCTGGGGCAGAGACGGCTTCGCGTTGTGCGTCGTTTAGATCATCGAGTATTGAGGAGACATCCATTCGGGCATATTACCTGATATGAGCGTGCTGCAGAAATCAGCAATCTATACTTACTGTTAATGATGTTTTGCATGGAGTACTTTAATGAGAACAGTGCGACAGTTGTATCGAATGGGTGCGGGTCCTTCCAGCTCACATACGATGGCACCGCAACGGGCAGCTCATCAGTTTTTACAGAAGCACCCAGAGGCTTCAGCATTTCGTGTAACCCTGTATGGCACTTTGGCTGCGACGGGACGTGGGCATCTGACAGATGTGGCGATAGGTCAGGTGTTTGCGGGCTATAGGTTTGAGCTGGTCTGGAATATGGCACAGACCCTCCCTGATCATCCCAATGGCATGCAGCTTGAAGCCGTTGATCAGCAGGCAAAGGTGATTGAGTCGATCTATGAATACAGCACCGGTGGTGGTGCTCTGTTATCAGATAAGGATGCAGTTGATACCTATCCAGAAAAAAATCTGTCAGAGATAATGAGCTGCTGTGAGGCAAATGGAGAGAGCTTTTGGGGCTATGCAGATCGGTTGGAAGGAGATCTATTTCAGCCCTTTTTACAGAATGTTTGGAAGACCATGACAGCTGCAGTAGCCCGAGGGCTAGAGGCAGAGGGCGTAATCCCTGGTGGTTTGGATTTGCAGCGTAAGGCACACAATTATTTATCTAAAAGTAAAATTCTTGAACCAGATTATCAAAGTGATGCGCGATTGGCAGCCTTTGCTTACGCGGTTGCTGAAGAGAATGCCTGTGGAAAAGAGGTAGTTACGGCGCCAACCTGTGGCTCCAGTGGTGTGCTACCCGCCGTGCTTTATGAGTTGCAGCAGAAGCTACAGTGCTCTGAGCAGGATATGATTAATGCACTGGCCACTGCCGGGTTGTTTGGTAATGTAGTCAAACACAATGCCTCTATCTCGGGTGCCTATATTGGCTGCCAGGGTGAGGTGGGAACCGCCAGTGCCATGGCAGCCGCTGCGGCTACCCAGCTGCTGGGTGGTAGCCGTCATCAGATTGAATATGCTGCTGAGATGGGGTTGGAACACCATTTTGGTCTGACTTGTGATCCGGTGGATGGGTTGGTTCAGATTCCCTGCATCGAGCGTAATGCCCACGGTGCTGCGCGAGCCATGCACTGTGCCAATCTTGCGTTGCTATCGGATGGGCACCACAGTATCTCTTTTGATGATGCTGTAGCTGTATTGTTAGAGACAGGGCTTGCATTACGACAGCCCTATAAAGAGACGTCAAAAGGAGGCTTGGCGATGATCTATAAAAAGCGCATAACAGAGCAACAAAGCGATAAAGATATGTTGTGATTAGGCACTTTAGACAGGTTAGGGCTTTTTTAGCTCCTGGAAAACGGGATAGCCCCCTAATAAAATCATGAGTTCGCTTGACTTTCAGGACAAATTTACCATTCATGTGACCTGTATTTACTCATATCCTGTTACTTACCTGTCTAAAGTGCCTAATCACATGTTATAGGCTATTTGCTTGTTATGGTCATATTAGCTGAGGCATAGGAATCAACAGCAGAGACCCTTTAGTTAGGCTTATGTTAAAACATTATAGATTTCAGCCTAAAACTAAGTCAGAATTATACACCCTTTGATACTACCCAAAGATCGGACTCTGCCGTTCTTTAGTATCAGATCACGATTGACTCGATGTTGTCCCAGGAGTAAGACCTAATTTGAATCAGCAAGACCATTCCCACTGGGACACAGAACAATCTTCAGAACTTTATGGTATCAAGCGCTGGGGCAATAGCTATTTTGGCCTCTCTACAGATGGCAAAGTCACGGCCAACACATTAAACACCGAGGTTGCACTACTCGATATTGTAGAAGGTATGGTTGAACGTGACTTGCAGATGCCGGTTCTGCTGCGTATCGAAAATATCCTTGATGCCCAGATCATGCGCCTGAATGAGGCTTTTCGTAGATCGATTAAGATGCTTGGCTACCAGGGCCAATACCGTGGCGTTTATCCCATTAAGGTTAATCAGCAGGCGCAGATTATTGAGGAGATTGCCGCCTTTGGCGCACGTTACCAGCATGGTTTCGAGGTGGGCAGTAAACCAGAGATGATTGCGGCACTCTCTACGTTGGAGGAGCCGGGAAGCTTGATCATCTGCAATGGCTATAAGGATCAAGAGTTCATCGAGCTGGGGCTACAGGCGATCAAATTGGGCTTTCGTTGCTTCTTTGTGATTGAAACGCCAACAGAGCTGCCGATCATCATTGAACGAAGCAAGGTGCTGAATATCGAGCCCACCATTGGCGTTCGGATCAAGATGACCACCAAGGTGAGTGGCCATTGGAAGCCTACTAGCAGTGATCGCAGTGTCTTTGGCCTCAGTGCAACACAGCTGATTGATATTGTGGATACGCTGAAGCAGGAGGATATGCTGCATTGCCTGCAACTGCTGCATTGTCACCTGGGTTCACAAATCCCCAATATTCAGGAGATACGTAACGGCGTGGTTGAGGCCTGCCGCTACTATGCGGATCTGGTGAAGGAGGGGGCAGCGCTATCCCATATCGATCTGGGTGGTGGGCTGGCTGTGGATTATACCGGTGCCCAAAACAATGATGATCAGAGCCGCAACTACAGCCTTGATGAGTACTGCGAGGATTTGGTCGACACCCTGAAGCATACGCTGGATGAATATAACATCCCTCACCCGACCATTATTACGGAGTCGGGGCGGGCTACTGTGGCCTATACCTCGGTGCTGCTGTTCAACATCCTTGAAACTACCACCTTCGAGCCAACCAATCTGCCGGAACCTACGGCTGATGAGCATCCACTGCTGATCAAGCTGCGTGAGATTAAAGGCTACCTGACGCCCAACCGGGTGCAGGAGTGTTATAACGATGCACACTACTACCGCGATGAGGTGCGTGAGCTGTTCAAGCGTGGGCAGGTTAACCTGCGAGAGCAATCCATTGCAGAAAATCGCTTCTTTGATGCCCTGCATCGCATTAAAGATCTGCTCAATGATATGGAGCATACACCACAGGATCTGGAGGGGCTGAAGCTCTCACTGGCAGATATCTACTACGGTAACTTCAGCCTGTTTCAGTCACTACCGGATATCTGGGCTATCGACCAGTTGTTTCCTATTATGCCGATTCACCGGTTGAATGAAGAGCCAACTCGACAGGCAGTGATTGCCGATATCACCTGTGATTGTGATGGCAAGATCGACCGGTTTATTGATGGGCATCAGGTTGCCCAGACGCTGCCGCTGCATCCACTTAAGGTGGGAGAGGAGTATTACCTAGGGGTTTTTCTGGTGGGTGCCTATCAGGAGACATTGGGAGATTTGCACAACCTGTTTGGGGATACCAATGTGGTCAGCGTGCGCCTTAATAGCGATGGCAGCTTCGACTTTGCCAAAGAGATCCATGGTGACACCATTGCTGATGTCCTGAGCTATGTGGAATATCACCCTAAAGAGATGCAGCTGCGTTACCGTAATACTGCAGAACGGGCGGTCAAAGAGGGTCGCATCACCGCCCGTGACCGGCAGCAGATGATCAAAACATTCAATGCCAGCATGCAGGGCTATACCTACTACGAGAAAGAGGATTGAGGATTAGATTATGGCAAAGGTACTCATTATAGGCGCAGGTGGCGTAGGTCAGGTGGTCACACACAAGTGTGCACAGCTGCCGGAGGTTTTTTCTGAGATTGTGCTGGCCAGCCGCACCGAGGCCAAGTGCAAGAAGATTGCAGCGCAACTTAGCACTCCGATTGAGACGGCGCAGGTCGATGCTGACAACGTGCCGGAACTGGTGGCGCTGATCAACCGTGTCAAACCGGAACTGGTGATTAATGTCGCCCTGCCGTATCAGGATCTGACCATTATGGATGCCTGTCTGGAGACCGGAGTGAATTACCTGGACACCGCCAACTACGAGCCACTCGACACGGCCAAGTTTGAATATAAGTGGCAGTGGGCCTATCAGGAACGATTTGAGAAGGCGGGTCTGATGGCGCTGCTGGGTTCAGGTTTCGACCCTGGCGCAACCAATATGTTTACCGCCTACATTGCCAAACACTATTTTGATGAGATCCACACTCTCGACATCATTGATGTCAACGGGGGTGATCATGGCTACCCTTTTGCCACTAACTTTAATCCCGAAATCAATATCCGTGAGGTGACCGCTGAGTGCCGTCACTGGGAGAATGGTGAATTTGTCACCACCCCGGCCATGTCGCTGAAACAGGGCTTCACCTGCCCGGAAGGTGTCGGCAGCTTTGACATCTATCGTATGTACCACGAAGAGTTGGAATCGCTGACCAAGCACTTCCCAACCATAAAAAAAGCCCAGTTCTGGATGAGTTTCTCCGACAACTACCTGAAGCATCTGGAGGTGTTGGGTAATGTGGGTATGACAGGCATTGAGCCAATTGAGTATCAGGGCCAGCAGATTGTGCCGATCCAATTTCTGAAAGCGTTGTTGCCTGATCCCTCCACCCTGGGGCCGCGCACCAAGGGCAAAACCTGTATTGGTTGTGTAGTGCGTGGCTTGAAGGATGGCAAAGAGAAGACGGTCTATCTCTACAATATCTGTGATCACCAGGAGTGCTATCAGGAGGTGCAGTCACAGGCCATCTCCTACACCACCGGTGTACCGGCCATGATTGGTGCCAAGATGATGCTGGAAGGCAAATGGATGCAGCCGGGTGTCTGGAACATGGAGCAGCTTGATCCCGATCCCTTTATGCAGGATATGAATCAGCACGGCCTACCCTGGAAGGTGATTGAAGAGCCGGGTTTTGATCTGAAGTGATGTAGTGATTAAAAGCAAAACCTTTTATAACTTTGATCTTGCGCGCGTTCCCTCTCCTTGCTTTGTGGTTGATGAGGTGGCGGTAGAGCGGAACCTGCAAATACTTGATCGAGTGCAGCAGGAGAGTGGCGCAAAGATCCTGATGGCACTCAAGGCCTTCTCAATGTTTAGTCTGGCGCCATTGATCAGCCGTTATCTCAAAGGCACCTGTGCCAGTGGCCTGCATGAGGCGCGACTGGGGTATGAGGAGTTTACTGGTGAGGTGCATAGTTTTTCAGCTGCCTATACGGAATCTGAGCTATGGGAGATTTTGAGAATCTCCAACCATGTGGTGTTCAACTCGTTTAGCCAGTGGCAACGGTTTCAACCGCTGGTCCAACAGGCCAGGGTACACCGCCCAGAGCTACAGTTTGGTCTGCGCATCAATCCACTGCATTCAGAGGGGGCAGCTCCAATCTACGATCCCTGTGCACCTGGCTCCCGGCTGGGTATCCCTGCAACCGAGTTTGCGGGAAACGATTTGAGTGGGATCAGCGGACTTCATTTTCATACGCTGTGCGAGCAGGATTTCCTGCCGCTGGAGCGCACCCTGGATGTGATTGAACAGCAATTCGGTGAGCTGCTGCCGCAGATGGAGTGGATCAACTTTGGCGGTGGCCACCATATTACCCGTGATGATTATCAGGTGGATGCGCTGATTGCGCGGATCAAACAGTTTAAAGAGCGTTATCAAGTACAGGTCTATCTGGAGCCCGGCGAGGCGATCGCCATCCACACCGGCATCCTGGTTTCAGAGGTATTGGATTTGACTCACAACAGCATGGACCTGGCGATTCTTGATTCATCCGCCGCCTGCCATATGCCCGATACCCTGGAGATGCCTTACCGCGCTGAGATCTTTCATGCCGGAGAGCCTGAGGAGAAGTCGCACTGCTATCGCCTGGGTGGGCCAACCTGTCTGGCCGGGGATGTGATGGGCGATTACAGCTTTGCCCAGCCATTGACCGTCGGCCAGCGGCTAGCGTTTGATGACATGTCGCACTACACCATGGTCAAGACCACCACCTTCAACGGCATCAACCTGCCTGCCATCGCCATCTGGAACTCTGAAACCGATGCGTTACGAATGGTGCGGCAGTTTGGCTACGAAGATTTTAAAGCCCGCCTCTCATGAGCATGCCTGAAATGGAAGAGTTTGATCAACTGGCCGCCCCCGGTTATCCCATTTTTCTGGGTTCTGAATTTGAGCACCCCCGGCCGGAGGATGCCTTTTTCCATATCCTGCCTGTGCCCTACGAGATCTCCGTCTCCTATGCGGGTGGTACCGGTTTAGGCCCGGCGGCGATCCTCGGCGCATCCTGGCAGCTGGAGACCTGGGATGGCAAAAGCACCCCCTGCAGGCGTGGCGTCTACACCCACCCCCCGGTTGAGGTGGATGCGGCGGCAGAAGCGGTGATGCAGAACATTGCAGCGGCTAGCAAAAAGATCATTGAGCTGGGTGGCTTTCCCATTGCGCTGGGTGGCGAGCACAGTGTGACCTACGGCATCATCAAAGGGCTGATTGAGGCCGGGATCACCGATATCGGCGTGGTGCAGATCGACGCCCATGCTGACCTGCGTGAGGCTTATGAGGGCAACCCTTACAGCCATGCCTCGGTGATGAAACGTGTGGTGGATCTGGATATTCCACTGTTTCAACTGGGGGTGCGTGCCTTCTGTGAGGAGGAGATTGCCACCCGTGTGCGTCACAAGGTGCAGTATCTGGATGCCGATATCCTGGTGCCTCAGGCGATCCAGCAGATCGAGTTGCCCGATGATTTTCCCGCCAACGTTTTCTTCACACTGGATATCGATGGCATCGACCCCTCGGTCTTTCCCTCCACCGGTACCCCGGTGCCAGGTGGGTTAGGCTGGTATCAAACCCTGTCGTTGTTTGAATCGGTTGCCAGTCAGCGTAATGTAATTGGTTTCGACCTAATGGAATTTGCGCCCATCAAGGGCTTCCATGCCTATGAATTCTCAGCTGCACTGTTGGCCTATAAGATGATGGGGGTTGTTGAACGCACTCAACTCAAAAAGCCCCGTTAATTTGCATTTCTTACCCGGTGTGACCGGGTTAAACCACGGCTTCTGGCTGTTGGCTTATTAACCAATAGAACCGATAAGGAGGCACCACGAGCTGTTTTTTAAACATGGCGGGTGACTCACCAGAATAGAGGTCCCTTACCTGGCTATATTGGGGCCTTATGTGACCGCCCAGATCATGCATGTCCAGATACTGAGGATTGGCATCAAAGTTTGCGACAACCAATATCGAGTTGGTTGGTTGCTCTGGATGAATACGTTGGAATACAAACAGGTGTGAGTTGGTCACCTCCAGCAGTTCTCTATTATTAAAATCAGCAAATGCGGGGATGCGCTTGCGGGTTGCAATCATTCTCTTCAGTCCATCAAATATGCGTTGCTCAATGGAACCATGCTGCTGACGTAATTGTGCCTTTTTCCAGTCTATTTTTGGCCGATGTATCCAGCGGTTATCATCTTTTTTATGTTCATCCTGTAAAAAACTATAGTCATTGAGGGTGCCGATCTCATCACCATAGTGCAGAAGTGGGATACCTCCAAAAGAGAAGATCACACTATGCAATAGCAGGATGAGTTTTATTGCGCGATCAATTGCTTCCTGATCACCCTGCGCTAATGCGGCTTCCAGCCCTACCAGTGAAGCCAGCGAACCTGAGATACGAGCATCGCCTGTTTTTTTGTTTTGACCAAAGGGGAACCCTCTGGCAATAGAGTCGACGTAGGCACCGGTGAAATAGTCGATAAGAAAGCGGCGATGAGCCTGGGGGTCATAACCCGCTAACAGGATATCTCTGTCATCAAAGCCAAGCCCAATATCATCATGACAACGAACATAATTGAGCCAGGTTGCGCGATCCAGCTTCTCTGGCAGACTCTTGATTCCCCGATTAAGTAACAGGGTATTACGTGTGGCGACGGCATCCCACAACAGTGCCATAAAGGTGGCGTTGTAGGCGATTTCACACTCCTTGGCAATGACTGCATCCTCACCAAAGTATTTGGTGATCTCCACGGGTGCCACGATGGCCTCAGCGATAAACAAAACCCCAGGGGCTGTCACCTGGCAGCAGTCTTTCATCAGTTGTAGGATCAGGTGAGCCTCACGTTCATTCTGGCAGGTGGTGCCAATCTTCTTCCACAGGAAGGCCACTGCATCCAGCCGCACAATATCAGCGCCTTTATTTGCCCAAAAGAGGATGATATCCAGCATCTCGATAAAGACGGTGGGGTTACTGTAATCCAGATCCCATTGGTAGTGGTTGAAGACGGTCATCACCCACTTTTCCATCGTCTCATCCCAGGTGAAATTGCCAGGTGCTGTTTCGGGAAAGATCTCCGGCATGGTCTCTTCAAACATGTCCGGGATATCCCGGTTGTCAAAGACGTGGTAGTAATCCTGATATTTTGGGTCGCCAGTTTGAGCCTTTTGTGCCCACTCATGTTCATTGGAGGTGTGGTTAACCACCACATCCAATGCCAAGAGTATGTCGCGCTTACGCATAGAGGCACCCAATGACTCAAGATCCTCCATGCTTCCTACACGGCCATCCACATTACGGAAGTTGCTTACGGCATAGCCGCCATCACTGGCTCCCTGGGGACAATCCAGAATGGGCATAAGGTGCACCATATTGATGCCCAGCTCCTGTAGGTAGGAGAGGCGTGATTTCATGCTGACCAGATTGCCTGTGAAGCCTTCAGTGTAGAGAGCCATCCCCACCCACTTTTGACTCAGAAACCAGTTGTGGTCTTTTTCCCGTTCTACATCCAACTGCTTGAGTTCATCGTTGCGTTGAATGTATTGGTTGGCCATTACCTCCACCAGGTTGAGCATCTTGGCCTTGAAGTCGTCACGATTTCCATAGAGGAGATGGAATAGGGAGTGGATAGCGTAGAAATTAGCGCCCAGGCGGGTATAGAAATGCCGTAGGTCCCTTCTGCGGATATGAGGTTTCAGTTCGTCCAGAATTTCATTGAGCAGGGAATGGGAGATCTGTTCATACATGATATGGCCACTGTTGATTCGTTACATATGAATTCATGTTGATAACATCCACTGCATCTTGAATGGTTGGTAAAAATCATGATCATGAACCGTGGATCCTTGTTGTTCTACAAGTGCGGATGCAAAGGTTTGGGCATAATTTAATGTAGTTCTCAGGTCCCATTGCCTCAGTAGCCCCAGAATGCAGACGCTGGTGAAAGCGTCACCCGCTCCCACCGTATCTACTACCTGCTTAATTTTGGAAGGCATAACAGGGTAAACAGCCCCTTCCTTATCCCTGGCAAAAGCCCCTTGCTCACCTTCAGTTACTATGACAAGTGACAGCGAAAATTGTTGTTGCAGCTCAGCGGCCTTTTCTATCAGGTCGCCAGGTGTATCAATAAGGGTTTTCAATTCGTCATGGTTGAGCTTGACCCAATGTGCATCCTGGAGGAGCAGGTTGATTTGATCAGCTGACCACCAGGGTGGTCGCAGGTTAACATCCATAAATATGGGGGCTGCCGGGTGTTGGCGTTTAATGTCCGCCAGTGCATTGGCAGACTCAGGAGAGCGGAGTCCAAGGCTGCCATGGTAAATCAGGCTGGGGTGACAGGGTGGCACAGCAGTGGCCTGGATGTGATCGAAGGCGCGATCAACCAGGATATTAAAATTTGGCTCACCCGCTTTTAAGCTGATCTGTACCTTGCCGGTAGCATGTGCCAAGTCCTTCTGCAGGCCAGCGCTCGACATGCCCCAGTGTTGCATGGCATGTTGTATCTCACTGCCAGCTGTATCATCCCCCACCCGACTCACTAACAGTGGTGAGCAGCCAAAAGCCTGGAGATGCCAGGCCACATTAAAGGGGGCGCCACCCAGGATGGTCGCGCCATCTTCAAAGCAGTCGAACAGCACCTCACCAAAAAGAAGTGGTGTACCCATCATTGGCCCAATACCATTGTTGCAATCCTTTCTTTTAGCCTGGGATGGTAATGGACAATGCCTTCCAGAATACCGGCACTGTAGTTGCCATTCATGCCAAGAAACCCCCCTTGAGCAAGGTAGAGCTGTAAACTGTTGCCCTGTTTCTCTGCTTCAGTTTTAGCATGTTCTTTTACGGATTTTGTGGCATTGGCCACGAGTATTGATGGGATATGACTTGCCAGTACAGGTAGATCATTACCACTATCACCCGCGAAAAGTGTCCATTCCGGTGGAATAGAGAGATAGTTTTGAAGCGCCTCAATAGCATGCAATTTGCTGGCTTGCCGGGGCAGGATATCAAGCAGGCCCACACCAGCGGGTTCATCAACGCTCCAGACCAGACAGGCCTGGACATCAGCATCTAACAATCGTGACTGGATAACTTTGTGCAGGGCGGCATGGTTGGCGTTTAATGGCACATAGAAGCTGAGTTTGAAGGTGTTCTGCTTGGTATGTTCCTGTAGGCGTAGCGCATCGATATCCTGGAAAAGAGTCCGCAACTGCTGATGGGTTCTGCCCCTCCAATCTTGGGCAATCATCTTTTGCCATTCAAGCCAGGCTTGCCAACCCCCACCCCTCAGGTCATAGATATTGCTGCCAACATCACTGATGATAAAATCTGCATTTGGCAGCTGAAAATTTGAAATGGCCTGCTGCACCAGGTTCTTATCACGCCCGGTGACATAGGCCAGAATAATATTTGAGTGGGCAACAAAGCGGTAGAAATGCTGGCGTGCTTGTGGAAACTCCGGCTGGGTCCCATTGGGCAGGAGTGTTCTGTCCAGATCGGTACAGAGCAATAGGGTATTATTTGCCATGTAAAACAGCCTTTGTTTCTGGCACACGGCAGCTAGCAAAAAAATCATAATACTCCAGTGCTTCCAGTATCCCTTCGGCATAGGCTCCCTGAGCAAAATAGATACGTTCTATGCTCTCAAGTTGGGAGAGCTCCTCATGGTGGCGGTTGGCAGCCACTACAGCCAGTGTGTTGCCTCGCATCATATCTTCATCTGCACCAGAGCCACCTGCCACCAATATCTGCTCCAATGGGATTTTCTGCTGTGCTGCAAAGTAGCGCAGTGCCAATCCTTTAGAGGCACGTAGTGGCAATATATCCAGAAACTGACCAAAGGAGTGCGTTACATTAACGGCTTGTTCCTCCTGATGAAGGATTTGATTGATCTCGTCAAGAGAGGGTGCCTTGCTGGGATCAATGTAATAACTGACCTTGAAGCGGCTTTGCTCCTGTTTGGGTTGGAGCTTGAGGCCGGGCAGTGCATCGAGAACACGCCTGACGACCTGGGGTGTCCACTGTTTTTCGATATGGCGGGTCCAGGCGGCATCTTCTGTAAGCTTGGGTGCATAGTGGATGGCACTGCCACTACTGGTGATCAGTACATCCGGGTCAGGGATGCCATATCGCTTCATGATTGCCAGTGCGGAATCCAGTCGTCTGCCTGTGGCTATGCCAAAGTTGGTGCATTTGCGTTGTCCCCGGATCAAGCTGATCAACTTTGCCAGAGCTGCGGTATCACCTAATAGGTTCTGATCCAAATCTGTAAATATGGCGCGATCACGGTAGCGCATGGGATGCGGGGTCTGCGGTAAGCGCACCAGTGGCTTGCTGGTTTTCTTAATGATTGGGCGTATCATCTCAAGATAGGATTTTGCATGGGCCTCCCATGAATAGTGCTCACGCACCCCTTTTAGTCCATTGGTAGAGCGCTGTTGCCACTGTTCCCAGTTCATTAGAATGCTACTTATGGCTTTGGCAACTGCTTTGCTGTCCAAAGGATCAACCAGCAGGCCATTACAACAATTTTTGATTATGTCATTTGGGCCACCATCATTTGTAGCGACAATAGGTAAACCACTGGCCGCAGCCTCAATCAGCGTCAACCCAAAAGGCTCGGTAAGTGCCGGGTTCACAAATACCCCGCCGGATAGTGTTGCCAATCGGTAGATAATGGGGACATCATCGGCGCTGTGATGCTTGGGATAGGCTACTTTGCCGTAAAGGTCATAATGATCGATCAGAAACAGTAATTCAGTTATCACATCCTGAGCGCCAGCATCCAAATCATGAATGTCCTCACGATTGCCCACGACCACTACCAGATTGGCATGTTCCTGCAGTAGCTTATCCTCGCCAAAGGCGGTGATTAGGGTGGAGATATTCTTGCGGGCATCGGGTCGTGACAGCGCCAGGATAATGGGGCGTTCCGGCTCTTGTAGAAAGCGGCTGATCTCTGCAGCAATGGTGGTATTCCACTCGCCACCTTCAGGGGGATGAAAACAGCTCAAATCGGTGCCGGGTGGAATGACTTGCATCTGTTCCGGCTGATAGTAATCGTATAGCCCGTACTGCTCATCAATCTCATGATGCGTACTGGTAATTACACGTTCCGATGCGGCCAAGGTCATCTCCTCAGCCTCAACACGCCGCAGCATATTGTAGTGTTTATCGATCTGGGTGGTGTCGAGACCTGTTGCCAACAGGCGCATGCGTTTGACTCGCCCCAGTGAGTGACCGGTATGGATCAGAGGAATGTCCAGGATGTGGCATATACGACTACTGACATAACCGGCATCAGCATAGTGACTATGGAGAATATCCGGTTGTTGGGGTTGTTTAGATATATAGTTGATAGCGTTATCAACAAAGGCATCCAGGTAGTCCCATAATGCTTCTTTGGCGATATAAGCGGCGGGGCCGGCCTCAATACGCACAATACGGGCGCCCCCTCCTAGAGACTCTTCCGGCTGGGCATAATCCTCATCCACTGCAGGGTCATCTACCCGGCGTGTCAGTAGATCTACACGACTAACGTTTGGATGCTGAGCAAGAGCGCGGGCAAGTTCCACCACATACTTTGTCTGCCCCCCGGTATCAGCGTCCCGGCCCAGCTCCTGGTTACTGCCACGTATCAGGCCATGTATGCTGATGAGGCAGAGGTATAGATTATCAATTCCGGTGTTTTGATGTTCTCTATTGCTTGCTATCCATTCAACGATGTTGCTATTAGTCGCCATTTCACTTAATCCATTAAATTCTACGCAAAACCCAGCGCACCTGTATTTACCGTGCTATTTATCTGGTAAACAGGGAAAAATACATCTCTCTTTACTACCTACGGTAGCCTTTAGTGTAGTACATGCCAGTGCGCATAAATTACAACGGAAATAAGTGAATCTTACAGATTGAGCTGAAATTCCAAATTCTGGAGTGAAGCAGATGGACGAAGGTGCTGCACTGCCGGCATATTCAATTAACTTTTGGTGATTAGTTACAAAGCTCAGTAGGCTCACGTTCTGAGCCTGTGGTGGGCGCATAATCCTAGACAGAAAATATCTTGGAGAGCTGCCATGCCCATGAATCAAATTCAATTCCAGCCTGGAGTGTCATTGCCAGATT
>JAJFJN010000005.1 GCA_021773975.1 Gammaproteobacteria bacterium | reverse complement strand
CAAATACTCAATACACGACTGTTCTGATGCAAACTGCTTGCGAAAGTCCCGCACTGTCTTTGGATAAGCTGGTTTGGAGTTCTTCACAGATAGACTATGGTTCAGTTAGATCGTAGGAGTCAAGTGCCCAAGCATTTTGTGCGAATATGGTTGGCATCCTCAGGGCTGCTCTCAATGCCATTAAGATAGGCGGAGGCGGCAAGAGTGATAAGAAACCCACGGTCATTGACCCAGTAAAGATAGCCTTCAGGCCAGGCCTCAGTAAGCGCTAGGGCCTTCATTGTTTCAAGAAAATGGCCTTGTGCTCTCTTGGTTAGGAGTTGTATCTCCGGATTGTTTTGATCTAAGACTATAGCGCACAGCCAGGCAATAGCAGAGAGGGTGGAGCGGCCATGCCAGAGGGACATGCCGTCATCATCCAGTAGCAGAAGAGAATGGCGAAGGGCTGTTTGAATCTTCTCTTCAATCTCTAGTTGATCCATCCTTGATAGTTCAGGGTAGAGGCTAAGAAAATCATAAGCAAGTGCAAATTCCCAGCCGTTGCCATAATTTCCATTAGGCTGTGGGATGGTCAGATAATCGGTACGTAATTGCTGTGATAATTTTTCTGCAGCTTCATGATTGCCCGTATTCACCCAGCAGCTGGCAAGTCCAAGTACTCCTCCATAACCACAAGAGGCGGGTGGGCGGGTTCCCTGTTTAGCATAGAGATTTTCACGGTGCTGCATAAATTTGGGTATTGCTTTCCCTGTCCATGTAGAAAGTTCTGGCAGTAATATGCGGGGATGGGTAGTACGAACTGTTCCTGCAAAGGATTGATCTGAGTATTTTATTTTTGGAGAAATGAGATCGGTAATTGGCCCACTGGTGATGCCGGATTTTTCTAAGGCCCTGATTATTAACTGCTCTGAAGTAAGCTCATAATGCCGTGTAGCACCAACAAATAGAGTAGACAGGACTAGTGCAGCAAAAAGCCCCCCCAAGGTAACTTGGTATGGTGCTGGTAAATGGTAGTAGGCTTTAATTAATTGGTGGAAATAGGTGGTTTTATGCGATTGCAGTTGAGGTAAACTGGGGTATGTTATTGAGTTGGAAAGAGTAATCCATGATAGTAGGAAAAATAGAATTCCAAGTTTAGGTTCATCGAAAAGACTGTCAAATAATCCAATAATAAGAAACCCGACAAATGCAGGAAGAATTAGCAGAGGTAGTTGGTCTCTTTTCTTAAGGCGCTGTATGAGGTTGAATAGAAGAGTTAATGATAAAGTCATGAATAGTAAAAGGCCGATGATCCCGCTTTCAAAAAACACGTCAACCCAGGCGTTTTTTATGTGCCAGGCAAGATGATCGCCAAATGAAATGACCCAGTGTTCAAGACCTGAATTGAAGTCGCCATTGGCAAGTAGCTGCCTACCGCTGGGTGTGCTGATTTGAATATTGTCGATATCAATGCCTTCACCCAAGCCTCTATTGAGAATGGATATTTCAACTGGGCGACTCCCATACCAGTAACTTTCCCCCAACCCATTGATGTTTAATTTGTTATTAAAGTTGACCCACTGTTGTGGGTCAGATTGAGTGTTGATCCCTAACCATCGGCATTCGCGATAGGCTTGAAATATCAAGCGTTCACAAATTTCTATCAGAAGACGAGTGGGCTTTTTGGTAAGCGGTCGTAAGTCAAGGCTAAGGTGATAAGGCCCTTCCTCGAGAATGGTGAAACGTTGGCGAAGAAAAAGATTTCCTTGTGAGCCACTTTTTCCGAAGCGGAGAAAACCATTTACACCTTCTGTTTGATGCTGCACGGTGGCTGGAGGAGTATCGGTTGGATATTCCCAGAAGTATGTTCTGGGAAATGCTCCTTTACCCATGCCAAACAGTTGAGTGTTCCAATTGTTATCCATTATGCCCACTGTTTTCTGCCAGTGGTCGATTCGATGCATAAAGTCTGAGGCAGTTGTAGCAAATCTGGACTGGATGTAATTCCCAGATATAACAGGAATTAAGGAGACTATCAGTAAACCAGTTATTAAATAATAATGCTTCCCTAATATTGAGTGCTCTGTATTAGGTTGTCTTCGCAGGTAAAACCAAGCGCCAAAGAAACTGACTGTAATGAAAGCAACAGCAAGATAGTCCGCGCGACTAAAGGTGACAGCTAATCCATAAATGGCTATAGCGAGAAAGATAACCCCAAGTATTTGGGTGACAAAGTTACGCCAGGCTAGGAAGATAAAAGCAATAAAAGGCAAAGATAGTGCTAGGTGAGCGTCTATAGGGGCGCCACCTGTCAGCATCCCTGAAAAGAAGCCGGTTACCCGGTAGGGTTTGTCGAAATTAAAGATGCCGGCAAATAAAGCGCGCTCCCATATGATAGCCATCAATGCCGTGGCTAGCCCTCCCAGCATTCCGAGAGAGAAAAGTTTGACTACAGAAGTGCCGCGTCCAATGGCCTGTCCCAGCAGAGGGAGTAGCATCAGTGCAAAGAAGAAACCTTTGGCAATACGCAGGCTGTTGTATTGGCTGTAATAACTTGTAAACGAGTTGGCGTCGATGGGTTGAAGCGGTAATAAACCATTCAGGGTGGTGTAGGACTGCCAAGCGATGAGTAGCAGAATGAGAAACCAGGTTTTGCGGTTAAATTGCAGAGGATTAATCCATGGGTCTTTGCGCCAATAACCTACAGCGCAAGTCATTAATACCAGTAGGTCAAATTCACCAAAGAAGATGCGACCGGACCATGGAGTAAAATCGAGAACAGGTAGAAGAGTTGGAATGATGAGCAGCCATGCTGAGGGAAAGCGCCAGAGCAGGAGTACATAAGCGCCTAATCCAAGTGCAATCCAGTTCTTGGCGACGGGGAAATCTACCAGTGTAAGAGTAACGATCCCAAGCAAGGCCAGTGTCAGAAAACGTTGTAACAGCATCAGAAGAAGGGGTATCTTCCTTTTCTGGTAGATTCTTTCAGAAAGTTCTGTTTGTGGCATTATCTGGAAAGCTTAGTGAATCAGTCCATGGGCTGACTAGAATACTTCAAAAGCAAACTATTTTCCTATTGTATACTGCGGCAGGGCAGTTGGGATGACTGTATTTTCGTTCTATGTTTTATCTAAATTAAAGGGTAATAATGGAAATAACAATGATCGGTGCGGGTTATGTTGGCTTGGTATCAGGTGCATGCTTTGCTGAGTTTGGTGCTCATGTAACTTGCTTGGATGTTGATGAGTCAAAAATTGATGCCCTAAATAATGGCAAAATCCCAATCTATGAGCCAGGCCTGGATAATCTGGTAAAGAAGAATGTTGAGGCTGGGCGGCTTACTTTTACCACTGACTTTTCTGCCTCTGTCGGTAAGGCCGATCTGATATTTATCGGGGTTGGTACTCCAACAAGGCGTGGGGATGGCCATGCGGATCTGAAATATGTCTATGCAGCAGCAAAGGAGATTGCTAAGCATCTAGAAGGCTATACAGTGGTCGTAGATAAATCCACCGTCCCGGTTGGAACAGCTCGTCAGGTTCATCGAATCATTAAGGAAGAGAACCCAGATGCTGATTTTGATGTGGCTTCCAATCCAGAATTTCTTCGAGAAGGCGCGGCCATTGGTGATTTTATGCGCCCAGACCGGGTTGTGCTTGGGGTGGAAAGTGAGAGAGCAGAAGCACTGCTGCGAGAGTTATATCGCCCAATCAATCTGATTGAGGCTCCCATTCATGTAACCAACCTGGAAAGTGCTGAGTTGGTTAAATATGCATCCAATGCATTTTTGGCAACAAAAATCTCATTCATTAATGAGATATCAGATCTATGTGAGAAGGTTGGCGCTGATGTTCATGCGGTAGCTAAAGGCATGGGACTGGATGGAAGAATAGGCCGGAAATTCCTGCATGCTGGGCCGGGTTATGGTGGTTCTTGTTTTCCAAAAGACACCCTGGCTTTAGTGCGAATAGCCCAAGAGCATGGCACCTCAAGTCGTATTGTAGAATCTGTTATTGAGGTTAATGCGGCGCAGAAAGCGCGAATGGTAGGTAAGATTCGTCAGGCGCTTGGTGGCAATGAATCGGGTAAAACACTGGCTGTACTTGGGCTGACATTCAAACCTGAGACGGATGATATGCGTGATGCGCCAGCGCTATCGATATTGCCTGCGCTGATCGAAAAGGGGGCAACCATTAATGCCCATGACCCCGAAGGAATGAGAGAGGCGGCTGAGCTGCTCCCAGAAGGAATTAACTACTGTGATAATCCAGCTGAAGCGATGAAGGGTGCAGATGCAGTTATTCTTATGACAGAGTGGAATGTTTATCGGGGATTGAATTTAGAAGAGGTTAAATCCTTGATGAAGGGTGATGTATTTGTTGATTTGAGGAATGTGTATGAGCCGGATCAGATGAGAAAAGCAGGCTTCCAATATCACTGTGTTGGTCGTGTTTGAAGATGCAGCACGAGGGAGACAGTGAATGAACGGACTGTTAGGTGAGTGGTCATTGATGCGTCATTACACTGCCGCTTTTCTAATGGTCATTTTATGGCCCATCTCATCTGGGGCTGTTGATTTACCCGATACAGTAGATAGAGTGCGTTCAAGCATTGTTGCAGTAGGCACAATTCTGCCAACCCGTAGCCCAAAAGCGCAGTTTATGGGTACCGGTTTTGTGGTGGGTGATGGGCGCTATGTGATAACAAATCACCATGTAGTGCCTGAGGTTATGGATTATGCCAGGATGGAGACGCTGGCAATTTTCGTAGGGCGTGGAAAACAGGCCAAGGGGCGTCAGGCAGAGATTGTGGCAATGGATGCGGTGCATGATCTGGCTTTGCTCTCTATTAAGGGTGAACCGCTGCCGGCACTGGAGTTGGGAGATGCCGCCGGTGTGCGGGAAGGGGAGTTATTTGCCTTCACGGGCTTTCCCATCGGCATGATATTAGGGCTGTATCCGGTAACGCACCGTGGAATTGTATCTGCAATCACACCCATTGTTATTCCAGCACTGAATGCGCGGAAATTGGATGTGAAGCATATCCGCCGTATGCGGGATCCTTTTGATGTCTTTCAGTTGGATGCCACGGCTTACCCGGGTAATAGTGGTAGCCCTTTATATGCTGTGGATACGGGGCGCGTGGTGGGTGTGGTGAATAGCGTGCTGGTGAAGAATACCAAGGAGTCTGCCCTGGAGAATCCAACTGGGATCAGTTATGCCATCCCGGTTAAATATGTTCGTCAGTTAATGGATCAAAGAAGAAAGTAACAAGGAGAGCTGAAAGCGGGTCAGTAACTGCATTCTATTTGAAATGCTGCCATTCAAACTATCATCGCTCACGCCGTGAGAACATCAGATTGGTTATCTGCTCGGAAACCATGCCAATCAGAAATACCAGTAGTGAGGTGCTGAGTAGTAGGGCGCTCATATTGGTAAAGCGCCCTTCAGTTATGTAGTTATAGGCATACAGTCCAATCCCCGAAGTAAACGTAAATATACTGATGGGTAGGAATAGCTTTAATGGTGAATAGAGCGAGCCGACTTTAAAAATAATCAGCAGAAAACGCAGGCCATCTTTTATGGGGCGAATATGACTTTTTCTGCCTTGGCGTGTCTCAGCTGTAATCGACTCATACCCCACGGTATAAGCTGAGCGAAAAAAAGACATGGTTATGGTAGTTGGGTAAGAGAAACCGTTGGGTAGCAGATGTAGGAATGATTTGAATTTTTCTGCGTTGACTACACGAAAGCCAGAGGTGAGATCGGGTATGTAATGGCCTGACATCCAGCTGGCTAGTCGATTGTACAGTTTATTGGCAACGGAACGACCAATGTTTGCTTGGGATGATTTGGTGCGCGCGCCGATTACCATATCCAGGTCATCTTTAAAAAAACGCTGGAGGAGCAGTTCAACATCCTTTGGTTGATGTTGCCCATCGGCATCCATAAAGATGAATATATCACCTGTTGCAGCACGAGCCCCTGATTTTACAGCACCGCCGTTCCCTAAATTGTAGGGCAGGTTTAGCACTGTGACTCCGGGGATCTCATCGCCCAATTGAGCAGTGTCATCTGTGGAGCCATCATTGACTACAATAATCTCTGCTTCAGGCTGCCTGTCTCGTAGCTCAGGTAAGAGACTGCGAAGTGCATCAGCCTCATTTTTGGCTGGAATAATAATGCTTATATTTTGATGGGTATTTTTTATCATAGTCTCTGTCCCTGACCTATTGGTTGGGACTGTTTTGTAGTGTTGTGTCTATATGTCTAACCAGAATGATATGGCTTTTTGGCTACAGATTTTCTTAGTATCTGAACGCCGTTTTATGCGCATTCAATACTTTAAGATAGTCGGTTTAATAAGGATGTGTGAATAATTGTGCAGTATGAGATTGAATATAGCTAATACTTATTGAGAGAGGGGTGGGGCTATTGGATGAGGGGCAGAGCAGTGAGGAGAGAGGGCTTGTCTGCTTACAGATAAGCCCTCTCTTTTGGCTGGTTGGTTAACTGCCAGCTACATTGAGGCTTCTACGGTTTTATCGGCCACCCCAGCTGCTGCCATCGCCATCACTACAGCTACCAAATTGAGGGCCAGGTGCAGGCATCCTACAGTGACAAACAGGGCAACGGATGGTGCTTCTATCCATATGTCGATTGCCTCTGTACCCTGTAACGGTTGATAGATCGTGGCAGTTCAGGCAGTCCCTTGGAGGTGCAGTATCAATGGCTCCCTGTTCATTACGTATAATAATATGGCAAGTTAGGCAGTTATATTTAGATTTGTCCCCAAATACACCCTCATTCTCCCAGTTGGGTGCTGTTTCGTGCTGGATCTTGGTTTTGACCAGCTTGTGATGGTTGTCAGGATTTAACTTTGGCAAGGGAAGAACCCCCTCTGCTGCGTAACCCACATGACAGACTCGGCAGATCTCATGAGTCCACCCACTATTACTATCGCCGCCTCCGTAACTTCCTCCGCCTCCCCAAGCGAGGATACTAGGTGAAATGAGAGCGGTGGCAATTATTAGCAGTGCCATTAAAAAATACTTTTTTTGAAAATCCATTATGTAACCTCTATATATAGGGAGTTGTATGTGGCGTCTGCTGATTAGAGATGTTGTAAGGCCTAATGGCCTCTTTTTATTAAAATGGGTATGTCTCTATTTTGGCGCTCTCTTTTAAATGCTGCACATGAGCAGGCACTTTCTTTTCTCGCAACCTGTTGGAGAGGTATTTCTCAAAGAAATCCTTTACATCCTCATATTTTGGCAAGGTTCCTTTGGGTTTAATTCCCAGTGTTTTAAGTAGGTGATAACCAAATTTCGTTTTAATAATGGGGCTGGGTGTCCCTGGTTTTAGAGAAAAAGCCAGCTTTTCAAATTCAGGAGGCATGTAGCCTGGTTTGATGTAGCCTAAATCACCGCCAGTGGATGCATTAGCATCTTGAGAATATTCTTTAGCGGCCTCTACAAAAGACAAGCCATCAAGAATGAGTTGCTGAATCTGTTGAATCTTTTTATGTGCTTGATTTTGTTCTTCGGCAGAGCTGTTCTTATTTAGTTTGATTAGAATGTGATGCACATGAACAGCATCAGTGTCACTGACATAGCCCTGCTTTGTCTCTTCATAGTATGCCCTGAGTTCAGCTTCGGATACTTTTGGAGTAATCAGATCTTTAGCTGCCATGTATTCACTAATATAGAAATGGCGCTGCACATATGTTTTAAGGGCTTCATCATCAACTTGTTGTTGGTTGGCAACAAATACGGCTTTGCGCTTGGCAATTTCTGCCGCAATTTTGTTTTTGGCATTGGGGATGTTTAGCTGTTGACCTGCCTGGTAGAACAGCTCGGCGGCAATCTGTTCGTTTAAGGCCTGCTCTTGTAGCGCTTTTTTGATTACAGGTGATTCGTCGGATATTGTTGCTGGGCTTAAACGGCTATCTTTGCTTGAGTTTTTTTGTAATCTGGCTTTCAGTTGATCCTGAAAGACAGGTTGCCCATTTACCTTTGCAACGATAACGCGGGATGACTGTTCATGCTCGCTAGTTGATGATGCCTGGGCGGGTAGTATTGATAGGGCAGCCAAAAATACCAGCAATATACGCCTGGTAGTACATGCGCTGAATAATAAGCTCATACGGTAATCACTAATGAAAAATTTACTTAAAGGTGGTTTAGCGCTGATGGGGCGTGCCTCTAGTGTTAGCTGTGTGAGAGCGAGTTTGAAGATGCCTGCTGTTGTTACTGCAGTGGCTTTGATAATTTCTACGGACTCCCCGTTTGTTGCAGTTAGCTTGAGCGATTATTTTAGCACGGGCTAATAAGCGTGCTTTTCGGGTTGATGCTCTCCATGCCGGATTTAGTGTTGTAGCGGCAGCGGCATTGACTAAGCCATAACCATAGATGCCATCCCTTTCTGGCTCGCCAAGATCGAAAGTGTTGTTCTGTAGTTGAAGCCTGAGATCTTGATTGTTGATAGTGTGGTCGCCGTTAAGATCCCTAAGTCCAGCTGAGAGAATAAGCGCTGCAACACCGGCAACATGCGGCGAAGCTTGTGATGTGCCCGTTAAAACGTTGTAACCACTGTAGGTGATGCTTGAGTAGATATTGCTGCCAGGGGCGACCAGGTCTACATCGGGGCTAACAGCGGACATCAAGTGAAGCGTGTCATCGGGGTTGGTTGCACCAACGGCTATTACGGTGCTGTAGCGTGCGGGATAAAGCACTTCGCCAAGACCGTAAAGCCCCGTGTTACCTGCGGCAGCAACCAGTAGGATACCGGCTTCGTAGGCTCTGGCGCAGACTTCAGCCAGTGCTGGGGAGTCTCTGCGTAGACCCAGGCTCATGTTGATAATGTCTATGTCATTTGCAATGGCCCACTCTATACCCGCAATAACATCACTGAGGTATCCGCTACCACCGTTATCCAGTGTTTTGATGGCGTAGAGAGAGGCTTGTGGGGCGACCCCAACAACGCCATTGCCATCCAGCTCTGCGGCAATGATCCCCGCTACATGAGTGCCGTGGCTGTTCCAGCTATCATCAAAAGGGCCGGCAGGGAGATCGGGGTCAATGATATTAATCCCACCACGGTAGTTATTGTCGAGGTCTGGGTGGGTGTAATCGATGCCTGTATCCAGTACGGCAACCTTGACGCCTGCACCTTTCACTTGTGTGGTATGTACTGATTCGCTACCAATACGTGAGACCCCCCAGGTGGCCAGGTATTCGCTGTTGCCAAATTCGGGTTCAATGGCAGATACGATAGAGTCTTCTTCAATGTAGGCAACTGAGGGATCGCTTTGCAGCTCAGCAATGGCTTGATCTGTAAGTTTTGCTGAGAGTGCTTTAATTCGTTTAAATTGATGTTTGAGCTTGCCTTTATGGCGCTGTACGAGTGTCCGTTCGTTGCTTTCAGATGTTTGGTGAAACCCCACAATAACCCGTCGTTCTCCTGCTATAGCTACAGATGAGAGCGCGTATCCAATGATTAAAATGGATACAAAAAGTAGGGGAATTTGCGGGTTTTTCTGCATGTTCAATTACCTTTTTTGCTTGGTGGGAATGAACAAGGGAGCCGGCAGGCTCCCTTGTGCAATGAAAGCAGTAACCGATAGGCGGGGGGAGTCCTATCGGTTACCAGGTTGGGATTTAATAAACCCGTGGGTTTATGCTTACGCTGTCAAATACGTTCGTTACTTCAACCGTAGTAGGACATGCAGTAAACATGGCTGCAATCATGCCATTCTTCCAACGGAAAACCCGGAATGCTTCTGTTCCATCGCCAGTGATGCTGGTTCCAGTATTCTCACCAGGTAGGAACTGACTCAGGCCAGTACCGGTTAGGATGACAAGATTGAAACGGCTGTAGCAAATGGCATTTCCGATGTTCAATGCTGGAGTAACGGTTGCAACAAGCGGATTACTCAGCGCGGTATCTTTCTTGATCTGCACCCGGTAGTTGTCAGCTGGCAGTGTTGCAGGAATGGCTACCTGAACAGAGTTAACTGATTCAGCGACAGGTGTTAGTACAGTGATGTTGCCTGCACTATCGGTCAGCTGAACTTCAGGTCTAAAGGCTAGCTCACCTAACAGACCGCCCTGGTTGATAAAGCCGTTACCCTTAAGGGTAAGCTCAAATGCAGTGCCCTGCTCCCAGGTGGATAGGTTGATGCTATCCAATTGAGGAGTGATAGCTGTAGCAGGAGAGAACCCAGCGGATAGAGAGGAAACTTCTCTATCATTACCGTGACAGCCCCAGCAGTTATCGGTGTTACCGATATGGCCATTGAAGGCTGTCTCTGCGCCAGGAACAATACCATCACCATCAGCATCGTATTCGATGTTGTGGAGTGACTCTATGTCATGGCAACGCTGACAACCACGGATACCTTCTTCAAGTGGCTGGTCGATGTTATGACACCAGGTGCAAGGTGAACCCTTGGATGAACCAGTGATGGTTGGTACGCCGGTTCCGTGGTGGTTCTGCTTGTTGGTGAACACGGTGATTGGACCAAAACCACTGGGTACGTCTGGAGTACCGCTGGTTGATCCATCTCTGGTGTTGTGGCAGTAGTTACAGTTGCCAGGATGTGTGCCAGCTGAACTGGTTAAGCTGTCGTCACCATTTGGCTTGCCACTTCTCCATGGAGTAATGATGCTGGGTTGATAGCTTGGTGGAGCCATACCAGTATCAAGGCTACGAATCAGACTACCGTGGCAGGTACCACATAGGGCTTCTTTGGCTAAAGGGGTGTCGTGGTGAACGGTGCGCTCTCCGCCTTCAACGATATGACAGAACAGACAGTCTCTGAAACTCTGTACCAGCTCTAATGCATTAGTAATGCCGTTGGGTCCCAGTTCGTGGCAGTTGAGACAGGTGTAGGTTGTATCTTCAACACCGTCGCGATTGGCATCCATAAAAGGAGGCTGTTCTGGACCGCCAGCAATTTCAGTGTTTACATGTTGATGATGTCTGTCAGGAAGATAGGTGGTTTTTACTGGAACACCCTCTGGTGGAGCATCAAAACCTAAGTTAGCAGGTTTGTGGCATCTCCAGCAAACCTCTTTATATAAAAGATTGAATTGGGTATCAGGGATACCCAGATTTTGGTTAACAGGTGGTGGTGGAATATCACCCCACGCTGTCATGGATGTGCTAATCAACAGTAAAAAACTGATGATGGATATGTGTAAGTTACGCATTAAATCTAACCCTCCCATGGATCAGGATTTTTGTATGTTACTAATTACCCCTAACTATCGTCATGATTGGTTTATAATTAGTCCGTTTTTGAGGTTTCTAATTTGTATTACTACAACTACTACCCGCTACGGTACGATTCGTATCCTAGCAATATCCACAAAATTAATATAGTAATATTGTGGATAATAGGGGTAGGAATAGGAACTATATTCACTAATAAAAGTGTGGGGTTATTGCGTGCTTTGGTATGCGGTTTTTTATAAAATCAGAAGTGAGAAAAACAGATGACAAGGTTACTGATGCTAATGCTGCTAATGCAGATTATCGCCGGCTGTTCAAAAGATGTTGCGCAGGAAGATGCTGAGTATTTGGAAGCGGTATTAGAAAAGCTTACGTTGGAAAGTAGTGCAGAAGAGACCATTGTATTCTTTAAGAAATTTGATCATGAGCTACAGATATACAGCAATTGTGTAATGGCGGTGGTAGAGGAGATAGCCCCCTGTGCTAGTGGTTATAGCTCAACGGGGATAATCAAACTCCCTAGTAGTGATTCTGAACATGGTATTGGTGTGGCGCAAATATACCTTCGGCTGGACAGTGAAGGCGTACTTAAAGACCATTTTCATGATCTCTATTATGAGAAGCTGGATAATCGTTTATAACTCAGCTGGCAAAATAGTGGCCTGTTAATAGTGGCCTGTTATGTGTTGATAATAACGGGGTTACTTAAAGGTTTTCCATCCATTTCCAACTGATGATTGTTTATGGCTATCCGGCCTTCAGCGAACCAACGTATAACCTGAGGGTAGATAATATGCTCCTGTTTCAACACGCGGGCGGCTAATCTCTCTTCTGTATCATTTGTCTCCACAGGCACCTGAGCTTGTAGTATGACGGGGCCACCATCCAATTCTTCTGTTACAAAATGTACGCTGGCACCATGTAGAGTTTCGCCTGCTTCCAATGCACGCTGGTGAGTGTGTAGGCCTTTATATTTTGGCAGCAGAGAAGGGTGGATATTAAGCAGTCGTCCCTGGTAGTGCTGAACAAAGAGTGGAGAGAGTATGCGCATAAAGCCCGCTAAAATGATGAGACCGGGTTGAAAACTATCAATAAGCGCCATGAGTGCTTGATCGTAGGTTTCGCGGTCAGGGTAGGGCTTGTGATTTAGCACGCGAGTTTCGATACCGTTCTGACTGGCGCGTTCTAGGCCGTATGCATCATCGCGGTTGCTGATGACAGCGGCAATCTTTGCGGGTAGGTCATTGGCCGTAGCATCAATAATGGCTTGCAGATTGCTACCGCTGCCTGAGACTAAAACAACCAGAGACAAAGTCTCTTTGCTCATCAGGAGGTCACCTCAACATGAGCCGCTTCACTGGAGGCTTCAATATGACCCAGTCGCCAGGCTTTTTCACCGTGGCTATTGAGTAGCGCAATGGTTTGATCGGCATCGGCTTCAGCTATGCAGACGACCATGCCCACGCCACAGTTAAAGGTGCGCAGCATCTCAGGTTCTTCTACATTGCCATTCTGCTGTAGCCAGTCAAATAGGACAGGGCGCTGCCAGGATTTGGCATCGACAATGGCTTTGGTTCCCTCAGGTAGCACCCGGGGTAGATTCTCTGGTAGACCACCGCCGGTGATGTGAGCCATGGCATGTACGTCAATTTTTTCGATTAATGCCAGCAGTGACTTAACATAGATGCGGGTGGGTGTGAGTAGTGCTTCCCCCAGTGTTTTGCCATCGATGATTTGGTTTAGGTCAGCTTTGCTCACCTCGAGAATCTTGCGAATCAGTGAGTAGCCGTTGGAGTGAGGGCCGGTAGAGGCCAAGCCGATCAGCACATCACCAGATTGAACGTGACTTGGCTCGATGATCTTGCTTTTCTCTACAATACCCACGCAGAAACCGGCCAGGTCGTAATCCCCATCGCTGTACATGCCAGGCATCTCAGCGGTTTCTCCACCGGTTAGGGCGGCACCTGCCTGCTTGCAACCTTCTGCGATGCCTTTTATGACATCGGTTGCGATATCCAACTCAAGATGAGCCGTGGCGTAATAATCAAGAAAATAGAGGGGTTCTGCACCCGTTACAATAATGTCGTTGACACACATGGCGACTAGATCGATGCCGATGGTATCGTGCTTGTTCAGCTCCAGTGCCAGTTTAAGTTTAGTGCCTACGCCATCGGTTCCAGAGACCAGTATAGGTTGCTTATAGCGATCTATTGGCAGTTCAAATAGTGCGCCAAAGCCACCGAGGCCGCTTAAAACGCCGGGACGAAAGGTGTTTTTTACGATGGGTTTGATGCGTTCGATCAGGGCGTTGCCCGTGTCGATATCGACACCTGCGTCACGATAGCTAAGGGCAGGGGATGAATCGGTATCTTTGGTTACGGCCACAGTCTGCTCCGGTGGAGTATTTGGGTATTCGGGGGGGTGATTCTATCAATGATGGCGGAGGTGGGGAATCGGTTGAATCATCTTTATGCGAAGAACAATTAAATATTTCGCAAAAGAGAGAACAAAAGGGAGTATTTAGACAGCAGCCGGTTAGCGGGTTAGAATCGCGCCAATATGAAGACCTTATCTATTAAAGTTTCTGTTATGCATCGAAAAGGCGCTTTCGTTTGGAAGTGCAGCCTGTTTACTACTCTTTTTCTGCTTATGCTAATGACGGCACTGCCCGCTTTTGCAGCGCAGGTCTCTGGCCTGTATGGCGCAGAGGTGGTGGCTGAAGGGCAAGAAACAGAGCAACGTAACAGCGCTATTGCTGAGGCCTTTCGTCAGGTTTTAGTCAAAGTAACAGGTAATCAAGGGATAATTCATCACCCTCAGTTGGGTGGTGAGATCGCCAGTGCTTCGCGCTATGTACAGCAGTACCGTTATCGAATGGTGATGCTAGAGGAGCCGCTAGCGCCTCTTGTTGAGTCACAGATAGAATCAGAAGTTGCAGCTGTCGCCACACCGCCCCCGCCAACTCATTTTAAACAAGCTCGAATGCTGCGCGTTACCTTTGATGAACAAGCGGTCAACCGCATGCTGCGTCAATATGGTATTGCTGTTTGGGGTGGAATGCGCCCTGCTACGCTTATCTGGCTGGCAATAGAACAGGATGGCAGGCGTAGCCTGGCTATGCTGGATTCTGGGGAGCAGAGTTACTTCGGTATATTTAATGCGATGGAAGTACGTGGTGTCCCTATTCTCTTTCCATTGATGGATTTGGAAGATCAAACAAATCTTCAGGTGAGTGATGTCTGGGGTGGTTTTGCAGATACCATCTGGCGAGCCTCAGAACGTTATGGGGCAGATGCTGTTATGACGGCACGTTTGGTTCAGTTTGACTCAGATTTATGGCGGGCAGGCTGGACACTCTTATTAGAAGGCAAAGAGTTTTTATGGGACAGTGAAGGCGATAGCTTGGCTATGGCTGTTGAGGCGGGTGTTCATGCAGGCATGGATCTGCTGGCTTCTAATTATGCCCCTTCAGCTTCTGATAATAATGTAGATGCCATCTACCTTCGCGTTGCAGGTGTTACTGATTTATACAGCTATGCCAAACTTCAAAGGCATCTGGCTGGGCAAGATGCTGTTGAGCAGTTGTCATTGGCGTTTGTAGCGCCAGATGCTGTGACCTATGCGCTGCAGGTTCGTGGCGGGCAGCATGCTTTGGAACAGGGCATATCGCTATCCAGTATCCTGCTTCCAGATAGGTCAGAAAAAATCGAGTCACAGATTTTATCAACAGTACCTTCAGAGGTTATGGTCGGTAGTGAAGAAGCTATATTACGCTACCGTTTGCAGCCATAAAGAGGGTTTTCACAGACTAAAAATGCAAGCCAAGGATATTCCCAATCTGATCAGTATATTGCGGATATGTACCACAATCCCGGTAATCTGGGGGCTGCTACAAGAGTGGTATGGGGTGACGTTGGTGCTATTTGCAATTGCAGGGTTTTCCGATGGATTGGATGGATTTCTTGCCAAACACTATGGCTGGCAAAGTCGCCTGGGTGGGTATTTAGACCCATTAGCCGATAAAATTCTGTTAGTTTCCTGCTTCTTTGCCCTGGGTTGGTTGGGGGTTATTCCCTATTGGCTTGTTGCTGTCGTCATATTTCGGGATCTGCTGATTGTAGCAGGTGCCACCGCCTACCATTTCCAAGTATCCCGACTGGATGCTCAGCCTAGTTTGATGAGTAAGCTCAATACTTTTATGCAGATGTTGTTGGTATTGCTTGTTGTGCTGGACAAGGGAGCCATGCCGTTGCCACCTGATTTTCTGGTTGGACTGATCTGGGCGACGTTTGCCACCACAGTTATGAGCGGGGTGGGTTATGTTTGGGTATGGAGTTGCCGTGCTGCAATTAACTCTGATTCAAATTGACTGCGCACAAAAGGAATAGTTAATCGACGTTGCGCTGCAAGTGAAGCTTTATCCAGCTGATCTAAAATATCCAGCAGACTGCCCATGTCTCGAGGGCAGTGCTTGAGTATATAGTGCGCTGTCTCCTCTGGCATCTTTAAGCCTCGTTCAATAGCTGCTTTCAGTAGTGCTTCAATTGTCTCGCTTTCACTTAATGGATGTAGCCTGTAATTAAGTCCCCAGCTGAGGCGGGAAATCAGATCAGGTAGGGTGAATTCTAAAGCCGTTGGGCTGCAACTGGCCGTTACCAACAAGCGTGCATTGCTAGCTTGTAAGTTGTTGTACAGGTTGAAGAGTGCCTGCTCCCACTCGGCTAGTCCGGCAACCTGCTCCACGTCATCCAGGCAGACTAGATCAAATTGATCCAACCCCTCAAGCATGGCGGCTGAAAATGAGTGAATCTGTAATAGAGGAATGTAGGCTACGTGAAGATTAAGTGTATCGGCCTGATGGCAAGCTGCCTGTAATAAGTGTGATTTACCCGTGCTAGTTGCCCCCCACAGATAAATAAAGGGATTTTCATGCTGCAACAGGCAGGATTGGATACTGGCCAGCGCCTGAATATTGGAGCCTGGGACAAAATTCTCAAAGCTGACGCCAGGTTTTAGGGTGATACCTAATGGAAGTTGTTGCATGCTTAAAATAATAGGTGAAATAGAACTAAAACAATGAGGCAGGATGTTACACCAAAAGCGATTAAATATCGTGATTCAGTATCTGCTCTGGAGGGGGGTAATGAGGGGTGTTGTGGTATAAAAATGTAGCGGGAATGCAAAAATATTGTTTTTGCGTGCTTTCCCGCTACATAAAATTTATTGCTGATTTGCTGATTATGCTTGACGGCGACGAAAGGCTAAAAATCCCAATCCGCTTAGCATGAACCATGCGGCAGCTGGTAGGGGGACAGCGCTTACGTTTACAGAGCCTGGGGTGCTATTAAATGCGATGGTGTCGCCTGTATTATCAGCATTAGTCCACTGGAAAAAATAGTTGTCAGGGTCTGATAATTCTAAGGCGCTAACGCCTGCACCAACGGCCAGTAACTCAACGCTTGCAAATTGATATATTCCAGGGCCATTAACATCGCCGGTCATGAAATCCATGTAAGTAAAACCGATGGGGCTAACTGTCCCGGTTGTTGCTGGGCTGCCGTCTAAAGGCATTCCATTCTCGCTGGCGATATTCCATGGAACCAATACGGTTACGTTTGTAACATGGACAATCGCTGGATCAAAATCTAGTTGGACGGCCCCAGAGTACATAGGTGCATCCCACTCGGCCATTATATCTAATGTAGCCGTTTCACCGATATTGATTGGCCCGCTATCTTGAGGGTTAAGCCAGAAATTAACTACGGCAGCCTGTACCCCGAGTGGTGCAAGCAATAATATTAAGGTTAAATATTTGACTGTTTTCATTGTCTTAAGCACCTTTTATTCGAGTGTTTGAGCATCCATGAATGCATTGGTTTTGATGGGGGTATTACTGTGAGCTGCATACTGCCATAAATGCGACGCTAATTATATACATTGTTTTAAATATGGGAATAATATTCATGAGGGTATTTTAGTGGGTGCTTTTGGCTTGCAGTAGTTGTGTGATCTGTAATGTTGGTGAGTGTGAGTTAATGCCATAAATCAGTTGATGAAATGGTCTTAGTGTTATTGGATTGGCATATGTGTAAAGTTTTTCTGAATCCTGTAATATTCACCATCCTTTGAGCCTCTGTTCTGGCCGGTATAGGGTGGTTGTTGCGTTATTAATTTGTTATCTGTTGAAGTGATAACCCTTCCTGTTTTAATTTATCAAAGGTTTGCCTCTGAAATGCAGGTGTACCTTTTTACTTTATGTCATGAATATAGATACTAAATCTGCACGAATTAGATCATTCAACCCAACCCCTCGTACTTTAATGGGGCCAGGGCCATCAGATGTTCATCCTCGAGTGTTGGCCGCTATGGCTCAGCCTACGATTGGTCATCTTGATTCCTCATTTATTGATTTGATGGATGAGGTCAAGGTGCTATTGCAATATGCTTTTCAAACAGAAAATTCAATCACGTTTCCTCTCTCTGCCCCAGGGTCAGCAGGCATGGAGGCCTGTTTTGCTAATCTGGTAGAGCCGGGTGATAAGGTTGTTGTTTGTCAGAACGGCGTGTTTGGTGGTCGCATGAAGGAGAATGTGGAGCGCTGTGGTGGTATACCTATTATGGTAGAGGACGAGTGGGGTTCAGCTATTGACCTTGAAAAGGTGGAGGCTGCTTTGAGCAGCAATCCAGATGCAAGGATTCTTGCCTTTGTGCATGCAGAGACCTCAACGGGTGTTGAGTCTGATGCAAGAGGTTTGTCTGATCTGGCCTTTCAGCATGATTGTTTGACGTTGGTTGATGCCGTGACCTCGTTGGGTGGATCACCTGTTTTGGTTGATGAGTGGGGTCTTGATGCCGTCTATTCAGGTTCTCAGAAATGTCTATCCTGTGCGCCGGGCTTGTCTCCCATTACTTTTAGTGAACGCGCTTTGCAGAAGGTAAAAAACCGCCGGAGCAAAGTACAGAGCTGGTTTATGGATTTAAACCTTATTATGGCTTATTGGGGCAAGGGGAAACGCAGAGTTTATCACCATACTGCTCCCGTCAATGCATTGTATGGCCTGCATGAATCACTGGTTATGCTCAGAGAAGAAGGGCTGGAAAATGCCTGGGATCGACACTTGCGCAACCATCTTGTGCTGAAAGATGGGTTAGAGGCACTGGGTATTGAGTTTTTGGTGCGTAAAGACCAGCGCCTCCCTCAACTAAATGCGGTGCGGATACCTGAAAATCTGGATGATGCAGAGGTGCGATCTGGATTGATGAAATATTATAACCTGGAGATTGGTGCAGGGCTGGGACCATTGAAAGGCAATATCTGGCGGATTGGTCTAATGGGTTATAGCAGCCGACCTGAAAATATTTTGCTTTGCGTGGGTGCGTTTGAATCGCTGATTAAAACCTGTAGTGCCCTTGCAACTGTACACAAAACACTGGAGAGCAGATAGATGTCCGCGCTTGATCTACCGTTGATTGTTGAAGCCAATGAGTTGGCTCCCTTACTTGGTCAGGATGGCTTGTTGGTTGTCGACCTTTGCCAGGAACCTACCTATGCGCAGTACCATATCCCTGGTGCTGTTCATCTTGAATATAGCCAGATTATCGCAGCAAATCCGCCAGTGCACGGTTTGGTGCCAGAGGTAGCCGATTTAGAACGTCTGTTCTCTGCTATAGGAATTAGTGAGAATACTCATGTGGTTGCCTATGATGATGAGGGTGGTGGCAAATCAGCTCGCTTGCTGTGGACGCTTGAGATTATGGGCCATCAACATATGTCGATGTTAAATGGCGGACTTTATGCCTGGGCAAATGACGGTCACAAGCTGGATGCGGGTGTTGTTGAGGTTAAGCCGGCTATTTTTACTGGCCACTACTCAGCTCAGCCGATTGCTGATGCAGATCATATTATGCAAAATTTAAATAATGATCGTGTTGTATTAATTGATGCGCGTAGTGCAGATGAATACAGTGGCCGCCAAATGATGGCCGCTCATGGTGGGCATATCCCAGGGGCCAAGCACTGGGACTGGCAGGATATTATGGATCCCCTAAATAACCAGCGTATTAAATCCAGTGCCGTATTGGAGTTGGCACTGTCTGATCGTGGTGTTTCACCAGACAAGCAGGTCATTACCTACTGCCAGACAAATCACCGTTCATCATTGACCTATATTACACTTAAATCATTAGGCTATACGCAGGTGAAAAGTTATCCCGGGTCATGGTCTGATTGGGGGAATAGAGAAGATACCCCGGTTGAGAAGTAGTGATGGGACGTAATTCGGATGCAGGCCTAATCGACAAACTATTTGCGTTGCTGCTTTATCTCTTACCACATCACCTGTTATCTCAGGTGATGTATCTGATTACCCGTTGTGAATGGGTTCCCTTTAAAAATCTATTGATCCGCCAGGCTATCAAACTGTATGACATTGATATGGCAATTGCAGCAGAACCCGATCCTACAGCATATGCCAGTTTTAATGCATTCTTTACACGCCCACTCCGTCCTGACGCTCGGCCTTTAGCAACTGAAGCTAATGTGGTGCTGAGCCCAGTTGATGGTGCTGTTAGTCAATCGGGTCAAATTGTTAATGGTCGTATTTTCCAGGCTAAAGGCCAAGACTATTCGTTGGAAGAGTTGGTGGGTGGCGATAAAGCCTTAATGGATGCATTTGAGGATGGGTGCTTTGCTACTATTTATCTCTCACCACGCGATTATCATCGCATCCACCTTCCACTTGCAGGGCGATTAACGAAGATGTTGCATATACCTGGTCGTTTGTTCAGTGTCAGTCCGTCAACCACCAGAACAGTGCCTCGCCTTTTTAGTCGCAATGAACGTGTAGTTAATCTGTTTGAAACAGCTGTGGGACCGATGGCCGTTATTATGGTCGGTGCTATCTTTGTCGCCAGCATGGACACGGTATGGGCAGGTACGGTAGCTCCATTGTCACGTAGTGTAAGAAGTTGGAACTATGGAGATGAAAGTCTCGAACCTATGGACTTTGATCGTGGTGCAGAGATTGGCCGTTTTAATATGGGATCAACGGTGGTGCTGCTATTTGGGAAAGAAGCTGTTGAATGGAGTACGGCAATGGCGCCTGATACCAGGCTTTGTATGGGGCAAGGCATTGGTATTGTTCAGTAGTATTAGCGGTGCTGATTTACCAGCACCCCGTTGTGCTGGTGGTGCCGTTGGTAGATGCTTGTACGCCCATTTGATTCATGGTCATTTTTTTGCAGTTTGTATCACCAGCCTGCGCTCCGGTTGCTGTAGCAGTAGCAGTAATAGTAAATGTTGTCGCTGTAAAGCCTCCTAGGGCGAGTGTGTAGTAGCCTTCTTTAGAGTTGCCTGCTTTTAATGCAGAATCAATGGAAAGTAAATTTAAAGTACTAGCATATGTTTTCTTGCTTGTGTAGTACTGCTCTTGAGCCATTGCAATTTCAAGTACCGCACTTTTTCCATCAACCCGCCGGGTTTTTTGAACCTGCCCCATATATGAAGGGTAGGCAACTGCGGCCAGAATAGAGAGAATAACAACGGCTATCATAAGCTCTAACAGCGTGAATCCGTTATGCAATGCGTTATTTGTGTTCATATAGCCCTGCATTTATTTGCGACGAATTTCAATAATGTAGGGAACGGATGGGCGCTGTGGATTAGGAGCCGTTTTAAACGTAACAACCTCCTGGTATTTGATAGCTGAAAGCAGTCCCAGTTTTGTTGAAGTGCCAATGACTCTGTAGTCGACACTTAATAAATAGACAAAATCATTGATCCATATCTTTCTTGTTTCTTGATCGTATCCAAAAAACTTACCGGTTGAAGCTCTTTGGGTGATCTCTGTGTTTTGTAGTTGATGCCTTGAACTGTGCATGTCATTACTTGCATACAGCTGAGTAGTGAATAGGACAATAGTTGCGGCAAGGCAAGTTATGCCAATTAACCTGTGGTATTGGGTTTGAATATTCATTGTTGTAAGTGATGAAAGTAGTTGATTTTAAAAATTAAACCGTGACCAGGATGAACGGGCTTCTGAAGAGGTCATTCCTTGAATGTCGATTTGATCAAGGTGATCATTATCATCTTCTCCACCTTCTCCTTCTTCAGTAGGTTCGTTGTTTTTAGGTAGATAAATGGTGCCTGAGTTTCCGGCACCTGTTTGAATAATGCTAGGTTGCCAATATAGGTTGCCAGATCTTACTCCTGATATGTTGTGGTCTGCATCATCAGTGCTAATTATGTCGTTTTGATTAAAGAGTCTGTCTCTATTTCTATCGAGCGCAGTAAATCCAGGTTGGCCGCCACTGTTTGAATCTAAAACCATAAGCCAGCTGCCGCCAGCAATACCGCAAAGATTTTGATCAGGTATTGTTGTTGTAAATGCTACAAGCTCACCAAAGATTATTGGATCAGAAATAACGCGCTCTTTTTCTTCTGCTGTATCAGCATCAAAATCAAGATACCATCCGCGTACTATAGGTGTTGCTGTTGTTGAATAGTTGACGACATTGTTGCTCATTACACGTATGTTATCTGGAATATTGGCGTCAGTTAGGATCTGCTGTTCTACTAGATTATCGCGGTAAGTTTGTATGCTACTGCCATCCTCATCCGAGACATCCCATATGCCATAAAAACTTTGGGTGTCGGTATTGCTAAGATCTGCATTATTTATATATTGTCCAGTTCCAAAAAATACCATGGTGTTAGGTGCAGTGCTTATGCTTTGTTGATCGGGGTGGAGAGTCACTGCAGGGCGACTGGTTATGGGTTGTGGTGTGTCGCTGATTTCAGCTTTAAATAATAGACTTTTGCTCCAGTCATCTTGGTCAGCGCTTGAGAGATCAAACGACCAAAGATTGCCTTGAAGGTCGCCAGCGTATGCTCTATCGGCTATGCCATCGCCGTTGAGGTCAACAACAGCCGGTGTTGATAATCCATTGCATTGGCTGTCTGGATTAGCGCAATCATGATTTTCAATGTCGCCTGCACCTGTATCAATAGATTTAATGAGTGATCCGTCAGATAGCTTGATGATAAATAGCCGGGCTTTTCCATCGCCGGTTGACTCATATCCATTGCCAATGATGGCAGCCCAATCCTTAGTTTCATTGTTTAGCTTTACTAATGTGGGTTGGCTGAAGGTGTAGCCAAGGTTGTTATCAACGTCAGTAGTGTCATTGGTAAACTCCCAGTGTGCTACCTTTTCTGCAGCATTGGTTTCATTGGAGAAGTCGCTTGGGTTGGTGACATCAAGTGCAAACAATCCTTTACCTCCACCTCGAAGGCCACTAACAAGAACTGTTTTCCAGTTACCATCAATAAAAACATTATTAATAGCAGGTGTTTGATCTACATAATAACGATGGGCATCGGCATAGGCGGGGTCAGCAAGCCAGTGCAGCCCCTCATGCCTATCGGCTGAAAATATCAGTTTTGGAATATAGACAAACTTTTCAGCGCCTGTTTCGGCATCAAAAGCATGTAGCCCGCCATCGTTTGCGCCAACATAGATCATTGGGGTGCGTGAAGCATTATCAGTTGCCCATTTATAATAGGGTTTACTTTCTATGTTGTCAGGATATATAGCCGGGTTGGGGCTTCCTACATAAACAGGGGCTGAGTGGATAATATCTGCAAGCAGGTTGTTGTTGCGTGAGCGAAAGGTGCCGCCGTTTGTTTCTTCGTTACTGGAATCGCCTCTTATGTACTGGATTATATCGTTGGCATGCTGAGTTCGAGCATTGGCGTGGGCATTGGCATTGGCGTTGGCGTTGGCGGTGGAGGTGAAATTGGCGAGTAAGTCGTTTACTTGCTCTAAAGCCAGCTCATCGTTGGTTATAACTGGGTTTTCATAGTCAGCAGGAAATGAGTCAGTTGAAAATGGAATGCCATGATCTCCATTGTGTGTAATTATTACTCGGCTGCTACTGGGCTCAGCGAGTGCTGAAAGCTTTGTGTGTGCCTTCCATGCGGGGGTGTTGTTTACCTGGTTTCCTGTAAGGCGATAGGCGAATAGTTGGCCAGACCATGTGTCTGAGTCAAATCCAGCCTGATAGACATACCCACCTGACCGCATATTGGTCGAATTAAAGCTAATAGCCGTTGCTGCTGCGATATCACTACGCTCTTCGATATCGGTGATTGCCGCTTTTAGTGTTGTTATCAATGCTTGCGGATTGGTAGCGCTTAAAAACTCTCCACGACCATTCCAGGCAGCATGTTGCATGTCATCGATTGTAGTGGCTTCATTTTCTGTAGGTTCAGGCCATCCAGAGCCGGTACCTGTATATAATGAATCCGAACAAATTTCTGGCCATCCTTGATCAGTAGCTAAAACAGTAGGCTGGGATGGATTGCAGATGCCACCTGTGCTGTTGGTAGGGAGAGTGCCAGTGAGGCCAAATGAAACAGTATATGTAACCAGGTGTTGTGCGGGGTTGTTGTCTCTGCTGGTAGAGAGCGCGTCGGCTATTGGATTGTCAAGGGCGCTTAAATCCTTTTCATAATAGTGCATTGCAACATCGGCTAGGGTGGCGTCATTATAGCTATCCCCATAAGATTGCATGTCGTAGTCGCTGCTGTTGTCACCATCGGCATTCCCAACTGCTGGGGATAGGCGGTCGTTCCAGTATCCATCAGATAGTGCCACAACAAAATTTTGTTGGCATTCGCCGCCATCATTTTTACTTAAAATAGGCGACCTTTCATTAGGTGATCCTTCATCTGGTGGGAAACCAAAAAGATTATTTCCGTAGTCGCTATCAGTTTGATCAAAGTAATGACCAACATTGTCCAGTGCTTGTCGTAGTGGTGTGCTACCAAGTGTTTTAATGCGAAAGAGGTTTGTTAATAATGTATTTTTGTTGTCTGATGTCACCATGTCTGTGACTTCAGTGCCAAACTGCTCGTCCTTGCCTAAGAATATTTTATTGCCATCTGCATCTTCTGTCATATTTGGGTTGATTACAGCCAGGCCAATACGATCCTGAGATTCAGATATGATTGCAGAGAGCGCAAATTTCATTACATACTCTCTTTTGCGGTAGTAACTAAACCAGTTTGCAAAGTTTGTTTTTTCAGCAGTACTCATGTTTTTAACTAATATTTTATTATCGAGTAAGCACTCATTTGCGTCATACTGGTCATCATTGTCTGCATCATTCCATGCGTAATAGTAGGCCCCTTCTTCATTTGGCCCCATATCTGTTGTTAGGTCGCACACCCCGTCATTCCCGTCATTGGTGTATGAGCTGCTATATCCATTTCCTGCAGTGCAGGAGCTGTTGGCATTTGTGAGAAATGGGTTTTCTAATGCGCTATCGACTTTTGCATCTTGATATGGCTCACCATCCTGATTTTTTCCACGCCAGTGGGTATATGTTTTTGATGGGTTGAACATTAGCGTGTTATAGCCTGGGCAAAGATTTAATTGCATGTTTTCATCTAATGCACCCGTAGCAATACTTCGAGGTGTGAAATCCAGGTAGCAACGGAAAGGGCAGTTCCCTGTTGTGCTTAATAAAACCTCTTTATTCATTGAGGCTGAATTATCGAGTAGCAGCATGATGTTTGGAGCTACAGCTTGCTGTAGAAATAGCGGCGATTGTTCAATGGAATATGCAGAGGGATGCATCAATATTGCAGCCAACCCAGTAATGCCGGCTAATAGTGTGTTTGGTGCTTTTTCTTTTATTAAGATATCCAGAATGCTCATGTTTGTTTGTACTCTTTAATTAGATTCTGAACGTTATAGTTGTAATTGAAAGTGGCTTTGTAAAACATAACGGCTTGTTGCTTCACCACCCCAACCTATGGCAGTTATTCTAAAAGCATACATTCGAGCGTCAGCTGTTGCAGATGATGACCCCATGACGATGCTGGGGGCTGGCCCTAAACCCCGGCCTAGGTACTCGATAATGAAGCGAGGTGGTTGTGATATTAAACTGTTATTACTGTTATTAATGGATGGTAACTCTCCTGTACCAAGATCATCGCTGCCTAGTGTGGCATACCCTTTTGGTTGTGTATCGCTGTTTAAGCGCCAATGTGTTTCGTCAATGGCATTGAAGGTGCATTCACTGGCGGTTTTCCCTTGGCAGAGTGTAGAAATACCCGGTGCAGCCTGGGTGGAGTACAGCCCTTTTTTTGTTGAGTCAGTGCCAAACCAGTCTTGTGATGCCAGGTAGCTTGCATCTGTTGTTGGCACAAATTGAACAGCACCGGCTTTTACCTCTTCAGTCAGCCAGTTTTCTGCAACACGCAGTGCTGTTTCAGCTGATTGCATGGCTGAATAGGATTCATGGAAGTTGTTTGACATGCGTTCTTCAAGCAGTGAATTCCCTGCGCCAGATACGCCTAGTACTGTCATGACAAGTAACAGAAGCATAGCGACAACCAATACTGCGCCACGCTGAGTGTGAGGGTTTATTGGAGCGGGTTGTACTGGATGATTTTTCATAGGTCGGTAAGCCGATTGCGTAGCTTTACTACAAATTTAATTTCTTGTGCAAAATCAGTGTTTGTGCTTTCTGCACTATTAATGGGTTTTCCTGAGCTAAGCCCCAAGGTTATGCGCAGGCTGGCAATGCGGTTTTCAAGGTTACCTGCAGTAACTGCAGTCCAGTTAATATAGAGGTCAGATGTGCCATCGGGTATGGCTGTGTTATCAATGCCATATTCGACTTGAAAGTCTTCTACACCAGATAGGATTTCTTGGCGACTACCACCCAAGCGCGTTGCATAGAGATGGCTTGTTGTTGTGTCATCATCCGTTGCTGGCGTATCTTTGGTATCTGTTTTTCTTTCCAGGTCGTAGGTTACGGCATCCATTTTCATTACTGTGGCGGATGAGTAGGGTTCTCCGCCAAAGTAGTGAGTTGTCCCTTCTGTACTGTTGGTTGTATTTCCATCAACGACATGTGCCAGTTTTCCATCAGCTCCAGCGTTGGTGACCATAAATACTGCCGAGAGGCTGCAATCGCTAACGGCAATAATATCGCCTGTTTTGTAATTCTTTGTATAAACTTCGCTAGAGTCGTCAACACGCACCGCGCTGTCTGATGCTGTCATAGGGGCGATAATGGGTAGACTAAATTCAGGTAGTGCAAATCGTACAGTGAGCTTGTCTGGTTCATTGTCACCACCTTCTTCGCCGGTAATTGCTTCACCGAAATCAGAGAAAGCATGTGATGCTACAACCGTACTTTTGACTTGACTGGCACCTTCTTGAGCTGATGGTGCGCAACCTAGAAAGCCTGCAGGTGATATATCTTTGATCATACGGGTTACAACGTAGCGCATGTTCTCTTGGATTCTGGCGGACTCTTCCTGCACTTTAAATGTTTTTTTGCTACCCAGAAACATTGAGGTGGCACCCGCCATAAGAAGAAGGCTGAGTGCCATGGCAATCATCATCTCAATGAGCGTCAGCCCTTCTTGCGCTGATTTTTTATAGAGCTGTTTCATGGTGTGATGCTCATGGTGTGGCGGCGGTGGGGGGTGTCTGGATTGTGGTCATCATTCCACCAGACTTTTACTGCAAACATGCGTAGTCCATTTGTAGGCAGACCATCACATCCAGGCTCGGATCTAGAGCTACCGGTGTTTGGTGTGCTGTCGAGGCAGATTATGCCTTGACCTTCAGGTAGTGCGGCGTTCTTATCATTCCAGGACGAATCATCATAATACTGTTGTGCCAGTTGTGTGCTAGTGCAGCCATCTTCGCTGCATTCCAGGTCACTGCTTAGGTCGCTGCTGCGCAGCCTGTCGGCACCATCAATAACCTGTAGTACAGCAATACTGGATTGAGCTGCGTTTTGACTGCTACGCAATGCATTAAATTGCAGGCCTGCTAGTCCCAGAATCCCTATCGATAAGATAACGACTGTAATAAGAACCTCTAGCAGGGTGAAGCCGCTTTGCTTGTGCTTAAGGTGTTCATCCATGTGGTGTGTTTTATTGCTCATGTGCAGGTATTGTGGCTTGTTGAGGCTCGGCCTGTTGTTTCTACGGTAATAGAGTGGTCTTGTTGTCCGGTGCAGTGGCTATAGCTAATTGTTAATTCTACCGGGCCATCTTTTATACTTCCGTCACTGTTAAAACTAACTGAAGTAGGGCCTGTCGTGGTGAAGTCTCCAGCCGGGGCTGGCCATGAGCGTAGTTGATCAGCTGTTGGGGGGGCGTATCTTTCGACAGTACTAGCACTACCAACAGGATCAACGAAGACAAACCAGCCATTTGACCAGTCTGTAACACCGACACCGCAGGTGGTATTTGCTGGTTCTGCCGCACTTTTTGCACAGAGGGATATTTGCACGCCACGTTTTACTGATTCACTTCGGCTAAAGGATAAGGCGGTTACGAGGTTGTTGGTATTTGCTATGGCTTGGTTATTTGCCATGAGACGACCAAGCCCTGGAATGCCAACCGCAGCAAGGATGGATATCACGACCAGCGTGATGATGATTTCAACAAGTGTAAATCCGTCTATCCTTTTCATTATGAGGCAAATTTACCAGTTATTTTTGGGGGGTGCTGTTATTAGATGACAACCTGCTAAATATGCCGGATAAACGGTATTTTATGCAGATGAAGTGGGGAAGCTAAGTGTTTGGTCGATATCTGTTGCCTGGGTTATCTGCATAAGTAATCGATCTATTCCCAGTGCGACACCTGCACAATCAGGAAGGCCGGAGTTGATTGCGGCTAGTAGATTTTTGTCCATGGGAACAATGGCCTGGCCTTGATTCTCTCTTTGTTTAAGATCCTGATTGAATCGCTGTTGCTGTTCATTGGCCTGGGTTAATTCATGGAAGCCATTGGCCAGTTCCATGCCTTCCATATAGAGTTCAAAGCGCTCAGCGAGTGGAGGGGAGCCGGGTCGAATTTTTGCTAATGAGGCTTGGCTTGCAGGATAGTCATATACAAAGCTAAGGCGGTTTCTTCCAAGCTGTGACTCAATGCGGTGAGTGAGCAGAAGATCCAACCAGGCATCTTTTGTGGGTAGATTCAGCCGCTCTGCATCTGCAATGCCGTGCTGTTTAGCACACTGTTGTAGCTCAGTCTGTGTTGCTTGGTGTGGGTTAATACTGAGATGTTGATTAAAGATTTCAAGATAACTTAGGTATTCAATCTCCCTTGTTTCAGGTAATACGCTATTGATCAGCGCGGCCACATCTTCCATTAATTGGTGGTGATTGAAGCCTGGACGGTACCACTCAAGCAGTGTGAATTCGGGGTTGTGCTGTCGCCCTAATTCACCATTTCTAAAGACTTTACAGATCTGATAGATAGCTCCGCTGCCTGCGGCCAGCAGGCGTTTCATTGGAAACTCAGGGGATGTGTGAAGGTAGAGCGGGTGGGGTGTTGGAAATCCAGGGCCGGTGTAGGTGAGCTGGAAGCTTTCGATAGCTGGATCGGTTGTAGCGTAAGATGAGCAGGCGGGCGTCTCTACTTCAAGAACGCCAGTGCGCTCAAAATAATCCCTGATTCTAGCTAAGAGTTGCGCCCGAGAGCGGATCATCTCTAAGCTGGCGGTGGGCTGCCAGCTTGTGTGATGAGTATCAAGTTCCAAGGCTCTGCTCTTTTGAGCCTGTCTACTTTCCCGCTCTGGAAACGTATTCGCCGGTTCGGGTATCCACTTTAAGTGCTTCACCAATCTGTATGAAGAGGGGGACTCGAACGACGGCGCCTGTCTCTAATGTAGCGGGTTTGCCGCCTCCGCCTGAGGTATCTCCTTTGAGTCCGGGATCGGTGTCTGTCACAGTAAGAATGACAAAGTTGGGCACCTCGACGATAATTGGTGTTCCGTCCCATAGGGTGACAGTGCATATGTCTTGCTCTTTGAGCCATTTGGTGGATTCACCAACGGCTGTGGCATCGGCGCTGACCTGCTCGTAGGTATCAGGGTCCATAAAGTGCCAGAATTCACCGTCGTTGTAGAGGTATTGGTAATTGCTCTCGACAACATCAGCGGCTTCAACAGATTCACCTGACTTAAATGTGCGCTCAATAACCCGCCCATTCTTTAGGTTACGTATTTTGACCCGATTAAACGCCTGGCCTTTGCCGGGTTTTACAAATTCGTTTTCAATAATAGAGCAGGGATCGCCATCAAGCATAAACTTGAGGCCGCCCTTGAACTCACTGGTGCTATAGTTTGCCATGTCATCCTCGCAAAACAACAAAAATTCGGCGCATATGATACCGCGAACTGATGGTTTATGTCAGACACCCTCGTGGAATGAAGCGATCGCCAATGCATTTACCTCTCCTGAAGAGTTGATTGACTATCTTGAGCTGGATAAATCGCTGCTTCCGGCCGCACGTGCAGCAGCTTCACAGTTTGGACTTCGAGTACCACGAGCGTATGTGGATTGTATGGAAAAAGGGAATGCTCAAGATCCTTTGTTGCTGCAGGTCTTACCATTGGGGGCTGAACTGGAGCTGCAGCCTGGATTTAGTGTTGACCCGGTGGGAGACCTGGCAGCAACCTCTGCTACAGGTGTTTTGCATAAATACCATGGCCGAGCGCTATTGATCACCACAGGGGCTTGTGCAGTTAATTGTCGATACTGTTTTCGCAGGCATTTTCCCTATCAAGAGTCGTCAGCCTATCTGGATCATTGGCAATCAGCACTTGATTACCTCCGTAGTAATTCCAGTATCAATGAGGTTATCTTAAGTGGCGGTGACCCTTTGATGATTGCTGATAGTCGATTGGCAGAACTTTTCCGGGCGTTGGAAGCTATTCCTCATCTAACTCGCTTGCGTATTCATACGCGCATGCCCGTTATTGTGCCGCAGCGAGTAACGGATGATTTGTTAGGTGAGCTGGATAGGGTGCGCTTTAGGGTAACGGTGGTGGTGCATTGTAATCATGCGCGCGAACTGACTGCTGCGGTCTGCTGTGTACTGCAGCAACTGCGTGAGAGTGGGGTAACCCTGTTTAATCAGTCTGTGCTGTTGAAAGGGATAAATAATGATCTGAAAACTCAGGTTGAGTTGTGCGAGTCGTTATTTGAGGCGCAGGTCATCCCTTATTACCTGCATCTGCTGGATTCTGTTCAAGGCGCGGCGCATTTTGATGTAAGTCGAGAAGAGGCGCAGCTGCTTTATCAGCAGTTGTTACAGCAGTTGCCTGGGTATTTGGTTCCAAAGTTGGTGTATGAACAGTCTGGTGAGATTTCAAAAACCCCACTAACTTTGTGAAATAGCAGTAAAAAAATGGAGTAATAAGGTCTTTGTCACTATGAGAATACTGTAGTAATATTTCCCCAACCTCAAATTTGTTTTGAGGTGTGCTGTTGCTATAAAATTTGCAGTAATGTTAAACGGAGTTCTAGCGGCTATTGCCTCTACAATCTATGACCAGCGCATTACAAATAGAAAAACGACAGATTCCACGTGGCCTTGCGAAATTATGGGTCCCAGAGTGCTCTGAACTCCAGGAGGATTTTTTTCTGGCTGATTTAGAAAAAGCTCGAACATGGATATCGGGTCTACCGATGGCCAACGTTTCAGAGACCGCTCGCCAGGTTTTAGATGCCTTGGCCGAGTTTAATCGTCAAGACATCCCAAACCAACCGCGCATTAAGATTGCAGAGCTTTTTCGGCAGCCAATTCATTACATTACTAAAAATCTCGAAAAATACTATATTGATGCCGCACTCCCACTGACAGTAAAAAGCAGAAGAGCTATCAGATTGAGCCAAGAGCTGTATGCTGAATTGGCCGTCTCATACAAGATCTTTATTCGAGAATCTTTTGCGAGCCAAAATCAAAGCAGTAAACGATTGGCTGCTATTGCTATCCACAGGGCAATGAGCTGTCTATCTGAGATATTGTGTTTAGCAACGCTGGGCTATGACCAATACCCTGAGCCTATGTGGCAAGAAGTTAACTTTTTGTATGCTTTAGCGGCAAAAAACAGTATTCATAGGTTGCCTATCCAAGATCATATAAAGAGTGTTTCAGGTAGCCGTTGTATTGGCGATTTATATAAACGATTGCTGCTGCATGCGTTGGCTTCACCTTGCTATCTTCGCCAACGTGAAAATCAGCTTGTATATAGGCAGCTATTGGAGTGGGCGAATTTTGTTAGGTTGACCATACCAGATATCAATGGAAACAATAGTGGACAGTTTCTTGTCAGGCTCTCCTCCGGTACGCCACCAAAACACCTATCATGCGAACAAAAAAAGCTGAGTAAGCGTTGTCGCATATTGGATACACAACGGCTGATAGAGCATTTAAATAAGTTATTGGTTATTAAGCCTGCGCCTCAGGGTGCTAAAGAAAAACCGAAAGACGTTATTGGGTTACCTAATCCGATACTTAAGCACCTTATAGCGAGTTTAAGTAATAGACCTAAGCGTAAATTTGCGCGCACAAAACTGGGATATACACTTAAGCTTGCCGTGGGTATCCCCCATGTGCATAACCTGGCCAAAGCTAATGCATTGCATGATGCGGCAACGCATAGTAGGACTAATGTTGATTGGTTAGATCAGCATATACCCAATCATCATGCCTCTTCAGATGGTTCTGAAAATGATTGGAGTGATTCATCAAGCTTGCTACTCAATTCAGATATAGAGGATGACGGCTCATTTCATACAGGCACAATGCTGCAAGACAATGTTCAGTCACCTTGGGCTGCTAAGTATAATCAGTCAGAAGCTGAGGCATATGAATGTACTACCCGAAATGAAAGTGCAGGTGGTTACTGTATTGATTGGGGAGATACCAATGCCCCAAAAATCAAACCTGGAGAGTTGATTGGTATTCAATCAGCGGCGACGGGAGATCATTTTGGTGTTGCGACGGCTCGATGGATAAAAAATAGCTCGGAAGATAAACTGCAAATGGGCATGCAACTTATAGCCCCTAACTCTTTTGCAGTAGAAGTTAGGCTTGATGATGAAAGTAAAATATCCTGTGTTTATAGTAGTTTGTTGGTGCCAGAGTCAAAATTTGCAAAGATCCCATTGAGTCTTATAGTGCCTACTAACTCTTATCAGGAAGGCGATGTTTTATGGATTAATAGTGGGAGCAATGAACGCCGTGTCTGCCTTGCTCAGCTATTAAGTACAACCACCTCATTTGCACAATACCAAATCACACATCATGCACAATAATTAGCTTCTGTTTTATTCTGCACCAGGCTCCTAGGCGTGCAGTCAAGGAGCGTATTTTTGCAGGGTCGACTTTGTCTCTTAATATGCGAGAATGTAAGGCTTTCTGAATAAAACTTTCTCCACCAGAAGCAGCCTAGATGTCATCAGCAAACCTATCCAGCCCTTTACTCCCCACTCTTCCGGCCAAGCCCAATGAACGGCTTCAATGGGGTCAGCTGTATGGCAGCAGCACCGCTTTGGCTATTGCATCAGCGGCAAAAAACTACCCCGGATTGATTTTGATTGTCGCTGAAGATGTTCAGTCTGCTACCCATCTGGAGCAGGAGCTGATTTTCTTTTTGGGACAAAATGACCTCCCGATTCTTAACTTTCCAGATTGGGAAACACTGCCTTACGATATATTTTCACCGCTGCCAGAGTTGATCTCCCAGCGGTTGTTAACCCTCTATAAACTCTCCACTACCCGCAAGGGGGTGTTGATTGTACCTATCAGCACGCTGCTTCAGCGTTTGCCACCGTGCAGTTATGTTGATGCCAATAGTTTTCTGGTTTCAGTCGGTGAAACGCTCATTCTGGATGATACGCGCAGGCGATTGGAATCCGCCGGTTATCAGTGTGTATCCCAGGTTATGACCCATGGTGAGTTTGCTGTTCGAGGATCATTGCTCGATATCTTCCCCATGGGCAATCCTCTCCCTTTCCGTATTGATCTGTTTGATGATGAGGTTGACTCTATTCGTACCTTTGAACCAGAGAGCCAACGTTCAATGGATAAGGTAGAGCAGATAGAGATGCTGCCAGCTCGCGAATTCCCACTTGATGAGCAAGGCATCGCACAATTTCGCCAGGCTTATCGTATGCAGATAGAGGGCGATCCACAAAGCAGCATCATCTATCGTGAGGTGAGTGAGGGTAATGCAATTGGTGGGCTTGAGTACTACCTGCCGCTCTTTTTTGAACAGACAGCCAGTCTGTTTGATTACCTGCCTGAGCAGTGTTTAACCATTGAAATAGATCACGCTCGGGATCAGTCAGGGCTATTTTTGCAGCAGGTTGAAGCACGCTATGAGCAACGGCGACATGATGTTGAGCGCCCAATTCTAAAACCCCGGGAAATCTATCTCACTGCAGATGAACTGGCTTCCCGGCTGAATAGAGGGGCGGCCATACATGCTGAAAGGCATGAGATAGCCTCTCGCCGTAAAGGTTATGTCGGTTATCATAACTTCAGCACAGCGACTGTACCGCCTTTGGGTCTACAGGCACGTGCTGTACAACCAGCTGCTGCGCTTCAGTCATTCATTGCCAGCAAGCCCGGGCGAATACTCTTTATTGCAGAGAGTGCCGGTCGACGCGAAATGCTGCTTGATACCCTGCACGGCTTCGATATTAAACCCACTGTGCTGGATGGTTGGCAGGGTTTCCTTGGGGCTGACACTGCGTTGGCACTGGCTGTCACGCCAGTGGAACAGGGGCTGTGGCTGAAAGATGCTGGCCTGATCATCATTACCGAGGCCCAGCTCCTTGGCGAGCGAGTACGGCAGGAACGTCGTCGTAAGGTTTCTGAGTCTGATCCCGATCAGATCATCCGCAATCTGACCGAGCTGCACATTGGTGCGCCAGTGGTGCATGAAGATCACGGTGTTGGTCGTTACCTGGGGCTTCAATCGCTTAATGTGGGCGGCATGGAGACTGAATTTCTGACCCTGGAGTATGCCAAGGGTGACAAGCTCTACGTACCTGTCTCCTCTCTTCACCTCATTAGCCGCTATTCGGGAGCCTCTCCGGAGAAAGCACCGCTGCATAAGCTGGGTGGTGAACAGTGGGAACGCCTCAAACGTAAAGCCACCGAGAAGGTGCATGATGTTGCCGCAGAGCTGTTGGAGATCTATGCCCGCCGTGCGGCCAACCCTGGCTTTGCCTATCCAAAGCAGGGCGATGAATATGCTGCTTTTGCAGCTGCCTTCGAGTTTGAGGAGACACCTGACCAGGCGCGAACCATAGAGAGCGTGTTGGCGGATATGGAGTCGCCTCACCCGATGGATCGTGTGGTCTGTGGCGATGTGGGCTTTGGCAAGACCGAGGTGGCGATGCGTGCCGCCTTCTGTGCTGTTCAGGGAGGCAAGCAGGTTGCGGTGCTGGTGCCCACTACGCTGCTTGCGCAACAACACTACCAGAACTTTGCCGACCGCTTTGCCGACTGGCCAGTGCGTGTCGAGAGCCTCTCCCGTTTTCGTTCTGCGAAACAACAGAAAGAGGTTCTTGCGGGGCTTGAATCAGGCCGTGTGGATATTGTTATCGGCACGCATAAACTGCTGCAGCCGGATATAAAATTTAAGCGACTTGGATTGGCTATCATTGATGAAGAGCACCGCTTTGGTGTGCGCCATAAAGAGCGGATGAAATCACTGCGCAGTGAGGTGGATCTGCTGACGCTGACGGCCACGCCTATTCCCCGTACCCTGAATATGTCAATGTCCGGGTTGCGTGATCTATCGATCATTGCCACACCTCCAGCTGGCCGGCATCCGATTAAAACCTTTGTCAGTCAGTGGAACGATACCCTGATCACTGAGGCCTGTCAGCGTGAGATAAAACGCGGCGGTCAGGTCTATTTCCTGCACAATGAGGTGCAGACCATTGAAAACACTGCCGCCCGGCTGGAAAAACTGATGCCCGGTGCGCGGGTGCAGGCCGCGCATGGCCAGATGCGGGAGCGGGAGCTGGAACAGATCATGCGTGATTTTTATCACCAGCGCTTTAATATTTTGGTCTGTACCACTATCGTTGAGAGCGGTATCGATGTTCCCAGTGCCAACACCATCATCATCAACCGTGCAGACAAGCTGGGTTTGGCTCAACTACACCAGCTGCGGGGCCGGGTTGGTCGTTCGCATCACCGTGCCTACGCCTATATGCTGACTCCACCAGCAAAAAGCATGACGCCTGATGCTAAAAAACGTCTTGAGGCCATAGAATCCCTGGAGGAGTTGGGCGCTGGTTTTACTCTCGCCACCCATGATCTGGAGATCCGCGGTGCAGGGGAGCTGCTGGGTGATGACCAGAGTGGCCAGATCAATGAAATAGGATTCAGTCTCTACACAGATCTATTGGAGCGGGCTGTAGCGGCGTTGAAAGCAGGTCGTCAGCCTGAGCTGGATCGGCCATTGGATCATGGTGCAGAGATTGATCTGCAACTGCCAGCCCTGCTGCCTGAAGACTATCTGCCTGATGTGCATTCACGTCTGGTGCTCTACAAGCGCATTGCCAGTGCTCATTCAAGAGAAGAGCTGCGAGAGCTGCAGGTTGAGATGATTGATCGATTCGGCCTGTTACCTGAGCAGACCAAGTTCCTGTTTGGCATCACAGAGCTGAAACTCAAAGCGCAGCCAATGGGTATACGTAAGATTGAGGCCGGGCCAGAGAGTGGCCGTATTATCTTTGATGAGGTGCCAAAGATTGATCCCATGCACTTGATTAGGCTTATTCAATCACGGCCCAAAGAGTTCAAACTGGATGGCAGTAATAAGCTTAGATTTTATAAGGATCTTTCTAATCGTAATAAGCGCATTGAACAGGTCGCCAGCCTACTCGACCAGATCGCAGGCAGGCAGTAAACTGCCCGTTACATTTACACAGGTCTTAATATGAAGTTCTACTATTGGATATCTACGCTGCTCTGCACGGCATTGTTTGCCATTCCATCTCTGGCGGAGGAGCCGATAGAGAAAAAGCTCCCTTGGTATGAGGTTGAGGTCATCATTTTTACCCGAGACCTCTATTCCATCAGCTTTAATGAGGTGTGGCCTGCTGCCCCTGGTATGCCTGATTTTGCCAATGCTCAGCCATTACAGCCAGAGTTTGTAGCTGATATTCAACCTGCTGAAACTGTGAATGTGTTAGATGTTGAAAACCCAGGTGGTGCAACGCCGTCAACATCTGCTGCCAGTGCAATTGATACGCTCAATATGCCAGTGCCTGTTAGACAGCGATTGCCTGTACCTTATACGCTGATCCCAGAAGATGAGTACAGGTTGACTACTGAATTTGCTCGTCTTCAAAAAAACAAGGATTTGCAACCTGTCATTCATCTGGCATGGAGGCAGCCTGTTACAGATTTAAATGATGCAAAGTTACTCTATTTGCGAACCCCTGAGCTACCTGTAGAAGAAGAAACAATAAGGGGCTTTGAAAGGTTTGCTATAACAGAACCAATCAGTCTGGAAGGTACAATTCGTGTCAGTGTGAATCGTTATCTGCATGTGGAATTTGATCTACTAAGGCGAAGAAAGCAAAGTGCACCTTATTCATCTTATGAGCAATCTTTTGGGGATAGTCTGATACCAAAATCCCAGGCATATAGTCTGTATCGTATGCAGGATATGCGGCGTATGCGCAGTGGCGAGCTGCACTATATTGATCATCCACTAATGGGTGTTTTGATAAAGATTACACCCTATGAGTTACCTGAGCCGACCCCCATTACACCTGTTGAGTCCGAGGCGACAGACAGATCAATAACAGAGCCAACTACCCGAGTAGAAGGGGGTGCAGTTACAGAATCAAGTGCGGCAGCAATAGCTGAACCCGAAGCAGAATCTAGCTCGCAAGCGCCAGGTATAACCACTTCTGTTGTAGAGCTACCGGCCAGGAGTGCAGAGTAAAAATTGTTTGATGCAGAGGAAATAGTCTCGACTATTTAAAAAAATCGAGGAAAATTTCCGCTTTATGGAAACATACCTACTGCTACCAGTGCTGAAAGTGTACCCGCACCTCCAATCATCACTACAGAGACAATGCCAAGTACCCATGGTGATGTCAGTTTTTGTAAAAGGGTCTGTTTTTTAGTGTTCTGCTCGTTCATATATTTGCCTTGGTTATTAGCTGTTGATGAGGAATGGTGTACTAAGCTGTTCTCTGTTTAGTTACATTGTCTCGAATAAAATGGGTAATAAAATTCAGTGCTTTTGTGTCCAATCGTGAAAATTCAACACCATGATAATAAGTCGGCTCCTTGGTATCTCCCACTGATGCTTTGTTGATATGACGAATGGTGCAGGGGAATGTCAGAGAGTCGGCTGTTGACTTATGTTTTACGTCAATATAGAAAAAATCCCCCATTTTGCCCAAAGGTTGTGTTGAGATTAAACAGGCTCCCAGTGGACTGATATCAAGCATTGTTACAGAGAGTGTGGTTGAACCATCCTGCATATTCAGAATTAGTTGTGATTCTTTTATCTGAGTTCGCTGGACGCGGCGTAGTGTAATGCCCTGCACCCCTTTTGGAAACCTTAGGTGCATATATTGGTATGGCTGCTCGCAAACACGTACGATTTCTGTCTCAAAGGCATAGGTGGAATCGCCAGATATGATGCGAGCTTGATAGGCCATGCCTGCCACCAGCTTAACTGCTGCGGCATTGTTCATAGGTTGTGATACAAGAAGACTCTTACCTGGCATGTATCCGATTAGCTGCACATCAAAGCCGCTATCAGGGCTTAGAGTAACAGGCTGCAAGTGCAACAAGGTGCCTATACTAAGGCTTTGATGTGGCTTATTCATGGCTATCTGAAATTGCTGGTTATTGATGCTGAATACAGCTTAATCAAAAAACAGGATATGAGCTAGCCATTACAACCATATAACCCACGAGGTTGAAAGGCTCTTGTTGCAGAAAACATAAAAACACTAGCCCGTTCCGTTAGTTAGATTGAAATGCTATATTTACCTCTAGGTTATACAGATTAGAGAATATCCCTCATGAAATGCATTACTCCGCTGGCTTTGATAATTACCCTATTTTCCGTGCCACCTTTGGCGGTTGGAGATACTCTACTGTTAGATGCTATTGTGGCGATGCCCGAAAACACCGCGGTTGGCATTCTGCGTCCCGTGCCGGGCCAAAGTATGCAGCAGGTATACAATAAATTTGGCCAAGCTCAACAGGAGATTGCTGCGGTGGGCAAACCACCGATTACCCGTTGGATATATGAGAAATTTACCGTCTATTTTGAACACAACCGTGTTGTTGACACAGTGATCCACCGCTAAATTATTTATCTTAGGAAATAAACCCCATGGGTAAAACATATTTAGAGATCAGCAAAAAACACCAGGAATTTATCCAGGCACAACAGATGTTTTTTGTTGCTACGGCTCCTAAAGGTGGTCACCTCAATCTATCGCCTAAAGGCATGGATAGCTTTCGCATCTTAAATAGCAATCGGGTGCTATGGCTGAACTACACGGGCAGTAGCAATGAAACAGCTGCACACCTGCTTGAAGATCAGCGCATGACTATTATGTTCTGTGCCTTTGAGGGTGACCCTAAAATTCTGCGCCTTTACGGCCATTCTCGAGCCATTCACCCACGAAATAGTGACTGGGAAAAACTACTCAGTCACTTCCCTGATACCGCTGGAACCCGTCAACTGGTTGAGATGGAGGTTGAGCTGGTGCATACCTCATGTGGTTTTGGTGTTCCTCTTTATAGTTATACTGGTCAACGTGATGCCTTGAGCAACTGGATAGAGAAAAAAGGTGAGGATGGCATTGCTCAATATTGGGAAGATAAAAATATCCAGAGCCTGAATGGCAAACCAACAGGTATATTTAAAAAATGAGCTGGATACTGACCTTAAATTAAGAGATAGCAGTGGTTGCCCAGATTGGATCTGTGGTAGCGGTAGTTGACACCATGTGATTCCATTATTACGAAGATAGGTGTGATTTACCGCATTACATCACTGCTGTTTGGTTAAAGGAGCCTCCCTCTCTTTATTTGCTTTTACAAAAAAAGAGAGGGAGGAGCGTGTTAAAAAACTCAAATGATGGGGTTACTGTGCCTGGGTCTTGTTTTCTGCTGTAGTTGATTCAGCGTTTGCAGCAGCCTCAAGTATTTTTTTGAGTTCCAGTTCCAACTCTTCTCGTGGCGTGCTATCACCTTCGTAAGCGAGGGCATCAGCTAATGCTTTGGCATCCTGCTCTATTTTTTTCTGTGTGATAGGTTCTTTATCTTGAGGGTTTACGTCTTTAAGGGGACTAGAAGGCGGTATTACCTTTGATATGGTCTTTATATCTTGCTTGGGGTGGGGGGAAGGGGCGTTTTGTGTGGTTTTATTGACGGTATTGTTTTCCTGTGGTTGTTCATTTTGGTGGTCACTACAGCCAACCAAAAGAGTGGTAATAATAATGACAGGAATGGGGAGTCTGATTTTCATAAATATGTAGCCTTTATTGTTTTAGGGTTTAGAAAATTTATATATACGCATGGTGGTTTTTACGAGACCGCTTATACAGAAGTTTAGATCTTAAGCGAGAAGATACCGGTAATATTAGGTTTAACCAAATGCCATTGTTCAGGTGGCCTGTAAAAGGGAGTATGGGTTTTGCTCCATGAACACAGATAACGGGTTTAGTTGTGAATTGATCACTGCGATTGTATCAAAGCTGTACAGTGAGTTGAAGCAGACAAAGGCATCAGGCTTAAACTTAACCAAATTCAACTGCTTCACTACTTGTGTAAATTAGAAAAATTAGTCGGTCATTAGTGGGCTAGTTATTATTCTTAGGCAAGGGATGCAGTGATGGCCTTACTTAGAAGCGGAGAGCCTAAGGATAACAATGCCAAGTTTACGCTTCCAAAGAAAAGTGATGTGAGTTGGCAGGATATAGCACGTGCTGTGGTGTTGGCCTTCCAGTAACTAGTTGGCACCTCACCTGTAAAGGTGCTCAATAGGGCTGTTGTTATAAAGAAATTCTGCTTATTTTGCAAAATAGCTCTAAATGCAAAACCATACTTCACATCAATACAGGTGTTATTTAATGCTCCGATTTTAAAGCCCCCATGGCAACAGCTCTTAGCTCTGCACACATGTGTTTGTGAGGTGTAGAAATGTAGAAATAGAGAGCCGCCTTTTTTGTGGTTATGATTTTCTGTCATCAAGCAATGTATTATTAGGATGAATTGAATATCAGACGGTGATGGTATGTAGGCAGGCAGCCGGTATGGCAGAGAAATATCACGTGTATTTAAGATTGAGGTTGATGGGAGTTGTTGATAGAATATCCATTGATTAGATATGTTATGTCTGATTATCTGTTGCGACCTTAGGACATGCGCTTTTACTTCAAGCGTGGCGTGCTTGCTTTAAAGTAACATTATTATAAAAATATTGAGGGATTTAGAAAAATGAAAAAAATTAAATACTGGATTTTAGCAATGTTATTAGTGCCGTTTGGTGCTCAGGCGGTGACGGTAGATGTTTGGATGGATCCTCAAAACAGCGGCCCATACACAATTGGCGATAATTTTTCCGTTGATATTTGGGCAAGCTGGGATGTTGCGCTGGTAGGAGGCGCGGTCAAACTTGAATTCGATAATAGTATTATTAATGCTGTAAGTTCTACTATGAATATTTCGTCGTCTCTGGTTTCAAGTAATGGAGTCATAGGTACCGGAGTTGTCAATACTATTGGCTTTCTAACGTACATGGGGAGCTTCGCCCCAGGCACTTATAATGTAGCAACAGTCGCTTTTGAAGCTGTTGGAGGGGGAGTAAGTCCTTTAGTGGTGTCTGATGCTGCTAATCCAGTGTATGGATGGGAAGCCGATCTTGGGAATTTTAATTTCGAAAGTTTTGTACCCACATTTACTACACAAGGTTCTAATCCGGTAGGGTCAGCTACTGTGGTTCCTCTGCCTGCTGCTGCATGGTTTATGATGAGTGGATTGGGTTTTCTGGCTTTTCGTCGTAAGCGCGCTGCTTAGATTTAGAGGTGTTCTTATCTAAATAAAGATACACCCAGCAGATTTAGTGAATGGAATATTAGCCCACTTAGCGCAAGCTGAGTGGGCTTTTTGCATGTAAAACTAAAAAAGTCTTATGTTGGATGGTTTGAATCCCGCTAAGATTCAGTGGGCAGTTTATCCGGCCTAAAGCTGATCTCTATGCTGGATAAATATCTGGCTCTGATTGGGTTAATGATGCGGCCAGCAGCCAGTTTTTCAGCTGGCTGAATTTGTTATTGACGCATGGAAAGGGTAAGAATGAAGGTGGCGCCTCCATCAGGGTTGTTTTCTACGCTTAAACTGCCATATGTTTATTGATCCATTCTTTGACTTCATGGGTTGAGAAAGCAGAATGAAACTCCAGAGAGCGACCATCAAATATGATGCCTTGTAATATACAGTATGAGACTGCATGAACTTCTTTACCATCATCAGCTATTAAAATTTTCCACGGGGCTTGTGTTGTTTGTAGTTGGTTATTTACCTCTGGTTCCGTTTTCGCAGTTAATGATTTAGTGGTTAATGTTTTTCTATCGATTAAATATGGAGCATTTTGTGCATCTATTGCCTGTTTGTGCTCGAGAAACGCTATGGCTGCTTCACCTGATTCATACTCCACAACATCATATCCGTGGGATTCCAGGTAGATATTTAGGCGGTTGAGTATGGCTGTATCGTCGTCAATAATGAGTATTTTATGTGCCACAAATCGCTTATTACATCCTGTTTTAAAGCTTGAGTTTCTCTACTTGCAGTTTTCCTGAATGTGCTTTTTTGCGTCGGTAATTTTTTTCTGTCTGGCTTCTTCAGTAATATAACGATACTCACCATCTGATTCTTTTTGACGGGCGTGTGGGCGGCTTATTAGGCCAGCTAGATTTTTTTGTGCGGCTTCACAGTTGCTTTTTTGTTTTTTGGCTTCAGCCTTTTTCTCCCCAGTCTCTTTTTTCTTAAGCTCACGGTCTTCCCTTAGATCCGTGAGTTTTTGTTTTTGTGCGTCTAGTTTGCGCTGCGCATCTTCAGGTGAGACAGCAGGTGGTGGTGGAGGCTTTATTTCGGTGACTTGTCCTGATGGGGGTGGCTGCTGCGAGTACACGGTTACACCATTTTCATCTACCCATCGGTAGCTTTTTGCTGCCACTGGTGTGCTGATAAATAAAGTGATTGAGGCTAGTATTAAAAACCCTGTTCTAAACATGTGCATTTTGTTTCCGTAAAGCTGACCATTTTAATTATGTGCCAACAAAGTGAGATAGCAAGTTTTTCTCTGTGATTGCAATATATTGAGCATAAATTCCATATAAATAATGCTGTTAACCATGATTTAATAGTTATTCACCTTGACCAGGATGGGATTAATTTAGTAGGGTGCTGAGTTCGACTATTTTCTGTATTTTTATTGTCATTGCGGTGATTTAGAGGCCGTCGGGAGTGTATTAAAGTGGAATTGAGTGGCGCCGAGATTCTTGTCCAGTGTTTGAAGGATGAGGGTGTCGAACATCTGTTCGGTTACCCAGGGGGAGCCGTCCTACATATCTATGACGAGATTTTTAAGCAGGATGAGCTGCGTCATATTTTGGTACGGCATGAGCAGGGTGCGGTGCATGCAGCTGATGGTTATGCGCGTGCTACCGGGAAGCCTGGCGTGGCACTTTTAACCTCTGGTCCAGGGGCGACTAATGGTGTAACGGGCATTGCTACGGCCTATTGTGACTCTATTCCTATGGTAGTGCTCACCGGTCAGGTGCCTACCCCTTTTATTGGCAGCGATGCCTTTCAAGAAGTAGATACTCTCGGCATCACCCGTCCCTGTGTGAAGCACAACTTCCTGGTGAAGGATGTGCGTGATCTGGCAGAGACGATAAAAAAGGCGTTCTATATTGCAACCTCTGGCCGCCCTGGCCCGGTTGTGGTTGACGTGCCTAAAGATGTTACCGATCCAAATATCAAGATCCCATATCTCTACCCAAAGAGCATTAAGATGCGCTCTTATAATCCAGTGAAAAAGGGGCATCTGGGGCAGATCAAAAAAGCAGTTGACCTAATTCTTTCTGCCAAGCGTCCAGTTGTCTACTCCGGTGGTGGTGTTGTGACAGGCAATGGTGCGACTGAGCTGACTGATTTGGTGCGGGAGATGAACCTGCCGATCACCAACACCTTGATGGGATTGGGCGGTTACCCCGGCACAGATAAGCAGTTTCTTGGCATGTTGGGCATGCACGGCACCTACGAAGCCAATATGGCGATGCATGATTGCGATGTGTTGATTGCCATTGGGTCACGTTTTGATGATCGGGTGACAGGTAAGATCAAGGATTTTTGTCCTGATGCCAAGATTATTCATATCGATATTGATCCGGCCTCTATCTCTAAAAACGTACGGGTAGATATTCCAATTGTAGGGCCCGTCAAGTCGGTATTGGCTGATATGCTTAAGGTAGTTAGAGAGCATAAAACCAAAGTTAATGAAGGGGCGATGGGGCAGTGGTGGTCGCTGATTGAGAAGTGGCGGAAAAAGAATTGCCTCAAATACAACACGAAGAGTAAGCGAATCAAGCCGCAAGCTGCGATCGAGATGCTGCACAAGATTACCAATGGTGATGCCATTATTGCCTCAGATGTAGGGCAGCATCAGATGTGGGCAGCACAGTATTATCCATTTGATAAATCACAGCATTGGCTCACCTCAGGCGGGTTGGGAACCATGGGTTTTGGCCTGCCAGCTGCAATGGGAGCCAAGGTTGCGCACCCTGATAAGGATGTGGTCTGCATCACGGGTGATGGCAGCATCCAGATGAATATCCAGGAGCTGGCCACCTGCCAGCACTTCAATCTGCCAGTAAAGGTGATGCTGCTCAATAATGGCTATCTGGGCATGGTGCGCCAGTGGCAGGAGTTTTTCTACGGTAGCCGCTACTCTGAAGTTACGGTAGAGGCGCAGCCCGATTTCGTTAAATTGGCAGAGGCCTATGGCCATGTGGGTATGCGGGTGGAAAAACCAGAAGACCTTGAAGGGGCACTGCGTGAAATGATGGCGATGAAAGACCGACTGGTTTTTCTGGATGTGGTCGTTGATCCTGGTGAAAATGTATACCCTATGATTGTGGCTGGGAAAGGGCATCATGAGATGCAACTCTCCCCTGATTGTGAGCTCTCCTAATGAGACATATTATTTCGATTTTGATGGAAAATGAGGCGGGTGCACTATCTCGCGTAGCGGGACTGTTTTCAGCACGTGGTTACAATATTGAGTCACTGACTGTTGCGCCAACGGAAGACCCAACCCTCTCTCGTATGACCTTGGTCACACGCGGCAGTGAAGAGATTATTGAACAGATCACCAAGCAGCTGCATAAGCTGATTGAGGTGGTCAAACTGGCAGATCTCTCCGAAGGCGTACATATCGAGCGTGAGATGATGCTGATTAAGGTGCAGGCTAAAGGGCATCATCGTGAAGAGATTAAAAGTCTGGTAGAGATCTTTCGCGCTAACATCATCGATGTCACTGATTCCAGCTACATCATTGAGATGACAGGCAACAGCGATAAATTGGACGCCTTCATTGAAGCCGTACACGAAGACCTGATTGTTGAGACTGTTCGTACTGGTCCTTCAGGCATTGCCCGTGGTGCCAAAGGGCTGTCACTCTGATTTTTTGTAACCGTACAGAAGCAACCTGAGCAGTTACCATATTTAAATTTTTACTATTGAAACAAAACCAAAAGGCAAACTTCATGAGCATGAATATCTACTATGACAAAGACGCTGACCTCTCCCTGATTCAGGGTATGAAGGTAAGCATTATCGGCTACGGTTCCCAGGGGCACGCCCATGCCAACAACCTGAAGGACTCAGGCGTTGATGTCACGGTCGGTCTGCGTACAGACTCATCCTCTGTAGCCAAAGCAGAAAACTCAGGTCTAAAGGTTGCATCGGTTGCTGAAGCTGTTGCCAGCGCCGACCTGGTTATGATTCTGACCCCAGATGAGTTCCAGTTTCAGCTCTACAAAGAAGAGGTTGAACCTAACCTGAAGCAGGGTGCAACCCTGGCCTTTGCTCATGGTTTTAGTATTCTTTATAACCAGGTAGAGCCACGTGCCGATCTGGATGTCATCATGATTGCCCCTAAGGCACCAGGCCATACTGTGCGTAGTGAGTTTGTTCGCGGCGGCGGTATCCCTGATCTTATCGCTGTGCATCAGGATGTATCTGGTAAGGCCAAACAGGTTGCTCTCTCCTATGCTTCAGGCGTAGGCGGTGGTCGTACCGGTATCATTGAGACCACATTCAAGGATGAGACCGAGACTGATCTGTTCGGTGAGCAGGCTGTACTTTGTGGCGGCTGTGTTGAACTGGTCAAAGCTGGTTTTGAGACCCTGGTTGAAGGTGGTTATGCGCCTGAGATGGCCTATTTTGAGTGTCTGCATGAGCTGAAGCTGATTGTTGATCTGATGTATGAAGGCGGTATTGCCGACATGAATTACTCCATCTCTAACAATGCCGAGTATGGTGAGTATGTGACCGGTCCTAAGGTCATTAACGAAGAGAGTCGTTGGGCGATGCGTGAAGCACTGGCAAATATCCAGAGTGGTGAGTACGCCAAGCGTTTTATCCTGGAAGGTCAGGCCAATTACCCTGAGATGACCGCCCGTCGTCGTCAGAATGCGGCTCATCAGATTGAGCAGGTCGGTGCGGATTTGCGTTCAAAAATGCCTTGGATCACCGCCAACAAGATTGTAGATAAAGCCAAGAACTAAGCAGGATTTGGTCTTGCTAATAAGGCCCCTCTTCTCTATATGGGAAGAGGGGCTTTTTTTATATATGACTATCTGCCATAGCGGGCGTTATAATTGACCAAATTATTGTGTCCCAGGATTGATAATGACTGAAGAGTTAACCGAAAAAATAAAACACAGACGGCGTGGCATCTATCTGCTGCCTAATCTGTTTACCACTGCAACCCTGTTTGGTGGTTTCTACGCTATTCTGGCTGCGATGAGTGGGCGCTTTGAAGCGGCAGCCATTGCCATCTTTATTGCCCTGATTGCTGATGGTCTGGATGGTCGCGTTGCACGGATGACCAATACCCAATCAGATTTTGGTGCAGAGTACGACAGTTTGGCTGACATGGTTGCCTTTGGCTTAGCTCCCGCTTTGGTGATGTATCTTTGGGCATTGAATGGCTTGGGTAAGTTTGGCTGGTTGGCCGCTTTTGTCTATACCGCTGGTACAGCGCTACGCTTGGCACGTTTTAATACACAAGTCGGGATCGCGGATAAACGATATTTTCAAGGATTAGCCAGTCCAGCCTCTGCCGCTATTCTGGCAGGTGCTATTTGGGTGGGTGTGGAGCATGGTGTTGCAGGGCAAGATGTCGCCTGGGTTGCCAGCTTTATCACACTGGCATCGGGTTTGTTGATGGTAAGTAATGTTCGCTACTCTAGTTTTAAAGAGATTGATTTTCGTAACAAAATCCCCTTTATTGTTTTGGTAGCAGTGATGCTGGGATTTGCCGTAATTCTGTGGCAGCCATCATTGGTACTGTTTTTAATGTTTTTGGGTTATGCGGCTTCAGGCCCTATTTTGACTCTGACTCAACTGAAGCAACGCAGGGCAGAGCGTCAGGAGGCTGGTGCAGAGAGTGATGATGAGTAGTTGGCAAGTTGCTGATCGTAGGTTATAGTTTTTATTAATGAATACTTTTCAAAACAGACAGGTTCAATCAAACGTTCTCCGCAATGAGAATGTGCGTGCCTGTTTGTTTGTATCCCACCTCCTACCTCTGCTACGACTACTGCCCTGATGGGCAAATAATCCACCTGCCCTGGCGAGGGCTCGCAAGTACGTACCACACAAAATTGAATACCATTGCCGAACATGTAGCACATTGTGGCAATTGATCGGAGCAGAATAGTGAATAGCCCAGATAAATTAATTATTTTTGATACCACCTTGCGCGATGGCGAGCAGAGTCCTGGTGCCTCCATGACAAAGGACGAAAAGGTTCGTATCGCCAAGGCTTTGGAAAAGATGCGGGTGGATGTCATCGAGGCCGGTTTTCCCATCGCCAGCCAGGGTGATTTTGAAGCAGTGCAGGCGGTTGCCCGGGCTGTGACTGAAAGTACAGTCTGTGGCCTGGCCCGTGCGCTGGAGAAGGATATTGACCGGGCGGCAGAGGCTTTAAAAGAGGCAGAGTCATTTCGTATCCACACATTTCTTGCCACGTCGCCTATCCACATGCGGGAAAAATTACGTATGCAGCCGGATGAGGTGGTTGAGCGGGCGGTAGCGGCTGTGAAGCATGCCCGGCAATACACTGACAATGTGGAGTTTTCACCGGAGGATGCGGGTCGTTCTGAGCCAGACTTTCTCTGCCGTATTTTAGAGGCAGTGATTGATGCGGGTGCCACAACGCTGAATATTCCCGATACCGTGGGGTACGCAGTACCAGAACAGTTTGGAGCGCTGATTGGAGAGCTCATTGAACGCATCCCCAATTCAGATAAGGCCATATTCTCAGTGCATTGTCACAATGACCTTGGTTTGGCGTCTGCCAACTCACTGGCAGCGGTAATGAATGGTGCGCGACAGGTAGAGTGCACTATCAATGGCTTGGGTGAGCGGGCTGGAAACGCTGCCCTGGAAGAGGTGGTGATGGCGGTTCGCACCCGTCGGGATCTCTTTCAGTGTGATACTCGCCTGGATACCACGCAGATTATGACCTGCTCCCGATTGGTGAGTGGTATCACCGGGTTTCCAGTGCAGCCTAATAAATCCATAGTGGGTGCCAATGCCTTTGCGCATGAATCAGGCATCCATCAGGATGGGGTGCTTAAAAGCCGTGAAACCTATGAGATTATGCGGGCCGAAGATGTAGGCTGGGCGCAGAACCGTATGGTACTGGGTAAACATTCAGGTCGTAATGCTTTTCGCTCACGTCTTGAAGAGCTCGGCATCACCTTTGAATCAGAAGTGGAGTTGAATGCCACCTTTACCCGATTCAAAGAGCTGGCTGATAAAAAGCATGAGATCTTTGATGAAGATATCCAGGCGTTGGTAACTGATACAGGATTGGCAGCTGAGAATGAACGGGTGAAACTGGCTTCACTCCGTGTCTGTTCAGAGACGGGTGAGACACCCGAGGCCACCGTCGTATTGTTGGTGGATGGCAAAGAGTGCACGGCTACAGCCTCAGGCAGTGGCCCGGTAGATGCAACCTTCCGTGCTATTGAAAGTATGGTTGGAAGTGGTGCAGAGCTACGGCTCTACTCAGTGAACAATATTACCAGCGGCACAGACTCTCAGGGCGAAGTGACTGTTCGGCTGGAGAAGGGCGGGCGTATCGTCAATGGTCAGGGAGCGGATACGGATATTGTCATCGCTTCAGCAAAGGCCTATGTTAATGGCTGCAATAAAATGATGCAGGGTGGCAGTAGAAAAGCTGCTGACTCTGAAGAGATTTAATGCGGGCTAATGATAGTCGAGCACTAAGTGGACGATCAGTTACGTAGAGCTTATCTGGATGCGATGGGGATTACCCAATGGGTAGTTCGTCAGCCTGTATTGCCTGAAATAGAAGTAACACCGGCTGTTGCAGCGTCTGCCGCACAGCCGGTGAAACCTGTCCCAATAGTTGTAAAGTCTGATGCACCACCCCAACCAACGTCTGAGCCTCAGCAGCGGGTTGAGTCTGCCACCCATGAAGAAGCGCCTCCTTCCTGGTTGACAGAAGCACCATTGCCAGATGAGGAGTGGTACTCCAGTGAAGCCAGTCATGATGATGAGGAACAATACACTCCGCGATCTATGGTGGCAGATCTGGGGTGGGATGCATTACAGCAGCATATAGCAAACTGTAAAGCTTGTGAGCTGTACCGAACCCGTACCCAAACAGTGTTTGGTGTCGGCAATCGGCAAGCTGATCTGCTGATTATCGGTGAGGCACCCGGAGTGGATGAGGATCGCCAGGGCGAACCCTTTGTGGGCAAGGCAGGGAAGTTGCTCAATGCCATGCTCAAGGCCATTGGTTTTGAGCGTGACCAAGTCTATATCGCTAACATTCTTAAGTGTCGCCCACCGGGTAACCGAGATCCTCATGTTGAAGAGGCAGCGCATTGTGAACCCTTTCTGATGCGCCAGATTGAGCTAATTGCCCCCAAGGCTATCTTGGCAGTGGGTCGTGTATCAGCCCAGAATCTTCTGAAATCAGCTGATGCGGTGGGTCGCCTGCGTGGTCGGGTACATCGCTTTGGTACAGGTAACATCCCTTTGGTCGTGACCTATCACCCCGCCTATCTACTGCGTAGCCCTGAGCAAAAAGCCAAGTCCTGGCAGGATCTGCAGCAGGCGCTCTCCTTGCTGCAAAAATAGCAAACCATCTTGAGCGTCGTCCTGAACAATCCCCAGCTTCATATGCGTCCTATGCAGGAAAGTGATGTTGAAGAGATTATGGCGGTTGAGCGGCTGGCTTATGAGTTTCCCTGGACAATAGGCAACATGCGCGACTGTCTAAAATCTGGGTACTGCTGCTGGGTTTACTCACAGGATAAACGCATCATAGGTTATGCCGTTATGTCGGTTGCGGTAGGTGAAGCCAATATCTTAAACCTCTGTATCCACCCTGATATGCAGGGTCAAGGTTTGGGGCGAAAGCTTATGGATCAGATGTTAATGCTTGCCCGTCAGCAGCAGGCTGATACGGTCTTTCTTGAGTTACGCGCTTCTAATAGAGCAGCCTCAACCCTATATGATGCCGTGGGCTTTAATGAGATGGGTGTGCGCCAAAATTACTATCCGGCAAAAAAAGGGCGTGAGGATGCTATTCTGATGGCGAAGGTGCTTTAGTTCCGATTGGTTTGCCTGTGTGCCTGATCTGCTTCTCTTGTTCGAACCGCTTGCTGCTTTTTAGATTGATGCAAACAAGAAAGAATCCATATAGGCTTTAAGTCTATATTGTTATGTGATGTTAAATAATAACCTGTTGATAATAATGCCCTCGATAAAAAAAACACCCGTATTAAAAATATCCATATTGATTGTTAGCTGCATGCTTGGCCTGATTGGTCAGGCCTGGAGTGATTCAAATGAGGATGTGGCAGTAGCAACTCATCTCAAGCCCAATATGTACAATGGTTTGGTAATTTTCCGTCTTTGTGCCAAGTGCCATTATGAAGAGGGCTGGGGGCAACGTAGTGGCACCTTTCCACAACTTGCTGGGCAACATGCCAAAGTTATCATTAAGCAACTGGTAGATGTACGTGATCACAAGCGCGAGACTGTTGGAATGGATCACTTTGCGATGTTAAAGGAGATTGGTGATCCTCAAGTGTTGGCTGATGTTGCGGGCTATATTTCATCCATACTTATGACGCCAAATCCTGGAGTAGGGGCAGGTACAGATCTGGCACAGGGTAAGAAACTTTTTACTGAATATTGCATTGCTTGTCACGGTGAAAATGGTGAAGGGAATAATGATCATTTTTATCCGCGCATTCAAGGGCAGCATTACGAATATCTATTGCGGCAATTTAAATGGATCTATCGTAAAGAGCGTACCAATGTTCAGCCAGGTATGGTGAGTGCTATCTCCGATTTTACACAGCGAGATGCTGAAGCCGTTATTGATTATATCTCCCGCCTCAAACCACCTAAAGAGAAGTTGGCACCATCTGTGAAGTGGAAAAACCCGGATTTTGAGTGACAAGGTTATGCGTGCTACGACCTGTACATATATTATGAATAAATCAGTTTATTAATGCCTTATAAGTAGATTCGAGGCTATGATTTCATTAATGATGGGTAAACAGACCTGCCCCCTGAGCTTGCCGAGCTTCTGAACTACATTAAAATGCTAAACCAAGTGCTGTAACAATTAATCATGAATCTTCTTTCAATGCATATAAAACGACATGTGTTAGGCGCAATCTTTGTCATGTTGTTTGCCTGCAATCAGGCATGGGCTGACAAGCCATTTAATGTTCGTACTATTGCCTCAGGGTTGGAACACCCTTGGGGCATGGCTTTTTTACCCGATGGCCGGATACTGGTGACAGAGCGTCCAGGGCGTTTGCGCCTGATAGAGAATAATCGACTCAATTCCAATCCCATAACGGGGCTCCCCAGTATCGCCGCTGTGGGGCAGGGTGGCCTGCTGGATATCATTTTGCATCCGAACTACCGTGAAAACGGCTGGCTCTATTTCTCATACAGTGCTGCGGGGCCGGGTGGCATCGGCACTGATGTTGCGCGTGCCAAACTTGAAGGCATGGCGTTAAAAGAGGTGCAGGTGTTGTTTCGCATGCAACCTAAAAGCAATGGTGGACGCCACTTTGGCTCACGGTTGGTTATTGATAACGATCATTATCTCTATATCACTGTTGGTGAACGTGGTGATCGATCACGAGCGCAGCGCTTGGATGATCACGGTGGCTCTGTGATTCGGCTACATGATGATGGCCGTGTGCCCTCTGAAAACCCTTTTGTAAACCATCCGAATGCAAGGCCGGAAATCTTTAGCTATGGTCATCGTAATCCTCAGGGGTTAGCCCTGCATCCAAAATCTGGTGATCTGTGGGCGCATGAGCATGGCCCACAGGGTGGGGATGAGATTAATATCATCACGGCTGGGCGCAACTATGGTTGGCCTGTGATTACCTACGGTGTCAATTATGTTATCGGTACCAAGATTGGTGAGGGCACAGCCAAAAAAGGCATGGAGCAACCACGCTATTATTGGGATCCCTCCATCGCACCTTCTGGCATGGCATTCTATACGGGCGACAAGTTTCCACAGTGGCGCAATAACCTCTTCATCGGCTCACTAAAGTTTGAACTGCTGGTGCGCCTCGAGCTTAATGGTACTCGGGTTGTTAATGAAGAACGGCTGTTAAAAGAAGAGCTGGGGCGCATTCGTGATGTACATGCTGGGTCAGATGGCTATCTCTATTTACTCACTGATGAGCGTAATGGCAAACTGGTGCAGTTAACACCTAATTGAGTAGCTGTTGACTGCATATCAAGTGCCACACCTTCTCTCTGATCAAGCGCTAATTAAACTCTTTTCTGAATGAAAAAATCGAAAGTCACTATTGGTTTAACAAACCCAAAAAGCCCGTCAAATGTTGGCGCAGTGTTACGCGCTGCGGGCTGCTATCAAGTTGATGATATTTTTTATACGGGTAGGCGTTATGACCAGGCAGCAAAATTCAATACTGATACAAAAGGTGCTGCTGAAAATATCTCTTTAATCAGGGTGGAAACACTTCTGGAAGATATTCCAAAAAATGCAAAGATTGTCTGTGTTGAATTGGTAGAGGGTGCATCGCCACTGCCTGAATATAAACATCCGGATAATGCCTTCTATATTTTTGGCCCTGAAGATGGAACCATTAGTCAGGACGTGATAGATAAGGCCGATGCGGTTGTCTATGTGCCAACGATAGGCTGTATGAATTTGGCGGCCACGGTAAATGTTGTTCTTTATGACAGATTAGCGAAATCAGATTTGAGCATGATAGGTGATGCCTTGATTCGTAAAAGTCGAGACACTAACAACCAGATAAAAGTAAACAGACCCTCTGATAAACAGAATTGATTGATAAAGGTATTAAAATGGAAAGTAACGATATTATTAAACAGCCGGGAACCATTTGGCAGCGTGGGCTTTATATGCTGCTGTTTGCCTTTTTATTGGGCGTGGCAAAATTTGTTGTTTTTACTGTGGTGATGTTGCAGTTTTTGATTGTGCTGTTTACTGGTGCACCGAATGCTCAACTGTTGGCGCTTGGTCAGAGCTTAAGTAGTTATATTTATCAGATCATACTGTTTCTTACTTTTAACAGTGAAGAGCATCCCTATCCATTTAGTGACTGGCCTACGCAGTAAATGAACAAAGTCCTTATTCTTGAGCAGATCCTCACTGTATTACGACATGATTTATCTACGTTACAAGCAGCGGTAAAGATTGCACATGAAAGTGCAACGCACGGAGAGAGTGTTGCTGAAAATAAATACGATACGCTAGGGCTGGAAGCTGCATATCTGGCTCATGGACAGGCTAAACGTGCAGGAGAAATTGAAGCATCTCTACGAGCCTATGAAGCTATTTCTCCACAGACCTTGGAGCATCCATGTAGTGAAGTAGCGCTTTCTTCCCTAGTGCAATTGAAAGAACAGGATGAGTTGGATCGTTGGGTATGGATGGGTGCTGAGGCGGGTGGGCTTAAGTTTTCATATGATAATAGGGAAGGCACTGTCGTAACGCCAAAGTCTCCGCTGGGGGCTGCATTACTGGGGCATCAGCTAGGGGATCTGTTTGAACTGCGTGTGGGAGAAAACCTGATGGAATATGAAATTACTGCGCTCTATTAGCTGACTTGAATCTAAAAACCAATTGAATACGCGTACGTAATGCAGCCTCTTAATCCACCTGAGTATTAAGGTGCCTTACTGTGTTGTCAGTTTTTTTTACACTCCTTCCAAGCGATTTACATCCATATCATTAACTTGAGTCCGTTGTTTTTATAGGGTGTTTAGGTGTAAATGGTTATTATGCCAGTAGCTTGCTAGAGGGTAACAAAGGAATATCATTCTTTTTAAGTGTCAGTAATTTTTACACTTAGGCTATTAACTTGATTTAAATAAGGATGGGTTATATTTTTGTTGCGACAAAAGTATGCCGCGTCCTCTATTGAGTCAGTGCAACCTGAGTAGCTGTGTTGTTCCGTAATTGCTGCAAAAGTCGCTGGCACTGCCTTACACTCATCTCAATGTCATAGCGCTGCTTAAGGTGTATTTTCATCAATTTCCCACTCCATTTATCTTTGTTATATCTCAGCTCGGAAGGTTTAAATGAAATATCGCACCGTAGCTGTTTAAGTTGATCATCGCGAACCTTGGTTGGTCGTCCTGTTTTCTGTTCATCCTTAAGTCCCTCAATGCCGTATTCCTTAAAATAGTGAACCCAACGCTCTACAGTTCGTTGGTGTACACCAAACCACTCTGCTACTTGTTGGCAACAACAACCTTCAGTTACTAACAGCACACAATGCAAACGGTGCAGGAAATGAGATTCAGAAGAGCTGTTAATCTCTTCCTTAAAAGTGGATTTTAGTGCAACTGGAACTGAAGCATCCATGTTGTGCATTGTCTCGATTCCCTTGTTTTTACTGGGCTAAATGAAAACTGCATCTGCAACTGACTATAGAATAATATTATGAGATGTCTAGTTTACAAATAACTAGTAATAACTAGGGTCAGAATAACTAGGGTCAGAGTAAAGTTAATTCTCATCCTTGGCCTTACGCCAACCAATAGGCCGTCCAACTTTCTTAGGCATTAACCTCCTGCCTGTAAGTGTTGTAATTTGTTCCTTAAAACGATCATGCCCTATCGCCATA